>NZ_JAOTBD010000009.1 GCF_026162625.1 Paracoccus beibuensis | reverse complement strand
GCCTGAAGGTGGACTTCCCTGGGGATCCGACCATGCGCATCAGCCATGAAGCCATCTATCAGGCGCTATACATTCAAGGGCGTGGGGCACTGAGGCGAGAACTCTCAGCCTGTCTCCGCTCCCATCCTCGCGCGCCTGGCCGCGTCAAGACCACGCCGACGCCCGACCTGAAGAAGCAGTGGCGCGACCTGTTCGACAGCGAGCCGCCGCCGTTCAACCGGCGCTATCTCGAAAGCCGCATCGCCTAAGAGTCCGTTCATTCAACCGGGCATTTGGCTCGTGTTGAGGCGGCCGAGTGGGCTGACAAGACGAGAGCTGGCCTGACGGCAACGGCTCGCGCCGCGGCACCCGTGCGAAGACTTGGAGCGCCCACGGCGGCTACACCATGACCATGAGCGAGTTCGATTTCAGTGCCTTCTGACGAACGCCACTGACATCGAAATGCTCAGTTGCAGGCTCTGAAAAATCCCTGTATTGCAGTTGCTTACAAGAAATTCACCAAATCGGAGCAGTCATGAGGTCCGGAGAATATCGGCCCTGAGAGACCGCTTTCGGGCCTCCTGGCGCAGGGGCCGGTGCTCAGCCCCACCCGCATAACCCTCGAAAATAACGAGAAAATCCGGCAGCAGCCGGATCGGGAGAACGCTTTCGCGGGGGCAAGTGGCGGAGGGGATGGGACCGGGGTCGAACCTTCTCCACCCAAGCCATTGTTTATATTGGCATAGAATTCTCAGGTCCTGGCATTCTAGCCGGCCGCGGAACTAGCTGCCGCCACAAATGGTCAGGCTACCGTTTCCATGATCACTCGTGCCGCTTCTTCGGGTCGATCCCATTGGGGGAAGTGGCCGCAGTTCTCGAACCAGTGCAGCCGGGCTGAAGGAAAGGCCGCCGCCGCCCGCGCGGCCTGACGCGGCAGGAGAAGCCGGTCGCGACGCCCCCATCCGATCGTCATCCGGCCTGGCGGCGAGGCTGTTCCTTCCTGCAACGGCCCTTGCACCAGTTCGCGCAGCATCGCGTCGAAGATCGGCGTCGAGGCGATGCTCTGCAACTCGGCCCGGACGAGCGACGGGTCGAGCCGCGCCGGTTGCGCCGAAAGCTGCGCCAGCAGCATCATCCGGGACAGGGCATGGCGCGACAGCGTCGGGATCAGAGGTCGCAGCGTCCGGACCAGCCGCGCTGACCCTGCGAGCGTGAGGTGGACATAGCGGGTCTCCCAGCCGCGCCAGAACCCGCCGGGGTCGAGTGCGACGCAATGCCCGCCGATGCCGCGGCGCGACAGCTCGAGAACGATCCTGCCGCCGACGGAACTGCCGACCATGTCCGCGCCGTGCAGACCTTCCCGTTCGATGAACGTTTGGAGCGCATCGACGAAGGCGGCAAAAGCCTGCCTTCCCTCGAATGCCGGCGATGCTCCGTGCCCGGGCAAATCGGGAATGACGAGCAGCCGCGACTTGCCGAGCGCCGAAACCAGCGGATCCCAGGACCGGATGCTACCACCCAGCCCGTGAACCATCAGCAGCGGCCGACCGGCGCCATGTCTTTCCGCGTTCAACATCGTGCAGGTCAACGCGGCACACTTGCCTGCGGTTTCGGGCACAGGCATCCGGAGCGGCTCGACCGGCTTGGAGTCGGCACGATCAGCGCGCCGGATCAGTTGAGGCTGCGGCGGTCTTCAGCGAAGCGAGGACGGCGAACTGTCTGGCGTTCGCGGCCCAGCTCCGGGAACGCGTGGACGAAGTGGAGAGGGCCGTGGCGGCGATGGCATCGCGGAATACTTTATCCTGCCACCAGATCAGTTTGTGGCCGAGAAATCCGCACCCGTTGTGGCCTCTGGAACAAAAAGGTTCCTGGGCCGATGAGGTGCCGAAGCGACATCGCCTGGATGAGATCGGGAGCACCGGATGACATCGCAAACCGCCAGGATCGACGGCATCACCATTCGGTGGGAGGAGCATGGCGAGGGTGCTCCGGTCGTTCTCGTGCACGGCATTCCGACCTCGCCCGCGCTCTGGCGCCGTCATCCCGCGCCTCGAGGGCTGTCGCTGCCTCGCTTGGGAGATGGTCGGTTACGGCGCCTCTATTCCCGCAGGACGGGACCGCGATATCTCGGTCGGCGCGCAGGCCGGTTACCTCGCTCGCTGGATGGAGCATCTCGGGCTGGAGCCCGCGATCCTCGCCGGCCACGATGTCGGCGGCGGGGTGATCCAGATCGCCGCCGTCCGCAATCGCGAACTCTGCCGCGGGCTCTTTTTCACCAATGCCATCTGCTATGATTCTTGGCCGATCCCGAGTGTCAACCCGACGGCCGCCACGGGCGCAGTCGTGCGGCACATGCCGACCGCGCCCTTCCGCGAGTTCCTACGGATGTTCTATCGCCGTGGCCATGTTTCGGCGGAGCAGGCTGAGGAAGCCTTCAAGGCGCATGTGCCCCACTACGAGGCCCACGATGGCGCCGCCGCGCTCGTGCGTCAGGTCCAGTCCCTCGACAATGCCGACACCCGTGCAGTCGCGGACGACCTGCCCCGGCTCCGCCTTCCCGCGCGGATCGCCTGGGGCGAGGCCGACCAGTTCCAGAAGATCGAGTACGGAGAACGCCTCGCCCGCGACCTCGGCGCGCCGCTTCGCCGGATCGAGGAGGGTAAGCATTTCACGCCGGAGGACTTCCCGGAGGTCATAGCCGAGGTGATCAACGCGCTCGTCCTTGATCGGCGCCAGCGGATCGCGGCCGTAGCCCAGCAGCTCCGAGCTCAGCAGCGGCTGCTCCGCGCCGAGCGAAGTGCTGGCGAAGGGCATGCGGGTGGACCCGTACGGCGATAGACGAAGCGCAGGCGCAGGCCGCGTCGGCGCTCCCATTCGCCGGGCGTGATCCGGCCGCCACGCAGGGACTTGCCCGCCGCTGGCAGCGGGATCGCCAGCCAGAATCCGTCTTTCGAGCGGATCAGAGGGCCGGTGTCGTGCGCGCCCACGATGACCGGGCCCTTCGACCAGACGAGCGCCGCGGCGTGCAGGCTCTCGCCCGACCTCGGGAAGTTCTGGCTCCGGATCGAATTGGCGAGCCGAGTGCCCAGCCCCGCGCCAGTGATCTGCAACCGCCAGGCCGTCTTCAGCCCGGTCCCAGCCTCGCGCATGGCGGCCGTCACGGCGCGTTCATCCCGGCGAGCACGACACGATCATCGACGGCGAAATGTGGGATCGCGTCCACGCCATCCTGCAGGAAAGCCCGCGCAAGCGCGCCGCGCGCACCCGCGCCGAGACGCCTGCGCTGCTGAAGGGGCTGCTTTTCGGTCCCGATGGTGCCGCCTTCTCGCCGACGCATACCCGCAAGGGCGACAGGCTCTACCGCTACTATGTCAGCCAGACGGTGCTGAAGCATGGCGCGGGGGCGTGTTCGGTCGGCCGTCTTCCGGCGGGCGAGATTGAAGCCGCCGTCATCAATCAGCTCCGCGCCGTGTTCCGCCAGCCCGAGATCGTGGCGGGGACGTGGAAGTCAGCGCGCGTCCTCGCCGACAACATCACCGAATCCGACGCCCGTGGCGCCCTGCAGCAGCTGGACCCGCTGTGGGACGAACTATTCCCTGCCGAGCAGACGCGCATCGTAGCGCTGCTTGTCGAGCGTGTCGACATAGGCACGGACGGGCTCAACGTCCGGCTTCGCGTCGACGGCCTCGGCGGCCTCGCACACGAGATGCTGGCCGGCGGGGTTGGAGAAGCGGCGTGACGCGCCGGGCCGCGACCGCCGATACGATAACGGTGCACGTCCCGTTCCGCGTCGTGAAGCGCGGCGGGCGGAAGGAGATGGAGGTGCCCACTGACATTCGCGCTCGCAGTCATTGCGACGACGCTTTGATCAAGGCGCTGGCTCGGGCGTTTCGGTGGAAGAAGGTGCTAGAGTCGGGTGAGTTCGGTACCATCGCGGAGTTGGCCCGAAGCGAACGGATGGCCGCGCCTTTCTTGACAAGGACCATGCGGCTCACGCAACTTGTCCCCGACTTGGTGGAGGGCATCCTTGACGGCAGTCAGCCGCCAAGCCTCAAGCTGGAGGCGCTGCGCGGGACATTGCCAAGGGCCTGGTCCGAGCAACGCGCCGTCCTGAACACTGCCCTAGATTGAAGATGCGTGCGGTACGCCGCCGGCTTGAGGCTTGCATCATCCTAGGGCCGCAGCTTAGTCTCGCGCCGCAAACGGCGGTAATGTCAGCTCAAAATCGGGCGTCCGGCAATCCAGTCGCCGTCCGATAGTTGAGAGCGACAATGGAAGCGGGCGAGCGCACGATCAGTCAGATTCTGACCGAACAGATTAGATACGAAATACCCGCGTATCAGCGGCCGTATTCTTGGGAAAAGGGTAACGTTGAACAACTTCTCGACGATGTCTGGGAAGCATATGTGGCTAACGACGAGGAGTACTTCATCGGGTCGCTCATCACCATCGAACGCGAAAAGGGTCGCCTGTATGATGTCGTGGACGGGCAGCAGCGGCTGACGACGCTCAACCTGATCTTCTCACGCCTGCGCGATGCCGTCGATGAACCGGCGAAATCTGAACTGGGTCGGCGTGTGTTGCCACGCAATGCGCTTACTGGTGAGGAGGAGACGCCACGACTGACCCTACGCCAGCGCGATCAGAACTTCTTCCGACGTCACGTGCTGTCGGGGGAAGTGGTCCCCGAGGCGCTGCGCAAGGAGGTCGCGAAGGAGCAGGATGCCCCAAAGCAGCGCATCATCGAGAACCTGGAGGCCATCGACAGCTTTATGGCTCAGCATGACCAGAAGACGCTGAAGCTGTTCGCGAACTATCTGCTTAGCAGGGTCTATGTAGTGTTCGTCACTACTGCGTCCTGGCAGTCGGCTTACCGGTTGTTCAATGTTCTGAATGCCCGCGGCATGGCGCTGTCAAATGCCGACCTGATCAAGAGCATGCTGTTTGCGCGTCTCGGCGGCAACGCAGCCCGAAGCAGTGATCTGGACGAAGCATGGCTCGAACTGGAGGAGCAGATTGGCATCGAGCGTCTTGATCAGTTCATGGCGCATCATCGCAGCTCGATTGTAGCAACTAAAGCGCGCAAGGCGCTGCACGAAGAGTTCGAGCCCCTTATTGAGACTGCGGCGACGCCGTTCACTTTTCTCGACGAGGTGAACACTTCCGCTCGCAATTATCTGCGCGTTCTCAGGAACGAGTTCGAGGCGCCCGCAGCTCGTCGCGCGGTCAGATCGCTCAAGCGGGTAGCGTTCGAGGAGTGGATTCCGCCGTTGCTTGCCTTCCTGAACAGGCCTGTAGCGGACATGCCCGAGGGCAAATTCATCGATCTACTCGAGCGGATCACCTATCAGAACTGGATCCGGCGCCTCGCGTTCACTGCTCGTTTGACAGCATACTTTCAGCTCATCACCGCGATCCGCGCCGGGAAAAACGCGGACGACATCCGCGCGATCTTCCGCGCCAATGCCAACGACGATGAATTCCGTTCTCTGCTCGACGGCGAGGTCTATGGACGGCCTTTTGCGCAGGCCGTCCTGCTGCGCCTTGAAGAGGCCGATCAGGACGAGTCGGTCACCAAGGACTTCGGCGGAAAGATCACCATCGAGCATGTTCTGCCTCAGGCGCTCAAGGACGCCTACTGGCGTGAGCGTTTCACCGATGACGACCACCGCCTCTGGCTGCACCGCCTTGGCAATCTTGCGCTGCTTACTGGCATCAAGAATTACAAGGCGCAGTACTTCCCATTCGACCGCAAGAAGAAGATCTACGCCGAGCGAAACAACCGGGTTTCCTTCGATACCACAAAGCCGATCCTCTTGGCTGATCATTGGACGAAGGACCTGCTGACCGCGCGGCAGGCTGATCTGGTCGAGAGGGCGCGGCGGATTTGGTCGGTCAATGTATAATAGTCCGTCGCTTCGGGGCACTCTCGGCACTGGATGCCGACCCGATCCCTGCTTCCGGTCTTCGACAGTATTTTCCAACGGGGCGGGAGAGCGGCCATGAGCATGAATGAAGCCGACACGCGGTATCACCTCATCGACCTAGTTCTCCGAGCAAAAGGCTATGTCAGCCGGGACCAGGTTACGCTCGAAACCGTTCTGACGCCGCCGCCGGTGGAGCCCACAGGGCCAAAGGGGCGCAGGCGGAAAGGTCCGGGGCGCACGGACTATCTCCTGTGCGTCCAGATCGTGGATATGCCAAAGTCGATGCCCATCGCTGTGCTCGAGGCAAAGAAGGAGGGGGACGATCCGCTCAAGGGCATGCAGCAAGCCAAGGCGTATGCCGACTGCGAACGATACGAGGTCAAGTACGTCTTCTCGACCAATGGCCACCGCTACGGGGAGTACGACTGCTTCACAAGCCTGCAGGGTGGGCCTTTCCAGTTTCCCGATTTCCCCACGCACCCAGACCTGACGACACGGTATGCCAAGGACAGTGGGATAGACCTCCACGCCCCTGACGCAGCCATGCTGTTCCAGGCGGACAGCCCGGCATGGGCGCACAGCCGCTACTATCAGGATGCGGCGATCCGCGCCGCCTTCGAGAAGATCATTCTGGACCGCCAGGCTGGCACGGCACCCCGGGTGTTGCTGACGCTCGCCACAGGCGCAGGCAAGACGATCATCGCCACGAACGTGCTCTGGCGGCTGTCGCAGGCCGGCCAGCTGCCCAAACCGGCGCTCTTCCTGTGTGACCGGGATGAACTTCGCGAGCAGGCCTACAACAAGTTCAAGGCCGCCTTCGGTGACAACGCCCGCATCGTGAAGTCGGAGCGGGGCGGCAACGCCGCGCAGAACGCACGAATCCATATCGCCACCTACCAGACGCTCGGTCTGGACGACGACGACGGGTTCGCCAGCTTCCTGTCCGAGCACTATGGTGAGGACGCGTTCAGCGTCATCATCATCGACGAGTGCCACCGCTCTGCCTGGGGCCGGTGGTCCGAGGTGCTTCGCCGCAACCCGAACGCTATCCACATCGGCCTGACCGCGACGCCGCGAAAGCTCGAGGAATCGAAGCAGGCCAGCGCCGAGGACCAGGAGATCACTGCCAACAACAGAAAGTACTTCGGCGAACCGGTCTACGAGTACACCCTGATCGAGGCGCAGGAGGACGGCTATCTTGCGGCCTGCGAGATCGTGAAGCGCAAGGCCAGCATCGACAACATGGTCTTCACCCGAGAGGAAATCCTCAACGCGGGTGTCCGAGACATCAAGACGGGCTTGCCGCTGACCGAGGACGACCTGCCCAAGGCGCAGTACACCGGCAAGGACTTCGACGACGAGCTGTTCGTCGAATTGCGCACGCCGAAGATGTGCGAGGACCTGTTCCAGCTCCTTTGCGCGAATGGCGGGCCGGAGCAGAAGGTCATCATCTTCTGCACGCGAGAGATCCATGCCGACCGGGTCGCGCAACACATGAACAACCTCTACGTCCGCTGGTGCCGCGAGAACGGTCAGACGCCGAAGGACCACTACGCTTTCAAATGCATGGGCGGGGCGAACAACGGTGCCGACATGATCGAGCCGATGCGCGGGTCCGGCGAACGCGCCTTCATCGCCTGCACGGTCGATCTGCTGGAGGCCGGCGTGGACATCGAACGGCTGAATGCAGTTGTCTTCTTTCGCTACCTCCAGTCGCCGATCAAGTTCTACCAGATGGTCGGCCGGGGCACACGCATCCACGAAGAGACGGCCAAGTACAAGTTCTGGCTCTACGACTACACTGGCGTCACCAATCTCTTCGGCACCGAATTCATAACCAAGCCCCCGCGCCCGCGAGGCGATGGCGGCACGGGGGGCGGTGGCGAGGGCGGCGATGACGAGGAAGGAGGCGACGGCCCGTCCGTCGCCGAAATCGGCGGAAAGCAGGTCGTCATCAACCCGCAGGGTCGCTTCATCCTCGTCAGCCGCGAGGGCCGCGACACCCCAATCCCTGTGGACGAGTACCGGCGCGAGGTAATGGCGCGCGTGCTCGCAGAGGCGCATACGCTGGACGAGTTCCGCGAGCTCTGGATCGAGACGAGCAAGCGTCGTGACCTGATCGACCATCTGCTCGGCGACAACTTCAGCCCCGAGGTCATCCGCGAAATCGACAAGATGAGCGACTTCGACCTCTACGATTTCTTTGGCCACCACGGCTATCACGCGCGCGCTCTGAAGCGACCAGAGCGTGGGAATCAGTATATCGACTTGAACAAAAAGTGTTTTGACGGCATGGACCCGAAAGCTGCCGTCGTGCTGAAGGAACTGGCCCCCCAGTTTGCGCAAGGCGGCACCGACGCGCTGGAGACACCGGCGCTGTGGGATGTACCGGAAATCCGGATGGCAGGAGGGCTGGCCGCGCTCCGTGGGCTCGGAAGTCCTGCTGATGTTGTGCGCGAGGCAAAGGGAAGGCTCTTTGGAGCAAGATGACTGAACACACCCCTGCGTTTATGCCGATATCTGTAGACCCGAATCTTTTGTCGGCTCCTGACGGCTGGAAGTGGGTACGATTGAATGAGGTTGCCAGGCTCGAAAGCGGTCACACTCCAAGTCGCTTGCGGCCTGAGTGGTGGGGTGGTGACGTATCTTGGCTTTCTCTGACCGGGATTCGTGCTTTTGACGGGAAGTGGGTCAGCAGCACCGAAATTAAAACGAACCATGCGGGTATTGCGAATTCTGCTGCAAGAATTCTTCCAGTAGGTACTGTTTGCTTATCCAGAACTGCATCCGTTGGCTTTGTCGCGATCATGGGAAATCCCATGGCCACCAGCCAAGATTTCGCTAACTGAGTCTGTGGCGAGACTCTCGATCCCGATTTCTTGATGTATTCGCTCATTCTGTCTCGCGACTACTTGCGTGAGCTTTCGTCCGGGCTACTCACAAGACGATTTATATGCCCACCCTTGAGGCATTTCATATTTGCCTGCCGGGTCTGGAAGTCCAGAAGGCGATAGTGAAACGACTGAAAGCGGCGCTTTCGGAAGCTCATCAGGCGGCGGCGGCCGCTAGATCGCAGAGTGAAGATGTCTCCGCCCTTGCCAGCGCAATCGTCCTTGAGAGCATCCAGAAAAATTCAGCGCATGAGCGACGTTTGGGCGATGTGTTGGACGAGGTAAAGCGTGGTGTCGGCGCAGACTGGGCGTGCCATCCTGTCCTCGGCGCCACCCGCGACGGTCTAGCTCCGGCCAAGGAACCACCTGGCAAGCAAGCGCCGAAATACAAGCCGGCAACGCCCGGTACCGTCTTCTACAATCCGATGCGCATTCTGATCGGCTCCATCGCCTTTGTCGACGATGACGACGATCCCGGCATCACCAGCCCGGATTATGTGGTGCTCCAGGGGAAGCCCGGCATTGTGGACAGCCGCTGGTTCTACTACTGGCTGCGTTCGCCTCTTGGTGCGCATTGTATCCTTTCGCTTGCTCGCGGCGCCGTGCGAGAGCGCATGCTGTTCAATCGCCTCGCCGAAGGTGAGATCGCGCTGCCGAGCTATGCGGAGCAGAAACGCGCATCCGCCGCGCTCAAGGAGCTCAAGCCGCTGAAACGCGCGCTGGAGTCCCGCCTTTCCGAGATCAACCGCCTGCCGCAGAAGATCCTCGCGGCAGCCTTCGAGATGTGACCATGGCACGCCCCAAAGAAAAGAAACCCAAGGCCATTTCCTCGACGCAGTCGCTCGGCGCCTTCGTCAAGGGCATCTGCGATGTGATGCGCCGCTCCAACTGCGCCAGTGCGCTTCAGTATGTGCCGGAGCTTACGTGGATCCTGTTCCTGCGCCTTCTCGACGCCCAGGAGGCGCGCGATCAGGAAGAAGCCGATGCCGTCGGCGTCGGGTTCTCGCACGCCCTGCGCGCGCCCTATCGCTGGCAGGACTGGGCGGCGCCATACTCCGGGAAGCCGGGCCATCCGAAGACGCCCGAGGGGAAGCCGTTCGGCTGGAAGCGCCAGGAACTGTTCGCTGCTGGTGACGGCAAGCTCTTCGACTTTATCAACAAGGAGCTGCTGCCCGCGCTGCACGGATTGGACACCGATCTGCGGACAGGTCTGCCCAACCCCGCCGCATCGCCGAAACAGCGCATCATCGGCCGGATCATGACGGCGGTCGAGCGGGTGCGTGTGGATTCTGAGACGAACCTGCGCGACATCCTCGACCGCGTGGACGAGATCAGCGTCGACAACATCGACGACACCCACTTCTTCACTCTGTCACAGGTGTAAGAAGACCTGCTGCTCAAGATGGGGGAAAAGAACTCGGATGGCGGCCAGTTCTTTACCCCGCGCGAGGTGATCCGGGCGATGGTCCACACCGTCGATCCGCAACTCGGGAAGACCGTCTATGATCCCTGTTGCGGGACGGGCGGCTTCCTGGCGATTGCATACGAGCATATCGCGCGGAAGCTGGGCCGGTCCCCCCTGAGCACCGGTCTCGAGGCCTTGAAGCACGACACGTTCTTCGGCCGCGAAAAGGAGAACCTCGTCATCCCGATCGCGCTGGCCAACCTCGTCCTGCACGGGATCGACCAGCCCAATCTCTGGCATGGCAACTCCCTCACACGCCGGGCAACCTATGGCGCGCTGTTCGACAAGGCGCCGAAGCAGTTCGATGTCATCCTGACCAACCCGCCGTTCGGCGGAAAGGAAGGCAAGGACGCGCAGAAGAACTTCGCCTTCGAGACCAGCTCGACGCAGGTGCTCTTCGTCCAGGACATCCTTGCCGAGCTTGCCCCGAAGGGCACCTGCGCCATCGTTCTCGACGAAGGCATGCTGTTCAGGACCAACGAAAGCTCCTTCGTCGAGACGAAGCGCAAGCTGGTCGATGAATGCGACCTTTGGGCAATTGTGAGCCTGCCGGGAGGGGTCTTCTCGACCGCTGGCGCAGGCTTGAAGACCAACTTGCTGTTCTTCACCAAAGGCAAGAAGACCGAGCGGATCTGGTACTACGACCTGAGCCACGTGAAGGTCGGCAAGAAGACTCCGCTCACGCTGGCGCATTTCGGTTTCGACAAGGACGGAAAGCTGCTTGCGGACAGCGCGCTGCCCGCCAATCTGACAGCCGATTGGCTGGAGCAGGAAGTGAACACTGGAAAGTCGTTCCCGTCCTACGCCCGGCTGCTGCCGCTCCGCGGCAAGGCGGAGGCTGACAGTCGGTACTCCTGGACGGTCGACTTCGCCGCGCGCCGCGCGGAAGCACGCGAAGAGATGCAGCCCATTCTGGAGCAGGCAGGTGAAACCAAGGCCGAGGTGATCGACTTCAAGGAGAAGCTCAAGCGCCTGAAGAAGCTGAAGACTTCAGATGCCGAGGTGGCTGCGCTGATCGGAGAAATCAACGAAAAGGAGAAGGCGGCGCGAGAACTGGAGGCTCAGGCAGCTGCCATTGACGCTGCTGTCTTCGACCTCAAGGCGGTCAATCCAAGCACTGTTACGAAGTTCGATGACCGGTCGCCAGCTGAGATCATTCAGATCATCCACGATCAGGGCCGCATCGTGGCGGAAGCGCTCGCTCGACTCGCGGCCTTGGTCGGTGAGGACGAAGCTAGCGTGCCGAGTGCGAGAGCCGCGCTGCGGTGACACCGCCCCAAGTTGGAGGGGGTGTGTTCGATACGTGTTCCATTCTCTTCCCGCATGGGTTCTCAAACCTGCGCGGACAATACCGGAGCATTGCTGGGATGTTATCAATGGTTTGCGCGGATTAACCGGAACGGGGGCGGTTAACAGGTCCGGAGAATACCGGCCCGGAGAGAACGCGCGCGCGCCCGTTGTCGTCGGGGCCGGTTAACAGCCCCGCCCGCATAACCCTCGTAAACAACGAGAAAATCCGGCCGCAGCCGGATCGGGAGAACGCTTTCGCGGGGGCAAGTGGCGGAGAGGGTGGGACACTACGCCATTTCGCCGTCGCAACCGATAAGTCACTGAAACTGCTTTCGTTATCGTGGCTTCCCGTTGTCCAAAGCACTAGTTGTCATTGATGGACAACACAGTAGGCTAAGAGCAAGTGACCAGCAAGACAGCAGTCCGTCCGCCGACACTGTGTGACGCGGGGTCGGGCGCGTCATTTTGCGCAGCATTTCGGTTATGCTTTCGGTAAGCGTTTGCGAATTCGCTCAAGCTCCTGAGCAACATCGTGTAGGCCCTTCGATACCCACCCGAAGCGAAAGCCGTCATTCGCATCAAAGCTATACGCAATGGCTTCACGCACCGGCGAACCAGGGCGGTCTGCCCACCCAAGTTCGGCGTTGAAAACCGTGTCATGCACAAGCTCGCTTTTGACACCTCGAATGCTAAGGGCCTGTCCGGGCGGAAGTAGCGACACGGCGAATGTCGTTTCTGATCCCTCGTTGCCGGGCCTGTCATCATACTTGGCAGGGAGTGCGGGAGTGATCCGCAGACTGATATCAAATGCTGTCGCATTCCCGGTGTTCCTCAGCGTAAGGTTGAGCGCAAGCGGATTTGCGGCACTGGACTCAAGCCAGCAAACGACGAACGGTTGCGCAGTCATCTTCGCTAGCGTGGTAGTCTCGACGGCCAGAACGCGTGTAACTCGCCAGAGCGCGATAGTTGCCACTGCGGTAACAACGGCTGCAAGCACTTGGGCCAGCACCAGAGAGTTAGCGGCAGCCCATGCGCCAGTTGCGGCAAGAGCGTCTAGCACGGTTTCTTTGTCCAATCCCAAGCCCCTCGGTCGAAGTTTCATCGCGACTATGTGAGGCGCGTTGTGGGGCGGCAAGTCCCTTGGGCGGAGGCGTCGCAGCCATCACGGCACACATGCCCTGCTCGGCCCCTGAGAAGCCGCCACAGGACGCTTCAGGACAACGCTAGGGGAGGTTCCAGCGGCATTAGGTTCCCCCATCGCAGAAGCGGCAGCCACAGTGTCCCGAGCATTTACCCGCCCCCATTGCAAAGCAGCAGCGGACCAGAGCGCCACAGGTTGACTGAATGACAGGATACCGGGGGGGCGTGGTCCCTGTCGGATCGCCTGAAGCAAGCAGCTTGAGGGGCCACTTCAGCGGCGGCTTGGCTATGCAAGCCTTGGGGGGTGCATTTGCATCCCTTGCGCAGACCCACGAACAACAGGAAATCCTTTACATGACAAAGACTAAGCTGTCGCTTCCACGCCCAGCGCGGCGAAGCGTTCAGATCAGCCAGCTTCAGGCGCGGGAAAGCGAATTTCAGCCGCGCGGATCAGGGCTGGCCGAAAACCATGTTGCAGCCTTGGTGGATGCCTTGGAGCGGGGCGGGGTGCTGGACCGCATGGCCGTATGGGAAGACCCGGACAGCGGGACGCTGATTGTGGCCGACGGACACCACCGGCTGGCAGCATACCGACGCAAGCGATGGACCGGCCCCGTCCCTGTGGAAGTCTTCAAGTGCGACATGGTCACGGCGCGGCTGATCCCAATCAGGGACAATGCGAAGGACCGGCTGCCGCTCTCCCGCGAGGACAAGGGCAACTGGGCGTGGCGGCTGGTTGTCGCTGGCGGTCTTACGAAAGCTGACACGGCAGCGGCCTGCGGCGTCTCGGAAAGATCCGTTGCCTACATGCGCAGGACACTGAAGCAACTGGGCGAGACGGGTGCGGATGTTCCGCAGTCTTGGGCAGAAGCACAAGCGATGCTGCGGGGGGACGATCCCGCCGAGTGGAATGACGACGCACGGGATGAATGGCGACGGGCGATGATTGACGACGCAGACAGACAGTTCGGGGCAAGCCTGTCGCACCTTTGCCAGCGATCCCCAGAGGCAGCGGCAGAGTTGCTTCAGCGATGCGCAGGCGGAAAGCTGGCGGAGATTGCGGATTGGCTGGGGTATCGCCCTGCTAGCGGCGATGATGACAGCAACCCGTATGACGACCAATGGGACGAGGGCTGCCCAGCGGCGTTCTAAGCGGGCAAGGCGACAAGCAGCGGTCCATTCCTTACTCCAAAGAAGAGCAGGCATGTGCGGGCCTCTCAGGGGCACCGCTTCCGCATCTCTTCAGGTTCCCGAGAGGGGGGACCGGCGTGTCCCCGAGCTTTACCCTGGCGCGGAGGCCGATGGGACCCGGCGACATTTTCGGGCCGCATATCTGAATGCTTAACCCTATTCGGCGTTTCGCTGGAAATCCCCCATACGTTCCGCCACAGGCGCTTGGCTGGGAAAGAACTGACGCTTTAGGATTAATCCTGCTGCGCCGCCCAGCGCCTGAAGCTGTCTCAAAAACTGGGGGAAGGGGGGGGTGGGGGTAGGGACCACGCCTGCAATCCCCTGCCCGTTTCGTTCAGTGTCGGGCACTCTTGCTGCCGGGGCCGTGGGGGTGGGTCATGGTGACAGCTTCCATCTGCGCCTGCATCATTGCATCAGCGATGGTGTCGGCGGCGGCGTTGAACTGGGCGATTGCAGTCTCGATCTGCGCCAGCGCATCTTCATAGATGACGGAGACGACGCGGAGAGTGGCGAGGCGGGCGGCGTTGGTCGTGGGCATGGCTGTCTTTCATTGCACCAGAGGGGCGCAAGGGGTCCAATGCTATGCACATACGAATAGCAAACCCTTGCTTTCGTTGATAACTTCATCCTGACCATCCGTCAACGTGTCTCGCAGTATTAATGTGAGACTGTCCGCAAGGGTATAGGCTAGCAGACATGTAGAAACACGGCGGGAAGGGTGTCCACAAGGGTTGACTTCCATCTACGGACAGTCATATCAACGGACACAACCCTAACGGAAAGGCCTTCACCATGTCGCAGACCATCCTCTACGCCCGGGTCAGCACTGTCGACCAAACCCTTGACCATCAGCGGACACAGGCAGAGGCCGCGGGCTTCAAGATCGACGAGGTGGTGGCGGACCATGGGCAGTCGGGCGTCACGACAAAGCTGTCCGAACGTCCCGAAGGCAAACGCCTGTGGGATAAGCTGCGGCGCGGTGACGTGCTGGTTGTGCGGTGGGTGGACAGGCTGGGCCGCAACTATGAGGACGTGACCGATACAATCCGAGAGTTCATGCGGCGGGGCGTGGTAATCCGCACGGTGATTAACCGCATGGAGTTCAACGGAGCAACGGCAGAGCCAGTGCAGCAGGCCGTCAGGGACGCGCTCATTGCCTTCATGGCAGCGACAGCCCAGGCACAGGCGGAAGCCACGAAGGAAGCCCAGCGGGCCGGGATCGCCGCTGCAAAGGGCAGCCCCCAGAAGTATCGCGGCAGGAAGCCAGCCTATAACCGTGACACGCTGGACAGGGTCTTGAGAATGGATGCAGAGGGGGCGGGGACAAGCGCGATAGCCAAAGCAACCAGCCTTTCACGGCAGGCAGTCTTGCGGATCAAGGCAGACCCTGCGGCGGCAGCTGCGGTGCTGGCGAAGTGGGACAGCTAGGCGGGGGGTAAATCCGATATACCTAGTGGATACCCTTTGAGGCGAAACCTAAGAAGTTCTGAGGTTGTGCGTTCCACTGTATTTGTGCTTTCGTGCCTTGACAAAGCGACGGGGGCACAATGGCAAAAGCTGTTACGGTTATTGGGTGGGTCTTGCTTGCAGCGGGTGGCGGTGCTGTCCTGCTAGGGCTGGCTGGAATAGCAATCACAGAGGGGGTCGGCGCTGTGGTCCGGACCGTAAACCCGTTCAACATCGCGGGCTTTGTGGCTATCGTGGCGACGCTCGCGCCGGGTCTACTAATGCTGATGTGGGGAGAGCGCATCGCCGAGCGCAGGCGGGATCAGAACCCTTCGAGGTAGCCAGAGGCCACGAGCTGTTCCCACACGCGGCGCTGGGCGGCAACTAGCTGTTCTTCAAGCAGGCCGTGGTCATAGACCGAGTTGGATGTTCGCTGGCCTTCCCATCCCCCGAGATCGTTAATGTCCGCGTCACTGACCCCAGCGCGACGGGCAGCAGTGCGCCATGTGTGGCGGGTCGAGTGAAGCACAAGCCGACCGTCTGTGTCAGCGCCCAGCGTTTCGCGACGGAAACGGGTGAACCACTGCGAGACTGCCGCAGCTTTGCCAGAGGCGGGCTTGATCGGCCACTCGGGGAACAACCTACCCGACGCGCCATGTGCCGCCATACGGGCCGCTAGGAGCGTCTGAGCATCGGCCACAACCGGGACAAAGCGGAGGGCATTCGCGTTCTTGCCATGGGCGATCCGAAAGCCAGAGCCGTCAGCGCGGACCTGATCCGTCTTCAGCGTGGCAATTTCGTCAATGCGACAACCTGTGGCGAGGGCGAGGCGGATAAGATCGCCCTGGCGTGTGCCCCGGCCCGACGCGCCAAGCAACTTTGCGGACTCTTGCGGCTTGAAGTCTTCGCGAGACTGCGCGGCCTTCGCGGTGCGCTTGATACCGCTTCGGAAGACCCAAGGGTTGCCATATCTCTTGGGCGTCCTTCCCACATCGCCAGCCCAAATCCACACACCGGTAAGCAGGGTGATGTTCTTTTCCACTGTCTTCGCCGCCATCCCGTGCGGGTTGCGGTGTCCGGTCAGGCGGGGCAGGTATTCGACACGAAAGCGGCGGGCAGCGTCGGGTGTCAGGTCTTCAAGGCAGACCGTGTTGTCGGTGTCCCGAAGGAATGCCCGCAGATGCTTGGCAGCAGTCTTCAGGTTGTCGACCGTGGACTGACTGATCGGCTTGAAATGGGAGGGGTTTCCGGGGCGGCGGGCTTCGATGTATTCAGCAAGGGCACGTTCCAGCGGATACCCTTTCCCTGTGGCGACCCGAGAGAACCGCCGCAGTTGATCCACAAGGACGCCACGGGTGGCAGCAGCTTCCAGCCTGTCATGCAGCACCACTTCAAGCCCGCCGTGGGTATCGTCGGCATTCGCGGCTGCGTCTGCGGCAATCGCCTCCCGCCATTCAAAGGCTGACGGCAGCGAGAATGCACCCCTGTCGCCTTGCTGCGCTTCAAGTCGGCGCAAGTCACCCAAGAGAATGTCACGGCGTTTGCGGGCGTCGGACAGGTGACGGGTAGCAAGGCCGCGTTTGATCTCCCTGCCCAGCCGCTTGCCATCCCATGGATTGGGCAACCCCAACAGAGCGGGGGGCGTGATTATTCTGAACACCCAGCTTTTGCCGGGGCCGCGAGGTTGCACGAGATACTGCACGTCTTCAGCCTTCCTGTGGTCCATTTTGGACAACTTACGCTTGGGCATCAGCGGGAAAACCTTAACAATCTCAAGGGCTTGGGGATAGTGGCGGAGAGGGTGGGATTCGAACCCACGGAACCCTTGCAGGCTCAACGGTTTTCGAGACCGCCCCGTTCGACCACTCCGGCACCTCTCCGCGCTTTCTGGTGTGGTGGGGCGGAATTAGAGGGAGCGGGGTTGAAGCGCAAGGGGGATTTGACCAAAAAACGCCAAGCGCGAAGATTTTGTCCCGAAGGGAAACCGCATGCTGAACGTCATCGCGATCGTCGCAGGGATGGCGGTGCCGGGCGCTGTTGCCCAGGCACCGCTCTTGCCCCCGGCCACGCTTGTAGAGGCCAGGGTCTCTCCTTCCGACCGGGTGTGGCAGGCGCTTGACCTGCAGATGATCATGCCGATCCTGCGCGACGAGGCGGTTGCCGAAGCCGCGGACATGGAGGCCGACGGTCTGATCGCCGGTGCCGGCAAGCCCTGGGCCGAAGCTGTGGCCGATGTCCACGACGTCGCGCGGCTGGAGGGTCTGTTCCGCGAGGGGATCGCGGCTGCTCTGTCGGCGGCTGATCCGTCGGCCATCGACCGGGGGCTGGCGTTTCAAGAAAGCGGCTTGGGGCGGCGGTTGCTGGACCTGGAACTGGCTGCCCGGCGTGCCATGCTGGACGATGAGGTCGAGGCGCAGGCGCGTGACGGGTTCGCACGCGCTCTGGCCCGGGGGGACCTTCGCGCGCAGCAGGTCCTGCGGCTGATCGACGAGGCCGACCTTGTCGCGCCGAATGTAACCGGGGCGCTGAACGCCTCGCTTGCCTTTTCCCGGGGCTTCGAGGAGGCGGGTGGGTTCGACATGCCGCTTTCGGAGGAACAGCTGCTGGCGGAGACCTTGGCGCAGCGTGGCCAGATCGAGGTCGAGACGGCCGAATGGCTGCGGTCCTACTTGCTGCTGTCCTATTCGTCGCTGAGCGATGCCGAGATGGAGACCTTCATCCGCTATGCGTCGTCGCGAGAGGGAAGGGCGGTCGCGCAGGTGCTGTTCGGCGCCTTCGACAGGGTTCTGCAGCGGACCTCGTTCGAGCTTGGCCTGGCAGCCGCCCTGCGGTTGCAGGGGCGGGAGCTTTGATCGCCCTGACCGGGCCGCTGGCGTCACCCGCCGTGATGGACGCGTTGCAACTCACGGAAACGCCGCTGACCCTGCACGCGACGCTGTCGGGACGCGGGGCGGGCGCGGATCGCGGGGACTGGCCGGTCCTGACGCCGGGCGGTGCGCCTCTGGCTGCGATGGGCGTCGTGCCGAACGGCGCGCTGATGCGCTATATCGCGGTCATGGGGCTGGCCGGCCATGCGCTGGACGGGCAGCAGGTGCTGGGCATCGCGGGCATCGGCCAGCCAGCGGGGCCGCCGTGGTCGGCGGAGCCGTCCCGGCAGGAACTGGCGGCCGAGATCGCGCGCCAGATCGTTGCGTCACCGCCGGAACTGAGCGCCGATCACCTGGCCCGGCGCCTGCCGATGATCGGCATCTGGGCGTCCAGCCGCCTGCGGGCTGCGCGGATGCAGCCATCTGGCGACGGCATCGTGGCCCCTCCGGAAGCCGATGCGGTCCGTGTGATCGAACGGCATACCCGGTTCTCGGGCTACTTTGCGGTCGAGGAGCGCCGCCTGACCCATGCGCTGCACGAGGGCGGCCACAGCCCGGTCGTGACGCGAGAGGCTTTCCTGATGGGCGATGCGGCGGTTCTTCTGCCGTGGGACCCCCATCGTGACCGCGTCCTGCTGGTCGAGCAGTTCCGCTTTGCCCCGGCGGTCCGGGGCGATCCGCAGCCTTGGCTGCTGGAACCGGTAGCAGGCCGCGTCGATACCGGCGAGACGGTCGAGGATGCGCTGCGTCGCGAGGCGCGCGAGGAGGCGGCGCTAGACGTCGGGCGGTTGTTCCCGGCCGCCAGCATCTACCCCAGCCCCGGCGCGGTGTGCGAGTTCATCTATCACTATGTCGGCATCGCGGACTTGCCCGACGGCAGCGCCGGCATCCACGGCGCGGCCAGCGAATCCGAGGACATCCGCGGGCACCTGATCCCGCGCGCGCAGTTGTCGGCCATGGTCGAGGACGGGCAGATCACCAACGGTCCCCTTGTTCTTCTGTCGCTGTGGCTGGATGCGCGGGCGGACCGGCTTCGCGCGGAACTAGGGGCGCTCTGATCCCGTTTTGTGCCGGGGTTGCCCCCCTGCCGCCGGCATGTGTAGGTATTCGGAACGTTGAACCCCCTCGGAAAGAAGGTCGCTCGCCATGCGAATCTGTTCTGATCTGGCCGATGCGATCGGCAACACGCCGCTGATCCGGCTCAACCGCGCGAGCGACGAAACCGGGTGCGAGATCCTGGGCAAGGCCGAGTTCATGAACCCGGGCCAGTCGGTGAAGGACCGGGCCGCGCTCTATATAGTCAAGGACGCGGTGGCACGCGGCGCCCTGCGGCCGGGCGGCACCATCGTCGAGGGGACGGCGGGCAACACCGGCATCGGGCTTGCGCTTGTCGGCGCCTCGATGGGCTTTCGGTCGGTGATCGTGATCCCCGAGACGCAGAGCCAGGAAAAGAAGGACATGCTCCGCCTGGCAGGGGCCACGCTGGTCGAGGTGCCCGCCGCCCCCTACAAGAACCCCAACAACTACGTCCGCTATTCGGGCAGACTGGCCGAGGCGCTGGCCAAAACGGAACCTAACGGCGCGATCTGGGCCAACCAGTTCGACAACACCGCCAACCGGCTTGCGCATGTCAAGACGACGGCCCCCGAGATCTGGGAGCAGACGGGCGGCAAGGTCGACGGCTTCGTCTGCGCGGTCGGATCGGGTGGGACGCTGGCCGGTGTGGCGGACGTGTTGCAGCCGAAGGGCGTCAGGATCGGCCTTGCCGATCCAGAGGGCGCCGCGCTGCATTCCTTCTATACCACCGGCGAATTCGAAAGCCCCGGCAGTTCGATCACCGAAGGCATCGGCCAGGGCCGCATCACGGCCAATCTCGAAGGGTTCACGCCCGACTTCAGCTGGCGCATCTCCGATGCCGAGGCGCTGCCGATCGTCTTCGACCTTCTCAAGTACGAGGGGCTGTGCCTGGGCGGATCGTCGGGCATCAACGTCGCCGGCGCCATCCGCATGGCGCGCGAGATGGGGCCCGGCCACACGATCGTGACGATCCTGTGCGATTACGGCAACCGCTACCAGACGAAGCTGTTCAACCCCGACTTCCTGCGCGCCAAGGGGCTGCCGGTCCCGGATTGGCTGACGCGCCCTGCGCCGGAACTTCCCGAAGTCTTCCAAGGCTGAAAGAACTCATGCGACACCTTCTTGCCGCGATCTTCGTGGCGCTGCTGATCATGTTCGCCGGGCCTTCTATGGCCCAGCAAGCCACCCCACTGAACTACGAGACCTGGGAACAGGTGGCCGACGACAGCGAGGAGCTTGCCTCGAACTCACGGGCGACCGACGAGGAACTGGCCCGGGCCCGCGATCAGGTCGTCGAATGGCGTGGTCGGCTGGAAGAAGGGCAGTCCTTCAATGCCGAGCGCATCAACACGCTGCGCAACCAGATCCAGTCTCTCGGTCCTGTTCCGGCCGAGGGCGAGACCGAGGACCCCGATGTCGCGGCCCGTCGCGCCGAGTTGAACCAGCAGCTGTCGACCGCCCAGGCCCCGCGCCTGGCCGCCGTTGAGGCCGAAAGCCGCGCCAGCTCGATCATCGCCCAGATCGACGAGATCATCCGCAAGCGTCAGGCGCTGGAGCTGATGAAGCTGTCGCCGTCACCGCTGCTGCCCGCCAGCCTAGGCGATGCCGTCGGTGACGGGTTGACCCTGCTGGACGGCGTGGTGTCCGAGGTTTCCGGCGCCAATGCCACGCCCGAAACCTGGGCTGACCTGCGTCCGCGCCTGCCGGTCGTGTTTCTTTATCTTGTCGCCGCAGGCCTCATCCTCACCCTGGGACGGTCGTGGATTGGCAGCCTTCCGTCGCGCCTGTCGGTCAGGGCGTCGCGCCATTCGCGCGCGGTTCTTGCTTTCGTCGTGTCGCTCGGCCAGATCGTGATCCCCATGATCGGCGTCTACCTCGCGATCCGCGCGATCAAGGCAACGGGGCTTCCGGGTCCGTGGACGACGCCGCTTCTCAGCACGCTTCCCGGCGCGGCCGTGATCCTCTTTGGCGGGATCTGGATGGCGCGGGCGCTGTTCCCGCGGCAGGCTATTGCCTATACCTCGTTGCAGATGACGGAATCCAGCCGGGTCTCGGCAGGGCACATGGTCACTACGCTGGCGCTGCTGATGGCGGTACACCACGTCCTGTCGCGCGCCGTCCTGCCGCTTTCCGGCCTCTATGAGCGTGGCGAGGCACAGGTCAGCCGCGTCCCGGTAGAGTTCAGCGAAGGCGCGGCAGGGCTGTGGCACCTGGTCCTGGGCGTGCTTGCCGCACTGGCGATGGTGCGGCTCGGCAACATCCTGCGGCGCCTGACCCACGAAGCGGTGACGCAGGACCTGTCCTATCGCCACCGCATCGCCGCCTGGGCTGGCGTCCTGACGCGCCTGATCGGCCCGGTGGCCGTGCTGGCCATGGCCATCGGCTATGTCAACTTGGGCAACCTTCTGATCTGGCCTTGGATCCTGTCGCTGGCGCTGGTCGGCCTGCTGATCCTGTTGCAGGATTTCGTCGCCGACGTCTTCGACATGTTCTATCGCGGGGCCGAGGGGGCACGCGACGGGCTTGCCCCGCTGCTCAGCGGCTTCGCGCTGGTGCTGCTGTTTATTCCGCTGTTCCTGATGATCTGGGGCGCCTCTCCCGAGGTGCTGGCCGAATATTGGGTCAGCTTCCGCAACGGCATCAGCCTGGGCGGAGTGACGCTGTCGCCGGGCGCCATCCTGACGTTCCTGGTCATCTTTGCCATCGGCTTCCTGCTGACGCGGGGCGTGCAAGGGGCGTTCCGGAACTCGATCCTGCCCAAGACCAAGCTCGATCCCGGCGGCCAGAACGCCGTGATCTCGGGCCTGGGTTACGTCGGCATCCTGCTGGCGGCGATCCTGGCGGTCACCTCGGCGGGGATCGACCTGTCGGCCTTTGCCATCGTCGCCGGTGCGCTGTCGGTCGGCATCGGCTTCGGCCTTCAGAACATCGTTTCGAACTTCGTCAGCGGGATCATCCTGCTGATCGAGCGTCCCGTGAGCGTGGGCGACTGGGTCAGCGCTGGCGGTCAGCAGGGCATCGTCAAGAAGATCTCGGTTCGCGCGACGATGGTCGAGACCTTCGACAAGACCGAGGTCATCGTTCCGAACAGCGACTTCATCAGCCAATCGGTGACGAACTGGACGCGTCACAACAAGGTCGGCCGGATCATCATCCCGGTCGGCGTCGCCTATGGCAGCGACACCCGCAAGGTCGAGCGTATCCTGACCGAGATCGCCGGGGATCACCCCCTGGTGTCGATCGATCCGGCGCCCGCGGTCCTTTTCCGGGGGCTTGGCGCGGATTCGCTCGACTTCGAGATCCGGGCGATCCTAGGCGACGTCGGTACCGGCCTCGGCGTGACGTCTGACCTGCTCCACGAGATCGTGCGCCGGTTTGCGGATGACGGCATCGAGATCCCCTTTGCACAGCGCGACATCTGGCTGCGCAACCCCGAGGCGCTGTCCGGCAGCATGGCTGCCGACAAGCCGCGCGAACTGCCCAGCACCGGGCCATCCAGCCCGGACGCGGCGCTTGTCCGGGGCGGTGCCGAGGCCGCGCCGGGCCTGCCCGACGATGGTGCCGAGGGGCGATAACAACCCGGCAGGATCAGGGCCACGGTCCCGACCTTGTTGGACGCTGCCGATTTCAGTCATTGCATGGCAAGACCGCCGAAGCGTCAGGCCACCAGGCGTCTCTCGTCGGCATCGCCGCTGCCGTCATCCGGAAGCCCCTCGCGGGAGAGCATGACGGCCACGGCCCTCAGCCAGGGAATGTGGGCGCAGATTATCATCAGCGCCACCATGATCGGCACGGCCAGGAACATTCCCGGCACCCCCCAGACCGCCCCCCAGAAGGCCAGCGACAGGATGATCCCGAAGCTGGACAGCCGCAGCGTCTGGCCCAGCAGCATCGGGTCCAGGATGTTGCCGATCACGAACTGCGTCGCGGTGCACAGAAGGGCCACGATCATCGTCGGCGTCGTGTCGCCGGTCAGCACGAAGGCCAGGATCGCCGCGATTACGGTGGCGACGATCGACCCGACCGAGGGAATGAAGTTCAGGATGAAGGTCAGGATGGCCACGGCGGTGGCAAGCTCCAGCCCCATCACGCGGAAGATCAGCCAGACGATGCCCGCGGTGACGGCGCTGACGCCGGTCTTGACCACCAGATAGCGGTTCACACGGTGCATGATCGACGAGATGATGCGCCTGATCTGCAGCGCCTTTTCGCGGTCCTCGGCCAGCCGCTCGACCTTGATCGGAAACCACACCTGCTCGGCGAACATGAAGCCCACGAACAGGATCACCAGCACGCTGCCCGACAGGATGCCCGAGGCCTGTCCCGCAAGCGACCGGATCCAGCCGGTGATGTTGAAGTTGCTCAACGCGGTGATGATCCGCTCCTGCGCCTCCGGGCCAAGACGTTCGGTCAGGGCGGGCAGGGCGGCCTGCGCCTGTTCGGCATAGGTGATGGCCAGGAAGACAATCTCGTTCACCTGCGCCAGGATCGTGGTCGAGATCCACAGAAGCCCCAGTGCGATGCCGATCAGGGCCAGCGTCGTCGCCAGCCATTTCGCGACCTTGAGCCGGGACGAGATGGCGTGGATGGCGTCCGACGTCAGCGAGAACAGGATGATGGCGATGGCCAGCGAGATCAGGATGAAGCGCGCCTGGACCAGCATGAACAGCAGCAGCGAAAAGGCGATCAGGCCCAGAAAGCCGGTCTGAAGCCGCTCTCGCAGCACGGTTTCGTTCTGATGCTCCACGCCTGTCCCCACGGTAAAGAAAACCCCGAACCCGTTTGTCGGGGCCGGGGCGGATGATCCTAGTCCTGCTGGTCGTCCGGCAAGGCTTCGGCGACGCCCTGTTCGGCCACCCGTGCGACCGAGACCACGACCTCTCCGGCGGCGGTGTTGAAGACGCGGACACCGCCGGCGCTGCGCGACCTGAAGCTGATGCCGTTCACCGGGACGCGGATCGACTGGCCGGTCGAGGTCGCCAGCATGATCTGGTCGTCCATCTCGACCGGGAAGCTGGCCACCAGCGGCCCGCCCCGCATTGCGCGGTCCATTGCCATGACGCCTTGGCCGCCGCGCCCGCGCACCGGGTAATCGTGGCTGGAGCTGATCTTGCCCGCCCCTTTCGCGGTGATCGTCAGGATCAGGTCTTCGGCCGCCGACATCTGGGCGTAGCGCTCCTGCGTGATGCTGCCCTCGGGGGCGGCGTCCTCGTCCTCGTCGGCCTCGGCGCCGTCGTCCAGCGCGCCTTCGACGGCACGGCGCATCTTCAGATAGGCCACGCGCTCGGACGGGTCGGCCTCGAAGTGGCGGATGATCGCCATGCTGACGACGCTGTCCTCATCCGCAAGGCGGATGCCCCTGACGCCGGTCGAACTGCGGCTCTGGAAGACGCGCAGGTCGGTGGCGGGGAAGCGGATCGCGCGGCCCTTGGCCGTCACCAGCATGATATCGTCGTCATCGGTCGCCAGCCGCACGCCGATCAGGCTGACCCCGTCGGGGAGCTTCATGGCGATTTTGCCGTTCCGCATGATGTTGGTGAAGTCCGACAACGCGTTGCGGCGCACGTCGCCCTGATCGGTCGCAAAGACGACGTGATACCGATCCCATTCGGATTCCGGCGCGTCCATCGGCAGCAGGGCCGCGATGCTGACGCCCGAGTCGATGGGCAGGATATTGACCATCGCCTTGCCGCGTGACGTGCGGCCGCCAAGCGGCAGCCGCCAGGTCTTCAGCCGATAGACCATCCCGTCGGTGGTGAAGAACAGCAGTTCGGTATGGGTGTTGGCCACGAACAGCGTGGTGACCACGTCGTCTTCCTTGGTGGCCATGCTGGACAGGCCCTTGCCGCCACGCCGCTGCGCGCGGAACTCGGCCAGCGCCGTGCGCTTGATATAGCCGCCCGAGGTGATGGTGACGACCATGTCCTCGCGCTCGATCAGGTCCTCGTCCATCATGTCGCCGGACCAGTCGGCGATCTCGGTCCGGCGCGGGACGGCGAACAGGTTGCGGACTTCGCGCAGCTCGTCCGAAATGATGCCCATGATCCGTTCGCGCGACGCGAGGATCGCCAGATAGTCGCGGATGCTGTCGGCCAGCGACTGCAGTTCGTCCGTGACCTCCTTGACGCCGATCTGGGTCAGGCGCTGCAGGCGCAGGTCCAGGATGGCGCGGGCCTGCGTTTCCGAGAGGTTGTAGGTCCCGTCCTCGTTCACCGGGTGCAGCGGGTCGTCGATCAGACGCAGGTATTCGACGATGTCGTGGGCGGGCCAGCGGCGCGCCATCAGCCGTTCGCGCGCCTCGGCGGCGTCGGCCGAGGACCGGATCGTCGCCACGATCTCGTCGACGTTGCTGACGGCGACCGCCAGACCGCAGAGGACGTGGCTGCGCTCGCGCGCCTTGCGCAGCTCGAAGGCGGTGCGGCGGGCGACCACTTCTTCGCGGAAGGTGATGAAGTGCGTCAGGAAATCCCGCAGGGCCAGCTGCTCGGGCCGACCGCCGTTGAGCGCGAGCATGTTGCAGCCGAAGGTGGTCTGCAGCTGGGTGAACCGGAACAGCTGGTTCAGTACCACGTCGGGCGTCGCGTCGCGCTTCAGCTCGACCACGACGCGGACGCCGTGGCGGTCGGATTCGTCCTGGACGGTGGCGATGCCCTCGACCTTCTTTTCCTTGGCCAGCTCGGCGATCCGCTCGATCAGGGTGGACTTGTTCACCTGGTAAGGGATCTCGTCGATGACGATGGCAAAGCGATCCTTGCGCGGTTCCTCGATATGGGTCTTGGCACGGATCATCACGCTGCCGCGGCCTTCCAGATAGGCCTTGCGCGCCCCGGATCGGCCCAGGATCGTGGCGCCCGTCGGAAAATCAGGCCCCGGAATGATCTCCAGCAGGCGTTCCGTCGGCATGTCGGGATCGGCAATCAGCTCCAGCGTGGCGTCGATGACCTCGCCCAGGTTGTGGGGCGGGATGTTCGTGGCCATGCCGACCGCGATGCCGCCCGCGCCGTTGACCAGCATGTTCGGAAAGCGCGCCGGCAGGACGGTGGGCTCGCGGTCCTTGCCGTCATAGTTGTCCTGGAAATCGACGGTGTCCTTGTCGATGTCCATCAGCAGGAAGTTGGCCGGCTTGTCCATCCGCACTTCGGTATAGCGCATGGCCGCGGCCGGATCGCCATCCATCGAACCAAAGTTGCCCTGACCGTCCAGCAGCGGCAGCGACATCGAGAACGTCTGCGCCATCCGGACCAGCGCGTCATAGATCGCGCTGTCGCCGTGGGGGTGATACTTGCCCATCACGTCGCCCACGGACCGGGCGGACTTGCGATAGGGCTTGTCGGCGGTGTTGCCGCTTTCGTCCATCGCGTACAGGATGCGGCGGTGAACCGGCTTCAGACCGTCGCGAAGGTCGGGGATCGCCCGGCTGACGATCACCGACATGGCATAGTCGAGATACGAGGTCCGCATCTCGGCGCTGATGTCGATCAGGGGGCCGTCGTGATGCATCACCACGCGCGCCTCCGTGCCACCATCCTCGCCATTTTCGGGGGTTGCGGGCAGATCGTCTTCTGGGGTGTCAGCCACGGGTATTCCTCAACATCTTGTTGCAGCCCGGTATAGCCGACCAGACGGCAAGGGGCAATCTGCCCCGGTCCGTAACCCCTGAAAACGGCCGCCTTCGCCCCCTCAGTTGCCGCGTTTCGCCCCCGTTGCCCAGAGGACGGCCAGCCCCGCCGAAAAGATTGCGTTCCACCCGGCCATCGAGATGCCGAGAAAGCTCCACGCGACTTCGTCGCAGCGCACGACGGGGGCCGCTTGCAGGCGGCTCATCAGGTCCTGCGTCGACATGGTCGCCAGATCGCCAACGCCGCCCGAACAATGGGCGGGGCCCGGCCACCAGGTCAGCTCGACGCCGACGTGATAGAGGGCCAGCCCCGCCGCGACGCCCGCCGCCAAAAGTCCCAGGATCGCCAGCGCGCGTACTCGTCCTGTCAGCCAGATCAGAAGGGCAACGACCACCGCCGCCACATGCGGCCAGCGTTGCAGGATGCACAGCTCGCAAGGCGCATAGCCCGCCGCCTGGAAGCCCAGGGCCGCGATCAGCAGGAATGCCGAACCGGCGCCGGCTGCGAAGGAAAGTTGTTTGCCGCTCACATGAACCTCAGTGCTGCGAAGCCGCCGATCAGGCAGGCCATGAAGACGGTGAAGACCAGCCCCAGCCGCCGCTCGATGAAGTCGCGGATGGGAGGGCCGAATTTCCACAGAAGGCCCGCCACGACAAGGAACCGCCCCGCGCGCCCCAGGATCGAGGTCAGGACGAACAGCGGCAGCGACAGCCCGACCGCGCCCGAGAAGATCGTGATGACCTTGAATGGAAAGGGCGTCAGCGCGGCGACTAGCACCGCCCAGCCCCCGTATTCGGCGAAGCTGACGGCCAGCTGGTCATAGGCGGCCTCTTTCCCATAGGCGGTCAGCACCCACTGGCCGACGGTGTCCATCAGCACCGCCCCGATCCAATAGCCCAGCAGCGCGCCCAGAACGGACCCGGCCGTGGCGATGCCGGCGATGATCCACGCCCTTGCGCGTTGCGCCAAGACCATCGGGATCATCAGCACGTCCGGCGGGATCGGAAAAAAGGAACTCTCGATGAAGCTGATCGTGAACAGCGAAGCCCCTGCGTGGCGGTGTGCCGCCAGACCCATCGTCCAGTCGTAAAGCCGTCTCAGCATCGCTGTCCCCTCGGCGTTCTTTTACCGCCGTGCATCCCCCGGGCGGCGCGGCCACGTCAAGCGTCTTGCGCAGGTATCTCGGTGCTGTGATGGTATCGGGGCGGATGGGCAATTCGGCGCCCGGCGGCAAGGCATCGGCGAATGGGGGGCTGGCAATGCAGTGGCGTGGACGGCGGGGCAGCCGCAACATCGAGGATCGGCGCGGCATGGGCCGGGCAGGGGGCGTCGGCATTGCCGGAACGCTGATCATCCTTGCGGTCGGATACTTCTTCGGCGTCGATGTGACGCCGCTGGTGCAGGGGCTGGACCAGTCGCAGGGCAGCGTCGAACTAACGCGCGAGGACGAGGAATGGGGCGAGTTCGTCTCGGTCGTGCTGGCCGACACCGAGGAGGTTTGGCGCCCGGTCCTGCGTGACCAGGCTGTAATGGAGTATGAGGACCCGACGCTGGTCCTGTTTCGGGGGGCGGTCCAGTCGGCCTGCGGGGGGGCGTCGTCGGCGATGGGGCCGTTCTATTGCCCGGGTGACCAGCGGGTCTACCTGGACACCGACTTCTTCGACATGATGGCGCAGCGCATGGGCGCAGGGGGCGACTTCGCCGCCGCCTATGTCATCGCGCATGAGGTTGGCCACCACGTCCAGAACCTGATCGGCGTCCTGGGAGAGGTCAACCGCCAACGCCCGGCCCTGTCCGAGGTCGAGGCGAACAGCCTCTCGGTCGCGACCGAGCTGCAGGCGGACTGCTTCGCGGGGATCTGGGCGCGACAGGCGCAGGAACGTTTCGGCACGCTGGACGTTGGTGACCTGGAAGAGGCGATGCGCGCGGCAGAGGCCGTCGGCGACGACGTGATCCAGGCCAATGCGGGGCGGACGCCGATTCCCGACAGCTTTACCCACGGGTCCGCAGAGCAGCGCCAGACCTGGCTGATGCGGGGGTTTCAGTCGGGCGACCTGAGACAATGTGACACGTTCGGCGCGGACGATCTGTGATTACGTCCACCGCAGGACAAAGGAGGACAAGATGGCGACGATCCTGACATTCGCGGGCCTCATGACGGCCTTCGGTATCACGCTGCACCTTGGTGCACCTCGGGCACGGCCGGTCGAGGTCCGCAACGACTAGCGCGGCAGCCGCGGCGCCCGGCCCTCGTCCAGCGTCGCCCAATCCGGCCAAAGGCCCAGCTTCTCCAGCGCCAGCAGCGCGAGGCCTGCCGCGACCACGGCCAGGACCAGCTTCACCATCTTGGCGCTTGGGGGATGGCGTGCCCATCTCGCGGCCCGCAGAAGCCAGATCAGGTTGTTCATCGCGCGCCTCGCCTGCTAAGTCCTGTCCGAATCGAAACAGACGCCGCGACGAAACTCAAGAGCTCCACGTGCCCCATCACCAGGACAGCCGCGACCTTCCCTATTCCGCCCGCCAGATGTACGACCTTGTCGCCGACATCGAAAGCTATCCGCAGTTTCTTCCCTGGAACAGTGCCGCCCGCATCCGATCACGCGAGACGCGCGCCGACGGGGCCGAGGAGATTGCCGCCGACCTTGTGATCAGCTTCAAGGTCTTCCGAGAACGCTTTGGCAGCCGCGTCGTTCTGTGGCCCGAGGATGAGGACGGGGTCCTGAAGATCGACACCGAGTATCTGGACGGGCCGTTCAAATACCTGCGCAGCGGGTGGTCGTTCCGGGACCGTCCAGAGGGCGGTTGCCATGTCGAGTTCTTCGTGGACTTCGAGTTCAAGAACGCCATCCTGCAGCGCCTGATCGGGGTGGTCTTCCAAGAAGCGATGCTGAGGATCGTGCGGGCGTTCGAGGAACGCGCGCGCAAGCTCTATTCCGGCGTGCAAGACATCGGCTGACGTAACCGCCGGGCTGCAAAGGGCCGCCGGTGGCGGCCCTTGCTTTGTCAGGTCAGCGCGGCTTTCAGCGCCTCGGCCTTGTCGGTGGCCTCCCAGCTGAACGCGGTGGCGCCGTTCAGCGCATAGGGCGCGCGGCCGAAATGGCCATAGCTTGCGGTCGGCCGATAGATCGGGTGCAGCAGGTCCAACTCGCGGATGATCGCGAAGGGCCGCAGGTCGAAGACCTCTCGCACGGCGGCGACGATCTTTTCGACCGGCACGGTCTCGGTGTCGAAGCAGTTGAGGCTGATCGAGGTCGGCTCGGCCACGCCGATGGCATAGCTGACCTGGATCTCGCACCGCTTGGCCAGTCCCGCTGCGACGATGTTCTTGGCAACCCAGCGGCCCGCATAGGCGGCCGAGCGGTCCACCTTGGACGGATCCTTGCCCGAAAATGCGCCCCCGCCGTGTCGGGCCATGCCGCCATAGCTGTCGACGATGATCTTGCGCCCGGTCAGGCCGCAGTCGCCGACGGGGCCGCCGATGACGAACTTGCCGGTGGGGTTGATGAAGAATTTCGTCTGCTCCGACAGCCAGTTCGACGGCAGGACCGGCTTGATGATCTCCTCGATCACCGCCTCGCGCAGGTCGGCCAGAGAGATTTCCGGGTTGTGCTGCGTGGACAGCACCACGGCGTCGATCCCGGCAGGACGCCCGTCCGCGCCATAGCGCAAGGTCACCTGCGACTTGGCGTCGGGGCGCAGCCAGGGCAGCGTCCCGTTGCGGCGGACCTTCGACTGACGCTCTACCAAGCGGTGGGCATAGGTGATCGGCGCGGGCATCAGGACGTCGGTTTCGTCCGAGGCATAGCCGAACATCAGGCCTTGGTCGCCGGCGCCCTGTTCTTCGAGGTTCGCGCGGTCAACCCCCTGATTGATTTCGGGGGATTGCTTGCCAATGATGTTGATCACCGAGCAGGTCGCGCCGTCGAAGCCCACGTTCGACGAGGTATAGCCGATCTCGTTGATGACGCTGCGGACGATTGACTCAAGGTCCACCCAGGCGCTGGTCGTGATCTCGCCCGAGATGATCGCCACCCCGGTCTTGACCATGGTTTCGCAGGCGACGCGGGCGCGTGCATCCTCGGCCAGGATCGCGTCGAGGATTGCATCGCTGATCTGGTCGGCGATCTTGTCGGGATGCCCCTCCGAGACGGACTCGGAGGTGAAAAGGGAATATTCGCTCATGGATCAATACCGGTAATGGTCGGACTTGAAGGGGCCTTCCGGCGCGACGCCGATATAGGCGGCCTGTTCGGGCGACAGCTTCGACAGCTTTGCGCCGACCTTGTCCAGATGCAGGCGGGCCACCTTCTCGTCCAGCGCCTTCGGCAGGATGTAGACGCCCGGCTGGTATTCGTCGCCCTTGGCGAACAGCTCGATCTGCGCCAGCACCTGGTTGGTGAAGCTGGCCGACATCACGAAGGACGGATGGCCGGTCGCGTTGCCCAGGTTCAGCAGACGCCCCTGGCTCAGCAGGATGATGCGATTGCCCGAAGGCATCTCGATCATGTCCACCTGGTCCTTGATGTTCGTCCACTTGTGGTTGCGAAGCGCGGCGACCTGGATCTCGTTGTCGAAATGGCCGATGTTGCCGACGATGGCCATGTTCTTCATCTCGCGCATGTGTTCCAGTCGGATCACGTCGCGGTTGCCGGTGGTGGTGATGAAGATGTCGGCGGTCGCGGCAACCTCTTCCAGCGTCACGACCTCGAACCCGTCCATGGCGGCCTGCAGCGCGCAGATCGGGTCGACCTCGGTCACCTTCACCCGCGCACCCGCACCCTGAAGGCTGGCGGCCGAGCCCTTGCCGACGTCACCATAGCCGCAGACGACGGCGACCTTGCCGGCCATCATCACGTCGGTGGCGCGGCGGATGCCGTCGACCAGCGACTCCTTGCAGCCGTACTTGTTGTCGAATTTCGACTTGGTGACGCTGTCGTTCACGTTGATCGCGGGGAAGGGCAACAGGCCCTTCTTGTGCAGGTCATAGAGCCGGTGGACACCGGTTGTCGTTTCCTCGGACACGCCGCGGATCGCGTCGCGCTGCCGGGCGAACCAGCCCGGCGTTTCCGCGATGCGCTTGCGGATCTGGGCGAACAGCGCCTCTTCCTCCTCGGTCTGGGGCACGGCGATCAGGTCGGTCTCGCCCGCCTCGACCCGCGCGCCCAGCAGGATATAGAGCGTCGCGTCGCCGCCATCGTCCAGGATCATGTTCGCGGTGCCTTCCGTGAACTGGAAGATGCGGTCGGTATAGGTCCAGTACTCGGGCAGCGTCTCGCCCTTGATGGCGAAGACCGGCACGCCCGACGCCGCAATGGCCGCCGCCGCATGGTCCTGGGTCGAATAGATGTTGCACGATGCCCAACGGACATCGGCACCAAGGGCGGTCAGCGTCTCGATCAGGACGGCTGTCTGGACGGTCATGTGCAGGCTGCCCGCGATGCGCGCGCCCTTCAGCGGCTTGCTGTCGCCGTATTCGGCCCGCAGCGCCATCAGGCCCGGCATCTCGATCTCCGCGATGTCCAGTTCCTTGCGACCGTAATCGGCCAGCGCGATGTCCTTGATGATGAAATCGGTCACGGCTGCTCTCTTGTCATTCCCAGGTTGTGCCCGGGATAACGCAAGCCCATGCGGACCGAAAGGGGCTAAACGGTCACGCCCCGGCCCGGTTCGGCTGACTGCTTCGGGCCATGCGCAGGACGAAATCATGGGCCAGCCTCTTCGACGTCTCCAGCGGTGGCGTGTCGGGGACCCATTCGGCCATGCGGCCGTCCACGATCATCCGTGCAAGGCCATATGCGAAGCTGCGGGCGGACAGCACCATCAGGGGAATATCCTCCTTGGGGTGCAGCTGGCCATTCTCCTGCGCACGCGTCAGCATCCGGGCCATCAGGTCGGTAACCGAGTCGACATAGCGGCGTAGGTCGGACCGGGCCAGCATGCCCACCATCCGGTGGTCCGAGATCAGCCGGAACTGCGCCTGATGCGTGTCCGCCCAGTCCAAGTAGGCGTCGCCCAAGGCGCAGAACTGGTCGACCGGGTCGTTGGGATCGGCGCGTACGACAACCCTGGTGCAGGTGTCGATCAGGATGACCAGCGCCTGTTCCACGACCGCGGCCATCAGCGCGTCCTTGTCGGAAAAGAGCCGCGTCAGGTTCTCTACCGGCTCGTCCAGCGCGGTGGCCACGTCTTCAAGGCTGAGGCTGCAGGCCTGCTGTCGCTCGATCAGGATGATGGTCATGTCGATGGCGCGTTCGTGCAGCGCCCGGGGACTGGCAGGAGCTTTCTTCGAAGGCATTTCGTATTCCCATCAGACGCGGAAATGGCGGTGCTGAAACAATGAAACATTGACCTTGCGGGTCATGAACAGGGTGTGGGTGCAATGCGACCCGCGTGGCTGAAAACATGGCTTGGCGCGATCGGCGAGATCATCTTAGCACGAGATGACGCGATCGTGAGCCATAATTCCGATGTCGCATGAAAAAACGCCGCAGGCTGGCACCTGCGGCGTTTCGGTTGCATCATCGGTCGGCATCAGCCGTCGGCGCGGGCCTGGCGCTTGCGTTCGTGCGGGTCCAGGTGCCGCTTGCGCAGGCGGATGTTCTTGGGCGTGACCTCGACCAGTTCATCGTCGTTGATATAGGCGATGGCCTCTTCCAGCGACATGCGGACCGGCGGCGTCAGGCGCACCGCCTCGTCCGTGCCAGAGGCGCGGACGTTGGTCAGCTGCTTGCCCTTCAGCGGGTTCACTTCCAGGTCGTTGTCGCGCGAATGCTCGCCGATGATCATGCCCTGATACAGCTGCTCCTGCGCGCCGATGAAGAACTTGCCGCGATCTTCCAGCTTCCAAAGTGCATAGGACACCGAAACGCCGTTCTCCATCGAGATCAGGACGCCCTGGCGGCGGCCCTGGATCGGACCCTTGTGCGGGGCCCATCCGTGGAAGATGCGGTTCAGCACGCCGTTGCCGCGCGTGTCGGTCATGAACTCGCCCTGATAGCCGATCAGGCCCCGCGCGGGCACATGGGCCACGATGCGGGTCTTGCCGACACCGGCGGGACGCATCTCGACCAGGTCGCCCTTGCGCTCTCCGGTCAGCTTTTCGATCACCACGCCGGTATAGTCGTCATCGACATCGATGATGACTTCCTCGATCGGCTCCATCCGCTGGCCGTCTTCCTCCTGGAAGATCACGCGGGGGCGGCTGATCGACAGCTCGAAGCCTTCGCGGCGCATGTTCTCGATCAGGACGCCCATCTGCAGTTCGCCGCGACCCGAGACGACAAAGGCCTCGCCGCCGGGGGTGTCCTCGACCTTGATGGCGACGTTGACCTCGGCCTCGCGCATCAGGCGCTCGCGGATGACGCGGGACTGGACCTTCTTGCCGTCCTGGCCGGCCAGCGGGCTGTCGTTGATGCCGAAGGTCACGCTGATGGTCGGCGGGTCGATCGGCTGCGAGGGCAGGGCGGTTTCGACCTCGGGCGCGCAGAGCGTGTCGGCCACGGTGGCCTTGGCCATGCCTGCGATGGTGACGATGTCGCCGGCCTCGGCCAGGTCGATCGGGGTCTGGGTCAGGCCCCGGAAGGCCAAGATCTTGCTGATGCGGAACTGCTCCAGGCGCTCTCCGTCCCGCGCCAGGGCCTTCAGCGTGTCGCCGGCCTTGGCGGTGCCCGCCTCGACGCGGCCGGTCAGCAGGCGGCCCAGGAAGGGGTCGGCGCCAAGCGTGGTGGCCAGCATCTGGAACGGCTCGTCGCGACGGGCGATCTGCTTGGGCGGCTCGACATGCTTCAGGATCAGGTCGAATAGCGCCGACATGTCCTTGCGGTCTCCGTCCAGCGTCGCGTCGGCCCAACCGCCGATCCCCGAGGCATAGACATGCGGGAAGTCCAGCTGATCGTCGCTGGCGCCGAGATTCGCAAAAAGGTCGAACACGTCGTTCAGGACCTCGTCGGGCTCGGCCGCAGGCTTGTCGACCTTGTTCAGCACGACGATGGGTCGCAGCCCCAGGGCCAGCGCCTTCGAGGTGACGAACTTGGTCTGCGGCATCGGGCCTTCGGCGGCATCGACCAGCAGGCAGACACCGTCCACCATCGACAGGATGCGTTCGACCTCGCCGCCGAAATCGGCGTGGCCGGGCGTGTCAACGATGTTGATGCGCGTGCCCTTCCATTCGACCGAGGTGGCCTTGGCAAGGATGGTGATCCCGCGCTCTCTCTCAATGTCGTTGCTGTCCATCGCGCGCTCCGCGACGGCCTGGTTTTCGCGGAACGACCCCGACTGACGCAGCAGCTGGTCCACCAAGGTGGTCTTGCCGTGGTCGACGTGGGCGATGATGGCGATATTGCGGATATCCATGGCGGCCTTCTTTCGGGTTCGCGGCTGCCCTAGCGGATCAGCGTCCCGAAAGCCAGCCCGCAATTGGCACGGGCCCCTGCCAGAATGGCAAAGGCCCGTATCCGGTGGCCGCAAGCCAGTCGCGCGCCGGTCGGGCGCGCGGGGGCGTCAGCGCAGGCCCAGGAAGGACAGGATGAACAGCACGACGACAACCAGGCCGACGATATAGATGATCGAGTTCATGATATTCCCCTTTAGGTTCCGATGCCTGCACCAAGCCCTTCCGGCTGGCGATCCGCGGCATGTCATCACCGCAACGGTGCGGAGGCGGGGGCGGTTCCCGCCAGGAACAGGAAAAGCTTCGGCTGTTTCCGGCGTATGATCGCGGCGAAAGCTGGTTCCGCCCAACACCGCGGCACCTCGCAGGCCGCTGGACAACTCTGCCCTCGACGCCTGCAGCGGAACATGCTTCACCGTTGCCACCAAGGCGACGGATACGGCAATGCGCGGAGCGGACACGGTGACAGGGTTTTTGTTCAGCTGCGTTGATCTCGAGGATCGCATCCCGGCGCGGCATCCGGCTCGCGCAAGATCCGGACCGTCGTCAAGGATGCTCTGCGTTCCCTGGATGCCGGGTGCGACCAACTCTATGCGGAGGCCGTCCTTCGATCGCATCGAAGCGGCTGATCCGGGCAGCCTGTTTCAGATCCTCTGCTCGATCCGATCCGAACGGCAGCTCATGGAGCAGATGGATCACAACCTGCTGTTCCGCTGGTTCGTCGGCCTCGGGATCGACGATGCCGTCTGGGGTGAAGGGCGCCCGAAAGTCTGTCCAGTGGATAGATTTCAGCCCTGACCGGGCGAAGCCCTGGGTCGCAGGCCCACGGTCTCCACCAGGAGCCGCGACCGGCTGCTGACCACGGACATGTCCGGCAAGATCATGGCCGCCATCCTGACGCATCGCGAGGTGGCGCCGTTGTTGTCGGACGATCACTTCTTGGACGACGGGACACTGGTGAAGGCATGGCGTCGATGACGAGTTTCCAGCCCAAGGACGAGGCAAAGCCGGACCGGGACGACGGCCCCCGGCGACCCGCCGAACATCTCCGGTCCCGATACGCCTTCCCACCAGCCCAGCCCCGAGACCGAAGCCATGATCCGCCCCGCCCGCCGCAACCGCAATGCCGAAGTCGATCTCCGCGGCGAACGACGGTCCAACGCGACGCATGCCTCGGTGACAGATCCGGATGCCCGGCTGTTCAAGAAGTCGCCTGGCGCCGGGGCCATGCTGTGCTTCATGGGGCATAGCCTGATGGAGAACCGCTCGGGGCTCATCGTGCAGGCCGACCTGACGCAGGCGGGTGCCATGCGGAGCGACAGGCCGCGCTCGACATGCTTCACCGTCACTCGCGTGGATCGACCGGACGCCTGACACTGGCAGCCGACCGCGGCTACGACAGCGCCAATTTCGTCGCCGAACTACGCCAGATGGTGGTCACGCCACATGTCGCGCGGAAATACCAATATTCCGCCATCGACGGGCGGACAACCCGGCACGGTGGCTATGCCAAGTCACAGCGGCGCCGGAAGAAAAATGAGGAATCCTTAGGGTGGGCGTAAACCGTCGGAGGCATGGCGCAAACCCTCTATCGCGGCATTGAGCGCGTGAGGGCCCGCTTCACCCTGACGACGAAGGCCTGCAACCTGGCGACACTGCCGAAGCTGCTCGGCGCGTGAGCCGGAAGTCGGCGCCAAAAGCTTCCCATGAACAGAAAACCCGCGCCCAACCCGAAGCCACAAGAAAACTGTCCGCGCGCGCCGGGCTTTTTCAGCGCCCTGCTAGTGCGGCAAGCGGCCCTGCGCCTCGTGCAGCCATTGCAGGCCGCGGGCGGTCTGGCGCAGCGGCGTGTATTCGGCGGAAACCCAGCCAGGGTACCCGATGTCATCCAATTCGCGAAAGAACGTGATGTGGTCCTGGGTGCCGCTGTCGGGTTCGTGCCGGCCGGGATGGCCCCCCACCTGGACGTGGCGGACCAGCGGCGCGACCTTCCGCCAACAGGCCAGCATGTCCCCTGTAAGCGCCTGCGCATGATAGGTGTCAAACTGCAGGCCCAGGTTCGGCGTGCCGATGCGCCGGATGACTTCGACTGCAAGGTCGTAGTCCTGCAGGAAATAGCCGGGCATGTCGGCGGGGTTCAGCGGCTCGATCGTCAGGCTGGCATGGGGCGCACGCTCGCAAGCCCAGGCCAGGTTCGCGATATACGTCTCGAGCGCGGCAGGTCCCTCGGCACGTCCGGCCATGACATGGATGTAGCGGGCGCGCAGGGCCTGGGCCACGCGCAGGCTCCGTTCGAAATCGCGGCGGAACCGCTCCTCAAGGCCGGGCTCGGCCGCAAAGCCCCGCGGGCCGCCGGCCCAGTTCGGCGGTGGCGCGTTGATCAGCACGATCTCCAGCCCCGCGGCAAGGGCTGCCCGATAAAGTTCGGGCGCGGCGATGTCATAGGGGAACAGGATCTCGGCCCCCTGGAAGCCGGCTTCGGCGGCTGCCGTGAATCGCTCCAGCATCGGGAGCTCGGTGAACAGCATCGTCAGGTTTGCGGCAAACCGCGGCATCACGGCTCCAGTGCGAAGAACTGCCCGCCGGACCGGATGCCGGTGCGCCCGTCCGGCGCCGTTTCCGCAGCGGCGGCCAGCCGATAGAAGGTCTTGCGGTCGATCAGCGCCTCCAGCCCCGCGCGGACATGGACATAGGGGCGGGGCACCTTGGCATCGCCGCGCATGACCACCGGGTGGTCCGGCCCCGCCGTCACCCGGTCGCCGACATTCGTCGTGAAGGTGATCCTGTCAGGGGCGATGTCCGCGTCGACTGCCAGAAAGGGCGCATCCTTGACCCGGATGCCGACCTTCTCGACCGGGGTGACCAGGAAGAAGCGGTCGTCCTCTCGCTTGAGGATGGTGGAGAACAGCCGAACCATCGCGGGGCGGCCGATGGGCGTTCCCTCATGGATCCAGGTGCCGTCGGCGCGGATCTCCAGGTCCATCTCTCCGCAATAGGGCGGGTTCCACAAGTGCACGGGGGGCAGACCGCCCTTGCCGGCCTTGCTGGCGGCCTCGGCCAAGCCCTCGGCGCTCACGCTATTGTCACCGTTTTCCGCCATTGGATCTGGTCGCCTCCGTGCCGGTTGCCTATGCTCTGCTTAAAGCAGCGGAAGGGCATTGTCATGACGTCGGACGAAATTCTGGTGCAAGAGGTGCAGGGTCTGTCCGCGCGTCTGGCCGAAGCGCGCCAGAGCACGGAGCGGCGGTTCGTCGGTCAGCACGACGTCGTGGAACAGGTGCTGGCTGCGATCCTCGCAGGCGGGCACGCGCTGCTGATCGGCCAGCCGGGCCTTGGCAAGACGATGCTGGTGGACACGCTGTCGACGGTGCTGGGTCTCGACAGCCGCCGCATCCAGTTCACCCCCGACCTGATGCCCGCCGACATCCTGGGCTCCGAGGTGCTGGACGCGCTGCCCGACGGCAGCCGCGCCTTCCGCTTCATCGAGGGTCCCGTCTTCACGCAGCTGCTGATGGCGGACGAGATCAACCGCGCCAGCCCACGCACCCAGTCCGCACTGCTGCAGGCCATGCAGGAGCGAGAGGTCACGATCAGCGGCCAGCACCGCCCGCTTGGCCGCCCGTTTCACGTCCTTGCGACCCAGAACCCGATCGAGCAGGAGGGGACCTATCCCTTGCCCGAGGCGCAACTGGACCGCTTCCTTCTGCAGATCGACGTCGACTATCCCGACCGTGACACCGAACGCCAGATCCTGCTGGCGACGACCGGCATCGAGGAGGGCGCCCCCCATGCCGCCTTCGCGCCCGAGGATCTGATCGCCGCGCAGCGCCTGATCCGCCGGATGCCGGTGGGCGAATCCGTGGTCGAGACGATCCTGGACCTTGTCCGCGCCGCCCGTCCGGGCGCGCCCGAGTCACCGCAGTTCGTGACCGAGTCTCTGGTCTGGGGGCCGGGGCCGCGCGCCGCTCAGGCGCTGATGCTGGTGACGCGGGCGCGTGCGGTGCTGAACGGCCGCTTCGCGCCGACGCTGGACGACGTGGCCGCGATGGCGGCGCCCGTCCTGCGCCACCGCATGGCGCTGTCTTTTGCGGCCCGTGCGCGCGGCGAGACGGTGAACGGCGTGATCGCGCGACTGCTGGACGACCGGGCCGCGGATCGCCGCGCCGCATGAGCCTGTCTCCGGTCGATCTGCGCGCCCGGGCCGAGGCTGCATCCGGCCACCTGCCGGGCCTGATCCTGTCGGCCGAACGCCTGGCCGCGATGGTCGCGCCCGGTGCCCATGGCTTGCGCCGCGCCGGACCGGGCGAGGATTTCTGGCAATACCGTCCCGCGGCACAGGGCGACACGGCGCGCAGCATCGACTGGCGCCGCTCGGCCCGGTCGGACGCGCAGTTCGTCCGTGACCGAGAGGCGCAGACGGCGCAGTCTGCCGCCATCTGGTTGTCGCGCAACCCGGGCATGGACTTCGCCGGCGGTCCCGACCGCCCTACCAAGGCGGAACGCGGCCGCCTTCTGGCGCTGGCCGTGGGCATGCTGATGCTGCGCGGAGGCGAGAAGGTCGCCCTGCTGGGCCAGCCGCCCCGCGCCGGGCGGCTTCAGGCCGAACGGCTGGCCGAGGGGCTGCTGGCCCCGGGCGACACCAATCCGGCCGCCGCCCTGCGGCCGCAGATGCGGGTGGTGGTGCTGTCGGACTTCCTGTCCGACCCTTCCTGGGTGCAGGCGCTGCTGACACAGGCTGCCAGCCTCGGCACGATGGGGGTGCTGCTGCAGGTCCTCGACCCGGACGAAGCGACCTTCCCCTACGACGGCGCAGTGGAGTTTCGTGCCCCCGCCGGCGGGATGCGCCATGACAGCCGGGATGCCGGCGGACTGCGCGACGCCTATCTTCGGCGGCTGGCCGACCGGCAGGACTGGGTGGCGGCACAGGCACGGCAGGCGGGCTGGCAGTTCGGCACGCATCTGAGCGACGCCGATCCGGTCGAGGCGCTTGGCTGGCTGTGGCAGGCCTTGGGGCAGGGGACCCGCTGATGCTGCTGCTGGGGCCTCTCGGGTTCGCCGCGCCCTGGGTGCTGGGGGCGCTGGTTGCGCTTCCGGTCCTGTGGGTGATCCTGCGCGCGATGCCGCCAGCGCCGCGGCGCATCGTCTTTCCCGGCGTGGCGCTGCTGGCGGGGCTGGCGGACTGCAACCCGGTAGCGCAACGCACGCCCTGGTGGCTGCTGCTGCTGCGCCTTGCCGCGGTCGCGGCGCTGATCCTGGCTTTCGCGGGACCGGTGTGGAAGCCCGTCCGGCAAGCACCCGCCGACGGGCCGCTGCTGGTCGTGATGGACGCGGGCTATGCCGCCGCGCCCGACTGGTCCGCCCGCCAGACGCGCGCCGACCGCGCCCTGGCCGACGCCGCGGCTGATGGCCGTCCCGCCGCCCTGCTTCTGGCCGACGGGCAGGCGGATGCCGTCCTGGCCTTTCAGCCCGCAGACAGCCTTCGCGCGGGCCTGCGGGGGGCGCAGCCGGTCTCGTGGCCCTCGACCCTGCCCGAGGACGCGCAGGCCGCGCTGGCGGATGCGCCCGAGGGTCGGCTTTCGACGCTGTGGCTGGCGGACGGGACGGACTATGCCAACCGCCCCGCCTGGCTGCAGGCGCTGGCGGATCGCGGCCCGGTGACGGTGGTTCCGCCGTCGCGTCCGCTGCGGACACTGTCCTTGGCCGAGGGCGAGACGCCGTCGCTGACGCTGCGCGCAATCGACGATGCCGCGCCCACGATCGAGGCCATCGGCCCCGATCCGCAGGGTATCGAGCGCGCGCTGGCGACGCTGACGCCGGGTGATCCATCAGTGCACGAGGGCTTGACCGTTCGCCCCGTCGCCATCGACCTGCCGCCCGAGCTGCGCAACCGCATCACCCGGTTCCAGGTCCAGGCCGAGGGTCATGCCGGTGCCGTCGTTCTGGCCGACGACCGGGTGCGGCGGCGCAAGGTGGGCCTTGTGGGCGACCCCGCCGACCAGGCCGAAGGTCAGCGCCTGCTGGCCCAGACCCATTACCTGCGCCAGGCGCTGGCGCCGACGACCGACCTGGTCGAGGGGGCGCTTGGCGACGTGCTGGACACGGCGCCGGATGTCATCATCCTGGCCGACCAGGTCCAGTTGGCGGAAACGCCCGAACTGGCGGACTGGGTCCAGCAGGGCGGCCTGCTGATCCGCTTCGCCGGTCCACGCATGGCCGGCTATGACCGGCTGATGGAGGAGCCGCTGTTGCCCGTCGCGCCGCGTCAGGGCGGCCGCGACATCGGCGGCGCGCTCAGCTGGGGCGATCCGCGAGGACTGGCGCCCTTTCCTGCCGACGGGCCCTTCGCGGGCCTGACGCTGCCGGACGAGGTGACGGTCAGGGCGCAGCTGATGGCGCAACCCTCGCCCGATCTCTCGGAACGGACCATCGCATCGCTGTCGGACGGCACGCCTCTGATTACCCGCGACAGGAATGGCCAGGGGCAGGTGGTGCTGGTCCATGTCACCGCCAACGCGGAATGGTCCAACCTGCCGCTCTCGGGTCTTTTTGTCCGGATGATGGAGCGTCTGGTCGCGACCGCGCGCCTATCGCCCTCGGAGGAAGCCGCCGAGGATCGCGTCCAGCCGTTCTGGACACCCCAGACGGTGCTGGACGGTTTCGGCCGCCCCGCGGACCCTACCGACCTGGTGCCCGTCGCGGCCGAGGATCTGGATAGGGGTCCAGGTCCCGGGCATCCGGCGGGTATCTATGTCGCCGGAGAGCGACGGCAGGCGCTGAACGCGGGCGGTCCCTTCACGCTGGCCGACTGGCCCGGCGCCACGGTCGAGGATGTCCGCGCCACGCCCGGTCGCGACCTCAAGGGCCTGCTGCTGGCCGCGGCGGCGCTGATGCTGGCGCTGGATGCGCTGGGGTCGGTGATGGTGGCGCGGGGCGGCAGGCGGGGCGGCGGGGCGGCGCTGGTCCTGCTGCTGGCGCTAATGCCGGCGCCGCGCGTGTCGGCCCAAGAGATCGACGCCGACCTGGCCCGTGCTGCCGATGAGGTCGCGCTGGCCTACATCATCACCGGCGACAGCCGCGTGGACGAGGCGTCCGAGCAAGGTCTCTGGGGCCTGTCGCTGGCCCTGCGTCAGCGGACCTCGGTCGAGCCGGGGCGCCCCATCGGCATCGACCTGGACCAGGATGACCTGTCGCTGCTGACCTTCCTTTATTGGCCGGTGACGGAATCGCAGCCCGCGCCAAGCCCGCAGGCCTATCTGCGGCTGAACGACTTCCTGCGGTCGGGCGGGATGATCCTTTTCGACACGCGCGACGGCGACGTGACCGGGGTGGGCGGTCCCGACATGTCGGGTGCGCTGCGCCGGTTGGCCGCACCGCTGGACATCCCGCCGCTGGCGCCGGTCCCTGACGATCACGTCCTGACACGGACCTTCTACCTGCTGTCGGATTTTCCGGGCCGTTGGCAGGGCAACCCCGTCTGGCTCGAGGCGCCGCCGCTGACAGCCGAGACAGAGGCCGGTGCTCCGTTCCGGCAGCTGAACGACGGCGTCAGCCCGGTGGTGATCGGTGGCAACAGCTGGGCCGAGGCCTGGGCTGTCGACGACGACGGCTATTCTGTCTTCCCGATCGGCAGCGGATGGGAGGGCGAGCAGCAGCGCGAGATGGCCTATCGCTTCGGCATCAACCTGATCATGTACGTGCTGACCGGAAACTACAAATCCGACCAGGTGCACGTTCCTGCACTGCTTGACCGCCTGCGGATCGAGGAGATCCTTGCGCCATGACCTCCTTGACCCAATTGCGCTTCGACCCGGCCCTGCCGTGGTGGGCGATCGCCGTTTTGACAGTCCTGGCGGCGCTGGTGGCGGGCTTTGCGCTGTGGCGGGGCCTGCGCGGATGGGCGTGGCGCGGTCTGGCTGGGCTTGCGGCGGCGCTGGCGCTGGCGGGTCCGGCGCTTGAACTGGGCACCCGCGCGGGTCTGAGCGACATCGTGATCCTGCTGGACGACCGATCCTCCAGCCAGGACCTGCCGGAGCGGGCCGGGCAGGTCGATCAGGCGGTCGAGGCGCTCTCGGCGCAGCTTGCGGCGCTGCCGGCGACCGACCTGCGGCGAGTGACGGTGGGCGACGATCCGGACGGGACGCTGCTGGCGACCGCCCTGGCGCGCGCCACCGCGGCCGAGCCAGACTCCCGCCTGGCCGGCGTGATCGCCCTGACCGACGGGCGGCTGCACGACCCCGCGATGCTGCCCGCCGATCTGCCCGCGCCGCTGCACGTCCTGCTGACCGGCCAGCCCCAGGACTGGGACCGCCGCCTGGTCATCGAGGAGGCCCCTGCCTTCGGTCTCATCGACCAGGAGGTGACGATCCGCCTGCGGGTCGAGGACCAGGGCGCCGTCCCCGACGCCAGCCGCACCGGCAGCGTGAACCTGCGCCTGTCGCTGGACGGAGAGGACGAGCAGACCATCGCGGTCCCGATGAACACCAGCCTGACGCTGCCGGTCGTGCCGACCCATGCGGGACAGAACGTCGTGCAGATCGCGCTGGACGCCCAGCCCACCGAACTGACCGACCGCAACAATGCCGCTGCGATCAGCATCAACGGCGTGCGCGACCGTCTGCGGGTGCTGCTGGTGTCTGGGGAACCCCATGCGGGCGAACGGACCTGGCGCAACCTGCTGAAGTCCGACGCTGCCGTCGACCTGATCCACTTCACCATCCTGCGCCCGCCCGACAAGTTCGACGGCGTTCCGGTCAGCGAGCTGTCACTGATCGCCTTCCCAACGCAGGAACTGTTCCTGGACCGGATCGACGATTTCGACCTGATCATCTTCGACCGCTATCGTGTGCGGGGCATCCTGCCGCCGGACTATTACGCCAACATCGCGCGATATGTGCAGGAGGGTGGCGCGATCCTTGTCTCGGCCGGTCCCGAGATGGCCTCGGTCGAGAGCCTGAACCTGTCGCCCCTGGGACAGGTCCTGCCCGCGCGTCCCACCGGTCGCGTCATCGACGAGCCGTTTCTGCCCCGCCTGACCGACGACGGACAGCGCCACCCGGTAACCGCCGGCCTGCCAGGTGCCGGCGAAGATCCCGACTGGGGCCGCTGGCTGCGCATGGCCGAAGTGACGCCGGACCCCGGCGCGCAGGTCGCGATGACAGGGGCCGAGGACAGCCCCCTGCTGATCCTCGACCGCGTCGGTGAGGGCCGGGTGGCGCTGCTGACCTCGGACCAGGTGTGGCTGTGGGGGCGCGGCTTCGAAGGTGGCGGCCCGCAGCTGGAGCTGCTGCGCCGCATCGCCCACTGGTCAATGAAGGAACCCGAGCTGGAGGAGGAGGCCCTTCTGGCCGACGTGCGGGACGGGCTGGCGGTCCGCTTCACCCGCCGCACCATGGCCGAAACCGCGGGGCCGCTGGTCGTGAGCCATCCCGACGGCAGCACGACCGAGGTTCCGCTGACAGAGGATGGGCCAGGCCGCTTCACCGCCGACTGGACGGCTCCCGAACCCGGACTCTATCGCCTGCAGGACGGCGATTTGCGGCGGGTGCTGGCGCTTGGCCCCTCGGCCCCGCGCGAGTTCGAGGAGACGGTGGCCGACGCCCCCCTGCTGACGCCGCTGGTCGAGGCGTCGGGGGGATCCGTGCAGCGCCTGTCCGATGGCATTCCCGATCTTCGGCAGGTTCGTGTCGGCCGTGCCACCAGCGGCGCGGGCCTTGGCGGCAACTGGATCGGGATCACGCCACGCGACGCCGCCACCGTCACCGGCCTTGAACGCCGCCCGCTGCTGCCGGGATGGGCGTGGCTGGCGTTGATCGCGGGCCTGATCCTGGCCGGCTGGCTGGCCGAGGGTCGGCGGGGACGCGCCTGAGCGCGCTTGCCAACCCGCGCCCCCGTTGGTAACCCGAGATCAAATCGCCCAAGGAACCCACATGGCTGACGAGACGCGCAACCCCGCCCCCTATACCGAGGCCGACCTGTCGCTGATCAAGCGGATCATTCCCCACCGCTATCCCTTCCTCTTCATCGACAAGGTGCGCGACATCGTCCCGTTCGAAAGCGCCGTCGGGATCAAGAACGTGACCTCGAACGAGCCGCATTTCCAGGGACACTTCCCGAACCAGCCGGTCATGCCGGGTGTCACGATCATCGAAGCGATGGCGCAGACCGCAGCCGTCGTCGTGGGCATCAGCATGAACGTCGTGGACGAGGAAATGCTGACCTATTTCATGGGCATCGACAACTGCAAGTTCCGCCGCATGGTGGTTCCGGGCGACGTGCTGGAACTGCACTGCCGCGCAATCCGCGGTGGCGGCAAGATCTGGAAGTTCGAAGGCAAGGCCATGGTCGACGGTCAGCTCTGCGCCTCGGCCGAATATACGGCGATGATGGCCCGCAAGGATGGCTGAGATCAGCATCCACCCTTCGGCCGTGGTCGAGCCCGGGGCCCGGATCGGCGCCGGGGTCGAGATCGGCCCGTTCTGCGTCGTCGGACCCCGCGTCCGGCTGGCAGACGGGGTGGTGCTGAAATCGCATGTCGTCGTCACCGGCGACACCGCGGTCGGCGAGGGGACGGTGATCTTTCCCTTCGCCTCGATCGGCCAGGTGCCGCAGGATCTCAAGTTCAAGGGCGAAGATGTCCGGCTGGAAATCGGCGCCCGGAACCGCATCCGCGAATACGTCACGATGAACCCCGGCACGGCCGGCGGCGGCGGGCTGACGACGGTGGGCGATGACGGTCTGTTCATGGCCAGTTCCCATGTGGGGCACGACTGCCGGATCGGCGACCGGGTGATCCTCGCCAACAGCGTCGCCATCGCCGGGCATTGCGTGCTGGAGGATGACGTGATCGTCGGCGGCCTGTCGGGCGTGCACCAGTTCGTGCGCATCGGGCGCGGCGCGATGATCGGTGCCGTGACGATGGTCACGGCCGATGTCATTCCCTACGGGCTCGTGCAGGGGCCGCGCGGCCATCTGGACGGGCTGAACCTTGTGGGGTTGCGCCGCCGCGGGGCCAGCCGCAGCGACATCGCCGCCCTTCGCGAACTTCTGGGCGCACTGGGGCAGGGGTCCTTCCGCGACGCCGCCCGCCAGCGGGCCGAGACGGACGTTTCGGGAATGGAACGCGACGTGCTCGATTTCATCCTCGGCCCGTCAGAGCGCAGCTTTCTTGCACCCAAGGACGAATAGCGACGCATGAGCCGTATCGCGATCATCGCCGGCCAAGGCCGGCTTGCCCCCGCCGTTGCGGCGCAACTGGACAATCCCGCCGTTTATGCGCTGGAAGGCTTCGAACCCGACGGCCTGTCCGCCACGCCCTTTCGGTTGGAGCGGCTGGTCCCGTTCCTGGACGAACTGCAAGATCAGGGCATCGATCGCGTGGTCTTCGCAGGTGCGATCCGCAGGCCGCGCCTCGACCCCGAAGCCTTCGATCCACGCACGGCGCAACTGGTGCCGCGCATCCTGATGGCGATGCAGTCGGGCGACGACGCGGCCCTGCGGACCGTATTGGATGTGTTCGAGGAAAACGGTGTAACCATATGCGCAGTCGATGAAATCGCCGCGCCCTTGATGCCGGCGGAAGGTGTCGTCTGCGGCACGCCGAGTGATGCCGACAGGCGTGATGCGGCCAAGGCCGCCTCGATTCTGGCGCAGACCGGCACTCTGGATCTGGGGCAGGGCGTGGTCGTGGCGCAGGGCCTCTGCCTGGCGCTCGAAACGCTGCCGGGGACGGCGGCGATGCTGGAATTCGCCGCGCTTCACGCCGGTTTGCGGCCAAATTCGCAAAGCGCGCGGGGTGTTTTCTACAAGGCGCCCAAGCCGGGGCAGGACCGGCGGGTCGACCTGCCCGTCCTGGGTCCCGACAGCGTCGACCAGGCGTCTGCCGCAGGACTTGCAGGCATCGCATGGGAAGCAGGCGGCGTGATCCTGCTGGAGCAGCCCGAGATGGTGCGACGCGCCGAGGCAGCCGGACTGTTCCTCTGGTCTGCCGGGCCGTTGGCCTAAGCGAGGGGCCTGAAATGACTCGCCTTCCGGCGATCCCGAGGTTAGCCCTTGGACCGGCAAGAACAGGCGGAGCCGCATGCGCTATTTTTTGATCGCTGGCGAGGCATCGGGCGACCTTCTGGGCGCGTCGCTGATGGACGGTCTGAAGCAGCTTGACCCGGAGGCGCGGATCACGGGCATCGGCGGCCCTGCGATGGTTTCGCACGGGCTGCAGAGCCTGTTTCCGATGGACGAGCTGAGCCTGATGGGCATCTGGGAGGTGCTGCCGAAGTATCGCCACCTCAAGCGTCGCATCGCCGAGACGGCCGAGGCGGTCATCGCCGCCAGGCCGGACGTGCTGATCGGCATCGACAGTCCCGATTTCTGCCTGCGCGTTGCGCGGCTTGTCCGGGCGCGGCGGCCCGATCTGCGGACGGTGCATTACGTTGCGCCCTCGGTCTGGGCGTGGCGGCCGGGTCGCGCCGCAAAGATGGCCGAGGTGATCGACCACGTCCTGGCGATCCTGCCGTTCGAGCCGCCCCTGATGCGGGCCGCCGGCATGACCTGCGACTTCGTCGGTCATCCCGTCGCCACCGCTGCCGTCGCCGGACCAGACGAGGCCGCGGGGTTCCGCGACCGTCACGGGATCGCGCCGGATGCGCCGGTGGTGCTGTGCCTGCCCGGATCGCGCCGGTCAGAGGTGTCGCGCCTGGGGCCGCGTTTCGACGAGGCGCTGATGCGCCTGCGCGACCGCGTCCCCGAGATCCGCGTGGTCCTGCCTACGGTCCCGGGCGTCGCGGGCATCGTCCGAGAGATGACGCGCCGCTGGCCGACAGCCCCCATCGTGATCGAGGAGGCGGAGGGCAAACGCGCCGCCTTTGCCGCAGCCGACCTGGCCCTGGCGGCATCCGGCACCGTCAGTCTGGACCTTGCGGCGAACCGCGTCCCGATGGTCATCGGCTATGACATGGCCCCGCTCAGCCGCCTGGTGATCGGCTGGCTGCTGCGCACGGACACGGTCACGCTGGTCAACCTGGTCAGCGACACACGCGCCGTGCCTGAATACCTGGGCCGCAACTGCCAGCCCGGTCCCATGGCGCAGGCGCTTCAGGACGCGCTCGAAAATCCCGCGGCACGCAGCGCGCAGCTTGCGGCGATGGACCTGACGATGGAGCGGTTGGGCAAGGGGGGTGAGGCGCCAGGCCTTCGCGCGGCGCGCTCGGTCCTGTCGGCGATCAGAGAACAGCGGTCACGATGATCTCGACCTTGTAGTCGGGCGTCGCCAGGGCGGATTCGCCGGTGGCGCGTGCCGGCGTGTGGCCCTGCGGCACCCAGGCGTCCCAGACGGCGTTCATCTCGGCGAAGTCGGCCATGTCGGCGACCCAGACCTGTGCCGACACGATGCGCGTCTTGTCGGTGCCGGCCTGCGCGAGCAGGTCGTCGATCTGCGACAGGACCGCGCGGGTCTGGTCGGCGACGGGGGTGCCGGGCTCTCCGACCTGTCCGGCCAGGAAGACGAAGCCGTTGGCAATGACCGCCTGGCTCATGCGCGGGCCGGTGCCTATCCGTTTGATGTCGCTCATCTGAAACTCCTTTGTTGGTGTCGCGGGACGCTATACGCGCCGTCCCGAAGCGGCAAGTCGCCTTGCGGTCGTTCCCGGTGTGTTCTATCCTGCCGTCATGTTGCACCAGCCGACCGACATCCTGCCGCCGATGCCCGGCCAGCGCCTTGCGCGCGGCTGCGGGCGGCTTCTTCGCAGCATGAACCACGCCGTGCTGACCGAGTTCGTGCCGGCTCGCGGGCTGCGGGTCGACCTGATCAGCCTTGGTCCCAAGGGTGAGCTGTGGATCGTCGAATGCAAGAGCGGGCGCGCCGATTTCCGTTCGGACCGGAAGTGGCAGGGGTATCTGGAATGGTGCGACCGCTATTTCTGGGCGGTCGACGCCGACTTCCCGGTCGAGCTTCTGCCCGAGGATACCGGCCTGATCCAGGCCGACGCCTTTGGCGCTGAACTGGTCCGCATGGGTCCCGAGACGCGGCTGGCGGGCGCGCGTCGAACCAAGGTCCAGCGTGACTTCGCCCGCGCCGCCGCCCTGCGTCTGCAGGGGCTCTGCGACCCTGACGGGATCAGCGCCGGGGCCTTTTAGGCTTGCCGCCGCTGTCCGTGGCGCGCGCCGCATCGGCTGCGGCCATCAGCTCCTCGGCGATCTCCACGGCCTCTTCGGGGTCGAAATCCATCGGCAGGTCGATCCCGTCGCCCTGAACATAGATGCGGACCATTCCCTGATCGGTAGGCCCGATCTGGATGTTGGCCGAAACGTCGCTTTCGCTGTTGATACCCATGAGCCTGTCCTTTCGCGTCAGAACTTTCTGTAGCGCGGGTGCATTTTCGCGGCAAGCGGGGCTTGCAACAGGTGCGCGGCAGGTCTAAAGAACCGCCCTGTGCCGCCTTAGCTCAGTTGGTTAGAGCGCTAGATTGTGGATCTAGAGGTCGCCCGTTCGAGACGGGCAGGCGGTACCACCTTCCTCCCTCAGCGATATCCCCGCGCCTGCAACTCGAACAGCTCGGCATAGCGGCCGGGGCGCGACACCAGTTCGTCATGGCTGCCCTGGTCCTGAACGCGGCCGCCCTCCAGCACGATGATCCGGTCGGCCATGCGCACGCTGGAAAAGCGGTGAGAGATCAGCAGCGCCGTCCGCCCCTGCGTCAGGTCGCGGAACCGCTGAAAAACCTCGAACTCGGCCCGGGCGTCCAGTGCTGCGGTGGGTTCGTCCAGCACCAGCAGCTGCGCGTCGCGCATATAGGCGCGGGCGATGGCCAGTTTCTGCCATTCGCCGCCCGACAGGTCCAACCCGCGGGCAAAGCGCTTGCCGACCATCTGGTCGTATCCCTGCGGCAGCTTGGCGATGACCTGGTCCGCCAGCGCGCGTTCGGCCGAGGACACGATGCGTGGCCGGTCGTCCCGCGCCTCGATCCTGCCGATGGCGATGTTCTCGGCCGCCGTGACGGCATAGCGCACGAAGTCCTGAAAGATCACGCCGACCGTCGCGCGCAACTGGTCCAGGTCATAGTCCCGCAGGTCGTGCCCATCCAGCGTGATGCGCCCTTCGTCGGGATCGTAGAGGCGCGCCAGCAGTTTGACGATCGTCGTCTTGCCGGCGCCGTTCTCGCCCACCAGCGCGACGGTTTCGCCCGCCCGCAGGTCCAGTGTCATGTGGCGGACGGCCCAGTCATTCCGGCCGGGGTAGCGAAAGCCCACATTTTCGAACCTGAAGCCCTGCGCGATGGGCTGCGGGATCGGACGGGGGTTGGCCGGCGAGGCGATGGCGGGCACGGCGGTGAAGAACTCGAACAGGTCGTCCAGATACATGGCTTGCCCCGCCATGCTGGAAAAGCTGGACAGCAGCCCCTCCAGCAGGCCGCGCAGGCGCAGGAAGCTGCCCGACAGGAAGGTCAGATCGCCGATGGACAGCTGCCCCGTCAGCGTGCGCGCGACGATCCATAGGAAGGCGCCGTAGTAGGCCAGTGTCCCCAGCGTCGTCAGAACCGCCATGACCGACAGCTGCCTGCGCTGGATCGCCCGGTTCTCGACATAGAAGCGGCGGGCCAGCGTCAGGTAGCGGTCACGCAGCCAGGGCGACAGGCCGAAGATCTTGACCTCTTTCGCGGTTTCCGCGGTGGCGGCGATCATCCGCAGATAGTCGCGTTCGCGACGGTCCGCTGCGCGGGCGTGGTTCAGGGCATAGGTGCGGGCGTTGAAGTGCATTTCGCCGAACAGAGACGGGATCAGCGCCAGCGCCAGCAACACGACCAGCCACGGGTTGTAGATCAGCAGGCCGACCGCAAAGCTGAGAACGGTGATCACGTCCTGCATCTGCTGCATGATCTGGTTCAGCAGCGGGATGCGGCCCATGGTCTGGCGGCGCGCCCGATCCAGCCGGTCCTGGAACGAGGCGTCCTCGAAGCTGGCAAGGTCCAGCCCCGCCGCGTGATCCATCAGCCGGATGGAGATGTCGATGACCAGCTTTTCCTGCAGCAGCGCATCGGTATAGCTGACCAGCCGCCCCAGGATGTCCTGCGCCACCGCCAGCGCCAGCTCCAGCAGCACAAGGCCGATCAGCGGATGGCCCAGCCCGCTGTCCCACCAGCCCGCCAGCGTGTCCGGGCCTCCGGAGGCCGACAGCGCCACGACCCGGTCGATGATCAGCTTGCCGACCCACAGCATGGCGACCGGCATCAGCGCCCGCGCCAGACGCAGCAGGATCATGGCGACGGTCAGGCGGGGACTGGCCCGCCAGACCATGGCCAGAAAGGGCGGAATATTCTTCAGCGCCGCCCAACGCGCCGAGAAGTTCGGTGACGGCGCGTCGGGCGGCATGTCAGGCAGCCTCGTGGCGGCGGGCGTGGGCGATCTCGGCCTCGGTCAGGGGGCCGGGAAAATGGCAGGCGACGCCGTGATCATCGCCCTGCAGTTCCGGCACCTCGGCGGCGCAGCGGGCCTGCGCCCGCGGGCAGCGGGTGCGGAAGACGCAACCCGATGGCGGGTTCATGGGCGAGGGCAGGTCGCCAGCCAGCGGCACGATGGTTTTCGCCGTTTCCACCGTGGGGTCGGGGACGGGCACCGCCGACAGCAGCGCCTGCGTATAAGGATGCTGCGGATTGCCGTAAAGCTTTTCCGAGGATGCGATCTCCATCACCCTGCCCAGATAGAGGACCATCACGCGGTTGCTGATATGTTTCACCACCGACAGGTCATGTGCAATGAAGATCAGCGACAGGCCCAGCTCGTTCTGCAGGCGGATCAGCAGGTTGATGACCTGCGCCTGGATCGACACGTCCAGCGCCGATACCGGTTCGTCGCAGATGATCAGCCTCGGCTGGACGATGAGGGCGCGGGCGATGCCGATGCGCTGGCATTGCCCGCCGCTGAATTCATGCGGATAGCGGTTGATCTGGTTGGGCAGCAGGCCGACCTTGTCCATCATCGCGCGCACCCGTTCCTTGACCTCGACCCGGCCTAGTTCCGGGCGGTGGGTGGTCAGGGGTTCGGCGATGATCTGGCCCACGGTCATGCGCGGGTTGAGGCTGGCCAGTGGGTCCTGGAAGACCATCTGGATGTCGCTGCGATAGGCCATCATCTGGCGCGGCGTCATCGCCAGCAGGTCACGGCCGTCGATCCATTCGGCCTGTCCCGTGGCTGGCACCAGCCCGATCAGCGCGCGGGCCAGCGTCGATTTCCCGCAACCCGATTCGCCCACCACGCCAAGCGTCTCTCCGGGCCGCAGGGTGAAGTCGACGCCGGCCACGGCCTGCAGCGGCTGGGGCTTGGCCCAAGGCAGGGCGCCCTCGCGCCGGATGGGGAAGGTCACGCGCAGGTCCCGCACGTTCAGAAGATCGCTCATTGTCCCTCCGTTGTGCTGGGGGTTCCGGCAGCGCCCGCACCGGCGACGGCGCCACGGGGAATGGGCTGCGGCGGGAATTCATCAGGATGGGCGGCTGGTTGGCCGGGATTGGGTGCGGCTTGCGTCAGGCGCGCCAGCACCTCGGCCACCGGGGCGTGACAGGCGCGGGCGCGGCCGGGGGCAAAGCCCTCCAGCGGCGGGTCGATCCGAGCGCAGATGTCGCGGCGATAGGGGCAGCGGGGCTGGAAGGCGCATCCCGAAGGCGGGCGCGACATGTTGGGCGGCTGGCCGGGGATTGCGCGCAGTTCCTCGTCGTCCTGATCGACGCGCGGGATCGCGTCCAGCAGCCCCTGCGTATAGGGCAGCGTGGGTTCCGCGAAGATGGGGCCCACCGGTCCCGTCTCGCGGATGCGCCCGCCATACATGACCGCCACGCGCTCGCAGGACCCCGCGACCACGCCCAGGTCATGGGTGATAAGCATCATCGCCATGCCGATGTCGCGCTGCAGGTCCGACAAAAGCTGCATGATCTGCGCCTGCACGGTCACGTCCAAGGCGGTCGTCGGCTCATCCGCGATCAGCAGCCTGGGCCGGCACAGAAGCGCCATCGCGATCATCACCCGCTGCCGCATGCCGCCGCTGAACTCGTGCGGGTAGAGCCTGATGCGCCCCTTGGCATCCGGGATCCTGACCGCGTCCAGCATGCGGACCGCCTCGGCGACGGCGTCTCGCTTGGACAACCCCTTGTGCAGCACCAGCACCTCGGCCATCTGGTCGGCCACCCGCATGTAGGGGTTCAGCGAGGTCATCGGGTCCTGAAAGATCATCGCGATCTGTTCGGCCCGGATGCGGTTCAGCACCTTGGGCGGGGCGTTCAGGATCTCCTGCCCGTCGAACATCACGCTGCCCGAGGCGCGGCCGTTCCGCGCCAGAAGGCCCATGATCGCGAAGGACAGCTGCGATTTGCCGCTGCCGGATTCGCCGACGATGCCCAGGGTTTGGCCCGCCTCGACCGTCAGGTTGACGTCGTTGACGGCGAGAACCTCGGCATCGTTGGTCTGGAAGCGGACCGAGAGGTCGCGCAGTTCAAGAAGGGCCATATTACCTCTCTTTCGGGTCGAGGGCGTCGCGCAGGCCGTCGCCCACGAAGAAGAACCCGAACAGGGTGATGACGAAGAAGAACAGCGGGAACAGCAGCTGCCACAGCGTGCCATAGTTCATCGTGCCCGCGCCCTCCGAAATCAGCGCCCCCCATGACGTCAGGGGTTCCTGCACACCAAGGCCCAGGAAGCTGATGAAGCTTTCGGTCAGGATCATCAGCGGCACCAGAAGCGTCGCGTAGACGGCGACCACGCCCAGCAGGTTCGGCACGATGTGGCGGATGATGATGCGGAACGACGACACGCCGGTGGCGCGCGCGGCCTCGATGAATTCTCGGTTCTTCAGGCTAAGTGTCTGGCCACGAACGATTCTGCTCATGTCCAGCCAAGAGATCAGGCCGATCCCCAGGAACAGCATCGACATCGAGCGCCCGAACATCACCAGCAGCAGGATAAGCACGAACATGTAGGGGATCGACATCAGGATATCGACCGTCCGCATCATCAGCTGGTCCGTGCGCCCGCCGACATAGCCCGCCGTCGCGCCGTAAAGCGTGCCGACCACGACCGCGATGCCCGCGCCGACGATGCCGACCATCAGGCTGACCTGCGTGCCTTGCACGACGCGCGCATAAAGGTCGCGGCCCAGATTGTCGGTGCCGAAGAAGTGGCCGTTCTCCAGCGACGGCTGGCCCATCTGGGCGACCTGGCCCATGACGCTGAAGTCCAGCTCCTCGTTGGACCATTGCGCGGCAAGCCCGCCGAAGATGGCGAACAGCGTGACCAGCACCAGGATGGACAGGCCCAGCATCGCGGCCTTGTTGCGCAGAAAGCGGCGGCGCGCATCGGCCCAGGGGCTGCGGCCCTTGACCTCTGCCATGCGGTCGGACAGCGACTGCATCTTGGATTGATCGATGACCATGACCTAGTACCTGATCTTGGGGTCGATCCATGCGTAAAGCACGTCGACGAGTAGGTTGAAGAGGATGGTCAGCGCGCCGACCAGGATGGTCACCCCCATCATCACGGCGTAATCCCGGTTCAGCGCGCTATCGACGAAGGCCTTCCCGATGCCCCCGGTCGAGAAGTAGATGTCGATCACCACCGAGCCCGTGATCATCGACACGAAGACCGGTCCCAGATAGCTGATGACCGGCAGCATCGCGGGCTTCAGGGCGTGGCGCAGGATGACGCGACGTTCGGGCATCCCCTTGGCGCGCGCCGTGCGGATGTGGTTGCTGCCCAGGACCTCCAGCATCGACGACCGGGTGATGCGCGCGATGGACGCCATGTAGCTGGTGGCCAGCGCAATCACCGGCATGATCCAGAATGACGGGTCGTTGAAGCTCCACCCGCCGCCGGGCAGAAGCCCATACCAGAGCGTGAAGACCAGCACCAACAGCGGCGCCATGACGAAATTCGGCAGCACCTGCGCGCCGATCGACACGCCCACGGCCAGGTAATCCGTCCAGCTGTTGTGTCGGATCGCGGCAACGACCCCGAGCGAGACGCCGAAGATCACGGCGGCCGCGAAGGACAGGGCGCCGTAGGTCAGCGTCACCGGGAAACCGGCGGCGATCAGCTGGTTCACCGTGCGGTCAGGGTAGACGAAGCTGGGACCGAAATCGAAATGCACGACGATGCCGACCAGGTAGTTCCAGATCTGCAGCCACAAGGGATCGTTCAAGCCGTACCGGGCCTCGAGATTGGCCAGAACCTGCGGGGGCAGGGCGCGTTCTCCGGTGAAAGGGCCGCCGGGCGCCAGGTGCATGAGGGTGAACGAGAAGACGATCAGCAACAGCAGCGTGGGGATCGCCACGGCCAATCGTCGCAGGACGAATGCGAACATCGCCAGGGCCTTTCCTGCGGGTTGAAATCAGACGGCCGAGGCGGGAATGCCCGCCCCGGCCGGAAATGTCGCTGAAGGTGCCTTACTCGGCGACGCGGTAAAGGTCCTTGGCGTACCAGGTGTTCAGCAGGTTTTCCCGCGGCAGGCCCTTGATCGCCGTGTTGATCATGTCGACCTTGGCATAGTGATAGACGAAGACGGCAGGATTTTCCTCGTCCAGGATCGCCTCGGCCTGCTGATAGAGCGGCGCCGTGTCCTCGGCCGTCGCGGCCTCGGCCAGCAGTCGGTCGTACTCCTCGTTCGACCACTTGCCGCTGTTGTATCCATCGGTGCGGAACCAGTCGAGGAAGGTAGAGGCCTCGTTATAGTCGGCGCACCAGGCATAGCGCGCAACCTCGAAGTCCTGGTTCTGCATGCGGTCGGTGTGGACCTTCCACTCGACGTTGTTCAGCTCGATCTCGATGCCCAGGGGGCGCCAGAACTGCTGGGCGGCAATGGCCAGCAGGCGGTGGCTGTCGTCGGTGTTGTACTGTAGCTCCAGCTGGACGGGGTTGTCGGGGCCATAGCCGGCCTCGGCCAGCAGTTCCTTGGCACGGCTCATGCGCTCTTCGGCGGTCATCTCGCCCATGTTGCCTTCCGGCGCGGCAAATCCGTTGATCGCCCAGTGCACCCAGGTATAGGCCGGTTCCTGACCCCCCTGCAGGATCTGGTCCACGATCACGTCGCGGTTCAGCGAAAGCGCCATAGCCTCGCGCACGCGCTGGTCCTTCAGGACCTCGGGGCCTTTTTCGGACAGGTTGAAGACATAGGCGTAGGAGCAGCCGTAGGGGACGGAAGTCGCTTCTTCGGGGGACTCCTCCTCCAGCCGCGGATATTGGCCCGCGGGAATCTGCACCCGGTCCAACTCTCCGGCCTGATAGCGGGTGAGGGCGACGTTGTTGTCGTTGACGGTCACGCCGCGGACCGTCTGCATCAGCACGTTGTCGGCGTCCCAGTACTCGGGGTTCTTCTCGAAGACGATATCGACGCCCAGGTTGTGGCTGGCCAGCGTGAAGGCGCCGTTGCCGACCAGGTTTCCGGGCTGGACCCAGCCGTCGCCATGTTCCTCGACCACCGCCTGCGGCACGGGATAGGCCGTCGTGTGCGAGAGCGTGTTCAGGAAATAGGGCGTCGCCTGCGTCAGCTTCACTTCCAGCGTCTTGTCGTCGACGGCGCGCACGCCCAGCTGATCGGGTGCCAACTCGCCTGCGATGATCTCGCTGGCGTTCTGGATGTTCATCAGCTCCATGTACCAGGCGTATTCGGACGCCGTTTCAGGCGTCACCACGCGCTGCCAGGCATAGACGAAATCGCCCGCCGTGACCGGTCGGCCGTTCGACCAGTTCGCGTCGCGCAGGTGGAACGTATAGGTCAGGCCGTCGTCGCTGACGTCGTGGCTTTCGGCCATGCCGGGGATCATGTTGCCTTGGGCGTCCTCGATCATCAGCCCCTCGAACAGCTGGCGCAGCGCGTCAGAGCCCTCGACATCGGTGTTCTTGGCCGGGTCCAGCGACTTGATCGCGTCCAGCAGCCAGTAGGTATAGGTCTGGGTGTCGGCCAGCGTTTCGCCCTCGGCCGGTTGAACGGCGTGGGCGGGAATGGCCAGCAAGGCGACAAGGGCGGTGGATGCGAAAAGCTTGATCATCCTGGCTCCTCCTGGTTGTGTGACGGCGCCTGTTGCGCCGGAATGGCGCGACGTTACGCAAAGTTGCACGCTGAGCAACCCGCGATTGACGCTTCCCAAGGTGACCGCCCTGTGGAAAAGAAGCGGTCATGACAGCTGACGGACATATCGTTCTTGTGACGGGCGGCGCGCGGTCGGGCAAGTCCGCGCTGGCCGAACGGCTGGTCCTGCGGCACCCCGGCCCGCGCATCTACATCGCCACGGCCGAGCCACGTGACACGGAGATGCGCGAAAGAATATCGCAGCATCAACGGGATCGCGGCCAGGGCTGGGATACCGTCGAGGAACCGGTCGATCTTGCGCGGGCGTTGCGTGACACGGACGGGCTGGGCGTCCGGCTGGTGGATTGCCTGACGCTGTGGCTGTCGAACTGCATCGGCTCGGCCGATATCGACGCGCTGACGGTGACGTTGCGTCGGCAATGCTGCCCTGTCGTCCTTGTGACCAACGAACTTGGGCAGGGCATCGTGCCGGACAACGCTCTGGCCCGGCGGTTCCGCGACGACCACGGGCGGATGAATCAGGCCGTCGCCGCAGTCGCCGACGAGGTCTGGATGGCGGTCAGTGGCCAGCCGCTGCGGTTGAAACCCTCTCGCGAGGCGATCGATGAACGACTTTGACGACGTGGCCGCCGATGCCGCGCGCGCCCGGCAAGCACAGCTGACGAAGCCCCCGGGTTCCCTGGGTCGGCTGGAGGAGTTGGCCGTCTTCATGGCCGGCTGGCAGCGGACGGGGCGGCCGCGCCTGGACCGGGCGCAGGCGCTTGTCTTCGCGGGCAATCATGGCGTCGTGTCGCAGGGGATCACGCCGTTCCCGCCAGAGGTGACGGCGGGCATGGTCCGGAACTTCCAGGCGGGCGGCGCGGCGATCAACCAGCTCTGCCGCGTGGCAGGTGCCGACCTGTCGGTGGTGCCGCTGGATCTGGACAGACCGACCGCCGACTTCACCAAAGGCCCGGCCATGACGCCGGCAGAGGTGTCTGACGCCATGGGGCAGGGCGCGGCGGCAGTCGATCCCGGCGCGCAGGTCCTGCTTCTGGGAGAAATGGGGATCGGCAACTCGACCATTTCCGCAGTGCTGGCTGCAGCGATCTTCGGCGGCCCGGCTGAAGACTGGGTCGGGCAGGGCACCGGCGCCGCGGCCGAGATGCTGGCGGCCAAGATCCGCGTCGTGGCCGAGGGGCTGGCGCGCCACGCGCCCGTCGGGACCCGCGACACGCTGGCGTCCTTCGGCGGGCGCGAGCAGGCCGCGATCTGCGGCGCGATCCTTCGGGCGCGAGAACTGCGCATCCCGGTGATCCTCGACGGGTTCATCTGCACCGCGGCCGCAGCCGTCCTGACCCGCGACGATCCCGAGGCGCTGGCCCATTGCCTGATCGGCCACGAGAGCGCCGAGCGGGGCCACCGCCGCCTGACCGCCGCGCTGAACATGGAGCCCGTGCTGTCGCTGGACATGCGCTTGGGGGAGGGATCTGGCGCGGCCGTGGCGCTGATGATCCTGCGCGCGGCGCTGGAATGTCACAACGGCATGGCGACCTTTGCCGAGGCTGGTATTGGCTAGGCTGCACCAGGTCCTGTTGGCGCTGGTCTTCCTGACCCGGCTCCCGGTGGGGCGCTTCCTGCCGCCGCGCATCCTGCCGCTGGCGGATGCGGCCTGGGCCTTTCCGCTGGCAGGTCTGATCGTCGGGGCGCTGGCGGCGCTGCCGATGTGGCTGGCGGGTCCGGGCCTGCTGCCTGCGGCCCTGTCGATCACGCTGCTTGTCTGGCTGACCGGCGCCCTGCACGAAGATGCCCTGGCCGATTTCGCCGATGCCGGAGGAGGCCGCGACAGGGCTGACCGCCTGCGGATCATGCGCGACTCAACCATCGGCAGCTACGGAACGATGGCGCTGGTCTGCACCACCCTGCTGCGCATCCTTTCGCTTGCGGTTCTGTCGCCGGGCGCGCTTGTGGCGGCGGTCGCGGCCGCGCGGCTTGTGCCGGTCGTCCTGATGCGGGCGCTGCCGCCGGCACGGCAGGACGGGTTGGGCCAGGCGGCAGGCCGTCCGTCGCGCGGGGCCGTGGCAGGTGCGGCGATCATCGCGGCCCTTGCCATGGCAACTCTGGTGGCGCCGGCGCCTGCGTTGGCGGCGGCCGCTGCTGCCTGTGCGGCGGGTGCGCTTGTCGCGCGGCGGGCAGTCGGGCTGCTGGGCGGGCAAACCGGCGACGTGCTGGGCGCGGCGTCCCTGCTGGCCGAGACGGCGGCACTGGCCGCACTGGCGCTTCTGACCTAGCGTCACCCGTCGGGAAAACTTGACCACGCGGGCCGCAATGGCCCATACCGCCAGCGTGCGCAGAAGGACCGGGCGAACCGGGCGCCCACCCGGAGGGGGCGGGCAGCGCCTTGAGGGAGGGGAATACCATGGGCGGCCTTCTGGCCCTGTCGCGCGGCATCGACCGCGTCACCACCGTCATCGGCCGCAGCGTCGCCTGGCTGATCCTTCTGGCAATCATCGTTAGTTCGGTCAACGCCGTGGTGCGCAAGGTCTTCAGCGTCTCGTCCAATGCTTGGCTGGAAGCGCAGTGGTACCTGTTCGGCGCCGCCTTCATGCTGGCGGCCGCCTATACGCTCTTGATCAACGAACATATCCGCATCGACATCATCTATGGCCGCTGGTCGCGCCGGGTGCAGCACTGGATCGACCTGATCGGGACGCTGCTGTTCCTGCTGCCCTTCACGGGGATCATGCTCTACCTGACCTGGCCCGCCTTCACCCGGGCCTGGGCGAACGGAGAAATTTCGATGAACGCCGGCGGCCTGGCGCTGTGGCCTGCGCGCGGCATCCTGGTCGCGGGCTTTGCGCTGCTCTTCGCGCAGGGCATCTCGGAACTGATCAAGAAGATCGCGATCATGCGCGGGATCATTCCCGACACCGTCAGCCATGCCGAACCCCACGAGGCCGGCCACAGGGAGGCTGGCCTTATGACCGCCGGCCTGGACCAGGATCTGGCGGATGAAGCCCGCCGCTCGGACCCGGAGAATCGCGCGTGATCGACCTCATTGCCCACAACCTTGCGCCCATCATGTTCTTCTCGATGGTCGTGTTCCTGCTGTTCGGCTATCCGATCGCCTTCGCGCTGGCGGCCAACGGGCTTCTGTTCTTCTTCTTCGGCGTCTTTCTGACCCCGCTGTCGGACCAGGTGAACCTGGGCTGGAACCTTCTGGGCGCGCTTGGCGACAGGGTCTTCGGCGTGATGCGCAACGACACGCTGCTGGCGATTCCCTTCTTCACCTTCATGGGCATCGTTCTTGAACGGTCCCGCATGGCTGAGGAGCTGCTGGACACCATCGGCCAGCTGTTCGGACCGGTCCGTGGGGGCCTTGCCTACGCGGTCATCCTGGTCGGCGCATTGCTCGCGGCGACGACGGGCGTCGTGGCGGCCTCGGTCATCTCGATGGGGCTGATCTCGCTGCCGATCATGATGCGCTATGGCTATGACAAGCGGCTGGCGACGGGGGTCATCACCGCGTCGGGGACGCTTGCGCAGATCATCCCGCCGTCGCTGGTGCTGATCGTGCTGGGCGACCAGCTGGGCCGGTCGGTCGGCGACATGTACACCGCCGCCATGGTCCCGGCTCTGGCGCTGACCGGCGTCTACATGACCTATGTGCTGGTCATGTCGATCCTGCGGCCCCGGTCGATGCCCGCCCTGCCGATCGAGGCGCGGCCTTTGGGCTCGGGCGGCATCTCGCTCATTCTGGCGCTGATCGCCGCCGGCGGCATCTACTGGCTGACCGAGCGGTGGCTTCAGGCGACGATCGGCGAGGACAGCGCCATCTGGGCGGCTGTTCTGACCGTTCTGATCATGCTCGCGCTGGCCATGATCGACCGCAGGCTGAGGCTGAACGTGATGTCGCCGATGACCCGAGAGGTCATCATCGTCATGATCCCGCCGCTGGCGTTGGTCTTCCTGGTGCTGGGGACGATCTTCCTTGGCATCGCCACCCCGACCGAGGGCGGGGCGATGGGCGCGATGGGTGCGCTGATCCTGGCCGCGATCAAGCGGCGGCTAAGCTTCGACGTGGTGAACCAGGCGCTGCTGTCGACGGTGCGGCTGTCGGCCTTCGTGATGTTTATCCTGATCGGGGCGACGGTCTTCTCGCTGACCTACTATTCGATCAACGGCCATATCTGGGTGCGCGACCTGCTGACCGCGCTGCCGGGGGGCGAGTACGGTTTTCTTGTCGCCGTCTGCGCAATCATCTTCTTCCTGGCCTTCTTCCTCGACTTCTTCGAGCTTGCTTTCGTGATCGTGCCTCTGCTGGTGCCCGCCGCCAACGCGCTCGAGATCGACCTGGTCTGGTTCGGGGTGATCCTGGCGGTGACGATGCAAACGTCGTTCCTGACGCCGCCAGTCGGTTTCGCGCTGTTCTACCTGCGGTCGGTCGCGCCGCAGAAGCCCTATCGCGACAAGGTCACCGGCCTGATCATGGATCCGATCAGCACTCTGGAGATCTATCGCGGGGCGGCGCCCTTCGTCGGCTTGCAAATCCTGATGATCGCGGCGGTCATCATCTTCCCGGGCATGGTGATGCACTACAAGGGCCCGGTCGTGGACACGTCGAACGTCCAGATCCAGATCCCCATGGGTGGCAGTGGTCTGGGAGGTGGTCTTGGGGGCGGCGACCAGGGCGGCGGTTTCGGCGGGCTGGGCGGGCTTGGCGGCTCTCCCTTCGCACCGCAACCTGCGCCTGCACCCCAGCCAGGGGCCGGCGGCGAGGCGGCGCCAGAGGCGGCAGCACCCTCGGGCGGGTTGGGCCTTGGCCTTGGCGGTCCGCCGCCGGGCCTCTCCAGCAACTGACACGGGAGAGGGGGGCAGCAAAGGCCCCCTTTTTCCTTTGCGTGGGCGGGCATCCGCGCCACGACGTGGCACTATTGCCAGACAGGTGCATGATTGTGTTAACACCGTGGCTGACTGACGCTATAGATTCAGCAACGCCGCCATTTGTCAGAGCAAGCCGACGACCATGCAGCACTCGATGACCTACGACGACATCTCGCGCACCCGTCTCGACGCCCTGCGCGTCGAGCATCGGCAGCTGGACGAAGCGATTGCCGCCTTGCAGGGCGACCAACTGACGTCCTCGCTGGCGCTGCAGCGGCTGAAAAGGCAAAAGCTGGTGCTGAAGGACCGCATTGCCCGGCTCGAGGACGAACTGACCCCCGACATCATCGCCTGATTGCGGGCAAACCCGCGGCGCGCTATGCGGGGCGCGCACGCGGATGGACAGCGACGGGGGACGAAGAACGCGATGGACAGACCGGTAGGGATCATCATGGGCAGCCAGTCCGACTGGCCGACCATGCGCGAGGCCGCGAGTATCCTCGATGAGCTTGGGATCGGCTACGAGACACGGATTGTCAGCGCCCATCGCACGCCCGACCGCCTGTGGGACTATGGCAAGACTGCCGTGTCGCGCGGCCTCAAGGTGATCATCGCGGGTGCCGGTGGGGCCGCGCACCTTCCCGGCATGATGGCGTCAAAGACGCGGGTCCCTGTGATCGGTGTGCCCGTGCAGACGCGGGCGCTGTCGGGCGTCGATTCGCTCTATTCGATCCTGCAGATGCCGAAGGGGTTTCCCGTCGCCACCATGGCCATCGGGTCGGCAGGCGCCGCCAATGCGGGCCTGATGGCCGCGGGTATCCTGGCGCTGTCGGACACAGGCCTTGCGCAGCGGCTGGACGACTGGCGTTCGGCGCTTTCCGCCTCCATCCCCGAGGAGCCTGTCGATGACTGAGATCCGCACCATCGGCATCCTGGGCGGCGGCCAACTGGGCCGCATGCTGTCCGTCGCGGCCAGCCGGCTTGGCCTGCGCTGCCACATCTATGAACCCGGCGCCGCACCCGCGGGCGACGTCGCCTGGCGCGTCACGACGGCGCTCTACGAGGACGAGGCCGCCCTGCGCGCCTTCGCCGAGAGCGTCGACGTCATCACCTACGAGTTCGAGAACGTCCCCACCTCGGCGCTGGACCTGCTGGAAAGTCTGCGCGCCATCCGGCCCAACCGCCGCGCGCTTGCCGTTTCGCAGGACCGCCTGACCGAGAAGACCTTCCTGAACGAGATCGGCCTGGCTACAGCACCTTTCGCAGACGTCCCGGACAAGGCCGCGCTTCCCGCCGCCATCGACGCCATCGGCCGCCCCTCGATCCTCAAGACCCGTCGCATGGGCTATGACGGCAAGGGCCAGGTCCGCATCGAAGACGGCCCCGCGGACTGGACCGGCGCACCGTCCGTGCTGGAAGGCTTCGTGAACTTCTCGGCCGAGATCAGCGTCATCATCGCGCGGGGCGCGGACGGGCAGGTGGCGGCCTTCGATCCCGGCCTGAACGTGCACGAGGGCGGCATCCTGCGCACCACGACGGTGCCCTGCGGCCTGCCTGGGAAGCTGACGACGGACGCCGTGCTGATCGCCGCGCGGATCGCCAATGCGCTGGACTATGTCGGCGTGCTGGGCGTGGAACTGTTCGTGACGCCGGACGGGCTGATCGTCAACGAGATCGCCCCCCGGGTCCACAACTCGGGCCACTGGACGCAGGCCGGCTGCGTCGTCGACCAGTTCGAGCAGCACATCCGAGCCGTGGCTGGCCTGCCGCTCGGCGACGGCAAGCGGCATGCGGACGTAGTGATGGAGAACCTGATCGGCGACGACATGGCGCGCGTGCCGCAGCTTCTGACCAGCCACGCCGTGCAGTTGCACCTTTACGGCAAGGGCGACGCTCGGCCGGGCCGCAAGATGGGACACGTCAACCGGATCGTCGGATGAGTGTCGCCGCACATCCTCGCCTAGCGGTGCGCGCGGCCATCCTGCACCAGGCGCGCGTCCTGATGGTCAATGCCTATCCGGACCGGATGTCCGACCTGTGGTGCCTGCCGGGCGGCGGGGTCGAGCCTGCGCAATCGCTTCACGATAACCTTGTCCGAGAGGTTGCCGAGGAAACCGGCCTGTCGATCCGGATCGGGGCGCTGTTCCTGGTGAACGAATTTCATGACCCGACCCGCGGCTTTCACCAGATCGAGCTTCACTTCCGCGCAACGCCGGACGGTCCAACCGATCTTTCGCTGAAGGACCCTGAGGGGGTCGTGAACCGGGCGCGCTGGGTGACGCAGGATGACCTGCGGCGGCTGCGGCACAAGCCGGACGCGCTGGCCGACGCGATCTGGTCCCCTGGTGGCGCGCATTACGACAGGCTGGAAACGATCGTTCTCTGATCCGGGCGACAGGTTCGCAGGGGGTCCGGGGGGTGCGAAGCCCCCCGGCTGCCGCGGGACGCAATCACTCGGCGGCTTGCTTGACCGCCGTTTCGGAACCCGCCTTCATGCGGAAGCCGCGTTCCAGTTGGTCGAAGGGTGCGACCGGATAGTCGCCCGAGAAGCAGGCATCGCAATATTGCGGGCACTTGGCGTTGCGGCCCTCGGCCTCGCCCACCGCGCGATAGAGGCCGTCCAGCGACACGAAGGACAGGCTGTCGACGCCGATCCAGTCCCGCATTTCCTCGGGGGACATGTTCGCGGCCAGAAGCTTGTCGCGGTCCGGCGTGTCCACGCCGTAGAAGCACGGCCAGGCCGTGGGCGGCGAGGCGATGCGGAAATGCACCTCGGCGGCGCCCGCGTCCAGGATCATGTCCTTGATCTTGCGGCTGGTTGTGCCGCGCACGACGCTGTCATCGACCAGCACCACGCGCTTTCCCGCGATCAGCGCGCGATTCACGTTCAGCTTCAGGCGCACGCCCATGTTGCGGATCTGCTCGGACGGCTCGATGAAGGTCCGGCCCATGTACTGGTTGCGGATGATCCCCATGCCGTAGGGTATACCCGATTCCTGTGCATAACCGATGGCTGCGGGCGTGCCGCTGTCTGGAACCGGGCAAACCAGATCGGCCTCGATCGGCGCCTCGCGCGCCAGCTCCACGCCGATCTGACGGCGTGTCTCATAGACCGAGCGACCGCCGATGATCGAGTCGGGACGCGAGAAATAGACGTGTTCAAAAATGCAGAACCGGCCGGTCGACGGCCCAAAGGGGCGCGAGCTCTCGATCTCGCCCTTCGAGATCACGACCATCTCGCCCGGCTCGACCTCGCGCAGGAATTCGGCGCCGATGATGTCCAGCGCGCAGGTCTCGGAGGCAAGCACGTACCCGTCCTCACCCACGCGGCCCAGCACCAGCGGACGCACGCCCAAGGGGTCGCGGACGCCGATCAGCTTGGTGCGGGTCATGGCGATGACGCTGAACGCGCCCTCGATCCGGCGCAACGCGTCCTTCATCCGTTCGGGGATGTTGCGCTGGATCGACCGCGCCATCAGGTGGATGATGCATTCGCTGTCCGACGACGACTGGAAGATCGACCCGCGCTCGATCAGTTCGCGACGCAGCGCGGCGGCGTTGGTGATGTTGCCGTTATGGGCGATGGCGCAGCCGCCCATGTGGAATTCGCCGAAGAAGGGCTGCACGTCGCGGATTGCCGTGTTGGCCTTGGTCCCGGCGGTCGAATAGCGGACATGCCCGATGGCCAGGGGTCCCGGCAGGGTCGCCATCAGTTCCGGTTTGGTGAAGTTGTCGCGGACATAGCCGAAGCGATGGGCGCTGTTGAAGCCGTGCTCGGGATCGTGGGTGACGATCCCGCCCGCTTCCTGGCCGCGATGCTGCAGGGCGTGGAGCCCGAGGGCGACGAAGTTCGAGGCATCGGCAACGCCGATCGCTCCGAAGATCCCGCATTCCTCGTGCAGGCGGTCCGAATCGAACGGATGGGCCAGAAAGGGTTGCATCGGCACGTCCTGATGGCTGGGGGCTGTCGCGGGGTATGTAGTGCGCCCTTCCCGCAAAGTCACGCCCCCGCAGCGGCTGCGGGGGCGTTTTTCGTCACGGTCCTGTCGTATCGGGGTTTCCGCGCGGCTCAGTTGGCGGGCGCGTCCGGGGTGACGGCCGTGCCGGTCGCGGTGCAGGCGCGGACCATCTGCTCGTACCGGCTGACGATCCAGCCCGGCGCGTCGGCGGGGATCTGTTCGTCCATCTGGACGCGCATCCGTTCGAACACCTGTGCCGAGCGCGAGTTCTCGACCATCGCAACCTGCTGGCTCGTCATGACGCGGTCATAAACGATGAAGGCGATCGCGACCAGAAGGATGCCGCGCGCCACGCCGAAGATGAAGCCCATCCCCTGGTCGACCCCGCCGAGCGCAGATCGCTGCACGACCGAGGAAAACAGCGGCGTGATGATCGAGAAGACCACCAGCGCCAGCGCGAAGACCACGGCAAAGCCCGCGATGGTCGCAAGTTCGCAGCTGTCGCCCATGAAGCGGTCCAGGACCGGCAACTGGGCGATCATCGGCCGCACGGCGGGCGCGAACAGGAAGGCCAGGATAGCCGCCGCGATCCAGCCCAGGATGGCCAGCGATTCGCGCACGAACCCCCGCGACCAGGCCAGTATTGCCGACAGGATGATGACCGCCGCCACCACCGCATCGATAATCGTAAATCCGTCCATCAAACGCCCCTCGCGCCGGTTCTTCTTGCATTTCAGGCGGCTCAGCCGGCGCCGAAAACCTCACCCACGAATCCCGTCAGGTCGGTGATGCGCCGCAGAGACATGCCGGCCTGGCCCTCGACCTTGGAAGCGTCGGGCAATATCGCCTGTGAAAAACCAAGTTTCTGCGCCTCTTTCAACCTGTTTTCCGCCTGAGCGACAGGGCGAAGCGCGCCCGACAGGCTGATTTCGCCGAAAAGCACGGCCTCTGGCGGCAGGGGGTTGTCCTCTCGGGCCGACAGAAGCGCCCCCGCGATGGCAAGGTCGGCGGCGGGTTCCGCGACCTTCATGCCGCCTGCCACGTTCAGGAACACGTCGAGGCCCGCGAAGGGGATGCCGCAGCGCGCCTCGAGGACGGCCAGGATGGTGCTGACCCGCCCGCTGTCCAAACCCACCACCGTCCGGCGGGGGCTGGCCAGCGTCGACGGCGCCACAAGGGCCTGCACCTCGGTCAGGACGGGCCGCGTCCCCTCGATCCCGGCAAAGACGGCGCTGCCGGCGATGGGCTGGCCGCGCTCGGACAGGAACAGGGCCGAAGGGTTCGACACCTCGGCCAGGCCCGCGCCGGTCATCTCGAAGACGCCGATCTCTCCGGACGGACCGAAGCGGTTCTTGACGCTGCGCAGGATGCGGAACTGGTGACCGCGCTCGCCCTCGAAGTAAAGCACGGTGTCGACCATGTGTTCGACCACGCGGGGGCCGGCGATTTGGCCTTCCTTGGTGACATGGCCGACCAGGATCACCGCGACACCGCGGGACTTGGCAAAGGTCACAAGTTCATGGGCGGCGGCACGGACCTGCGCCACGCTGCCCGGCGCGGCCTCGACTGTATCGGACCACAGCGTCTGGATCGAGTCGATGACCGCGACATCGGGACGCTCGGCGTCCAGCGTCGTCAGGATGTCGCGCAGGTTGGTCTCGGCCCCCAGCCGCATCGGCGCATCGCCCAGGCCAAGCCGCTGCGCGCGCATCCGGACCTGGGCACTGGCTTCCTCGCCCGAGAAATAGATCGCGTTCAGGTCGCGGCGGGAAAAAGCCGCCGCAGCCTGCAGCAGCAGCGTGGACTTGCCAATCCCCGGATCGCCGCCGACCAGAAGGGCCGAGCCCGGGACCAGGCCTCCGCCAAGGACGCGGTCCAGTTCCTCCATCCCCGAGAGGCTGCGCGGCGGAGGTGGTTCGCTGGTCGAGAGGCCGGAGAGCGGCACGGCGCGCCCCTTGGCGGCCCCGAGGCCGCGGCCCGGGCCCTGCGACAGGGGCGCTTCCTCGATGATGGTGTTCCAGGCGCCGCAGGCATCGCAGCGCCCAGCCCACTTCTTATGGGCGGCGCCGCAGGCGGTGCAGGTGAAGGCGGATGTTCCTTTGGGCATGGGTCGCTATGTGGCACCCGGGCGCTGACGCCGCAAGATGGGTCGTCGTGCAAACGCGGTCACGGCAATGTCGGGTTGATCTTCGGCGGGCGGGGCGTCAGGGTCCGCGCGGAATTATCAAGGGCTTGAACCATGGCCGGACCCTTTTCGCGTTTCGAACTGATGATCGCCTGGCGCTATCTGCGGGCGCGGCGTGCCGAGGGCGGGGTCAGCGTCATGACCTGGATCAGCCTGATCGGCATCGCGTTGGGCGTGATGGCGCTGATCGCCACGCTGGCGGTCCGGGCGGGGTTCCGGGCCGAATTCGTGGACACGATCCTGGGCGCGAACGCCCACACCACCGTCTATCTGTCGCCCGAGCGCATCACGAACGAGTTCACCGACGATGTCTATGTCGTGCCCGGCCGCATCCGGGACCACGAGGCGATGGCCGCGCGCCTGGCCGAGGTTCCGGGCGTCACCGGCACGGCGGCGGTGGTCAAGGGCCAGGTCATGGCCAGCGCCAACGACGCGTCGAACGTGGCCGAGGTCTTTGGCGTGACGCAGGCGGACCTGGAGGCGATGCCGCGGATCGTGAACCCCGAGACCTCGCAGGGGGACTTGGCGCGGTTCGGCCAGGGCATCGCCATCGGGTCGGGCATCGCGCGCGAACTCGGCGTGACCGTGGGCGACCGCATCCGGCTGATCGCACCGGAAGGGGCGCGCACGGCCTTCGGGACAACCCCGCGCGTCAACGCCTACGAGGTCACCTATATCTTCAGCGCAGGGCGCTATGACATTGACCGGACGCGGATCTACATGCCGCTGGCCGAAGCGCAGAGCTATTTCAACCGCGAGGGCGTCGTCGACGAGATCGAGGTTTTCGTCGACGACCCCGAGCGCGTCGACGACTGGACGCTGCCCCTGATGCGCGCCGCAGGCGAGGGCGCGCAGGTCTGGACCTGGCGCGACAGTTCCGGCGCGTTCCTGTCGGCGCTGGACATGGAGGACGACGTGATGTTCGTGATCCTGTCGGTGCTGGTGCTGATCGCATCGATGAACATCACCAGCGGATTGATCATGCTGGTCAAGAACAAGGGCCGCGACATCGGCATCCTGCGGACGATGGGGCTGACGGAAGGCTCCGTCCTGCGGGTGTTCTTCCTGTGCGGCGCGTTCACCGGCATCATCGGGACGCTGGCGGGCGTGGCCCTGGGCGTCCTGCTGGCGCTGAACGTCGACAGCATCATGGCGGCGCTGAACGCGCTGACCGGCGGCGGTGTCTGGCAGCCCGAGGTGCGCGGCATCTATCGTCTGCCTGCCGATCTGCGGGCCTGGGACATCTTTCGCGCGGTGGCGCTGTCGCTGACGCTGTCTTTCATCGTCACGATCTTCCCCGCGCGCCGTGCCGCGCGGATGAACCCGGTGGAGGCCCTTCGCTATGAATGACGTGTTGCGGCTGGAGGGCGTCGGCAAGACCTATGACCGCGCCGGGCCAGCGCCCGTGCGGGTGCTGTCCGGGCTGAACCTTGACGTGCGGCGCGGAGAGGTCGTGGCGCTGGTCGCACCGTCTGGTGCCGGCAAGTCGACGCTTCTGCACATCGCGGGCCTTCTGGACGCGCCGGACGAGGGGCGCGTCTGGTTGTCGGGCCGCGACATGACCGGCTTGCCGGACCGCGCCCGCACCCAGGCGCGGCGGCGAGAGCTTGGCTTCGTCTACCAGTTCCACCACCTTCTGCCCGAGTTCAGCGCGGCTGAGAACATCGTCCTGCCGCAGCTGGCCGATGGTGTCGCGGCGCGCGATGCGCAGGCGCGGGCCGCCGACCTGCTGGGCCGCGTCGGGCTGTCGCATCGCGCGGATCATCGCCCGGCGCAGATGTCGGGCGGTGAACAGCAGCGGGTGGCATTCTGCCGGGCGCTTGCCAACGCCCCCTCGCTGCTGCTGGCGGACGAACCGACGGGAAACCTGGACCCCGAGACATCGGACCGGGTCTTCGACGTGCTGGTGTCGCTGGTGCGTGAGACGGGGCTTTCGGCCCTGATCGCGACGCACAACCACGCCTTGGCGGATCGGATGGACCGCGTGGTGCGGCTGGCAAGCGTCGGCTGATCGTTGCGCCTGTCGGTGCCGCGGTGCATCCTGCGCCGACAAGCAACCCAAGGGGCCAGCAATGCGGGCAGTGATCGTGGCAGGAATGACAGGGCTGGGGCTGGCGGGGCTGGTGGCGGCCTGTGCGCCAGAACCGCAGCCAACTGGTGCGGTGGCGGATTATGCGACGTATTGCGCGTCCTGCCACGGACCGTCCGGGCGGGGCAACGGGCCGGCAGCGGTCGGCATGCAGCCGGCGCCGGCGGATCTGACGATGCTTGCATCCCAGAACCGCGGCATTTTTCCCAAGACCCGCGTGATGGGGCAGCTCGTCGGCTATACGATGGGTCGAAGCGAATCGCACATGCCCATCTTCGAGGCGCTGCGCGAAGGGCCGGTGGTCATGTATGACGACGGTTCTGGGCAGCGGGTGGCGACACCCGCGCGGCTTGTCGCGCTGGCCGATTACATCCAGACGCTGCAGCAATAGCCGATGCGCGGCATCCTGCTGTCGGCGGTGCTGTCCGCTGGTGTGACCGCGCCTGCCGGTGCCGACACGTTCGAGCGCTTCGGGGCAACGATGAAATACGGCCTTCCGCTGGCTGCTGCGGTCTGCGCGGCGGACCAGGACCGGTTCGAGGATTTCGCGCTCCGTGGCGTTGTTCAGGCGGCCGTGGTGCTGGGGCTGAAGGCGATCTTCGACGGGACGCCCTTGGGTCAGCGCCCGTCCGGAGAAGGGCGTGGCTTTCCATCCGGGCATTCCGCCGCCGCGGGTTTCGGGGCGGCCGACTTGGCCGGGAAGTGCTGGCGCGACGATCCGGGATTGGGCGCGGCGGCCTATGGCGCTGCGGGCCTGACCGCCGTCAGCCGCGTTCATGCGGGCGAACACACGCCCGATCAGGCGCTCAGCGGCGCGCTGATCGGGATCGGGTTCGGTGCGGCCAGCTTCGGCATCGGGTCCGAAGGGGCCGAAATCAGCTTCGGGCTGAGGTTCTAGCGCAGGACAACGCGCGGCGCGGCGGTTGCGGCGCCGACTTCTCCGATCACGGCCGCCCCGTCGAAGCCGTGGCTGGCAAAGGCGGCCTGGACGTCGGCCAGGGCTTCGGGCGCGCAGGCGACCAGCAGGCCGCCGCTGGTCTGCGGATCGGTCAGCAGCGCGCGGGCGCCATCGGCGAAGCCGTCGGGCAGGGTGACGCCGTCACCATAGCTGGCCCAGTTGCGGCTTGATGCGCCGGTGACATGGCCATCGGCGATCAGCGCCTCGATCCCCGCCAGCTTGGGCACCGCCTGCCAGTCGATCAGCAGGTCGCAGCCGGACCCGCGCGCCATTTCAAGTGCATGGCCGCCAAGTCCGAAACCGGTGACGTCGGTCATCGCGTGCAAGCCGTCGATCGCGGCAAGGGCGGGACCGGGACGGTTCAGCCGCGTGGTGACGTCGATCATGCGGGCATAGCCTTCGGGCGGCAGCTTGCCCTTCTTCAGCGCTGCCGACAGAACGCCCACGCCAAGCGGCTTGCCCAGGACCAGCAGGTCGCCGGGCCGCGCGTCCGCGTTGCGCTTCAGTCGCGCCGGATCCACCAGCCCAAGCGCGACCAGGCCATAGATCGGCTCGACCGAGTCGATGGTGTGGCCGCCCGCGATGGGAATTCCCGCCTCGGCACAGATCGAGGCGCCGCCGTCCAGGATGCGGGCGATGGTGTCATGCGAGATCGCGTTGATCGGCATTCCGACCACCGCCAGCGCCAGGATGGGCGTGGCGCCCATGGCATAGACGTCGCTGATCGCGTTCGTCGCCGCAATGCGGCCGAAATCGAACGGGTCATCCACCACCGGCATGAAGAAGTCGGTCGTCGCGACCAGCGCCTGATAGTCGTTCAGCCTGTAGACGGCCGCATCGTCGGATGTCTCGATCCCCACCAGCAGTTCGGGCGGGACTGGCAGGGCGGCGCTGCCGCGCAGCAGGCTCGACAGGACGCCGGGCGCGATCTTGCAGCCGCAGCCGCCGCCATGGGCCAGCGAGGTCAGTCGGGGTTCGGGGGCATCCAGCGGCGCGGTCATCCATCTCTCCTGATCCTTGGGCCGGCAGCATAGCGCAGGCCGGCGACGATGTTCCAGCGCTGCCGCGGCAATCTGCTTGCAGGCAAGGCTGCACATGACTAGAACGGCGCAAATTTACAGGCCGCCGCTGATCGGTGGCCCTTCTTTCTACGAGGGTAAGATGCAGGTCAAGGAAACGCAGAACGACGGTCTGAAGCGCGGGTATCAGTTTACGCTGCCCGCCGCGGACCTGGCCGCCGCCGTCGACGCCAAGCTGAAAGAGGCGCAGCCCGAAGTCGAGATGAAGGGCTTCCGCAAGGGCAAGGTGCCGATGGCCATGCTGAAGAAGCAGTTCGGCCAGCGCATCCTGGGCGAAGCCATGCAGGACAGCATCGACACGGCGCTGCGCGACCACCTGGAGACCTCGGGCGATCGTCCGGCCACCCAGCCCAAGGTCGAGATGGAGAACGGCGAGACCTGGAAGGAAGGCGACGACGTCGTGGTCAACGTCTCCTACGAGACGCTGCCCGCCATCCCCGAGGTCGACCTGACCAGCCTGTCGCTGGAAAAGCTGACCGTTCCGGCCGAGGAAGCCGCCGTCACCGAGGCGCTGCAGAATCTGGCGAAATCGTCGCAGTCGTTCGAGGATCGCCGCAAGGGCAGCAAGGCCAAGGACGACGACCAGGTCGTGATCGACTTCAAGGGCTTCGTCGATGGCGAGGCGTTCGAGGGCGGCGAGGCCGAGGACTATCCGCTGGTCCTGGGCTCGAACAGCTTCATCCCCGGCTTCGAGGATCAGCTGGTCGGTGCCAAGGCCGATGACGAACTGAAGGTCGAGGTCAAGTTCCCCGAGGAGTACGGCGCCCCGCACCTGGCCGGCAAGGACGCGACCTTCGAATGCAAGGTCAAGGCCGTGAAGGCCCCGAAAGAGGCCGAGATCGACGACGAGCTGGCCAAGAAGTTCGGCGCCGAGGACCTTGAAGCCTTGAAGAAGCAGATCACCGAGCGTCTGGAGGCCGAATATGCCGGCGCTGCCCGCGCCGTGATGAAGCGGTCGCTGCTGGACCAGCTGGACCAGAAGGTCAAGTTCGATCTGCCGGCTTCGCTGGTCGAGGCCGAGGCATCGCAGATTGCCCACCAGCTGTGGCACGAGGAAAACCCCGAGGTCCACGACCACAACCACGGCTCGATCGAGCCGACGGAGGAGCACAAGTCCCTGGCCGAGCGTCGGGTGCGCCTTGGCCTGCTGCTGGCCGAGATCGGCCAGAAGGCCGAAGTGACCGTCACCGACCAGGAGATGACCCAAGCCGTGCTGCGCGCCGCGCGCCAGTATCCGGGCCAGGAGCGCCAGTTCTTCGAGTTCATCCAGCAGAACCAGGCCGCACAGCAGCAGCTGCGCGCGCCGATCTTCGAGGACAAGGTGGTCGACCTGATCGCCGAACAGGCGAAGGTCGAAGAAAAGACCGTGACCAAGGAAGAGCTGGAAAAGGCCGTCGAGGCGCTCGACGAACTCTGATCCGGCCGGGCTGGAAAACGGGGCCGCGTCTTCGGACGCGGCCTTTTGCGTTGTATGCTGCCCGTGCGACACAGCGGGATCTTGAGAAGCCGGCAAGGGGATACTAGGTCAGCCGCATGACGCCGAAATTGCACATGATGAAGCTCTGCGTGGGTGCCGAGGAGCCTGCCGATCTGGCTGCCTGGCAGGCGCAGCGGTTCGGGGTGAACCCGGCCCGCCACGTCACGCGCATGTGGCCAAAGCGGGAAGGCGAGCTGCTGGCCGGCGGATCGATCTTCTGGGTGTTCAAAGGCGTCATGATGGCGCGACAGCGTATCCTTGCGCTGGAGCCCGTCGAGGGCGACGATGGCATCCGCCGCTGCGGCTTGCTACTCGACCGTGATCTTGTGCGTGTCGCTGCCGTTCCGCGCCGCCCGTTCCAAGGCTGGCGCTATCTTGCGCCGGCCGATGCGCCCCATGACCTTCCGCAGGGCCGTGCCCTCGAGGAGCCGCTGCCTCCGGCGATCGCGGCGGCGCTTTCGGATATGGGCCTGCGCTGAGGGTTGACGCTGCCCACGGCGTGCGCTACGCGATTCCTGTGCGGGTGTAGCTCAATGGTAGAGCAGAAGCTTCCCAAGCTTACGACGAGGGTTCGATTCCCTTCACCCGCTCCAGCCGATCACTGAAAAACCGTTAGTTCTCACTGCTTTGTCGGCAGCGAGTACCAGCCAGCAGGTTTTGCTGAATTGAGAACATACGGCCAACTTAGACCGTTTTCAGCCGCAATCTCCCAAAGAGTCCCGAAGAAAAACCCGAAGGATGTTCTCGCTTCTTTCCTTCAGCGCTTGGGGCGTGATAAGTGGCTGCCTTATTCCAACGCTTTCGAAGGCCTGTGCGGTAGAACCAGCCGATGATCCCGTTTACCAGATCAATGGCTGACATCGACCGATGTAAAACCCAGTTAGACCTCAATCACCGTCAGATCACGCGGCACCGCCCGCGACCACATCTTCTCTCCGTCCGGTCCTGGCATCATAATGAGGTCGTTCACCTGCCGGCATCGGCACTGCCGGCAGGCTGCCCTCATGCGCAACTCGTCCCAGTGCAGCCACCGCGAAAGCGCAGCGTGTCCTTCGTAGCCGCAGATGCAGCGGAGGTGATAATATGTGATCGGCATGGCGATGCCTTCTCCTGTACGTGAGAACGGGGCGGGAACACTCAGGCAATGGGCTCGCTTCCTGATCGGATATCCGCGGTGCCACGGAGCCTCTTCTCCAAGACATGTCACCGCAAGATGTCCTAAGCAGGGCACAAAGCATCAAAGCAGATGGCAGATGAGCGAGCAGACCTTCCGTTTCATTTTTGACGGATCCGCATTCACCGAGCATGAAATAGATGTTGCTGATTTGGCGCCGGCCCTGCTGGCATTGGGCAGCATCGTGAGAAGCGCTAACAAGGCCGTGAACGGCAAGCGCGCGGACGCTCGGCTGAAGGTCAAAGCGACTGCTGAAGGAAGCTTTGACGCAATCCTTGATATCGACGTCTCGTTCTTCTCTGCGGTGAGCGACCTCATTGAGCATGTAGTCACCTCTGAAGACCGGATCGCTAACGCTAAAGGCCTGACTGATCTCCTTCTAAACGTTGGCGCACTTGGTGGTGGACTGTTGGTTGCCCTGCGCTGGCTGCGGGGGCGGCGTCCTGAACGATTAGAGGAAAACTTCAACGATACGACAACCATTGTCCTCGGTGATCAATCGATCACCGTTGATAACCGGACAATGATTCTCCTGCAGGACACAGACACCCGGCGCTCTGTTGAAGATTTTGGGAAGAAGCTCGAGCGGATTGAGGGTCTAAATCAAGTGCGCTTCACCGATGGCCCTGACAGAGACGTGGTGCTTAAGAAGGCAGATCTTCCATCCCTGAACGTTCCAGAGCTGATCGATGATGCACCAGAAGAAATCAGGTCAGGGCGGATTGCTTGGCTGAAACTCGTCACGGCTCTCTTCAGAGATGGCTACGTCTGGCGTTTTAGCGATGGGGGCGAGAAACACTTCACAGCAACCGTCACCGACGACGAATTTTCTATGAAGGTTGCCAATGGAGATGTTGCTCTATCAGCTTCGGACTCTCTGCGTTGCAGAGTCGTAGAGGTCCAGAAGCTGTCTGGCGGTGGCCTCACGAAAGACATCGAGGTGGCCGAGGTTCTGGAATTGGTACCCGGCCACCGGCAGCTTCGTTTAATTTGATGCTACCGCCGCCACCTCGGCCGAACGTAGCGCGGCTTCCGGCACCTCATTGCGCAGCCATCGCCCGAGTTGCTGCCATAGCCTCACGTAACTGATTCTCTGAGGTCTGCTGCAGCTTCGCTCGGTAAGATCTGTCAGGACTTGGAGATCAGGCGACAGCTTCGCCAGAGCATCGGGAACCGACTGCCGAACGTAGGTAAGCGTTCTCTGCCCCCACCTTCCGCGCGGCATCCTGATCGATTCATTGGACTGTGCTTATTGTTGGGACGGAGTTTCTCCATGGAGTCTGCATTGGAGCTTCTCCCGGCTGGCGGCCGCGGCCGTCGGAACCGGAAGTGGCCGGATGAGGTGAAGGCGCGGATCGTGGCGGAGACGCTGATGCCGGGCGTGACCGTGAACACCGTTGCGCGGCGGCACGGGGTCGCGTGAGGCCGCATCGGGTCACTGATCGGAACCTGCAAGATCAACGGCGTCGAGCCCTTCGCCTACTGGCCTGCACGCTGACCGGCACGCGATCGGCGACGCAGGCATCTATCCGACCTCAGAACTCCCCAACCTCCTGCCGCAGCAGTGCCTCGCACTCGGCGTCGGTTTTATAGTCGCCAGGGCGCACTCCGGCCGTGCTACCGTAGCGGATCGTCCAGACGCCGACGATGTCCTGGTACGCGTAGTGCGTTTGCCCTCCCAGCCCGCGATGAACGGAGTGGCCGGGGCGATGACGGCAGCAGCACCCGCTGCGACCGTCTTGGTGGTGCGCTTGCTGCACATGTCTCGGCCCTCTAGGGTTCGCTGCGCCCAGAAGCGAGCGACAAGAGCGGTAGCCGTTGCGATGGCTGAGGCCGCGGCGAAGGTGCCGGGGGACAGCCGTTCATTCTCGCGAAGAAGATCGGCATCCCGTTCGGGAACCCAAGCCTCTTCGGAAATCGCCCGAATCCATTTTCCCAGCGTCGAAAGTCCCACTCCACGATCCGACGCGACTTGGCGCCGTGTCAGACCGCTGGTGAGCGCGATGCGAACCGCATCCCGCTTGAACTCGTCGCTGTGTGTCGCTGCCATATCCAGTCTCTTTCTTGGCGAACATCGCTCTCAGAAGACCGGAACGAAACCGGGACAGGTCCACAAGGAAGAGCCGAAGGGCTGGGAAGGCCGCTACGAGGTGGTTGGGAAGACTGATGACAAGGAAGCGGTCACCAATCCCCGCAAGGCTGACGACAAGAAGTAACCAACGTCGGGGCGGCTCCGGTCGCCCCTTCACCATCGGCGACCATCCCGACTATGCGGGCAGAGGGCGGTCGATCCTGGACGCGTAGAGCCTCACTGATTGCCACCGCAAAGATAAACAGCGTCGAACCCTCCGCCTATCTCAAGGCGACCTTGGAAGCCGTGGCCGCCGGTCACCCACAGGCAGAAATCGACAAACTGCTGCCTTGGAACTTCAAGCATCAAGCTGAAAGAAGGTGCGCCGCAAACACGGATTACGGTTCTCCGGAAGGCCAAGAGGGTCCAGCGCCCACCGCATTATGACAGGTTGGCATCATCAAGCGCCGACGCGGGCATGACTGTCCGCCACATCGAGCGCGCCTGGCGATAGGATTATCATGCAGCGACGCTTGCGACGCGGTCCGCGCGTTACAGGTGACGCAAGCCGGAATTTCTGGAAATGCCGGCCGGTCTGCGGCCTCTCAAGACAAGTTGCAGCCGGACCTGCGGCCCGAACAGCTTCGATGATGATCATGTTGCGACACCCGGATACAGGCCGGCATTGCCGCCACGAACCGCCTCAACGCACCCGACACCGCCGCGATCAAGACGTCGCTTGACGCGGCAAGGGGGAGGCGCACTTCGGTCCATCTCGGATCGGGGTATGACGACTGTTCGATCAACGAGAACGATGTTTAGGCGGGCCGTGGCCACAGGCCGCAACACCGAATTCTATTTGCCGTTCAGATCAACCCTTCGAGTAGGTTCCTCGCGGAGAAAAGGTTCCAGACCATCGAGAGATCGACTTTAGAACGGGATCTCATCGTCGTAGTCGGGGCGGCTGCCAGCCGTGGCACCGCCGGCCGAACCTCCCCGTGAGTTGTAGTCGTCATAGCCGCCGCTCATCCCGCCGCCACCGTTGCCGCCGCCCTCGCCCCGGCCGTCCAGCATCTGCAGCGTGCCGTTCAGGCCGCGCAGCACGACCTCGGTCGAATAGCGGTCCTGGCCGGACTGGTCCTGCCACTTGCGGGTCTCGAGCTGCCCCTCGATATAGACCTTGCTGCCCTTCTTGAGGAAACGCTCCACCACACCCACGAGCCCTTCGGACATGATGGACACGGTGTGCCACTCGGTCCGTTCGCGGCGTTCACCGGTGTTGCGGTCCTTCCAGGTCTCGGACGTCGCGATGCGCAGGTTGGCAACCTTGCCGCCATTCTGGAAGCTGCGGATCTCGGGGTCGCGGCCCAGATTGCCGATCAGAATGACCTTGTTGACGCTGCCTGCCATGACGGGAATCCTCGAGTGATGTGTTTCACGCTGGTCTAGCGCAGGGCGGGCCAGGGCTGCAAGCCGTTCCCGCCCCGGAGCACCGGGCGTAAAGCCGCGCACGGCACCGGCTGCGGGATCGACGCCGATCCAACGACTGGCGGCAGGGGCCATTTCATGTATAGTCTCGGGAAAACGGCAAAGCCGAAGCTGACAAAGAACGAGGGCGGAGAATATGCGGATCGGCCATTCCCTGAAAGCGGCAGTCTGTGCGATGGCGTTGGTGGCGGTTGCGCTGCCGGCATCGGCAGAGGGGCTTCGCCTCTCGGGCAGCTCGTCGAAGTCCCGGGCAGAGCAGTTTGCACGCCAGACCCGCCTGATGGATTCGCGCTTGGCGACCCAGTACCAGCAGTCGGCACGCCTGCGTCCCGGTGGCCGCGAGGGTGCCGTCGCGCTCGACGTGACGCCGACCATCCCGCGCTATACCGGTCGGCGCAGCGAATATCTGCCCCATGCCCGCCAGGCCGCACAGCGCCACGGCATCCCCGAGGACCTGTTTCTGAGGCTGGTGCAGCAGGAGTCGGGCTGGAACCCGAATGCGCGGTCCCATAAGGGCGCGATGGGCCTGGCGCAGTTGATGCCGGGAACGGCGGCCAAGCTGGGTGTCAACCCAAGCGATCCCGTCCAAAACCTCAACGGCGGGGCGCGCTATCTCCGGATGATGTACAACCAGTTCGGCAACTGGACGCTCGCCTTGGCGGCCTATAACGCCGGTCCGGGCGCGGTGCAGAAATATGGCGGCATCCCGCCCTATCGCGAGACGCGGAACTATGTCCGCATCATCGCGGGGGGCTGAACGGTCTAACCGCGCAGCCCGGTTTTCTTCAGCAGCCCCTTGCGCTTGGCCTCGTAGTAATAGCCGCGGGAATACCACATGACTGCGCGGTCAGCGTCGCCTTCTGCGACAAGCCAAGCGCCGCGCAGATACTTGACGCCATAGCGCAGGTTCGTGTCGGCATCCAGAAGACCGCGATCCGGGCCTCGATAGCCCATCGTCCGCGCCGTCTGCGGCGCGATCTGCATCAGGCCGTGGTAGCTGCCGTTGCGGGCCTCGGGCCGATGGCTCGACTCTCGCAGGACGACGCGTTGCACCAGAGAACTGGGCACGCCGTAGTGGCGTGACCAGAAGTTGATGCGCTGCCGGATATAAGGCGTCTCGTTCGGGTAGAGCCCTGATCCGGTCAGCTGGTCGCGTCCGCGCGATCGTCCCCCGCCGCAAGCGGCGAGAGCAAGAACCGACAGCAGCAGTCCGCGACGGCCCCAATCCGCCATCGGGTGCAGGTCAGACATGGATTGCGCCGGTGCCGCAGGCCAGTGCCGCTTCGCGCACGGCTTCCGAAACGGTGGGATGCGCGTGGCACGTCAGGGCCAGATCCTCGGCCGCGGCGCCGAACTCCATCGCGACGCAGACCTCGTGGATCAGGTCGCCGGCCGACGGGCCGATGATGTGGCAGCCCAGGATACGGTCGGTCTGCGCATCCACGATCAGCTTGACGAAGCCTTCGCCCAGGAACTGCGCCTTCGCACGGGCATTGCCCATGAAGGGGAACTTGCCGACCTTGACCTTGCGGCCGCCTTCCTTGGCAGCTTCCTCGGTCAGGCCGACGCTGGCGACTTCAGGCGTCGTGTAGATGACGCCGGGGATGACGCCGTAGTTCACGTGGCCATGCTTGCCGGCGATGATGTCGGCGACGGCCATGCCCTCATCCTCGGCCTTGTGGGCCAGCATCGGGCCAGGCACCGCGTCGCCGATGGCATAGATGCCCTTGACGTTGGTGGACCAGTGGTCGTCGATCTTGACGAAGCCGCGGTCGGTCTCCTCGACGCCAAGCGCTTCGAGGCCCAGACCGTCCACATGTGGGCGGCGGCCGGTGGCGACCAGGACGCAATCGGCCTCGACCACCTGTTCGCTGTCGTCCTTCTTCAGCGCATAGGTGATCTTGGCGGTGCCATTCTGCACCTCGGCCGACTTGACGGCGGCGCCGAGGGTGAACTTCAGCCCCTGCTTCGTCAGCATCTTCTGGAACTGCTTCTGCACCTCGCCGTCCATGCCGGGGGTGATCACGTCCAGGTATTCCAGAACCGTCACGTCTGCGCCAAGGCGGGCATAGACCGAACCCAGCTCCAGTCCGATCACGCCCGCGCCGATGACGACCATCGACTTGGGGATCTTCGGCAGCGCCAGCGCGCCGGTCGAATCCACGATGACTCCGCCGGCATTGTCGACCTCGACCCCGCGCAGGCCCTGGGGGACCGAGCCCGTGGCGATGACGATGTTCTTTGCCTCGTGGACCGTGTCGCCGACCTTCACGCGGCCGGGGGCTTCGATCGTCGCCCAGCCCTTGATCCACTCGACCTTGTTCTTCTTGAACAGGAACTCGATGCCCTTGGTGTTACCCGCGACCGTTTCGGCCTTGTAGCCCTGCATCTTCGTCCAGTCGACTTCGACATGCGCGCCCATCAGGCCCATCTTCTCGAAGTTCTCGTGCGCCTCGTGCAGCATGTGCGTGCCGTGCAGCAGCGCCTTCGACGGGATGCAGCCGACGTTCAGGCAGGTGCCGCCCAGGGTCTCGCGCGATTCGACACAGGCGACCTTGAGGCCCAGCTGTGCCGCCCGGATGGCGCAGACATAGCCGCCGGGGCCGGCGCCGATCACGATGAGGTCATACATGTTTCTTTCCTTTTGTCAGGCGGGCCGCCAGACCGGTGTCAGGAACCCGCAAGCGATATGTGTTTCGGCCGCCTATAACAGGCTCGCCAGGATCATGAGCATGGTGGCGGCAAAGCCTATCGCCCAGATGACCGACCGCCACGGCACCCAGCCCAGCAGATAGGCTGGCAGATATATCACGCGGGCGATCAGATAGATCCAGGCGCAGGTCGCGGTGAAACCGGTCGCCTGTTCCCCCAGCGTCACCACCAGGACAGCAGCGGTGAAGAGGACCAGCCCCTCGAAGTGGTTGCTCAGCGCACGTTGGGCGCGACCGGCCTGGCCCTTCAGGGTCGGCGCGTTGTCGCGCGGCCCCATGGCGACCTTCGGCCCAACCTGCAGGTTCGCCAGGACCGAGAACAGCACGAACTGCAATCCCTGCAGGATCACCGCCAGGGCAAGGACGGTCAGCTCGGTCGTCATCATGCGGTCTCCACGAAATGCGCCTGCGACGCGGTCACGCCGGCTTGGGACTCGAAGATCTTGGCCCCCGTCTGCAGATAGTCTCGCGCAGCCTCTGCGTCGTTGACCTGGAAAAGCGCCCAGGCATGGCCGTCGCCTTCGCGCCAAAGCTGAAGAAGCGACAGGCCGTTGCGGCCCCGATCCTCGGCATCCGCATCGAAGGCGGCGCGGAAGCGGGCTGGGTCGGAGGCGGTATAGCGGACGATCAACTGCATGGAACACTCCTGCCAAATACGCTCAACTTGCCGCCTGGGGGGCCGGTTTCGCAAGTGCCCGTCAAGGCGCGCCGATCATATCCATCCTGCTTTCCGGATGCGCCCGATCCGCCTGAGGCAGACGGGCGCGCGGGTCGGGGCGCGCGCCACCGGCGAGCGCCCGCTTCTTGATCAGAGATCCATCAGCAGGCGTCGCGGATCCTCCAGCGCCTCCTTGACGCGGACCAGGAAGGTGACCGCGCCCTTGCCGTCGACGATCCGATGGTCATAGGACAGGGCCAGGTACATCATCGGACGGATGACGATCTGACCGCCTACGACAACCGGACGCTCCTGGATCTTGTGCATGCCCAGGATGCCCGACTGCGGAGGGTTCAGGATTGGCGACGACATCAGCGAGCCATAGACCCCGCCGTTCGAGATGGTGAAGGTGCCGCCCTGCATCTCGGCCATCGACAGCTTGCCGTCGCGGCCCTTGGCGCCCAGTTCGCCGATCTCCTTTTCGATCGCCGCAAAGGACTTCTGGTCGGCGTCGCGCACGACCGGGACCACCAGACCCGAGGGCGTGCCGACGGCCACGCCCATGTGGACGAAGTTCTTGTAGACGACGTCGGTGCCGTCGATCTCGGCGTTGACCTCGGGGACTTCCTTCAGCGCGTGGCAGCAGGCTTTGACGAAGAAGGACATGAAGCCCAGCTTGACCTTGTGCTTCTTCTCGAACGCGTCCTTGTATTCGCTGCGAAGCTGCATGACGCCGGACATGTCGGCCTCGTTATAGGTCGTCAGCATCGCGGCGCTGTTCTGGGCGTCCTTCAGGCGACGCGCGATGGTCTGGCGCAGGCGGGTCATCTTGACCCGCTCCTCGCGGCCGGCATCGCTGGCCGAAGACGGCGCGCGCGGCGCCTGCGCGGGGGCGGCGGGCCTCGGCGCGCTGGCGGCACGGGCCACGTCCTCCTTCATGATGCGCCCGTCGCGGCCCGATCCCTGGACCTGGTCGCGGCTGACGCCCTGTTCCGCCATCGCTTTCTTGGCCGAGGGCGCGTCCTCGACGTCGCGCAGCTTGGGCTCCTCGGGGCCGGCGTTCTCCAGAACGGTGTCCTGGGCCTTGCGCGTTGCGGGCGTGGCACCCGCCGCACCCTCGGTGATGATCGCAAGACGGGCCTTGGCATCGACGGTGGCGCCTTCCTCGACCAGAATCTCGGCCAGGACGCCTGCGACGGGGGCGGGAACCTCGACCGAGACCTTGTCGGTTTCCAACTCGCACAGCATCTCGTCGACGGCGACCTGGTCGCCCGGTTTCTTGAACCAGGTGGCGACGGTGGCCTCGGTCACGCTTTCGCCCAGGGCCGGAACCATCACGTCCACGGATTTACCGCTCATCTTCTGTTGTCCCTCAGTGTCTTGGGCCGGGGCTTCGGCCTTGGGTTTGTCTGCCTTGGGCTGGGCCGCCGCGGCCCCGCCTTCGCTGATTTGCGCCAGCAATGCGTCGGGGCCGACCGTCTCGCCCTCGGCGGCGACGATCTCGGCCAGGGTGCCGGCGGCGGGGCTGGGGACCTCGACGGTGACCTTGTCGGTTTCCAGCTCGCACAGCATCTCGTCGACCTCGACCCGGTCGCCGGGCTTCTTGAACCAGGTGGCGATCGTGGCCTCGGTGACGGATTCGCCCAAGGTGGGCACGCGGACTTCGGTGGTCATCTGATCATCCTTCAAGGTTCAGTGCTTCGGCGACCAGCGCCTCTTGTTCGGCCTTGTGCCGTGACGCCAAGCCGGTCGCGACCGACGCCGCAGCGTTGCGCCCGGCATAGCGGGCGCGCGGATGCTTGGCGCCAAGCCGCTCCAGCACCCACTCCATGTAAGGCTCGACAAAGGTCCAGCCGCCCTGGTTCTTGGGCTCTTCCTGGCACCAGACCACCTCGGCCTGCTTGAAGCGACCCAGTTCCTTGACCATCGCCTGCGCGGGGAACGGATAGAACTGTTCAAGCCGCAGCAGGTAGACGTCGTTGATCTTCGCCTCATCACGCGCCTTCAGCAGGTCGTAATAGACCTTGCCCGAGCAGATCACGACGCGCTTGATCTTGTCATCCGCCACCAGTTCAGTGGACGAGGTGCCACGCTGTGCGTCGTCCCACAGAACCCGGTGGAAGGTCGATCCGGTCTGGAACTCCTCGGCGCGGCTGACGGCCAATGGGTGGCGCAGCAGCGACTTCGGCGTCATCAGGACCAGCGGTTTGCGGAAGCCACGGTGGATCTGGCGGCGGAGGATGTGGAAATAGTTCGCAGGCGTGGTGCAGTTCGCGACGATCCAGTTGTCCTCGGCGCAGCCCTGCAGGAACCGCTCGAGCCGGGCCGAGCTGTGTTCCGGGCCTTGGCCCTCGAAGCCGTGGGGCAGCAGCATCACGAGGCCGGACATCCGCAGCCATTTCTTCTCGCCAGACGAGATGAACTGGTCGAACATGATCTGCGCGCCGTTGGCGAAGTCGCCGAACTGGGCTTCCCACATCACCAGGTTGTTCGGCTCGGCCAGCGAATAGCCGTACTCGAAGCCCAGCACCGCATATTCCGACAGCATCGAGTCGATGACCTCGTAGCGGGCCTGACCTTCCGCAATGTTGTTCAGCGGATAGTACCGGTCCTCGGACTTCTGGTCGATGAAGGCCGAATGCCGCTGGCTGAACGTGCCGCGGGTGCTGTCCTGCCCCGACAGGCGCACGCCGTGCCCCTCGGTCACCAGCGAGCCGAAAGCCAGCGCCTCGGCCGTGGCCCAGTCAAAGCCCTCGCCGGTCTCGAACATCTGCTTCTTGGCTTCCAGAAGGCGGCCCACGGTCTTGTGCAGGGTCAGCCCGTCAGGCGCAGTCGTCAGCGCGCGGCCGACTTGGGTCATCACCTCCGGCGAGATGCCGGTTTCACCGGCGACATAGTCGGTGCCCTCGCGCTCCAGCCCCGACCACTTTCCGTCCAGCCAGTCAGCCTTGTTCGGCTTGTAGCTCTTGCCGATCTCGAACTCTTCGTTCAGGTGCGCCTGGAAGGCAGCCTTCATGTCCTCGATCTCGCCCTCGGGGATCAGGCCGTCGCGGACCAGCCGGTCGGTGTAAAGCTGCAGCGTGGTCTTCTGCGACTTGATCTTGGTGTACATCGCCGGGTTCGTGAACATCGGCTCGTCGCCTTCGTTGTGACCGAAGCGGCGATAGCAGATGATGTCCAGAACCACGTCCTTGCGGAACTTCTGGCGGAACTCGATGGCCACGCGGGCGGCATGCACCACGGCCTCGGGGTCGTCGCCGTTCACGTGGAAGATCGGCGCCTCGACCATCAGCGCGATGTCGGTCGGGTAGGGCGAGGTGCGGCTGAAATGCGGCGCGGTGGTAAAGCCGATCTGGTTGTTCACCACGATATGGATGCAGCCGCCCGTGCGATGGCCGCGGATGCCCGACAGCTGCAGGCATTCCGCCACGACGCCCTGACCCGCAAAGGCCGCGTCGCCATGCAGCAGGATCGGCAGGACCGAGGTGCGGTCCGTCAGGTCGCCCAGCTGGTCGCCCTTGGCGCGCGCCTTGCCCAGCACGACCGGGTTCACGGCCTCAAGGTGGCTGGGGTTCGCGGTCAGCGACAGGTGCACCTTGTTGCCGTCGAACTCGCGGTCCGAGCTGGCGCCCAAGTGGTATTTCACGTCGCCCGAGCCGTCCACGTCCTCGGGTTTGAAGCTGCCGCCCTGGAATTCGTGGAAGATCGCGCGGTAGGGTTTCGACAACACGTTGGCCAGCACCGACAGGCGGCCCCGGTGGGGCATGCCGAACACGATCTCCTTGACGCCTAGCGCGCCGCCGCGCTTGATGATCTGTTCCATCGCGGGGATCAGCGCCTCGCCGCCGTCAAGGCCGAAGCGCTTGGTGCCCATGTACTTGACGTGCAGGAACTTCTCGAAGCCCTCGGCCTCGACCAGCTTGTTCAGGATGGCGCGGCGGCCTTCGCGGGTAAACGCGATCTCCTTGCCATAGCCCTCGATCCGCTCCTTCAGCCAGGCGGCTTCCTCGGGGTTCGAGATGTGCATGTACTGCAGTGCAAACGTGCCGCAATACGTGCGGGTCATCAGGTCGCAGATCTGGCGGATCGACGCGATCTCCAGGCCCAGCACGTTGTCGATGAAGATCGGGCGGTCCATGTCGCCCGGACCGAAGCCATAAGTCTCGGGCTTCAGTTCACCGTGGTCTGGAACGTCGCGCAGGCCCAGGGGGTCCAGGTTCGCATGCAGATGGCCGCGGATGCGGAAGGCGCGGATCAGCATCAGCGCGCGGATGCTGTCCAGAACCGCCTGGCGCATCTGGTCGGTCGACAGCGTGACGCCCTTTTCCTCGGCCTTTGCGGCGATCTTCTTGATGGCCGCATCGGCCGCGCCCCTGGACGAGGCCGGCCATTCGCCGGTCAGCGCGGCGGTCGTTTCGTCCTGCGGGACCGGCGGCCAGTCTGCGCGCTTCCAGCTGGCGCCCTCGGCCTCGCGGACGGCGTCGCCGTTGTCGTCGCCCAGGTCGCGGAAGAACGCGCCCCATGCCTGATCGACCGCAGCCGGGTCCTTGGCCCACTGGCCATAGAGCTGTTCCACATAGGCTGCGTTGTGGCCCTGCAGGAACGAGGAATCGTGGAATTCTGAGTTCTTTGGCTGGTCGGTCATGGCTGGTCCCCGTTCAGGGCAAAATGGAAATGTTAGGCGCAGTAGATGTCGAAGATGCGGGCGCCGGGATCGGTGGTGGGGTCAAGTCGCGGCTGTTGCTGAATACGCAGCGGCGCGCGTCGCTCGAGGCCGCAGAGGGCGACCGCCGCCCGGCTTTCGGCATGGGGCGGGGCGGCTGAAGGGTGGTAGATCACCCGCCAGCCGAAGTCCCTGCGGGAGACGGTCCTGACCGCATCCGGCGGAAGGCTGCTCGCCTCGTGCAGGTTGGTCCGTGCCGGAACGCCGCCGGGAAGAATGTCCGTGGTCATGCGATCGCCGCAGGCGGCCATTCCCAGCAGCGCGCAGAACGAGACCAGGCGTCCGACGAGAGGTGTCGATCCGGCCGTCCTGGCGCGATGGTCCTGCAATTGCACGGTCCTTCCCTTCTTGTCGATCCGCCCCCGATACTTGGTGTCCCGGAGGCGGGGTGTCAAATCATCAGCCCTTGATCGCCTTCAGAACTGCTTCGCCCAAGCCCGCCGGGCTGTCGGCGACGACGATCCCGGCCTTCTTCATGGCCTCGATCTTGGATTCCGCGTCGCCCTTGCCGCCCGACACGATCGCGCCGGCATGGCCCATGCGGCGGCCCGGAGGCGCCGTGCGGCCCGCGATGAAGCCGGCGGTCGGCTTCCAGATGCCCTTGCGCTTCTGCTCGGCCAGGAACTCGGCAGCCTCTTCCTCGGCCGATCCGCCGATCTCGCCGATCATGATGATCGATTCGGTCTCGGGATCGTCCAGGAACATCTGCAGCACGTCGATATGCTCCATGCCCTTGATCGGATCGCCGCCGATGCCGACCGCGCTGGATTGGCCCAGGCCCACGTCGGACGTCTGCTTGACCGCCTCGTAGGTCAGGGTGCCCGAACGCGACACGACGCCCACCGAGCCACGACGGAAGATACTGCCCGGCATGATGCCGATCTTGCACTCGTCCGGCGTCATGATGCCGGGACAGTTCGGGCCAATCAGGCGCGACTGGCTGCCCTGCAGGGCGCGCTTGACGCGCATCATGTCCAGAACCGGAATGCCCTCGGTGATGCAGACGATCAGCGGCACCTGCGCGTCGATGGCTTCCAGGATCGAATCCGCCGCAAACGGGGGCGGCACATAGATCGCGGATGCGGTCGCACCGGTCTTGGCCACGGCCTCGTGGACCGAGTTGTAGACTGGCAGGCCCAGATGCTCGGACCCACCCTTGCCCGGGGTCACGCCGCCGACCATCTGTGTGCCGTAAGCGATCGCCTGCTCGGTGTGGAAAGTGCCTTGGGACCCGGTGATCCCCTGGCAGATGACTTTGGTATTCTTGTCGACGAGAACGGCCATCATGGCCTCCTTGCGTAAGCGGTGCCCTTGCGCCGCGATGTTCCAGAGGAGGGCGCGCCAGACGCGCGCCCGGATGGATCAGCCCTTGACGGCCTTGACGATCTTCTGCGCGGCGTCCGACAGGTCGTCGGCGGCGATCACGTTCAGGCCGGACTTGGCGATGATCTCCTTGCCCAGTTCCACGTTCGTGCCTTCCAGGCGCACGACCAGCGGAACCTGCAGGCCGACCTCCTTCACGGCGGCGATGATGCCTTCCGCGATGATGTCGCAGCGCATGATGCCGCCGAAGATGTTGACCAGGATGCCTTTGACGTTCTGGTCCGAGGTGATGATCTTGAACGCCTCGGTCACTTTCTCCTTCGTCGCGCCACCGCCGACGTCCAGGAAGTTGGCGGGCTCGGCGCCGAACAGCTTGATGATGTCCATGGTCGCCATGGCAAGCCCCGCGCCGTTGACCATGCAGCCGATCTCGCCGTCCAGCGCGATGTAGTTCAGGTCGAACTTCGAGGCGGCCAACTCCTTGCTGTCTTCCTCGGTCTCGTCACGAAGCGCCATGATGTCGGCCTGACGGTACAGCGCGTTGTTGTCGAAGCCCATCTTTGCGTCCAGGCACTTGATCTGGCCTTCCGGCGTCACGATCAGCGGGTTGATCTCCAGCATCTCCATGTCCTTCTCGATGAACATGCGATACAGGTTCTTCACCAGGGCGACGCACTGCTTGACCTGGCTACCTTCCAGCCCCAGGGCAAAGGCCACGCGGCGGCCGTGGAAGTCCGAAAGGCCCGAGGCCGGATCGACCGAGAAGCTGACGATCTTCTCGGGCGTGTGCTCGGCCACTTCCTCGATGTCCATGCCGCCCTCGGTCGAGGCGACGAAGCTGACGCGCGAGGTTTGCCGATCGACCAGCAGCGCCAGATACAGTTCGCGCGCGATGTCGCTGCCGTCCTCGATATAGATGCGGTTGACCTGCTTGCCGGCGGGTCCGGTCTGGTGCGTGACCAGGGTGCGGCCCAGCATCTGGCGGGTCAGTTCCTCGGCTTCCTCGACCGACTTGGCCAGGCGGACGCCGCCCTTCTCGCCGGCTTCGGCCTCCTTGAAGCTGCCCTTGCCGCGGCCGCCGGCGTGGATCTGGGCCTTCACGACCCACAGCGGGCCGTCCATCTCGCTGGCGCAGGTTTTGGCCTCGTCGGCCTTCATCACGATGCGGCCCTCGCTGACGGGCGCGCCGTACTGACGCAGCAGCGCCTTGGCCTGGTATTCATGGATGTTCATCTCGACCCCCTCGTTCGGTTCGACAGATTTGGGACCTTGTGGCACGACAGCGGAGGCCACTGAAACGAAATCCCTGTAAAATGCCGAAAACAGGCAGGATGCCGCCGATTGTGATCACAGGCTGAAACGCCGTGATCACGAAGGATCGCGCCGGTAGCGCAGGCAATTGATTCGAGCGTTGCCTCAGTTCAGAAGCAGCATATAGAGGCCTGCGCGCGCCCCAAAGCTGGACAGAAACCGGTCCCAGTTGTCTCGCCCGACCGTCAGCCCCGGACGGGCATAGGGCAGGGCGGCGGTGCCCTGCACCCAGTCCGCCAGCTCGACCGGCCGCGGATCTTCCAGCCACAATGACAGGTCGACGCCGTGGCCGGGGGCAAAGCGCCAGAAGGGGATCAGCATCCGGCCCGCCAGCGCCTGGTCGACTTCGTCGAGAATGGCCAGCCACATGTCTGCCGTGCCGGGCGGCAGGTCGAACCCAAGCGCGGCCTCTTGCGCGTCGTTGGGGATCCACTCGCGGTCGTTGTCGGTTTCGGTCGCCACGACGGCCCAGAAGTCGCGATTGGCCGTCACCATCTGCCGCAGATGCTGGCCCGCCGCCTGCGTCAGCTGCGGGTCGGGCTGCTGGCGGAGGGTCTGGACAAGAACGGCCACCCTGTCGACAAGCGGACCAAATGCGCGGGCTTCGGCATCCATGTTCGGCGCGCGGGCCATCTGGCCGGGCGGTTCCGCAAACTGCAGCGCCAGCGCCTTTTCCAGTTCGATCCGCTGCGCCAGTGCCGGCTGAGGATCGAAGGCCAGCGTCAGCGTCGCCAGCCCTTCGACAAGATGCGTATAGCCGCGCAGCCAGTGCAGGTCGGCGCTGTCGAAGCGGACGACCGCCGGTCCCTCGGGCAGCGGCAGGCCGCCGAGCTGCGCCAGATCCTCGGCCGGGCCGCGCTGGCGGTTGCCGTCCACGTCCAGCCATAGCGTGCGCAGGTCGAGGACCAGAGACGCGTCGCCATCCGGAAGGGCGTCGCGGGTGGCCTGCATGGATGCCGCCAGATCCTCCATCATCTTGTTCAGGAACGAGGCCGACATCGGCTGCGGTTGGGGGTTCGGCGGCAGGCTGGCACCCAGTACCGGCAGCGGCAACAGCGGGTCCGTGGCGCCGATCAGCCAGCGCGCCTGATAGGCGGCCTCGATCCCCGACAGGAACCGCACCGCCGCAAGCGCCATGTCGCGATCCGCCGTCTGTTGCGTCTGCTCCAGGGCGGCCGAGGCGCCTGCAAGGCCTTCCCGTGCCATCAGGTCGCCGGGATCTTCAGCCGCCGCCGGTGTGGCCAACAGCGTCAGGGCAAACAGCAGATGGCGCATGGACCCTCGCGACATGGAAACGGCGCGCCGATGATGGCGCGCCGCCGGATCCGTCTCAAGCCCCCATCAGGCCAGGCTGCTCTCGATGCCCTTGCAGGCTTCGACCAAGCCCTTCACGGCGTCGACCGACTTGTCGAACATCGCCTGCTCGTCACGGTCCAGCTTGATGTCGATGACCCGCTCGACCCCGCCGGCGCCGATCACGGTCGGCACGCCGACATACATGCCCTTCAGGCCGTAGGGTCCATCCACATGCGCGGCGCAGGGAAGGACGCGCTTCTGGTCCTTCAGATAGGCCTCGGCCATCTCGATGGCGCTGGTGGCGGGGGCGTAGAAGGCCGAGCCGGTCTTCAGCAGGCCGACGATCTCGGCGCCGCCGTCACGGGTGCGCTGCACGATGGCGTCCAGCTTGTCCTGGGTGGTCCAGCCCATCTTGACCAGGTCGGGCAGGGGGATGCCGCCGACGGTCGAATAGCGGGTCAGCGGCACCATCGTGTCGCCATGGCCGCCCAGGACGAAGGCGGTCACGTCCTTCATGGACACGTCGAATTCCAGCGACAGGAAGTGACGGAAGCGGGCCGAGTCCAGCACGCCGGCCATGCCGCAGACCTTGTTGTGGGGCAAGCCGCTGAATTCGCGCAGCGCCCAGACCATCGCGTCCAGCGGGTTGGTGATGCAGATCACGAAGGCGTCCGGCGCGTGTGCGGCGATTCCCTCGCCCACGGCTTTCATGACCTTGAGGTTGATGCCCAAGAGGTCGTCGCGGCTCATGCCCGGCTTGCGCGGCACGCCGGCGGTGACGATGCAGACGTCGGCGCCGGCGATGTCGGCATAGTCGTTGGTGCCCTTCATGCGGGCATCGAAGCCTTCGGACGGACCCGACTCGGCAATGTCCAGGGCCTTGCCCTGCGGCGTGCCTTCCGAGATGTCGAACAGGACGACATCGCCCAGTTCCTTCATCGCCGCCAGATGAGCCAGCGTGCCGCCGATCTGCCCTGCACCGATGAGTGCGATCTTGGGTCGGGCCATGGGTAACCTCCGATACATGGTGGAATGTTGCGCGAGGGTTAAGCGCTTGCGCACGAAATCGCAAGGCATCTGCGCGGGCCGCGGCCGCCGGGTTGCGACGACTTGTCAACAACCGGGCGGCAGGGCACTGCTCTGCATGCCATGCAACGGAGGACCGCATGCTGGATCTCTCGCCCGCGGGCTGGGCACTTGCCGTCATCGCTGCCGTCGCGGTCGGATTGGCCAAGGGTGGGTTGTCGATGGTTGGCATCATCTCGGTTCCGCTGATGTCGCTGGTCATGTCGCCGGTGCAGGCGGCCGGTCTGCTGCTGCCGGTCTATGTCATCTCGGACGTCGGGGGGCTGATCGCGTTCCGGCGCGACTTCGACCGAAAGGTGCTGGCGACGACGCTGCCGGGGGCGCTGGTCGGGATCTGCGTCGGGTGGGCGACCGCCAGCATCGTGCCGGTCCGGGGCGTGACGGGGATCGTGGGCGTCATCGGGTTGGGCTTTGCCCTGAACGCGCTGATCCGGCCCCGGCTGGACGCCACGCCACGGGCGCCGTCCGCAGGCGCCGGCAGCTTCTGGGGCGGGCTTGCGGGCTATACCAGCTTCGTCAGCCATTCGGGGGCGCCGCTGTGGCAGGTCTATGCGCAACCCCTGCGCCTGTCGCCGCTGATCTTCGCGGGAACGACGACCTGGTTCTTTGCCATCGGCAATTGGGTCAAGCTGGTGCCCTATGCGTTGCTGGGCCAGCTGTCTGCCGCCAACCTGATCACCGCGGCGGTGCTGATGCCGGTGTCGCTGCTCTCGGTCTGGGTGGGCCTGCGGCTGGTCCGGGTGATCCGGCCCCAGGTGTTCTATACCGTTATCACCTGGGGGCTGCTTCTGGTGTCGCTGCGTCTGGTGTGGCAGGCGCTGGCCGGGTGATGCCGCAGTGCGGCAACAAAGCCCTTGCCATTTCTGCCGCGCCGCGGCAGGTTCGCGCAATATTGTTACCCGGAGGTGTTATGGCCCGCCCCTATCGATCCGTTCTCTATATTCCCGCCGCCAATGTCCGCGCGATGGAAAAGGCGCGGGACCTGCCCGCGGACGCGATCATCTTTGACCTGGAGGATGCGGTTGCGCCCGATGCCAAGGCACATGCCCGGCAGTCGCTGGCCGGGGCGCTGGCGCAAGACTATGGCGCCCGCGCCCGAATCGTCAGGATCAACGCGTTTGCCACGGAATGGGGCCGCGACGACGCAAAGGCCTGCGCCGGGCTGGCCGCCGACGCGGTGCTTGTGCCGAAGGTAGACGGGCCGCAGGACCTGGACCGGGTGGCCGAGATCCTGCCCGACACGCCTCTCTGGGCGATGATGGAGACGCCCCTGGGGATGCTGAACGCGGCGGCGATCGCGGCCCATCCACGCCTGCGAGGGATGGTGATGGGCACGAACGACCTGGCGAAGGAGTTGGGAAGCCGGACCCGGTCCGACCGGTTGCCGATGATGGCAGGGCTTGGCTTGTGCATCCTGGCGGCGCGGGCGCATCGCAGGGTGATCGTGGACGGCGTCTTCAACGCCTTCAGGGACGAGGACGGGTTGCGCGCGGAATGCGAGCAGGGCCGCGACATGGGCTTCGACGGCAAGACGCTGATCCACCCGGCGCAGCTGGAGGCCGCGAACGCCGTCTTCGCGCCCACCGATGCCGAGGTCGATTTGGCCCGCAGGCAGCTGGACGCCTTCGACCGGGCCAAGGCCGAGGGTCGCGGCGTCGCCGTGGTGGACGGCAGGATCGTCGAAAACCTGCATGCGGCGACCGCCCGGCTGACGTTGGACCGCGCGCAGGCGATTGCGGCCCTGACGCAATAAGGGCAGTCTGCGCCGCAAATCGTCCAGCAACAAAGGAAAGCCAGATGCTGATCCTGATCCTTGGTGTCGCTCTGTGGTGGGCCGCGCATCTCTACAAACGGCTGGCGCCGGCGCAGCGCGCCGCCATGGGCGACCGCAGCCGCGCGATGATGACCGGCCTGCTGGTGTTGGCGGTGATCCTGATGGTCATCGGCTATCAGGGCGCGGAGGGCGCATTTTTCTGGGGGCGGAACCCGGCGCTGGTCGGCATCAACAACCTGCTGGTGCTGGTGGCCTTCTATCTTTTCGCTGCAGCCGGGATGAAGACGAAGGTCACGCGATACACCCGGCACCCCATGCTGTGGGGCTTTTCGCTCTGGGCGGTGGCGCACCTGCTGGTAAACGGCGACGTGCCGTCCTTCGTGCTGTTCGGCGGCCTGCTGGCCTGGGTTCTTGTCGAGATGATCGCGATCAACCGCTCCTCGGCCTGGGTGCGGCCTGCTGGACCCTTTCCCGCCCGGAAGGAGGCAATGGCCGCCGTCGGCGCCGTCATCGTCATGATCGTCGTCGGCCTGATCCACGGCTGGATCGGACCCTGGCCTTTCGGAGGAGCCTGATGCCCCAGATCTATCGCTGCATTACCGAGGATGATACCTCGCAATTCTGTCATCGCGTCAGCGAGGCGATGTCGAAGGGGTGGTCGCTGCATGGCGGCGCCACGATGGCCTACGACCCGGTCAAGGGGGTGATGCGCATGGCGCAGGCCGTCACCAAGACCATCGAGGCGGAGTATTATCCCGACATGAAGCTGGGGCAGCAATGAGCAAGAACAATCCGGGTCGGTTCTTCGAGGATTACAGCGTCGGCCAGACCATTCGCCACGCTGTGCCGCGGACGGTGGCGGAAGGCGAGCGCGCGCTTTATCACGCGCTCTATCCGGCGCGGCATGCGATCTATTCATCGGATGAATTCGCGATCTCATGCGGCCTGGACGGCAGTCCGATGGACGACCTGCTGGCCTTCCACACGGTCTTCGGCAAGACGGTCCCGGACATCAGCCTGAACGCAATCGCCAATCTCGGCTATGCCGAGGGGCGGTGGCACCGTCCGGTCTGGCCAGGCGACACGCTGCGGTCGGAATCGACGGTGATCGGGCTGAAGCAGAACTCGAACGGCCGGTCGGGCGTGGTCTGGGTCCGGACACGGGGCCTGAACCAGGTCGACGAGGTTGTGCTGGACTATGTCCGCTGGGTGATGGTGCGCAAGCGCGACCCCGACGCCCCCGCGCCCGAAGCTGTCGTTCCCGATCTGGCCGCCGTGGTCGATCCGGCCGACCTGGTGGTTCCAGAGGACCTGAACTTCCGGGGCTATGATCTTCAACTTGCTGGTGAACCTCATATTTGGGGCGATTACGAGATCGGCGAGAAGATCGACCACGTCGACGGCATCACGGTCGAAGAGGCCGAGCATATGCTGGCCACCCGCCTGTGGCAGAACACCGCAAAGGTCCATTTCGACGCGACGCAGCGACCTGACGGGCGGCGGCTGATCTATGGCGGGCATGTCATCAGCCTGGCGCGCACGCTGTCCTTCAACGGTCTTGCCAATGCGCAGATGATCGTCGCGTTGAACGCCGGCGCCCATGCCAACCCCTGCTTCGCCGGCGACACCGTCCGCGCCTGGTCAGAGGTTCTGGACAAGGCTTCGACAACCGCGCCCGGTGTCGGCGCGATCCGCCTGCGGCTGGTCGCGACCACGGGCGACAGCGGCGCGTTCGCTCTGCGCGACGCCGACGGAAAGTACCTGCCCGAGGTTCTTCTCGATCTGGACATCTGGGCGCTGATGCCGACCTGACGGCCTTGCGACCGCCGTGATCACACGCGTCGACGCCGTGATCACAAAGGCGGATTTCCGCGGCATTTGTGCTCGTGGGGTGGCATCTGCAGATGACAGATGGCACAAGAGTCGCCAATACCGGCACCAATCGCCAGCCCGACGGGCCAGCCCAAGCAAGCCGAGGGCGCCTTCGACGGGACTGCTTGAACCGACAAAGGAGGGCCGCACATGGCCGATGTGAACCGGGGTAACCGGCCGCTTTCCCCCCATCTCCAGGTCTACCGCCTGCCGATCCCGGCCGTCGCCTCGATCATGACGCGGATCACCGGGCATGCGCTGGTCGCGGGGATCGTGCTGCTGGTGTGGTGGCTGGTCGCCGCCGTCTCCAGCCCGCAGGCATTTGCCGCCGCCGACTGGATCGTCCGGTCCTGGCTGGGCTTCATCATTCTGACCGGGTCGGCCTGGGCCCTGTGGTTCCACACGCTGTCGGGCATCCGCCACCTGTTCTACGATGCCGGCATGGGCCTGGAGATCGAGAACGCCAAGCGGAATTCCTGGATCATCATCATCGGCTCGGTCGCGCTGACGCTGCTGAGCCTGATCATCTTCTTCATCGGCTGAGGCGAGGGCATCATGCGCTATATCACCCCCCGCAAGGCGGCCTCGGGCCTCGGTTCCTCGCGTTCGGGCACCGGCCATCACTGGCACATGACGGTCAGCAGCTATGCGCTGGTCATCCTGACACCGTTGTTCCTGATCGCCGTGGGCCAGGCCATCGGCCTGCCGCAAGAGGGCGTGATCGCCCATTTCGGCCGCCCCGTCCCGGGCATCATCACCGCGCTGTTCGTGATCGTCGGGATGATCCACTTCATCAAGGGCACGCGGATCATGCTGGACGACTATGTCCACGGCGAGGCCAACAAGCTGGCGGTCATCGCCGCCACCATCTTTGGCTGGGCCGTCATCGCCGCCGCGATCTTTGCGCTGGCCAAGATGGCCTTCACCATCATCGCGATCTGAGGACGACATGGCTGCATATCAAACCGAAGTTCATGATTATGACGTCGTCGTCGTGGGTGCCGGCGGCGCCGGACTGCGCGCCACGCTCGGCATGGCCGAACAGGGGCTGCGCACAGCCTGCGTGACGAAGGTGTTTCCGACGCGGTCCCACACCGTCGCCGCACAGGGAGGCATCGCCGCGTCGCTGTCCAACATGGGGCCCGACAACTGGCAGTGGCACATGTACGACACCGTGAAGGGGTCGGACTGGCTGGGCGACACGGATGCGATGGAATATCTGGCGCGCGAGGCGCCCAAGGCCGTCTACGAGCTGGAACATTATGGCGTGCCCTTCAGCCGGACCGAGGACGGGCGCATCTACCAGCGCCCCTTCGGCGGCCACACGACCGAGTTCGGCGAAGGCCCCCCGGTGCAGCGCACCTGCGCCGCCGCCGACCGGACCGGCCACGCCATCCTGCACACGCTCTATGGCCAATCGCTGAAGAACAACGCCGAGTTTTTCATCGAATACTTCGCCCTTGACCTGATCATCACTGACGGCCGCTGCACCGGCGTCGTCTGCTGGAAGCTGGATGACGGCACGATCCACGTCTTCAATGCCAAGATGGTGGTGCTGGCGACGGGCGGCTATGGCCGTGCCTATTTCAGCGCCACCAGTGCCCATACCTGCACCGGTGACGGTGGCGGGATGGTGGCCCGCGCGGGCCTGCCGCTGCAGGACATGGAGTTCGTCCAGTTCCACCCGACCGGCATCTATGGTTCCGGCTGCCTGATCACCGAAGGCGCACGGGGCGAAGGCGGCTACCTGACCAACAGCGAGGGCGAGCGCTTCATGGAGCGTTACGCGCCGACTTACAAGGACCTGGCCAGCCGCGACGTCGTCAGCCGCTGCATGACGATGGAGATCCGCGAGGGTCGCGGCGTCGGTCCCGACAAGGACCACATCTTCCTGAACCTGATGCACCTGCCGCCGGAAACGCTGCATGAACGCCTGCCGGGCATCAGCGAAAGTGCCAAGATCTTCGCCGGCGTCGACGTGACGCGTGCGCCGATCCCGGTCATTCCCACCGTCCACTACAACATGGGCGGCATTCCGACGAACTACTGGGGCGAGGTCCTGGCACCCACGGAAGCCGATCCCGACGCCATCTTCCCGGGCCTGATGGCCGTGGGCGAGGCCGGCTGCGCATCCGTTCATGGGGCGAACCGCCTCGGGTCGAACTCGCTGATCGACCTCGTGGTCTTCGGGCGGGCGGCGGCGTTGCGCGCCGGGGCGGTCATCGACCGCGCAGGTGCGGTGCCTTCGATCAACCATGCGGAGGTTGACCGGGCGCTGGATCGCTTCGATGGGCTGCGCCATGCAACGGGCAGCACCTCGACGGCGGAACTGCGCGATCAGATGCAGCGCACGATGCAGGCCGACGCGGCCGTCTTCCGGACCGACAAGACGCTGGCCGAGGGTGTTGAGAAGATGGAGGCCGTCGCGGCGAAGATGGACGACATCAAGGTGACCGATCGCGGCATGATCTGGAACACCGACTTGATGGAGACGTTGGAGCTGACGAACCTGATGCCGAACGCCCTGACGACCATCGTCGCGGCCGAGGCCCGCAAGGAAAGCCGCGGCGCCCACGCGCACGAGGATTATCCTGAGCGGGATGACGCCAACTGGCGCAAGCATTCGCTTGCTTGGGTCGAGGGCAACAAGGTTAAACTGGCCTATCGCCCCGTCCACCTCGAGCCGCTGACGACGGCAGGGGAAGGCGGAATCGACCTGAACAAGATTGCTCCGAAGAAAAGGGTTTATTGATGCGCTTCAACCTCATTGCCGCTTTCGGCCTTTCCGCCGCCACCCTCGCCGGCTGTGTGGCCCCGGTTCCCGTTGCGGGGCCGGCCGTTCCCACCGCGCCGGTCGCGACGCCGACGGTGCTGGACGCGGCCTCGCGCCAGGTGGCCCGCAACGTGATCAACACGCAGATGCAGTCGCGCCTGCCGGGCGCCAACGTCACGCCCTATACCGATTGCGTCGTCAACAACGCGACCACTGCGGAACTGATCGACATCGCCCAGATGTCGCGTGCCGGAGCATCGGGCGCGGCCGACAGCGTGGCGACCATTGTCTCGCGTCCGGCCACGACGCAGTGCATCGCCGCCGCGGCTCGCACGGCCTGACATGATCGCGCGGGCATCCCTGCTGGGCCTGATGCCGCTGCTTGCGGCGCTGACAGCCTGCGGCCCGGTCCCCGTGGACCAGGCCGAGCGGAGCTGCCTGCGCGACGCCAGACTGGCCGAACGCCCACGCGGTCATGCCGTGATGGGCGTCGGCGGCGAATCCGGCGGAACCCGAGGGTTTGGCCGGATTGAGCTTGAGGTCAGGGGCGACTACCTGATGCGGCGTGACCCGTCGGACGTCTTCGCCCGCTGCGTCGTCGCACGTTCCGGTCAGGCGCCGACTCGACCGCTGGCCGACCAGCCCGACTGGCGGAGCAGCGCGTGGTGATGATGTCCGAAGGACGCAGGCTGATCCTGCATGTCGGTGTGCAGAAGACCGGCACCACCTCGATCCAGCGGTTCCTCAAGCTGCGCGCGTCCGAGCTTGCCGACTGCCTGATCGTCCGCACCCCCGAGGAAGGCACCCCGATGCGCCCCTTGGGCCGCGCCGCTGTTGCGCTGAGCCTGTCGGGTCAGAAGGACGATCGCGAGGCATTGCGCGCGGCTTTCGACGACGTTCTTGACACGGTGCCCGACGGCCCGCAGCCCGTCATCCTCAGCCACGAGAACCTTGCGGGCGCGATGCCCGGCAATGGTGGCGAGACCCGGCTTTATCCCGCGCTGCCGCGGATCTTGAAGATCCTGGACAAAAGCGCGCAGGCCCGCGGATTTTCCTGCGACGTCGTCCTATATACACGGCAGATGCTGTCGTGGCGGCCCTCGGTCTGGGCGCAGGCGGTTCGCACCGACGGATATGCCGGCACGTTCGAGGAGTTCATGGAGGCGACCGCCGACCTGCCCGAATGGGATGACCTGGTCGATCGGGTGCGCGCCGTCCTCGGGCCCGACCGCGTGACGCGCCTCCGGCTCGAGGAGGAGACAGACCTGGAACGGCCGGGACGCCAGCTTCTGGCCCATGCCGGGATCGAGGCCGCGCGCATCGACGCGCTGGCCCCGCTGGAAGATGCCGCGATGAAGCGGCTGAACGGCGGGTCGACCGAATTTCTTCGTCAGGTGAATGCCTTGGCGCTCAATCCTCATGCTCGTGGCAGGATCGCCGATCTTGTTGCCCGCACCCAACACCTGTTCACGGCCGACGCGCCGTCCGAAGGCACTCTCTGAAAGGAGCTACCCAATGGTCCAGTTCACCCTGCCCAAGAACAGCCAGATCCGGGTTGGCAAGACCTGGCCCAAGCCCGAGGGCGCGACCAACGTCAAGAAGTTCACCATCTATCGGTGGGAACCCGAAACCGGTGAGAACCCGCGTCTCGACACGTATTTCATCGACCTCGACCGCTGCGGCCCGATGGTCCTGGACGCGCTGATCAAGATCAAGAACGAGATCGACCCGACCCTGTCCTTCCGCCGGTCCTGCCGCGAGGGGATCTGCGGGTCCTGCGCGATGGTCATCGACGGCGGCAACCGGCTGGCCTGCATCTTCGGCATCGACGAGGTCAAGGGCGACGTCGCCATCTATCCGCTGCCGCACATGCCCGTGGTCAAGGACCTGATCCCCGACCTGACGCATTTCTACGCGCAGCACGCGTCGGTGAACCCCTATCTGCAGACCAAGTCGCCGACGCCCGGCAAGGAGTGGAAGCAGTCGATCGAGGACCGCAAGAAGCTGGACGGGCTCTACGAGTGCATCCTGTGCGCCTCTTGTTCCACCGCGTGCCCCAGCTATTGGTGGAACGGCGACCGCTATCTGGGCCCGGCGGCGCTGCTGCACGCCTATCGCTGGATCATCGACAGCCGCGACGAGGCTACGGGGGAACGGTTGGACGGCCTGGAAGACCCGTTCAAGCTCTATCGTTGCCACACCATCATGAACTGCACGAACACCTGCCCCAAGGGCCTGAATCCTGCCAAGGCCATCGCCTCGATAAAGCACATGATGGTCGAACGGGCAGGCTGAACGCGTCGGGTGGGGCAGGCCGGGCCTGCTTCCCCGATCAGGTCCAAGTGTCGGCCCTGCAAAGGGGCCGTCACCAAAGCAGGCTTTGGCAGCCGACGTCAGTTCGACAAGGCCAGCGCGGCGGTCGGGCCGCTGGCTTCCAGGTGCCACGCTGCGGCCCAATTTCCCGCAGAACGCTCCAGCACAAGGAAGTTGCGTTCAGCCGTGTAGCGCGTCTTCTGGCCTGGCAGCGGCTGGATGCGGATCGGGTGGCCCGGCAGGGGATGTTCCCCCAACGATGCCAGCGCACCGAGGAAGCGCGCCCACCCCTTCGGCGGCGCGCGGTGCGCGATCCCCGACGCCACGAGCTGGTGCAGGTGCTGGCCCGGGCCGATCTCCATGACCGCGCGCGTGGCGAGGTGGATCTCCCCCGAAATTGCCGTCACGTCGTGACCATCCCGCTGCGCCATGTCGCGCACCATCGCCAGCATCCGCCGCCATTCGTCACGATGCGCGCGGCTCTGCCACTGGTCACGCAGATCGTCCTCGTATTTCTGCATCCGCGGGATGACGCGCATCAGCGCTTCGAGGAGCGACATGCGCGGCCCCAGCAATGGTACGCTGGAGAGCAGCATCGTGTGTCCGGGGGCATCAAGTCGCGCCTCTGCCTCCATCATGGACCAGCCGCCGGGGCCCATGATGCGCTTCCGTTGCCGCTCCGACCTCAAGTCAGGCGCCAGGATCCGCAGGCCCGGCGCGCGGATGCTCCAGCCCAGATGCGCGCCGGTCCGGTCGGTGAAGCGCGGCGGCAGATCGTCCGCGGTAGCGGCGTGCTGGAAGATCAGGAAGCTCTCACGCGCCACCGCAAAGAGGGTCCGTCCGACGGCCGAATTCGCGCGTCGCTGGGGCAGGGATCCCCAGCCATCGCAGATATCGTGGTCGTCCCATTGCATCAGCGACGGCACCCGCGCCGCCAGCCAAACCATTTCGGGCGCGGCATAAAGGGCGGCATAGCGTGCGAAGAAGCGCTCTCGCAGGTGATCGCGCAGCCCGGCCAGCGCCTCGGGCGAGGGTGCGTCCGGAACGCGGTCGGGCCAGCCGTCGCTGAGGTCGTGTCCGTGCGTCACCTCGTCGGCATAGACCTGGTCGCCGCCATGCAGCATCAGCGCGAAAGGCTGGCGCCGGTGCTGATCGCGCAGCCGCGCCCACATGGCGTTCCGCTCCGAACCCTCGCGCTCCATGTCGCCCACTTCCTCGCCGTTGCACGAGACGTAGGCCAGCCGCAGGTCGCCGGTCAGGTCGCCTGCGACCTCGAAGTCCTGACCGTCCCAGCCGTAGGCCGAGGAGCGATCCGCAGGAAGATCGAACCGCGCCCGCCAGACGACGGCATCCCGGAATTCTGCAATACGCTGACACCGCACCTGCCGTCCCGAGGCTTCGATCGGCGGCGGGACGTCCTGCTGTCTTCCGATGAACAACGCGGACAGGTGAAGCCGACCCTGTGCGACGTCATCGAGAAGCAGGACGGGGCCGGTGATTTTCGCGATCTGCTGTTACATCCATTTCAACTAAGCGCACCGCTCCGGCACCGCAATCCCACTGCGCGATTTGGCGGTATCACAAGGTTGGCTGGGACAGCAAAGGCCCGCTGAACCTGCACGGCCCTCGGATCTGCTCGCGGTGGACGGTAAAGGCTCTGACGTGGCCGGCGGAACCCGTGGTGCGCCTGTTCCCAGGCGTCACAGTGGCAGGCGATGCCATCAGCGGCCACTGGGTCATCGGCGAGGGGTTCGCGTCGAGAACCGATGACCTGCCCCCTTCGGTCCCTCGCTCCAATGTAGAGTTCGCTTCGCCATGAAGGAGCAGGCGACATGAGGACAAGCCGCTTTGCCGAGGCGCAGATCATTGGCATGATCAAGGAGCAGGAAGCCGGAATGGCGACGGCGGAGGTCTGTCGCCGTCATGGGCTGAGCTCCGCGACTTTCTGCAAGCCGAAAGCCAAGTATGGCGGCATGGATATGTCCGGTGCCCGGAGGCTGAAGGCGCTTGAAGACGACAACGGCAGGCTGAAGCGTCTGCTGGCGGATGCGATGCTCGACAACATCGTGCTGAATGACCTCTTGAGAAAGCCCTGACGACATCGAAAAGGCGGCGGGAGGCTGTGCTCGACGCGATGCGGAATCATGCTATCTTGCAACGCCGGGCCGTCGGCGGCATGCGCCGACCCTGGTCGGTGTCGATCCGAAGACGGTGCGGCGCGAGCGGCCGCCCGGCAACCCGGAGATCCGCAAGGCCATGCAGAAGATCGCGGCGCTGCGCCACAGGTCTCGGCTATCGGCGGATCGGACTGCTGCTGGAACGCAGGGGCATGCTGATGAACCCGAAGAAGCTGTATCGGCTCTATCGCGATGAAGGGCTGTCGGTCCGGCGCCGACGTGGCCGCAAGCATGCCCGAGGCGCATGCACGCCGATGCCGCTGGCCCTGATGCCGAACCAGCCGTTGGTCGCTGGACTTCGTGGCGGACACGTTTGGGGCGCCGCGCAACTTCCGGATCCTGGCGGTGATCGACGACTGCTGCCGCGAGAACCCGTGTCTGATCGCCGACACCGGCATCTGGGGCGTCAGGGTGGCCCGCGCGTTGGATGCACCGGTGCGGATCTACGGCAAGCCCGACTGTATCGTCAGCGACAACGGGACCGAGTTGGCCCGGCGCGCTATCCTGAAGTGGGCCAAACAGAACGGCGTCGCCTGGCACTACATCGATCCCGGCAAGTGGCAGCATCGAGCCACATGTCCGCCTGGTCCGAGGACCATGGCGAGAGCCTTCATCGAGCCGTTCAACGGCAGCCCGCGCGACGAACCGCTGAACGAGGGGATCTTCGGCACCCTGGATGATGCCCGCCGCAAGATCGCCCTCTGGCGCTACGACGACGACGCCGTCAGGTCGTAATCGTCGCTTGGCAACCTGACGCCGCTCGAGGCGCGCCGGTCGCTTGCGCGACATGATGGCTACGCGCCCGACGCGCTTGCCCCGAAACCAACCGCCGGCTACCAATCGCAAACCGCCAGCCTTCTGTTATCATCGAGGAGCCGACCGGGGCGGGTCGCAACCGGCAGATGATTCGCGCTTGAGTTCATCAGCATCAGGTGAGCCGCATGCAAGGATTCAACTCCAGCAGGCCGACATGATGCGAATGTCGGACGTCCTTTTTCAGGACGACGGGGCCTTGAATGGGCTACCAGTTGCGCGCTCCTGGACTTCGCGATGACGCTGGCCGTATCGGACAACACGCTCGGGTCCTCCCCCAGCTTCGGGGCCTTCATCGAGGCTGGGCTTGACGAGGCCGCACTCGCGATCCCGCTGTCGTGGATCGCAGCCTTGAACATGGCGGGGCTCTACATCAACGGGCGTGGCGACATTCAACGATCTTGCGGATGGTCGGCGCGATCATCAGCGCGGTCTTCGGCTTCCTCTCGGTGATGTTCGTCATGCCCTACCACACGCATCATGCCCCATCCTGCCACTCGGTTCTAACCAACGGACGCATCCAGCTCCTCAACGGCTGCACTCACACGCTTGCAGGCTAAGCCGTGGATCTGCCGGAGCGGAACCTTTGACCCGCTATCTCAGCGCCGGCGCATCGCTTCTGTCGCTGGCCGGCTTTGATGGTTGCAGACGCAGCGGGCTTGCCGCCTGGCTGACCGGTTGGTCGCGACAGAGGCGCAGCTGGTCGAGTATGCCCGCGACGGAGGTCCAGCGACAGTCGCTTAAGCGGCTGCAAATCATCGTGGACGACAGGGACGCGCCGGACCGTGAGTTGCAAGAAGGAGAAGGGGCCGATGCGCCGCTTGATGGCTATCTCCTTGAAGGAGCCCGGCGTCTTTGGCCCTGAGCCTGCGCCAGCTACTCGCAGCCGCCATGCTGATGCCCTGCCCAAGCTGGCCGGGCAGGGTGCCGGAGACGGAGCGGGAGGTTCTGCGGGCGGCGCAGGCCGAGAAGATCGGCAGGCTCTGCGCCGAAGATAAGCCGTTTGAAATGGCGGAGAGCGTTCAGGCTGATTGATGCAGTCATGTGAAGGCCCGTGCTCCCTCCTAGCCCCGCACTGGCAGCAGAGGGAGCAGATCATGCGCCGTCGCTACTCAAACGCACGCGGCGACGACCGGACTCAATCTGGACCTGTCCCGGTTTCGTTCCGGTCAGGTCCTCATGTCAAGCGGCCCTCTGTTCGAAGACCACGGGCGATTTCCAGTTCAAGGCCGAGTGTTTTCGGCGGGTTGTGGAAGCCGTTGATGTATTCGAAGATGGCGATTTCGACGTCACGCCGCGCGTGCCAGTCGCGGCGCCAGACCAGTTCGGCCTTCAGCGATTTGAAAAAGCTTTCGACGGCCGAATCGTCGTAGCAGTTGCCCTTGCCGCTCATCGATACCTTGAACCCATGACTGTGCAGGATCTTCTGGTAGTCGTGGGCGCAGTGTTGCGAGCCGCGGTCGGAGTGGTGAATGCAGTCCGGTGGCCCGCGGCGCAACGCGATCGCCATGTTCAGCGCCCTGATCGCCAGATCCTGCTTCATGCGGTTGCTGATGGCCCATCCGACAACACGTCTTGAAAACAGGTCGATGATGACCGCCAGATAAACCCAGCCCTCACGCCTCCAGACGAAGGTGATGTCGCCGGCCCACTTCTGGTTCGGCCCGCTCGCCGAAAAGTCCTGGCTCGCAGGAGGTTCGGCGCGATGTTGAAGGCGTGATCGCTGTCCGTGGTGCGCCTGAACGCCGCTCGCTGCGGACGACCCGGATGCCGTTCTGGCGCATCAGGCGACCAATGCGACGCTGTCCGACATGCAGGCCCAGCTCGTTCAGTTCCTCGGTCATGCGCGGCCTGCCATAGCTGCCCAGGCTTAGGCGGTGCTGGTCGCGGATATGGGCCAGGATCACCATGTCGCGCCGCTGTCGCTGCGATGGCGGCCGATGCCGCCAGGCCCGCAGCCCACGATCCGTGACACCCATCAAGCGGCACAGCCGACTGCGCGAGAGGCTGCCGCAATAGCTGGCAATGAACCGAAACCTCATGACTTCCGAGCCGCGAAGAATTGAGCCGCCCTTCTTAGCACCTCCCTCTCCTCCCGCAGTATCCGGTTCTCTTTGCGCAGCCGTTCATTCTCGCGAAGAAGATCGGCATCCCGTTCGGGAACCCGGGCCTCTTCGGAAATCGCCCGAATCCATTTTCCCAGCGTCGAAAGTCCCACTCCAAGATCCGACGCGACTTGGCGCCGTGTCAGACCGCTGGTGAGCGCGATGCGAACCGCATCTCGCTTGAACTCGTCGCTGTGTGTCGCTGCCATATCCAGTCTCCTTCTTGGCGAACATCGCTCTCAGAAGACCGGAACGAAACCGGGACAGGTCCATGTTGACCCGTTTGTCGCTTGGCGAACATAGATCCAGGCCGCAGTTGCTCTATCCCGAACTTTGGTTCATAAGGCGGCTGCTTTTGCCTTAAAGATATCTTGCTAGGCGCGAGCGAATTCAGAAACACTGCGCGGTGTCATGACCGAGTTTATCCAACCACCCTTCCCAACGCCGGGACATGCACCGCTCCCGCAGCGGCGCGAGAATGATCAAGAGAAGGTGCTAAGGGAGGTCGGGAAACATCGCAGTTTTGGAACCTTTCGTGCTATTGCCGCTCTGATCCTGAGAGAGATGCAGACGAGCAAAAGCCGAGTGGCTGGCGGATACATCTGGACGATCGCTGAGCCGGTTGGCGGTATCGTGGTTCTGACCTTGATCTTCTCGATGGGTTTCAGGGCGCCTCCGATGGGCACCAACTTTGCGATATTCTATGCCACAGGTGTCGTTCCTTTCATGGCTTATCTTGATATCTCTGGTAAAGTTTCCGGGTCCATCAGCTATTCGAGCGCCTTGCTGAAGTACCCCGCCGTTACATTCATGGACGCTTTGCTGGCACGCATCATCTTCAACACAATCACGCAAACTATCGTTTCCTCGATTGTGTTCATAGGATTGCTCAGCTTCTTCGAAACAAGAACTGATCCTCAATTCGGGATGGTAGTCATCGGAATGGCAATGGCCATTGGACTGTCTGTTGCAATAGGTTGTTTGAATTGCTTTCTATTTTCTGCCTTTCCTGGATGGCAACAGATTTGGGGAATACTGATGCGCCCCCTTTTCCTCGTGTCATGTGTGTTCTTTGTCTTCGATGATATACCACAACCCTATCAAGACTGGATTTGGTGGAACCCGCTGGTTCACGTGGTTGGACAAATGAGAAGAGCGTTCTATCACAGCTACTCAGGCGATTATGTCAGCTACGTCTATGTGTTCGGCTTGAGCCTGTTCCTTTTCGCTTTGGGACTAGCTCTCCTGATCCGCTATCATCTTGATCTACAGAACAGCTAGGTCATGTTGACAAATGGCGGATTCAGAGGCGGTTCGAGGTGATGTCGATGAAGCTCGGGAAGCTCTCTGCGGTCTTGTGGTAGCGGGTAGGCGACGCGGCGGGCGTTTTCGAGCTTGTTGAAGCACCGCTCGACAAGGTTCCGCAACCGGTAGGGCTTGCGGTCGGCAGCCACGCGCAGTTTCCGTGACTTCCGCATGGGTATCGCGGGCACGACGTTGCGCACCTCCATGGTTTTGCGAACCTTGTCAGAGACATGGTCGCGATCGGCCAGCAGGACGCAAGGTTCCGGCAGGTTGTCGTCCATTACCAGATCGAAGCGCAGATGGTCCGACGTCTCGCCCGGCGAAATATCCGACCTCAGGGGGAGGCCTGCACCGTTGACCCGGAGGTGGATCTTGGTTGTGAAGTGGAAGGTGGTCCAGAAAACGATCCGGTGGATCGTCTTCCCACCGGACGCTCTCGAACGGCCGAAACCTTGTCTCGGAGTCCCCCCTTTTGCGCCCGCTGCCTGATGATGGGCGCGGACCACGGTGCTGAAGGGCGTCGGGAACCAGCCCGCTTTCATTCGATGCGCCCGTGATCTGCTCCCAGAAGGCGCACAGGATCGGCAGCCATCTCTTCGCCGCCGTGATCGGCGCGCTTTCCCGGTTCGCCGGGTTGTCGGTTATTTTTTGGGTTGTAGTTGGTCGTGGCTTTCAGAACCGCGATGGCCTCGGGCGTCGTGTACTCGCGCTCACGGGTCCGCTGCGCCTTGGCGACCTGTGCCTGCGGCGGCGGCCTGCACTGCATCGGCGAAGATGTCTCGGAGCGGCTGGATATCGTGCCGGCACAGTTCCGCGTCATCGTCACCCGCCGCCCCAAATATGCGTGCCGGTCCTGCACCGACGGTGTGACGCAGGCGCCGGAACCGCCGCGGCTGATGCGCAGCGGCGCCCGCGATAGGTCATTGTCCTACGAGGTGGAGAACTTCGGCGGTTGTCTGGCGCTGCAATCAGCGGCTGGCTGGGGAGAGGAGAGCATGCGCTAATCAACTCGGCCGTGGGACGATCCCACGAGCAGGCGGTGGCCGGAGCGGTGTGACAGCCGTCCGGAGCCCAGCTTTGTCGGGCTCTTTCAGCGCAAGAGCGCATACATTTCGCTGACTTGGCTATCTAACGTTGGCGGGAATGCCGGTCTCGGCATGCACCGGAAGGTCCTGGGGCATCGAACGCGTGTGCCACCCGACTAAACCGCTTACCGGAAGTTCTTGGCCTTCACTTTGACGCTGTCGATGTGGAGATCGGGGATGTAGATGTCGCGCGGCTGCGGCCCTTCGGGCGCGGATGTGGACGAACGGAACTCGTCGCCGCGGCCGTGGGGCAGGCGGAATCCACACGCGACCGATAAGATCACCGACATGTCGAAGGTATCATCGGGTAGTTGATCGCGCGAAAGGGGGGGAAGTTGTGGTATCTCTGTATTCGTGCCTCCTGCATCGGAAGCACATCGCTCGGCCGGTAGATCCTGCGTGCCGATCCGATCCACGACGATATCCGCTTTTCAGGCTGCTCCCGCCAAGTCAGATTGAATGCGGCTCGTTTGGGAAGAAGGTGATGGCGTGGAAGTCGAGGTGATCAAACAACCACCACGCGAGGTCAAGCCAATCACGCCCGCTGTCGTATTGGTCAGCGAACCAGGGGATGACAGCGCTCGTGCAGGCTCCGCACCGGCCCTCGGCGTCGCGCTGGTCCCAGATGTGGCTGGCGCGATTGGATTCATTCGAGGCGCAACCTAAGCCATGTTCAGCGCCATACCCATTGACTTCGGGAGAACGATAGGCCGATCGCACGGCGATAGGACCAAATGTTTCAACAAGAGGATCCAAGAGCTCCGTCGCGAGCTTCCGGCCGGTAAAAAGAGCGAGATCGGGGTCATCGGGGATGTTCGGGATCCTTACGAAATTCCCGATCTACGAGTAGAGAAAATCCCGCATAAAGAAGTGGCGCGACAGGCGCTCACGTCCTAGTGCTTCGAGGCCGCGGACGCTGCCAGGCTTTCGCATTCTTGGTCTCCAGATTATGCAGCCGCAGCCGTGGCGTTGGCGCGTTGGACAATTGCCAGCAATTCCTGTGCTTGCTTGTCCTCGAAGACGCCAGCAAGTCCCATGTCGTCGAGGTCTGTGAAAGGACTCTCATAGAACAGGGCAGGGTCAACGATGCCCGCTTCGGTCAAGCTGTCGATGACCAGGTTCACGAACTCAGTTTGGTTGGCGCTCAGCGCGTTCTGGGTGGTAAAACTGCTGAAGAGCGACTTGGCGGCAGCGCGATCAAGGCCTGTGAGCGAGCGAAGGAACACCCCAAGCCCAGCGCCGCCAGTGGCGTCATTCAACGCCTCAGCGTCCACGACGTCTTCCTCCACGAACATCCTCTCAAGCTCGTCGAGGTCCTGCTGCGTCAGTTGATCGGCTCGGCGGACCTTGATCAGGGCAATGTGGTCGCGGTGCTTTTCGACAAAGCGGCGGGCCTTCATGCGAAACTGAGCCTTGTCGACGCCAGCGCCGAGTTGCGGAAGTGTAACCACATTCCCAACGCCGATTTCATCCTCGAAGTCGGTGATGACCAGCTTGCGGGTCTTTGGCTCGATCAGTTCGACCAGCAGGCGGAGCTTTCGGCGCACCTCATCCAGAAGATCAACGGTGATGTCAGTCCAGAACTCATCGGTCTGGATCTCGAGGATCAACGACAGCTGCTTCGCCACTAAGGGGATGTTTCCCAGAGCCTCAAGCGATGAGGCTACGTCGCGGATTCGGGTCTGCGCACGTGCAAAGGCAGCCTCGCCCCGCAGAAGGGAAAGCTGCGCTCCGTGCACCAGCAGATCGAACTGCTTTGCCGGGAGGTTATCATCCCGGAAGGCGCTGGGCAGACCGGCGATACGGGTCGAGAGTGCCTCCTGCGCATTGGCATCCAATTCATCCCAAGCCGCGCGCGCCTGAAACGCCTCCACATTCTGCCGATGAGGCCGAACAATGAAGTTATCGACATTCATGCCGGTGACTTCCTCGTGAAGCCGGTCGCGCAGGCGCGGGCCGAGTTCCCCCTTATGTTCTGCCCGCTCAAGCTCCGTTATCAGCTCCAAGCGCGCGCGAAACAGGCGTTCGCCTATGGGCGCCGTGCCCCCGGGCTCGGCCCGATCAGGGTTCTCCCCGAAGAATTCGAGGTTCTGGCAGTAGTCGAAAATCAAGAATTCATGCTTGTCCTCGCCCGGCCCGAACAAGTTGCGCCGCAGCCGCGTTCCCCGTCCGACCATCTGCCAGAACTTCGTGCGGGAGCGGACGATCTTGAAGAATACGAGGTTCACCACATCCGGCACGTCAATTCCGGTGTCCAGCATGTCGACCGACACGGCGATATGCGGCGCCTTCTCCGGCTCCGAGAAGTCGTCGATCAGGCTCTGAGCATAGCTGACGCTGTAGTCGATCAGCGAGGCAAAGCTACCCTTCAGATGGGGATAGTTGATGTCGAACCGTTCCACGATGAAACGGGCATGGGCGCTGTTCTTGGCGAAGATGATCGTCTTGCCCAGGCGATCACCGGCGGCGACCTTGATGCCGTTGGTCATCAGATGCTTCAGCACCTTGTCAACGGTATCGATGTTGAACAGCCACTTGTTCAGATCGTTGGCATCGACATGATCGGGGGGATCGCCCTCGTCTGACCACTCCAGCGCATCCCAAGCCTCTTTTTCCTCATCGGACAGACGGTCATAGGTGATGCCCTCTCGCTGGAACCTGAGCGGGACCGAGATCCCCTTGGGTGGCACGAGGTAACCGTCATCGACCGCATCCTCCAGATCGTAGGAGTCGGTCGGCACGCCGCGTTCAAGTTGGAATAGCGAATAGGTATCCCGGTCGATCTCGTCACGGGGCGTCGCAGTCAGCCCGACCAGAAGTCCGTCGAAATACTCGAAGATCGCGCGATACTTGCGATAGACGGATCGGTGTGCCTCATCAATGACGATCAGGTCGAAATGGCCGGGACCAAAGCGCTTTTCCCCGTCCTTCATTTCATCGATCAGGCCCATCATCGTCGGATAGGTCGACAGGCAGACCCGCGCGGACGCGTGGTTGTTCTGGGTCGGGTCGTGGCTCTGCAGCAGGTTCGCGCTCGGCGCCGAGGGAAGATGAGCCTTGAAGGCTCCATGTGCCTGCTTCACCAATGCCACGCGATCGGCAAGGAACAGCACCCGCTTCACCCAGTTCGCGCGGAGCAACTGGTCGATCAGCGCGATCACCGTCCGCGTCTTGCCCGAACCTGTCGCCATGACCAGAAGCGCGTGGCGCTGCTTGCTCTCGAAGGCGTCGCCCACCCGGCGGATTGCCCGGTGCTGATAGAAGCGCTCGACGATGGTCTCATCGACCTCGACCGTTTCCAGCACCTTCCGCGTCGTGCGCCGCTGATGCAGCAGCACCAGCTCGTCCTTCTTCAGGAAGCCCGCGATCCCCCGTGGAGGATACATCGCGTCGTCCCAGATCCAATGCTCATAGCCGTTGGAACAGAAGATCACCGGCCGCCGCCCGAACGTCGCCTCCAGGCAATCGGCATAGAGCTTCGCCTGCTGTTGCCCGACCAGCGCATTCGTCTTGGTCCGTTTCGCCTCCACCAGCGCAAGCGGCTTGCCGTCGTCGCCCCAGAGAACGTAATCGACGAACCCCTCGCCTGCCGCGTTCGGCATTCCCGTCACACGGAACTCGCGGTCGCGCAGCTGATTCAGAGGCCAGCCTGCCTCCGCCAGCAGCAGGTCGATGAAAGCGTCGCGGGTCGTTGCCTCGTCATAATCATGCGTATCGGCCTGCGCCTGGTTCGCGACCTTCACGGCGGCGATCTCGGCGCGCAAGGCAGCGATCTCGGCCTCCAGCGCGGCGCGACCGGCCTCCGAGGTCATCCGCGCCTCCTCGGCCTCTCTCTGCGCCTTCAGCGAGGCGGCCTGCTTCTCGGCCAGCGCGTTGATCTGCGACACGGTGCTGGCGGTGATCGTCAGCGTCTTTTCCAGCTTCGCCACATCAAACGAAAGCGCCGGATCGGGTTTGCCCTTCTTCGCATAGGTGCGCGCGAACCAATAGCAGACGTGGAACAGCTCGCTGACCACCACCTTGGCATCCGACACCGAGGGCGACTTCGTGTCATGCGCCGCCTGATTGCCGCGGTCCTTGATGATCTTGGCCTTCGCGACGATGGCCGGCCCCGTCAGCGCGGCAAGTGAGGGCTCATGCACCAGCGCCGCCAGCGTGTCCTGATAGGGCGGTCTCAGCGTCTTGTCGCTGCGGAACATCCACAGCAGCGCGATCTCCAGCGTCAGGCGGGCGTGAAAGCAGGCGCTGCGGGGATCCGAAAGCGCCGCCAGTTCCGCCTTTTTCGCCGGAGCGAACAGCGCAGGAAATTCATCGGCGAGGAAAGCGAATTGATACATATGAACCGGAGGCTTAATAACCCGGTCAGGCTAATGGGCAGCGCCGTCTCGCAGCAAGCGAAATGATGTCTGGATCAATGATCCGCCAGTTCCGGAAACGCGCCGATGTGAGCTACTCCCCGAAAATCGGACAGTGACGGAAGCTACGATCTGACGTCTGCTGATCTCCGAGGACGAGGAGATCAGAAATGCGGAAACGCAGGAACCATGACGCGGGCTTCAAGGCGC
>NZ_JAOTBD010000099.1 GCF_026162625.1 Paracoccus beibuensis | reverse complement strand
ATATTTCAATTAATGTTACTATTTTCATAAGTAGATACAATTATTAAAAAATTTGTAATTAGCAAACTGAATGAAACACATAAAACTTGTCAAAGATTTTATATTTAAAACAATAGTTTTAAAAAAAATGTATATTCAATGAATTCAATAAAAGACCGTTACAATATTTTATATTTAATACAAAATTAGTTAAAAATTACAATTCTTATAATTAAAAATATATATCATGTATTACAACATTCATTTAATATATAGAATGATTAATGCTCCTGTAACATACAAGAACACTATAAGTAACTAAAATGTACATAATAAGTTGAATATAAAATAAAACAACTCTCCTAGGTTTTATATTTAATACAAAATTATTGTAAATAATAATGGATATATAAATATTTAAATGCAATCATAAACCTATTTCATTCATTTTTACATTCACAAATAATAAAATATAAATTTATGTTACTATTTTCATAAGTGGATACAATAATTAAAACAATTTTATTTTGCAAACTGAATGAAACATATAAAACTTGTCCAAGATTTTATATTTAATACAATAGTTTTAAAAAAAATGTATTTTCAATGAATTTAATAAAAGACCTTTAGAATATTTTATATTTAATACAAAATTAGTTAAAAATTACAATTATTGTAATTAAAAATATATATCATGTATTATAACAATAATAATAATAATAACAAAAATTCATTAAAACTACCATTATCTTAATAGTACACAATAAACAACAAATGTGTACATTTTAAATTGAAGATTTAATAAATGACCTGTATAAAATTTAATATTTAATACAAGATTAGTTAATTTTACAATTATTATAATTAACAATATGTATCATGTATTACAACATTCATGAAATATATAGAATGATTAATGCACCTGTACCATACAAGAACACTATAAGTATTTTATATGTACAAAATTAATTGAATATAAAATAAAACAACTCTCCTAGGATTAATATTTAATACAAAATTATT
>NZ_JAOTBD010000098.1 GCF_026162625.1 Paracoccus beibuensis | reverse complement strand
TGGCAGCCTTGGCCTGTGATCCTGTCTCCCAAGCGCGCAGGTAGACGCATTCATATTTCAGGGACCGCCACAGGCGCTCGATGAAGACGTTGTCGATGCACCGTCCCTCGCCGTCCATCGAGATCCGGGTGCCAACGCGCTTCAGCCGGTCGGTCCAGACGAACGATGTGAACTGGCTGCCTTGGTCGGTGTTCATGATCCCGGGCGCGCCGAAGCGGTGGATGGCCTCGTTCAGCGCCTCGACACAGAAGTCGGCCTCCAGCGTGTTGGAGATCCGCCAAGCCAGCACCTTGCGCGTGAACCAATCCATGATGGCGACGAGATACAGGAAGCCGCGCCGCATCGGCAGGTAGGTGATGTCGGCGCACCAGACCTGTCCCGGGCGATCCACCCGCAGCCCGCTCAGCAAATAGGGATAGGTCTTGTGGCCCTCTCTCGGCTTGCTGGTGTTGGGTTTCTGGTAGATCGGCATCAAGCGCATGAGCCGCATCAGCCGCCGGATGCGCTTCTGATTCACACCGTAGCCTTCGTTCTGCAGATGCCAGGTCATCTGCCGGACGCCGTAGAAGGGCGTATCCAGGAACTGCCGGTCGATCAGTTGCATCAGAGCCAGGTTCACCTCCGTCTCACCCGATGGCTCGTGGTAGAACGACGAGCGCGAGATCGACAGAAGACGGCACTGCGCTCCGATCGACAGCGCAGGATGGTCCCGCTCGATCATCCTGCGCCTCACTTGCCGGTCCACGGCTTGAGCTTTCGTGACAAAAAATCGTTGGCGACGGCCAGCTCTCCAATCTTGGCATGCAACGACCGGACCGTCTCCTCGTCCACCTCCGCAGGCTTTCTGCCCCCGCGTTCAAAGATGTCTGCCGCCCCGTCGAGCAGCGCTTTCTTCCACTGGTGGATCATCGTCGGATGCACGCCGTATTCGGCCGCCAGCTCCGACACCGTGCGATCGCCCTTCAAAGCCTCCAGCGCCACGCGCGCCTTGAAGCCCGCGTCATGGTTCCTGCGTTTCCGCATTTCTGAT
>NZ_JAOTBD010000097.1 GCF_026162625.1 Paracoccus beibuensis | reverse complement strand
AGGGCTATGCCTGAAAATGGGTGATGCGGCCTGAGAAGGCGGCGTATCGAGGCGGGTGTCAAAGCCTGCCAGAACCTCCAAAGGGAGCGATACGCCATGAAAGACGATACCGACATCATCCCGCTTCGTCAGCCACATTCGCTGGACGATCCGCTGACCGAGATTGCGCGTGAGGGTGCCCGCCGGATGCTGGTCGCGGCCTTGAGGGCGGAAGCGGATGCCTTTGTCGCGGAGCTTGCCGAGGCCCGTCTGCCGGATGGACGTCAGCGCGTGGTCCGTCATGGATACGGGCCTGAGCGCGAGATCCAGACCGGGATTGGCGGGCTCGCGGTGAGGCGGCCGAAGGTCCGCGACCGGGCTGAGGAGAACGGAGCCGGCAAGATCCGGTTCAGCTCTGCCATTTTGCCGAGGTGGGCACGACGGTCCCGTAGCCTCGATGCGCTACTGCCGGTTCTCTATCTCCGCGGCATCTCGACAGGAGACTTCCAAGAGGCGCTCGGGGCCTTGCTCGGCGAGAACGCTCCAAACCTCTCGCCCGGCGTCCTGTCACGCCTGACCAGTGAATGGGAGACGGAGTATGGGCGCTGGCAGCGCCGCGACCTCGCCGCGCGCCGTTACGTCTACGTCTGGGCCGACGGGGTCTATCTCCAGGCCCGGATGGAACCGCAGGCCGAGTGCATGCTCGTTCTCATCGGTGCGACGCCGGAGGGAAAGAAGGAGCTCCTGGGCTTCCAGGTCGGCATGCGCGAGAGCGCGCAGAGCTGGCGAGAACTGCTGATTGACCTCAAAGCACGCGGCTTGGCGTCCGCTCCGGAGGTCGCCGTCGGCGACGGTGCGCTCGGGTTTTGGAAGGCGCTCGATGAGGTCTTTCCCGGCACGAAGCACCAGAGATGCTGGGTCCACAAGACAGCGAACGTGCTGAACAAGGTCCCCAAATTTATCCAGCCCGCTGTCAAATCCGATCTCCGCGACATCTGGCAGGCCGAGACCCGTGTCGCCGCCGAGGCCGCGCTGGACGTCTTCGTGGAGAAATACGGGGCGAAATACCAGAGGGCCGCGACCTGTCTGACCAAGGACCGCGAGGCGCTACTGGCCTTCTACGATTTTCCGGCG
>NZ_JAOTBD010000096.1 GCF_026162625.1 Paracoccus beibuensis | reverse complement strand
TGACCTGCCCCCCGGAACGTCCCTCGCTCTGATGTAGAGTTTGCTTCATCAAGAAGGAGCAGACGACATGAGGAAGAGCCGCTTCACCGAGGCGCAGATCATCGGAATGATCAAGGAACAGGAAGCCGGGATGGCGACGGCGGAAGTCTGTCGCCGTCATGGGCTCAGCCCGGCGACGTTCTACAAGTTCAAGGCCAAGTATGGCGGCATGGATGTGTCCGACGCGCAAAGGCTGAAGGCGCTCGAGGACGAGAACGGCAAGCTGAAGAGGCTCCTGGCTGACGCGATGCTCGACAATGTCGTGCTTAAGGATCTGCTGGGAAAGCCCTGACGACATCGAAAGCGCGGCGGGACGCGGTGCTCAAGGCGATGCGGGATCACGCCATCTCGCAACGCCGGGCCTGCGTTCTGGTCGGTGTCGATCCGAAGACGGTGCGGCGTGAGCGGCTGCCCGACAACCCGGAGATCCGTGAGGCCATGCAGGAGGTCGCAGCCGTGCGTCGCCGGTTCGGCTATCGACGCATCGGGCTGCTGCTGGAGCGCAAAGGTATGCTGATGAACCCGAAGAAGCTGTATCGGCTCTATCGCGAGGAAGGGCTGTCGGTCAGGCGGCGAAGGGGGCGCAAACGTGCGCGAGGCACACGAACGCCAATGCCGCTGGCCCTGTTGCCGAACCAGCGCTGGTCGCTGGACTTCGTGGCCGACACCTTCGGAGCCTCGCGCAGATTCCGCATCCTGGCGGTGATCGACGATTGCTGCCGCGAGAACCTGTGCCTGGTCGCCGACACCAGCATCTCGGGCGCAAGGGTCGCGCGCGAGCTGGATGCGCTGGTCAGGGTCTACGGCAAGCCTGCCTGTATTGTCAGTGATAATGGCACTGAGTTCACCAGTAGGGCCATTCTGAAGTGGGCCGAGCAGAACGACGTCGCCTGGCATTACATCGATCCCGGCAAGCCACAGCAGAACGCCTTCATCGAGTCATTCAACGGCAGCCTGCGTGACGAACTGCTGAACGAGGAGATCTTCGACACCCTGGACGACGCCCGCCGCAAGATCGCCCTCTGGCGCTATGACTACAACACCGTCAGGCCGCACTCCTCGCTCGGGAACCTGACACCGCTCGAAGCGCGCCGGACGCTTGCGCTACCCGAGGGCTCCGCGCCCGGCGCGCTTGCCCTGAAACGATCCGCCGACTACCAATCTCAAACCGGCAGACTCTCGTTATGACCGAGGGACCAACGGGGGGCAGGTCA
>NZ_JAOTBD010000095.1 GCF_026162625.1 Paracoccus beibuensis | reverse complement strand
CAGGACGCTGAATTAGTCCCCGATCAGGAACGGCGTTTCTTGGGGTTTCCGGAAGAGGCGCTGGATACCGTGGGTCACCGGCCTGGGACCGGCGGCCGGTTCCCTCCCGCGGGTCTCATGCGGCCAGCAATCGTGGCAGTCGGGCAAGGTTGCAGGCGGCCATCGTCAGGGTGAACTGGGCACCCACTCGTTTGATGCCCCGCAGCATGGTCTGTGCCATCGGCCCGCCCGTCTTGGCCCAACCGAACGGCTCCTCGATCTTCTTGCGACGTTTCAGCGAGACGGCGTAGCCTGGATACCGGGTGGTGCGGCCGTCAATCGCTGAGTAGCGCACCTTCTGCGCCACATGCGGCGTGACGCAGGCCCGGCGCAGGTCCTTCACGAACTCCGCGCAGTCGTAGCCCTTGTCGGCGGCCAACGTCAGCCGTCGGGTCGAGCCCGGCGAATGGCGGTGGATCATGTCGAGGGCGGCGCGCCGCTCGGCATAACCATCCGCTTGCGTCACCTCGGACCCGACGATCAGGCCGCTGCGGTTCTCCATCAGGGTATGGCCGATGAAGCAAAGGCTCGCACCGGTGCCGGGCGACTTCCTGTAGAGCCGCGCCTCGGGGTCGGTTACCGAAGCATGGGTCGCGTTCGATCGCTTCTGGCCGCGAAAGTCGACCTCGGCATTGCGATCCTTGGGCTTTGTGACGGACATCGGGGCGGCCTCGGGGCTGGGGTTGGTTTCAGCGTGGGCATCGGCGGCGGGTGGCGGGCCGTCCGGCCCATCACCGCTTTCGGGAGGGGCGACTTCCGGCTTCGGCTGGAAACTCTTCATCGACGCCCAGGCCTTGACCAGCGTGCCATCGACCGAGAAATGCTCGTCCGACAGCAAGGGTGCCACCTCGCGATGCGCCAGGATCGCTGCGAGGAACTTGCGCGACATCTCTGTCGTCAGCAGCCGGTCGCGGTTCTTCGTGAAGACAGTCGGCACCCAGACCGCATCGTCAATGCCCAGCCCCACGAACCACCGAAACAGCAGGTTATACTGCAGCTGCTCCATCAGCTGCCGCTCGGAGCGCACCGAGAAAAGTATCTGGATCAGGCTGGCCCGGATCAGCCGCTCCGGCGGGATCGAGGGGCGACCAAAGTTCGTGTAGAGCACCTCGAACTCTGCATCGAGACTGGCCAGCGCATCATTCACCACCTGCCGGATCTTGCGCAGCGGGTGCTTCGCAGGAACGCGCTCTTCCAGGTCGACATAGCTGAACAGCGATCCGCTCGTATTGTCCG
>NZ_JAOTBD010000094.1 GCF_026162625.1 Paracoccus beibuensis | reverse complement strand
GACGATCGTGGCCTCGGTCGCGGCGCGGAGGTCGTCCTCGGTCACGCCGTCGGCTGTTTCGACTATCTTCAGGCCGCCGGGGACAACGTCGAGGACGCCCAGGTTCGTGATGATCCGGTCGACGACGCCTTTGCCGGTCAGCGGCAGGGTGCATTCGCGCAGGACCTTCGACTCTCCGGCCTTGTTCTGGTGGTCCATCACCACGATCACCCGGCCGACGCCCGCGACCAGGTCCATCGCGCCGCCCATGCCCTTGACCAGCTTGCCGGGGATCATCCAGTTGGCCAGGTCGCCGTTTTCCGCAACCTCCATCGCGCCCAGGATGGCGGCTGCGATCTTGCCGCCGCGGATCATGCCGAAGCTGGTCGCGCTGTCGAAATAGGACGTGCGCGACAGTTCGGTGATTGTCTGCTTGCCGGCGTTGATCAGGTCGGGGTCCTCCTCGCCCTCATAGGGGAAGGGGCCCATGCCCAGCATGCCGTTTTCCGACTGCAGCGTGATGTCCTTGTCGCCCACGTAATTCGCCACCAGCGTCGGGATGCCGATCCCGAGGTTCACGTACCAGCCGTCCTGCAGTTCCTCGGCGGCGCGGGCAGCCATCTGGTCGCGGTCCCAACCTTTCGCCATCACGCGGTCTCCTTCTTGCGGGTCGTGGCCTTCTCGATGCGCTTTTCGTGCTGCCCTTGGATGAGGCGGTGCACGTAGATGCCGGGCAGGTGGATGTGGTCGGGGTCCAGGCTGCCGCGCGGGACGATCTCCTCGACCTCGGCCACGCAGACGCGGCCGCACATGGCGGCGGGCGGGTTGAAGTTTCGGGCCGTCTTGCGGAAGACCAGGTTGCCGGTGTCGTCGGCCTTCCAAGCCTTGACGATCGACAGGTCGGCCACGATGGCGCGTTCCAGGATATAGTCCTGACCGTCGAAGTTCTTGACCTCTTTCCCCTCGGCGATGACGGTGCCGACGCCGGTCTTGGTGTAGAAACCCGGGATGCCGCTGCCCCCGGCGCGCATGCGCTCGGCCAGGGTGCCCTGGGGGTTGAACTCCAGCTCCAGTTCTCCGGACAGGTACTGGCGCATGAATTCGGCGTTCTCGCCGACATAGCTGCTCAGCATCTTGCGGATCTGGCGCGTGTCCAGAAGCTTGCCCAGACCGAACCCGTCGACGCCGCAGTTGTTGCTGGCGATGGTCAGGTCCTTGACCCCGCTTGCGACCAGCGCGTCGATCAGAAGCTCGGGGATGCCGCAGAGGCCGAAGCCCCCCGCCGCGATCGTCATCCCGTCGTGCAAAAGCCCGTCCAGAGCCTCGCCCGCAGTGGCATAGACCTTCTTCATCGGTCCTCC
>NZ_JAOTBD010000093.1 GCF_026162625.1 Paracoccus beibuensis | reverse complement strand
GCGCTCAGCAGTCGTGGCAGCCGGGCCAGGTTGTTGGCCGCCATTGTCAGGATGAAGCGGGCGCGCACCCGTGCGACGCCGGGATAGACGGTCTGTGCCATGCCGCCGACGGTCTTGGCCCTTCCGAAGGGCTCCTCGATCCGATTCCGGTGCTTCGGGGACAGGTCGTAGCCTTGTGCCGGGTGGTTCGCCCATCGGCCGCCGAATATCTCGCCTTTCGGGCGACATGCGGGATGACGCCGGTCGACAACGGATCCGGCGGCGTCATATCCCGACGGTCAGTTTGCGGGTCGATCCTGGGGAGTGGCGGAACCATGTCGAGCGCGGCACGACGTTCGGCATGGCCGTCCGCTTCGGTCAGATCGCCTTGGATCGGGCCGCTGCGGTTCTCCATCAAAGCATGGCCGATGAAGCACGGCATCGCGCCGGTGCCGGGCGATTTCCTGCAGGGCCGGGCGTCGAGGCATGGATGGCGTCCGGACGCCGCTCACCTCGGAGGCCGGCTTCGGCATTGCGGCGTGGGCGGGTGGGGCGGAGCATCGGGCCGCTCTCTGGGGTCGGTCCGGGCTGGACGGCAGCGGTCGTGCCTGGCGAGGGCGGGTCGCCCGGTCCCTCATCATCAGGCGGGGATGTCCGGCTTCGGCTGAAAGCTCTTCATCGAAGCCCAGGCCTCGACCGGCGGGCCGTCGACCGGAAAATGCCCGTCCGACAAGAGCGGCGCGACCTCGCGGCGGGCCCGTCTCGTCCAGCCGCGCCAGCACATGGCGCTCGGAGGCAATATCTATCCCGGCAAACATCCTTCCCTCCCTTGTTCAAACCGGGGAGCCTCGAAACCGACGTCCACGCTCAGCCTTGTACAAGCGGGGACAGGCAAAGGACGCCAGCCCCAGGAACCGTTCGAGCTCAGAACGCCGGTCGAGGGCGCCAACCTCACGCACAAGGACGAAGCCTCAAAACTGAGACGGCGACCCTCTCCCGGCTATCGAAACACCACCATAGCAAAGGTGACGCTCGATGAGTGGAGGAGTTACAAAACTGAAGCACGATGTCGCCCAGGGGGGCATGGACCGGACGGTGCCGCTGGACCCGCGACAGGCCCTTGAGGCGGGCGAGGCGGATATGGAAGTGGCTGGAGCAGGCCGGCCCGGACGAGGCGTTCCGGCGCAATCGAGGGGCGCGGTATGGAGCGCTTCGAACTCGGCATCCAGGCTGGCCAGCGCCTCGTTCACCACCTGCCGGATCTTGCGCGAGCCGGATGCCGTGCCGGATGCGCTCCTCGGGATCGACACAGCTGAACAGCGACCCGCTCGTCTCGTCCGTGCCCCGCATCATCACCCCCGCCC
>NZ_JAOTBD010000092.1 GCF_026162625.1 Paracoccus beibuensis | reverse complement strand
TCCGACACCGTGCGATCGCCCTTCAAAGCCTCCAGCGCCACGCGCGCCTTGAAGCCCGCGTCATGGTTCCTGCGTTTCCGCATTTCTGATCTCCTCGTCCTCGGAGATCAGCAGACGTCAGGTCGTAGCTTCCGACACTGTCCGATTTTCGGGGAGTAGTTCAGACAGCCCCGATGTGATCGACGCCGTGGCGTTGGCCCAGGCCGAGCACCTCGATGGGTTCGACGCTGTACAGATGCGAAAGAGCGCCATCGCAGGTGCGGTGAGCGAGCTTGCAAAGGAACGAGACCGTCTGTGCGCTCGCGCCGCCGAAATGCAGCTAAGCGAACAGCTTCAGCGGCAGACTCCGACTTGGAAGGACGTTCTAGCAGGGTAAAAGCGGACAATTCCGCTCGATCTTGATGCCGTCCTACGGGACGAACAGGATCGCTTCGATGCAGCCGTTTCGCGGAAAGACCTAGCTTGCCTTCTTCGCCGCTATAAACTGCGTGAGTGCGGCGCGCGTGGACAAGTAGCGCGGACGCTGCGATTCGCCAACTATAAAGATTACGAAGGTGCCGTCCGGCAGCAGGTTCGGAAGAACCATGTTTTGCGTGATAAACTGCGGCGATTTCTTGGTGATCTGCCTGAAGCTCTGGAACGCTAGGGGTGCTGTCTCGGAGGCATTCTCCGCACACCTGGGGTCCTTAACCTGCTTTAAAGTTGCGCTTGAAAGTTCATCGCAGCATCTGAAACGCATGCTAGAGATTTAGAGCCCCATAAAGCTGTTCATTCACTGCGCTGCATCAGGCATTTTTAGACTCGTTCCGACCTTTGCTGCTATGTGCTCGGATAGCAGCAAAGGGCCGCTGCTGTCACCGAACCGCCAGATAGTCCGCAGAGACGTATCCCGAGACACTCGGCTTTTCGGCGAGCGAGACTCGGCACCAGACCTTTCCGGCATTCGTGACACAGTTCTGGCGCGAGAGACGCGTTCCGTCTGGCAGGCCGATGATGATGTCGTGGTTGAGGCCGGGCCCTTTGCGGAGCTTCAGAAGATCGTCCGGCCCGGCGCCCTTCACGACGGCAGCGGTTCCGACGGCGCATCCGGCGGTGATCAGCACGGCGAGTAGGGCAGCAAAATGGGTTCGCATGGTGGGGCCTGTATTCGTTTAGCCCTTCCTACGACATGAAGGCGCCGAATGACAGCCGCGGGGAGGCAGCTCCAAACAGAGGCCTCCATGAGGGCGAGTGCGCGGCCTGCCATGCAAACTTCCCCACCTCCGTCGATTTTGTTGAGTCTGTGTTGAGTCATCGGCGCATGCAAAAAAGCCTCCCGCGAGGGAGGCTTGTAAAACGCTGATTTATCTTAATATTTTTGGTTGCGGGGGCAGGATTTGAACCTGCGGCCTTCAGGTTATGAGCCT
>NZ_JAOTBD010000091.1 GCF_026162625.1 Paracoccus beibuensis | reverse complement strand
ACGGAGAACAACGGGAACGGCGTCGGCTCGCCGCTGAGCGCGCCATATTCGAGCAGGATGCCACCGCGCGCCATGCTCGCGGTCAGCGGCTCGAACGACGGGCCTCCGACCGGATCGAGCACCACGCGCGCACCTGCACCATCGGTAATCTCCATCACCTTTGCGACCAGATCTTCTTCCTCGGTCGCGACGACATGATGTGCACCGGCATCAAGGAGGGCCTGGCGCTTGGCCCTGGTCCGCGTCGTCGCGATCACCGTCGCGCCGACCATCCGCGCAATCTGGAAGGCAGCAAGGCCGACGCTGCTGGAAGCAGCGGTGACGATGACGAAATCGCCCTCGCCGAGCTTCGCCTGCTCCACCAGCGCGCCCCAAGCGGTGACATATTGCATCCACACGGCCGCCGCTTCCTCGAACGACAACGCCGCCGGATGCTTGACGATAAGGCGGGCGGGCACGTTGGCGACCTCGCCATAGGTGCCCCAGCGCGCGATATCGAGCGGGGGGATGACGCTGACGGCTTCGCCTTCCGCAAACCCGGTCACGTCCGCGCCAACCGTAACGACGGTGCCGGCGGCCTCGTAGCCGAGGCGGCTCGGGAACTCGGCTTCCTGAAGGTAGGCATGGTTGCGGAACATCACTTCGGCGCGGTTTATACCTATCGCCTTGACCGCGATCTGCACTTCGTCGGCCGCGGGCGCGGGCACGGCCAGATCTTCAATCTTGAGGACGCTGGCGTCGCCATATTCGTGGATACGAACGATGCGGCTCATGGGACACTCCTTGATTATTGAATGATCGTTCTGTATCGGTATGAGCCACCAGTTTCAAGATATTATTTATCGATCATTCCATATCGGGCAGCAGACATGACAGACACGAAAGCCCGTCGGGGCGCAGGTCGCCCTCGCGTGTTCAACACTGACGCTGCGCTCGACAAGGCGGTGCGGCTATTCTGGCAGCGCGGCTACGAGGCGACTTCGATGGCCGATCTCGTGGCGGAGACTGGTGTCGCCGCCGCCAGTCTCTATGCAGCGTTTGACAACAAGGCGGGGCTGTTCGCGGCGGTGATCGAGCGCTACGCCGCGACGTTCAGCGTACACCTCTATGCACCCATCAACGATCCGGCGTTGTCCACCTTCGAGGCCGTCAAAGGCCTGCTGGAACGAGCGGCGTCATCTTTCTCGGAACCGGGAACGCCGGCCGGCTGCTTCATGTATTCGGCAGCGGCAGCCGTGTCGCCGGCGTCCGCCGCCATCGAATGCCTGCTGCGCGACAAACGTATCGCGGCGGAGGCCCTCCTGATCGAGCGTCTGCAACGCGGCGCCGCGCAGGGCGAGCTTGCGGCCAATGTCGATCCGGCCGTCCTAGGCAAATTCATCAATACGGTCATGGAAGGCATGTCCGTTCAAGCGCGCGATGGCGCTACGATCAACGA
>NZ_JAOTBD010000090.1 GCF_026162625.1 Paracoccus beibuensis | reverse complement strand
GTTCGCCCTGAATAAGTCGGAACGACCTGCATTTGCTGGGTGATTGTGCCAAGACGGTAGCGTGGAATTGCAAGGTTTCGTATGCTGAGGCTTGAAACCTTGCGAATTCCGGAGCTGTGATGAAGCCTCATCCGCGCGCTGAAGAGCAGGATGATCTCCTGCGCCCCCGCCTGACCGATATGATCGATCTGCGGCATGAACTGGCGAAACTGGCCGCGCTGATTGACTGGGAGTTCTTCGAGACTGAATGGGCCGGTTTCTTTCCTTCCCCGACGGGCCGTCCAGCCACATCGCCGCGGCTGGTGGCGGGGCTGCTGTATCTTCGGCATGCCTTTCGGTTGTCGGGTGAAGCCGTCGTCGCCCGTTGGGTCGAAAATCCCTATTATCAGCATTTCACCGGCGAAACCTTCTTTCAGCACCGTCCACCGATCGACCCGTCCTCGCTGACCCGGTGGCGCAAGCGGATCGGCGAGGAAGGGGCCGAGTGGCTGCTGACGAAGACGATCGAAGCCGGGCGCAGGTCAGGGACGGTAAAGGATCGCAGCCTGTCGGGTGTCGCAGTGGATACGACGGTGATGGAAAAGAACATCGCCCACCCGACCGATGGGCGCCTGTATGAGAAGGCACGCTGCAAGCTTGCGGCCCTTGCCGATGAAGGCGGGATCACGCTGCGGCAGAACTACAACCGCCTGGCCCTGCAGATCGGGCGGCTCACGCCCATGCCAAGCAGTTCAAGCGCCTGCGCAAGACTCTGAAGAAGCTGAAGGGATACACCGGGCGTGTCCTGCGCGACATTCGCCACCAGTTGGCCGACGTCCCGCAGGGGCCCTTTCGCGAGCGTGTTCTGGACACCCTCGTGCTCGTGGCCGTCTGCTCCATCAGGCGCCCGCAAGCCGCGGCAAGATCTACGCCCTGCACGAACCCGAGGTCGATTGCATCTCAAAAGGCAAGGCCCGCAAGCGATACGAGTTCGGCACCAAGGTCAGCCTGACCACCACCATCGACGAAGGCTTTGTCGTCGGCATGCGCGCCCTGCCGGGCAACCCATACGATGGACACACCTTGCCCGAAGCTCTGGAACAGGTTGCCATCCTGACCGGTCAGACCCCGAACCTGGCCGTTGTCGACCGTGGATATCGCGGCCATCGGGTCTCGGGAACGAAAGTTCTGATCAGCGGCACCCGCCGAGGTCCGACCCCGGCGCTGAAAAAGCTGCTGAGGCGGCGCAGCGCCATCGAGCCAGAGATCGGACACATGAAAACCGACGGCCGCCTGTCGCGCTGCCCGCTGAAGGCACGACCGGCGACGCCATCTTCGCCGTGCTCTGCGGCTGCGGTCACAACATCCGCAAGATCCTCGCCCACCTCAGGGCTTTGTTGGCCTTCATTCTGGCCGCCATATACGCCGCCATCCTGCCGGGGAGCAGGACAGCAACTGGCAATCGCGCCGACGGACAGCGTTGTTCAGCCTGAAC
>NZ_JAOTBD010000008.1 GCF_026162625.1 Paracoccus beibuensis | reverse complement strand
TCCTCGCCCACCTCAGGGCTTTGTTGGCCTTCATTCTGGCCGCCATATACGCCGCCATCCTGCCGGGGAGCAGGACAGCAACTGGCAATCGCGCCGACGGACAGCGTTGTTCAGCCTGAACCGGGTCAGGGATGACGTCTGCGGGCGTCATGACACTTTTCGCATCATGAGATGCCTGCGGCGGGGCGGCCCGGCCTTCCCCGGCTGCGTGAGATCGAGTGCGGAAGGTTGGCCTGCAGACCGTTCTAGGAAGACCAGAACCCGGCCGCACCCCCGGCACGAGCCGGAACTCTCGATGATCTTCTGATGCACCACGATGCGCTGCCGATCTGGCTGGACAAGGGAGCGAGGTCGCAGGCAGACGAGGGGGGACATCTCACGCGCCTGCCGAACGCCCGCTTCACGACCTCCCTCATGCTGCCGGTCAGCTTCGCGGAAGACGCCAGGATCAATCTGCCGCGAAGATTTGCCATCCTTGTCCCGCAGCTGGCCCTCCGGGCGAGCGGCCCCGTCCGTGCCCGCTGAACACGGTTCGGCGGCTAACCCGGCAGGACCCGCCGGGTTAGCCGCCGCGACTTGCAGGACAACCCCGAAGCTACGCTGCACGGGAAGCGCGCTGGAGGCGCACTGCTGGTAGGCGGCCCCATCGAACAGACACCGATGAACATAAGCAAGCTCCGCTGCCTGCACGAGCCCGAAGTTGATTGCATCTTCAGGGGGAACGCCCGCACCCGGCACAGGAACTCGGCCCAGAGGTCAGCCTCGCCACCACTATCGACAGCGCTCTCAGGCTCGATCTCGCCACCGACGGCAGCGATTTTGCAAGCGATAGGTCTCTGTCTTCACGAAGTTGCGGAAAAGGCGCAATGGGACGCCACGTGCGCTGGCACCCGTCAGGAACCGGCCGCGCCTCTTGACCAGACCCCCCTGCCGATGATGCGCTTCGCCTTGCTTACGCGTCGGCCACGACCTCTTGCCGCTGCTGGCCCAGCCCGTAGATGCCCAACTCGACCACGTCGCCAGGCTTGAGGTACTGCGGCGGCTTCATGCCGAGGCCGACGCCGGGCGGGGTCCCGGTCGAGATGACGTCGCCCGGGTGCAGCGTCATGAACTGGCTGAGGTAGTGGATCAGGAACGGCACCTGATAGACCATCGTCCGGGTCGAGCCGTCCTGCATGGTCTTGCCGTTCACGGTCAGCCACATGCGCAGGTCCTGTTGATCGGCAATCTCGTCGGGGGTCACCAGCCAAGGGCCGATCTGGCCGAAGTTGTCGCAGGACTTGCCCTTGGTCCACTGGCCGGCACGCTCGGCCTGGAAGGACCGTTCCGACACGTCGTTCGCAACCGTGAAGCCGGCGACATGGCCCATGGCATCGGCCTCCGAGACGTACTTGGCGCGCTTGCCGATGACGACGGCCAGCTCGACCTCCCAGTCGGTCTTGGTCGAGCCGCGGGGGATCAGGATCGGGTCGTTCGGGCCGCAGATCGCGCTGGTGGCCTTCATGAAGATCACCGGCTCGGACGGGACGTCCATGCCGCTTTCGGCGGCGTGATCGGCATAGTTCAGGCCAATGCAGATGAACTTGCCCGTCCCCGCGATGGGCGGGCCAAGGCGCGGATCGCCTTCGACCACGGGCAGGCTATCGGCATCCAGCGCGGCCAGGCGCGTCAGCTCGGCCGGGTCCAGCGTCGCGCCCGACAGGTCGCCCACCTGTCCGGACAGATCGCGAATCGTGCCGTCGCTGTGCAGCAGGCCGGGCTTTTCGGCGCCGGCGGCACCGTGGCGGAGAAGTTTCATGTCAGCTTCCTGTCGTCAGAGGGTCCATCCGCCATCGATGCAGACGGCCTGTCCAGTGGTATAGGTTGCGCCGGCAAGGTAAACCGCCAGATCGGCGATTTCCTCGGCGTCGGCGATGCGACCCATCGGCTGGCGGGCGACGAACGCTGCGCGGGCGGCATCATAGTTGCCGGTCGCCGCCAGCCGCTGGTCCAGCGACGGCGACTGCACCGTGCCGGGGCAGATCGCGTTGCAGCGCACGCCCCGGCCCACGACATCGGCGGACACGGACTTGGTCAGGCCCAGCACCGCCGCCTTGGTCGTCGAATAGGCGAAGCGGTTCGGCACGCCCTTCACCGACGACGCGACCGAGGACATGTTGATGATCGCGCCGCTGCCCCGATCCAGCATGGCGGGCAGCACGGCGCGGATCATCCGGACCATCGCCTTGACGTTCAGGTCGAAGGCGAAGTCCAGGGCGTCGTCGCTGCATTCGAGGATGCTGCCGTCGTGAACGATGCCCGCGCAGTTGAAGAGCACGTCGACTGGTCCCAGTTCGGTGCAAAAGGCGGTCACGGCGGCGCTGTCCAGCACGTCCAGCCGGGCGGTGCGGCATCCCTCCAGCCCCGCCAGCCCGACTTCGTTGATGTCGGTCGCGATGACGTCGGCCTCGGCGCGGGCGAAGGCAAGGGCGCTGGCCCGGCCGATGCCTTGCGCCGCCGCGGTGATCAGGACGCGCTGCCCCGTCAGCTTGGGTCCACCCACGCCTCTCTCCCTACATCACCGCGCCGATCTGCCAGGGCACGAATTCGACCGCGCCAAAGCCCTGCGCCTCGCTTTTCGTTTCCTCGCCCGAGGCGACGCGCAGCATCAGGTCGAAGATCTGGCGCCCCTTCTCCTGCAGCGTGACGCCCGACAGGATGTCGCCGCAGTTGACGTCCATGTCAGGCTCCATCCGCTGCCAGAGGTCGGGGTTCGAGGCGATCTTGATGCAAGGCACCGGCCGATAGCCCGAGACGCTGCCCCGCCCCGTGGTGAACGCGATCAGGTTCGCCCCCGACGCAACCTGCCCGGTGACGGAACATGGGTCGTATCCGGGGCTGTCCATGAAGACGAAGCCCGGCCGGTCGATCGGTTCTGCGTAGCGATAGACCGCCGACAGCGGCGCCGAACCGCCCTTGGCCACCGCGCCCAGGCTCTTTTCCAGGATCGTGGTCAACCCGCCGCGTTTGTTGCCGGGCGAGGGGTTGTTGTCCATCTCGCCGAAGTTGCGGGCGGTATAATCCTCCCACCAGTCCAGAAGGTCGATCAGCTTGCGACCGGTGGTTTCGTCGGTGCGGCGGGTCAGAAGGTGTTCGGCACCATAGATCTCGGAGGTTTCCGACAGGATCGAGATGCCGCCCTGTGCCACCAAGAGGTCGGACGCCACCCCCAGCGCCGGGTTGGCCGTGATCCCTGAATAGCCGTCCGAGCCGCCGCACTGCATCCCCATGACCAGCTTGCCCGCAGGGGCCGGGGCGCGGGCGGCGCGATTGGCTTCGGCCGCAAGGTCGCGCAGGATCGCCACGCCCTTGTCGACCGTCGCCCGCGTCCCGCCCGTCTGCTGGATCGTCATGTAGCGGAACCGCGCGCTGTCCTTCAACGCCTGGCGGTCGATCAGGTCGGGGATCTGCATCACCTCGCAGCCCAACCCGACCATCAGGATCGCGCCGAAGTTCGGGTTCTGGCCATAGCCCGCGATGGTGCGGAACAGCGTCTCGTAGCCTTCGCCCTTGCCGGACATGCCGCAGCCGGTGCCGTGGACGATCGGCACGATGCCGTCCACGTTCGGAAAGTCGCGCAGCCAGCCCTGACGCTCGACCTCTTCGGCGATGAAGCGGGCGACGGACCCCGCGCAATTCACCGAGGTCAGGATTCCCAGATAATTCCGCGTGCCAACGCGCCCGGACGGGCGGTGAAACCCGCGGAAAGTGGCCGCGGCCTCGGGGCGGGGCAGGGGGGTGGCCGCTGCTCCGAAGCCATAATCCTGCCGGTGCGCGCCCATCCCCAGGTTCTGGACGTGCACATGCTCGCCCGGCGCGATGGCCTGCGTCGCGGTGCCGATGATCTGGCCGTATTTCAGCACCGGCTCGCCCCGGGCAACGGCGCGCACGGCGATCTTGTGGCCTGCCGGCACTGCCTCGGCCGCCGTGACGTCGCCCGTCAGGGTCATGCCCGGCGTCACCGGCCTCAGCGCCACGATAATGTTGTCGTGATCGTGCAGACGAAGGGCGGTCGGCGCCATGGAGGTCGGCTGGTCGGTCACGGGGTCACCTAGATCTTGACGATGTTGTTGCGGTCATGGACCAGCGCCGGAGTTCGGGCCGGAAGCTGGGCCAGAGATATCATGCCCGACACTGGCACGTCAGCAGAGATGTCGCCATGCCGGATCGTGCGCTTTACCAACCAGCTTATTCGACATGATCCGCCCCAACGATGGCGTGGATGCCTCCGTCCAACGGCAGCGGGATGTGCCAAGACGGTGCTGTGGGGCCACCGGGTGGCGAGGAGAGATCCAGGAACGAGGTGACATTGTCGGCGTCGTCTTGGCAGAGCACGCGTCCCGGTCATGGCGCAGCCGCCGATGATGCGTGCTGTTCCACGAAAAGCTCCCACGCTCACGTCTTGCGCACTGCATCGAGCGGCTGTCTGGTCGCGTTCAAGCCCTGCTGCTTCGCGCCCCTAACTTTCCGGTCAGCCAACGAACGCAAGTGGTGAACGTCCTGCTGGGCAATTCCTGGCCTCACAGCCTCAGACGGGGGTGCGCAACATTGCAGTTTGCCTCTCCTGGGCACAGCGGGGAGCCTTTTCTGCCAGAGTTGGTTCGAGCCAGGTCTGCCTGGCCCCAGGTCGTGCGGGTCACGGAGTGCGCGCCAAAGTTGCGTTAAGGCAAAGGGCACTGGTGTCGTCCGGAGTCTTCGGCGGAGCCGGCCGTTGGTCCGACTTGTGCGATTGCCATCAAGACATGCATGTCACGACAGCATTCGGAAAAGGGACGGCAAGCGCTCGGCCGGACGTCGAAGAGGAAACAGCGGGATATTCGCCGCCGACTTGTCTCAGCAGTCGTCCGCTGGAGAAGCGTCGATGGAAGGCAGCGAGGCTCAGGACGCTGGTGTCCTTCGCTTCGGTCGGAAGGAGGGCGCGCATGATCTGGGCGATGTCCGCGCCTGAAGAAGAACGCGGCGAACAAAGGGGTCCACCGACACAACGGCCTGCGGCTGGTGCGTAGGTAGGCCGGTGACGACTGATCGACATGATCGGAATTGGAAAAACCAGAGTCGGAGCAGGAGCCAAGGCTCGTCCGAGCGAAACAGACCTGAGCCGTGTCTCACCCGCCGACGGCATGCGAAGCCGCGCCTAACGAGACCCGACGCCTGGACGCATTCGATCCTTCGCCCAAAGCATCGAAATTTGGTATAAAGGCATCCATTTATGTCCGGTGGCGAGGCATGCAGCGTGGCTCAGACGAGTTGACCAACGGGCTGCACTGCCACGCCATGCCTTCAGGCATCCAGCCCCAGGTCCAGGACCCGGACCGAATGGGTCAGCGCACCGACCGAAATATAGTCCACGCCGGTGGCCGCAACCTCGGCGATGCGGGGCAGGCGCATGTTGCCCGAGGCTTCGAGAACGACGCGGCCAGAGGCCATGGCGACGGCGCGCTCCAGCGTCGGCGTGTCCATGTTGTCCAGCAGCACGACATCGGCGCCGCCCTCATCGAGAACCTCGGCCAGTTGGTCCAGCCGGTCGACCTCGATTTCGACCCGGATCATGTGCGACGCCTGCGCCTTGACGGCCTGCAGCACGGGGCGGATGCCGCCGGCTGCGGCGATGTGGTTGTCCTTGATCAGGATCGCGTCCGACAGCGAGACGCGGTGGTTGAAGCCGCCGCCATGCAGGACCGCCTGCTTTTCGACCAGCCGCAGCCCGGGCGTCGTCTTGCGCGTGCAGGTGATGCGCGCCCGCGTCCCCTGCGTCTCGGCCACGAAGGCCGCGGTCATGGTGGCGACACCCGACAGGCGGCCCGCGAAGTTCAGGGCCACACGCTCGGCCGAGAGGATCGCCGCAGCGTCGCCCTTGATGCCGGCAAGGACGTCGCCTGCGGCAAAGCTGCTGCCGTCCGGCACATGCACCTGCAGCCGTAACCCGGGGTCGATCAGCCGGAAGGCCAGCGCCGCCAGCTGCATACCCGACGCGACGCCTGCTTCCCTGGCGCGGACGACGGTCTCGGTTCGGGTTCCGGCGGGAATGACGGTGCGGGTGGTGATGTCGCCATTGGTGCCCAGATCCTCGAACAGCGCGGCGCGGACCAGAGGTTCCAGGATCAGGTCGGGCAGGGGCGGGATCATGTCGGCTCCGTCTGGGTGGTCTGTTGCAGGGCCTGGGCCAGCGTCATGCGGCTGCGCTGCGCCTGCGGCAGGGTATCAGGAAAATCGGTTCGGCAATGCGCGCCGCGGCTTTCGCGCCGCGCCAGGGCAGCGGCGCAGATCAGGGTCGCCGTTGCGGTCATGTTGGCCAGCTGCTGGCTGTCGGGTTGCGCGGCGCGGATGCGCGAAATCTGGTCGAGCGTCGCCTTCAGCCCCTCGGCGTCGCGCAGGACGCCGGCGCCGGCCGTCATGGCCTTGCGCAGCTCGGTCACCAAGGCCGGGTCCGGCAGGGGGGCGGGCGCGGGATCGGGCAGGACGACCGGCGGCGCGGCGACCTCGGCGATGCCGATCGACAGCGCGGCACGGCGGGCAAAGACCAGCGCCTCGAGCAGCCCATTCGAGGCCAGGCGGTTCGCGCCGTGCAGCCCGGTCGAGGCCGCCTCGCCGCAGGCCCAGAGGCCCGGCAGGCTGCTGCGCCCGTCGAGGTCGGTGTCGATGCCGCCCATGTGGTAATGCGCAGCGGCGGCGACCGGAATTGGCTGGCTGGTCGGGTCGATGCCGGCGCGGGCGCAGGCTGCGGCCACGGCCGGGAACTGCGTGGCGATGCCGGACCCCACTTGGCGGCAGTCCAGCGCCGGACGGCGGCCGGCGCGCCATTCGGCATGGACGCCGCGGGCCACGATATCGCGTGGCGCAAGTTCGGCGTCGGGATGCAGCGGCACCATGAAGCGCCCACCCCCGACGCTCACCAGCCACGCGCCCTCGCCCCGCAGCGCCTCGGTCGCCAGCGGGGCCGGGTCCAGCCCGGCGTCGATGGCGGTGGGATGGAACTGGACGAACTCGGCATCCGCGATGGCGGCGCCGGCGCGCGCGGCCATGCCGACGGCCTCGCCCCGGATGCGCGGCGGATTGGTCGTTAACGCGAACAGGCCCCCGGACCCGCCGCCGGCGATCAGCACCGCTGGCGCGGCGATGGCCACGGGGGCTGAACCTGACGCCCGTGCGGCCGTCACCCCCGTCACCCGGCCGCCCTGCATCAGCAGCCCCGTCGCGACCCACCCTTCCGCCACCTGGACCGAGGGCGCGGCGCGAACGGCGGCGACCAGCGCGCGCATGATTTCTGCGCCCGCCTGGTCGCCCTTGACGCGGACGACCCGGGCCAGGCTGTGCGCCGCTTCCCGCGACAGAATGTATCCGCCCTTGTCGTCGCGGTCGAAGGGGGTCCCCAGCGCGGTCAGGTTCAGGATATGCGCCCGTGCCTCGGTCGTCACCAGATCGGCCACCGCCGGGTCGACAGTGCCTGCGCCCGCGCGCAGCGTGTCGGCGGCATGCCGGGCGGGACTGTCGCCCTTGCCCATGGCCGCCGCCACGCCACCCTGCGCCCAGGCCGAGCTTGCCCCCTGGCCCAGGGGATCGGGAGAGATCATCAGCACCGGGCGCGGCGCCATCGCCAGCGCCGCGTAAAGCGCCGCCAGCCCCGCGCCGACGATGATCACGCGGTCGGTGGCGATCACGTCAGGCCGCCAGCTGGCGCGACAGGTCGATCATCCGCTGCACCGCAAGCCGCGCGGGCGCGGCGACGGCGGGATCGACCTCGACCGCGCCGGACATCGAATGCAGCGACCAGAGCACCTTTTCCAGCGTGATCTTCTTCATGTAGGGGCACATGTTGCACGGCCCGAGGAATTCGACTTCGGGATGGGCGTCCGAAATGTTCGAAGCCATCGAGCATTCCGTGACCAGCATCGCCTTCTCCGGACGCTCGCGCCCGACCCAGTCGATGATATGCGCGGTCGAGCCCGCGAAATCGGCCTCGGCCACGACGTCGGGCGGGCATTCGGGATGGGCGATGATCTTCAGCCCCGGATGCCAGCCGCGGAAGTCGCGCAGGTCCTGGGGCGTGAAGCGTTCGTGCACGATGCAGGCCCCGTCCCACCAGACGATGCGCTTCTGCGGCACCTGCGCAGCCACGTTCTGGGCCAGCCACTTGTCGGGCGTCATGATGACCGTGTCGCCGGGCATCGCCGCCACGATCTGCGCGGCGTTGGACGAGGTGCAGCAGATGTCGGACGCGGCCTTCACCTCGGCCGTGGTGTTGACATAGCTGACGACCGGCGCGCCGGGATACAGTGCCCGCATCTGCGCCACGCCCTCGGCGGTAATGCTTTCGGCCAGCGAACAGCCGGCCTCCATGTCGGGCATCAGGACCGTCTTGGCCGGGTTCAGGATCTTCGACGTCTCGGCCATGAAATGCACGCCGCATTGCACGATGACCTGCGCCTCGACCCGCGTGGCCTCGATGGCCAGCTGCAGGCTGTCGCCCACCACGTCGGCGATGCCGTGATAGATGTCGGGCGTCATGTAGTTGTGCGCCAGTACCACCGCGCCGCGTTCCGCCTTGAGCCTGTTGATCGCCGCGACATATGGCGCGGCAATCGCCCAGTCCGGGAAGGGCATGACCCGGTCCATCCGGGTGTGGATGTCCGACATCTGCTGCGCCAGTTCGACCGAGGGCGTCAGGTCGTAATGCGCCTCCAGCTCGGCACGGATGTTCGTCAGGTCCAGCATGATCGGTTTCCCCCTCCCGATTGCGTCACGCAGGGTGACGCAGCGTCATGGTGTCGTGGCCTAAGCCATGGGCCGCCTTGCAGCAAGTTTCATCTGTCGCCGCATGGCACGCCGGTCCTTGCGCGCCCGCTGCCAGGGCGCGCCATAGTCCAGCCACAGCGCCGAAACCCACCAAAGCGTGACGCAGGCCCAGAGGTCGACCGCCAGCCGCTGCCACATCGGCTGGCCGGGCGGGGTCATCTGGAACGCGTCCCCCAGCACCGACAAAAGTGCGCAGGCGATAAAGGACCAGAGGCCCCCCCGCCCGATCTGCTGCATCGCAATGCCGGGGAGGCTGGCTGCCAGCCGCTGCATCGGCCCCGCGAGAGGCACCGAGACAAGCCAGGCCGCCGCCACGATGGCCAGGTAGCGGGCGCCGTCCAGGTTCCACTTGTCGATCTCTCCATAGACCGACTTCAGCGCCTCGCGGAAGGCGAGCGCCGGCTCTCCGATCCGGGCGCCGATGACGATGGCGCAGCCGAAGGCGAACATGCCAAGCGCCAGCACCGTCAGCAGGTGGCGCCACGGCCACAGCCGCGCCATCAGCTGCGGGCGGAATGCGCCCATGGCCGCGCCTGTCAGGAACAGCATCTGCCAGCCGAACGGGTTGAAGAGGAACCCGCCCTCGGTCCGGTGGTTCGGGATCATCGCGTTCAGCTGCGGCGCGTTCCACCACAGCAGGACCGAACCGACGGCCGCAAGCAGCGGCCAGCGCAGCATCACCGGCATCACCACCACGGCCGCCGCGATCAGCACGACATAGACCGCCAGAACGTCGATGATGTTGGGCTGCAGCCAGAAGGTGCCCACCGTCGCCATGAAGCCCAGGGGGTTCGACAGGATCCAGACGGCGTACTGGTTCCAGATCGCCGTGTGCGGCCGCCCGCTGGCCCAGAGCGCGGCCGACAGAAGCGCCACCAGCACGGCGCCGATGATCATCGCGCGCCAGACCTCGAACGATCGGCGGGCAAAGCGGACCTGCGCGGCGCGGCGGCCCTGGCGCGCTTCGACGCTCCGCCAGACCATGCCGACAAGGAAGCCCGACAGCAGCACGAACAGCTCGGACGCGTCGAAGATCGAGAAGTTGGGAAGGGTGATCCCCCGCATGACCGAGATCGGCATGTGGTTGACCATGATGCTGAGCAGCGCGTAGCCGCGCAGCATGTCCAGCGCGATAAGTCGGGTCATTCGGGCAGTCTGCTCCAGCGGCGCAGAAGCTGCGGGTCCAGCAGCATCGAGTCGGTTTCGGCGCGGTCAAGGAAGTCGAGCGCCTCGCTCCTGCTCGCCGCGTGGTCGATCTTGGCCTCGGCCGTGATGCGCGCCAGGCGCAGCGCCAGTGGCGGTTCGGCGGGCAGGGGCGCCAGCATGCTGGCGTGGCGGTGCAGAAGCGCCGGGTCGGCCCCAAGCCTCAGCAGGCTTTCGCGTCCGGTAACCGGTTGTGGCAGGCTGCGGGCGATGGCCGCGGCATTCGTGAGGATGGCGGGGGGCGTCCGCTCTTCGGGCGTCACCAGAAGCCCTCGCATCCGCGCCCAGCGCCCGAAGACCGGGCTGGCCGACAGGCGCGATGTTACGGGTGACAGGATCAGCCCCGCCAGGATCGGCGACAGCCAGATCAGCTGCGCGGGCGAAAACGTGGTCAGCACGACAAGGGTCAGCAGGCCCAGGGCGACATGCGCCCAGTGATGGCGCAGCACCACGCCCCACGGCGGCATCCGCCCGGCGCGGGTCTGCGCGTCCCAGCCACTGTCGCGGCCCGACAGGATCTCGAAGATCTGGCGGGTCTGGACCAGCATCTGCACCGGGGCGATCAGCGCCGACAGCACCGTCTCGAAGAGGGCGCTGGCAAAGATGCGGACCCGCCCGCCCGAGTTGACGGCCAGCGGGCGCATCCAGGCGCGGAAGGTCGCGATGAACTTCGGCAGCAGCAGCAGGGTCATCGCAGCGACGAACAGCCACAGCATCCGGCGGCTGTCGAAGACCGGCCATTCGGGGAACAGCTGGTACGCGTTCGGAAAGTACGCCGGCGTCGACAGCAGCACCGTCGCCGACAGCACCAAGCCCACCAGGATCAGCGCCAGCCACAGCGGGCTCATCAGAAAGCCCATGATGCCGATGACGAAATGCGCCCGGCTGACGCCGCGCAGCCCGCGGATGCCCAGAAGGCGGCCGTGCTGCAGGTTGCCCTGTGCCCAACGGCGTTCGCGTGCGGCCATGTCCAGCAGCGTCGGTGGGCAGCCTTCGAAGCTGCCGCGCAGGTCGTGGTCCAGCCGGACGCTCCACCCGGCGCGGCAGAGGGCCGCGGCCTCGACGAAGTCATGGCTGAGGATCGTCCCGCCGAAGGGCGGCTGGCCGGGCAGGCGGGGCAGACCGCAGGACTGCGCGAAGGCCTGGACACGGATGATGGCGTTGTGGCCCCAATAGTTGCCGGTGCTGCCCGACCAGGCGGACACGCCCCGTGCGATCATCGGGCCATAGACGCGGCTGGCGAACTGGGTCAGGCGGGCGAAGATCGTCTCGCCGCCGACCAGCATCGGGATGGTCTGGATCAGGCCGAGGCGCGGTTCCGCCGCCATTCGCGCCGACAGCGCCCGGATCGTGTCGCCCGACATGACGCTGTCGGCGTCCAGCACGACCATCTGGTCATAGCGCCCGCCCCAGTGCCGCACGAACTGGGCGATGTTGCCCGACTTGCGATCCTCGTTCGTCAGGCGGCGGCGATACCAGATGGGCAGCGCCGACAACGCGCGCGCGTGGTGGATCACCAGCGTCTCGTTGACGGCGATGGCGGGGTCGCGGGTGTCGGACAGAACGAAGATCTCGGTCCTGTCGGCCATGCCGGCGGCTGCCAATTCACGCGACAGCGCGACCAGAAGGCCGGTGCTGACGGCCACATCCTCGTGATAGATCGGCATGACAACGACGACGCGGGCGTCGTTCGGCCCGTCTGGCGTCCGCAGGCGCGGGGCCAGGAAACCCGCAAGGACGCTGCAGAAGGAAAAGCCCACCCAGGCAAAGGTCGGCACGAAAAGAATCAGCAACGCGATCTGCATCGCCGTGGGATCGGCGCCGAATGCTGCCAGCATCTGCCAGAAGCCGGTCACCGCCAGTGCCGCCGTGCCGCCGAACGTGACAAGGCGCGCCATCCAGACGCGCATGCTGTCGTTTTGCTTGCCGGGTCCGCTGTCAGCGACGCGGCCGAAATCCTGCACCGGCATCGACAGCGGCGCGGGCGGCGGCACGATCGGCAGGTCGGCTTCGGCCTGCGCGGCCTGCGCCCTGTCCAGCGCGCTGGTCATGCGGTCCAGCGCGTCAGCCAGGTCTCGCTGAGGGCGAGGCCGTCGGGATCGGTCAGCACGGCCTGAAGCTCGGCCACCTGGACGCGGCCGGGCTCGAATTCGAAGGCCAGGCGCAGGGCGTTCTGGTCGGGCAGCGCCTTGATGTAGGAATGGACGATGCGCCCTTCGGAGGTGCTGACCTGGAAGTTCGGCAGGGTCTCCCGGAACATCCCAAGGTCGAAGTCGATGATATAGCTGCGCGTCGTCTCGACATTGATGGACCGGCCGGACCGGACCTGGCGTACCTTGGCCAGCGGCAGATCGCTTGGCGGCAGCGCCGAGAAGCTGAGGCGATAGCGAAATTCCCGCCGTTCGCCGCGAACCAGAACGTCTTTGGGCACCCAATAGCTGACGATGTTGTCGTTGAACTCGTTCTCGACCGGGATCTCGACCAGGCGGACCTCTCCGGGGCCCCAGTCGCCCTCTGGCTCGATCCAGGCCGAGGGGCGCAGGTGGTACATTGCCTCGGCGTCCTGGAAACTTTCGAAGTCGCGGGCGCGCTGGATCAGGCCAAAGCCCTGCGGGTCCTGGTCCATGAAGCTGGAGATCTGCAGGTTCCGCGGCGACATAAGGCCCCGCCACAGGGTCTGCCCCGCGCCGGTGTGCATCTGCAGGCCGTCGCTGTCGTGGCAGGCGGGGCGGTAATCGTCGACGGCGCGGCGCGACGCCGGGCTGAACCAGAACATCGAGGTCAGGGGCGCCAACCCCGTCTCCCTCAGGTCGACGCGCGGGAACAGCGCCAGCCGCGTTCGGACCATCGTCACGGCGCCGGGCGTCACGTCGAACTGGAACGCCGCGGCGACGGACTTGCTGTCGAGGATCGCATGGATGCGGACCGTGTCCGCGCCCGGCTTGGGCTCGTGCACCCAGAAGTCGGTGAACAGCGGGAATTCCTCGCCGTCGGGGCTGCCGGTCTTGATTGCAAGGCCTCGGGCGGACAGGCCATAGAGCGTGCCGCGCGCCACGGCGCGGAAATAGCTGGCGCCCTGGAATACCAGGAACTCGTCCATGACGCCGGGGCGGTTCAGGAAGGTGCGGACGCGGAAACCCGACCAGCCCATGTTGCCAATCGTCTTGAGATCGGGACCGTCCGGGAAATGCGACGGGTCGAAGTCCAGCAGCGCGGGATCGAACGGGATCGGTCGGGCGACGCCGTCGCGCACCAGATTGATCTGCACCGGCTCATAGAAGATGCTGCCGGGCGACAGCAGGTCGATGCCGAAGGTCTTGCTGCCCGCCCAGGGGTCGAGGTCGCGGCGGAACCGGATCGCGCGATACTGATCATAGTTCAGGTCGGCGAAGCTGCCGACCAGTTCGGACACCGGCTGGACATAGACCTCTTGCGCGCGCTCGGCGGCCAGCGCCGCCACCTGCTCGAAGCCGAAGGGTTCCGGCATCGGCGGGCCGTATGCCTCCGGCGAGGGGGCCGGGGTCTGGGCCTGGGCAGGGATCGCCGCAAGCGATCCACCGGCGGCCAATGCAGTGGCAGCATTGAGAAATTGACGACGCTTCATGTCCGGAGATGTCTCGAGAAAATCAGGGGCGAATATACGCGGGCTGCCGCGACGCAGCAAGCACGCTCACCAACACGTCAGCTTATCGGCCGATATCGGCCATGCAGGCAAGCGTGAATGGATCCCGATTGCCTATTGTCTTGCCAGCCAGGCGGTCACCGGACCCCGAACCGAGGTCAGCCCCTCGGCCTCGGCCTCCTCGATGACCTTGCGCAGTTCCGACAGCGACACGCGCCGGATCAGGTGCTTGACCGGCCCGATGGACGCGGGACGCATCGACAGCCGCCGGATGCCCAGTGCGGCGAAGACCAGCGCCTCGATCGGGCGGCCGGCATCCTCGCCGCAGAAGGACACGGGCACGCGGGCGTCCTCGCAGCGCGCGATGATCTGGCGCAGCATTCCCAGGAAGGCGACGTTCAGCGTGTCATAACGGCGGCGGACGCGTTCGTTTTCCCGGTCGGCGGCGAAGAAGAACTGCTTCAGGTCGTTGCCGCCGATCGAGATGAAGTCGCACATCTCGAAGAAGCGCCGGGGCGCGAAGGCCAGTGACGGCGTCTCCAGCATGGCGCCGACGCGGATGTCGCTTGGCATGGCGTGGCCAAGCCGCTGTTCGCGCGCCAGTTCCTGCATCAGGATGCGGTGGGCGTCCTGGTATTCGCCGATCTCGGCGATGAAGGGGAACATGACGTGCAGCGGCCGGCCGACCGATGCCCGGATCAGTGCCTGCAGCTGCATCCGCAACACGCCGCGCTTGTCGAGACCGACCCGGATCGCGCGCCAGCCCATCGCGGGGTTCGGCTCGTCCTGGGGCTTCATGTAGGGCAGGACCTTGTCCGACCCGATGTCGAGCGTCCGGAAGATCACCGGCTTGCCATGCGCGTTGTCCATGACGCGGGCGTAAAGCCCGGCCAGTTCCGCCCGCCGCGGGACGTGGCTGCGGATCAGGAACTGCAGCTCGGTCCGAAAAAGACCCACGCCCTCGGCGCCCGATCCGTCAAGCGACGGCAGGTCGGCCATCAGCCCCGCGTTCATGTAGAGCTGGATCGTCGTGCCGCAGGTCGCCGTGGCGGGCAGGTTGCGCAGGCTGGCATAGCGGTCTTGCGCCTCGGCCTGCATGGCGATCTTGTCGAGGAACGCCTTGGCGACCGATTCCTCGGGGCGCAGGTGGACGACCCCCTGGTCGCCATCGACCAGGATCGCGTCGCCGTTCAGCGCCTCGGCGGTGATGCGGCTGGCGTGGATCACCAGCGGGATCGCCAGGGCCCGCGCGACGATGGCGGCGTGGCTGCCGACCGATCCTTCCTCCAGCACGACGCCCTTCAGGCGCCGCCCGTATTCCAGCAGCTCGGCAGGGCCGATGTTGCGGGCCACGAGGATCGGGTCGTCGGGCATCGCGGCGCCGGTGTCGATGCCCTGGCCGGTCAGGATGCGCAGCAGCCGGTTCGACAGGTCGTCGAGGTCGTGCAGCCGGTCGCGCAGATAGGGGTCGGACGCCATCTCCAGCCGGGCGCGGGCGGCGGATTGTTCTTTTTCCACCGCGGCCTCGGCCGACAGTCCAAGGCGGATGTCCTCCTCCATCCGCTTCAGCCAGCTGCGCGAATGCGCAAACATCCGATAGGTTTCCAGAACCGCCGCGTGTTCGCCTTCGCCGTCCATGTCGGCGGCGGCGACCATCGTGTCCACCGTGCTGCGCAGCCGGTCAACGCCTTCGTGCAGGCGCGCCAGTTCCTTGTCGGGGTCGTCGCCCACGGGGTTCGCGATCACGACGCGCGGTTCGTGCAGCCAGACGTGGCCTTGGGCCGCGCCCTCCTGTGCCGTCGCGCCGCGAATCATCAGGGGAAAGCGGTGGGCGGGCGGCATGCTGTCGGACTGGCTGCCCTGGAAGGCGCCAAGCTCGGTCATCTCGGCCAGAACCATGGCGACGACTTCCAGGCCATAGACCTCGTCGTCGGTGAACTGCCGGGCCGTCGTGCATTGCACGACAAGGACGCCAAGCCGTTCGCCCACGCGCTGGATCGGCACGCCGAGAAATGCGGGAAAGACCTCTTCGCCTGTTTCGGGCATGAACCGGAACCCGGGCGAGGACGGCGCGTCGCCGGTGTTCACGTTCCGGCCGGTTCGGGCCACACGACCCACAAGACCCTCGCCAAGGCGCAGGCGGGTCTGGTGGACGGCCTCGGGCCGCAGACCCTCGGTCGCGCAGAGTTCCAGCGTGTCGGCATCACGGAACAGGTAGATCGAGCAGACCTCGGTTCCCATCGAATCGGCGATGTGGTGGGTGATCTGGTCCAGCCGGTCCTGGCCCCCGCCGGCGGCGGCCAGGATCTCCTTCAGCCGCCGCAGCAGCTTGCGAGAGTCGCTATCGGTGCGATCCTGCATCGCCTGCCTGCCTTCTGCCTCTGCCATGCCCCCTTCTGGGAACCGAACGGGAAGGGCTTATGCCTTCTCCAGTTCGAAGGCATCATGCAGTGCCTGAACAGCCAGTTCCATGTATTTCCGGTCGATCAGCACCGAAATCTTGATCTCGGAGGTTGCAATGACCTTGATGTTGACGTTCTCGTCGGCCAGCGCCTTGAACATCCGGGCCGCGACGCCGGTATGGCTGCGCATGCCGATGCCGACGACGCTGACCTTGGCGACTTCGGTATCGACGACCAGTTCGTCATAGGCAATGTGGCCCGCCTGGCGCGCGTCCTCCATGGCCCGCTTGGCGCGTTCCACCTGGTTGATCGGCACCGAGAAGGTCATGTCGGTCACCGAACCCGGGTGATCCTCGTAGTCCTTTTCCGAGATGTTCTGGACGATCATGTCCACGTTCACGCCGGCATCGGCCAGCGGCGCGAAGATGTTGGCCGAGATGCCGGGCCGGTCCTCGACCGTGACCAAGGTGATCTTGGCCTCGTCGCGGGAAGAGGCGACGCCGTTGACGACTTTCGATTCCATGATTTCATCCTCATCGCAGATCAGCGTGCCGGAATTCTGGTCGGTGTCCTCGAACGAGGATAGCACCCGCAGCCGCACCTTGTAACGCATCGCCAGTTCGACCGATCGCGTCTGCAGCACCTTGGCGCCCAGGGATGCCAGCTCCAGCATCTCCTCGAAGGCGATGCGGTCAAGCTTGCGGGCGCGGGACGTGATGCGCGGGTCGGTGGTATAGACGCCGTCCACGTCGGTATAGATGTCGCAACGCTCGGCCCCGAAGGCGGCGGCGAAGGCCACGGCGGTCGTGTCCGACCCGCCCCGGCCGAGCGTGGTGATGCGGCCTTCTGGCGACAGGCCCTGGAAGCCCGCGACGACCGCGACGCGGAAGCCTTCGGCGAACTTCTGGTCGATGTTCTTCCTGGGGATGTCCACGAAACGCGCGGCGGAATAGGCGGCCGTCGTGTTGATCGGCACCTGCCAGCCCTGCCAGCTGCGCGCGGGCACGTCCATCTCCTGCAGGGTCAGGGCCATGAGGCCCGCGGTCACGTTTTCGCCGGAACTGACCACCGCGTCGTATTCGCGCGCATCGAACAGCGGCGAGGTCTGTTCGACCCAGCCCACCAGCTCGTTGGTCTTGCCCGACATGGCGCTGACGATGACGATGACGTCATAGCCGCGCTCCACCTCGCGCTGCACCTTCAGGGCGGCGTTCTTGATCCGGTCGGGATCGGCCACCGAGGTGCCGCCGAATTTCATCACCAGAAGCGGCATTGCGGGCCTCCGCCAGGGGTTCATCGTCGGCGGGGCTTTTATGGGCGGTCGCCTGAAAGGGCAAGAGGCCGCAACCACTTGCCGGCGTTTCGCGGCCTAGTTCACCTGGCGGCGCGGGATGAAGGGCAGGGGGGCGATCGGCACGCCGTCCTCGATCAGCTTGCGCGCCTCGTCGGGACGCGCCTCGCCGTGGATCGCGCGGGACGGGCGGTCGCCCTCGTGCATGGCGCGCGCTTCCTCGGCGAAGCGCAGGCCGACATAGTCCGACGTCTCATCGACCTTCTTCCGCAGCGCCTCCAGCGCGGCCTCGGCCTTGCTGCGCGGCGCGGTCAGGGGGACGCGCTTCTCGGTGACGGCAGGCGCCATCAGGGCGCGATCCACCTGCGTCGATCCGCATTGGGCGCAGACGACCTGGCCCGCGTCCCGCATCGTCTCGAATCCCACGGACGAGCGGAACCAGCCGTCGAAGTCATGTCCCTGTTCGCAGCGCAAGGCATAGCGGATCATCGCGAAGCTCCTGTCATCCGCCTGTCATATCGGGCGTCGTGCGCCCCTGCGCAAGATCGTCCAGGCGTGCGACCAGCGCGGCCGGATCGCCGGCCCGCGTCACAAGAACGTCGCGGGCGCGGGTCCCCATGGCGCGAGCCTCGGCCGGTTGGCCAACCAGGCGCGCCAAGGTGTCGGCCAGCGTGTCTGCCGTCACCGCCTCGGCCGCGCCGGCGGCCTGCAGGGCATCGAAGGCCTCGACGAAGTTGGCGTAGTGCGGCCCGCGCAGCAGGGCGCAGCGCCGTGCGGCGGGTTCCCAAGGGGTATGGCCGCCGTGGTCGGTCAGGCTGCCGCCGACAAGGCAGATCCCGGCGCGGACGTACCAGCAGGACATCTCGCCCAGAGTGTCGGCCAGCAGCACCGCACCGTCGGTCGCCTCGGCGGCCCCGTCGCTGCGGCGGGTGAACGGCAGGCCGCGGGCCGCGATCAGCGCCGCGATCGCCTCGGCGCGTCTGGGATGGCGGGGGGCCACGATCAGGCGCAGGTCCGGTCGGTGCGCCAGCAGCCGCGCAAAGGCATCGAGGATCGGCGCGTCCTCGCCCTCGTGGGTCGAGGCGGCCAGGATCGTGCGGTCGCGCAGCGGATCGTCTGGGGGCGGCGCCTCGGCGGCGGGCGCCAGCAGCTTGAGGTCCAGCCGCGGCAGCAGCGACCGCGCCGGCAGGCCCAGGTTCAGCAGGCGCGCCTCGCTGGCCTGGTCCTGCGCCGACAGCGCGTCGATGCGGCCCAGCATCGGGCGGATCACGCGCGGCAGCCGGGTCCACGTCGCGGCCGAGCGTTCCGACATCCGCGCCCCGATCATCGCCTGCGCAACGCCGCGTTCCGCCAGGCGTCGCGACCGCAGGGGCCAGAACTCGCCCTCGACCGTCAGCGCCAGCTGCGGCTCGGTCGCATCCAGGAAACGGTCCAGCGCGCCAGGCAGGTCGAGGGGGGCAAGTCGCGCAGGCAGGCCCCAGCCTTGCGCCATGGCGCGGCCGGTTTCGCTGTTCGTCGTGACGAGCAGGGGATGGCGGGCGGCCAGTGCATCGACCACGACGCGGGCCGAGGTCAGCTCTCCGACCGAGGCGGCATGCAGCCAGATCCGCGCCCGTCCGGGGCTGTCCGCGCAGAGCAGCCGCTGGCGGAGCGCCGGCGATCCCCCCAGTCGCGCGCGACAGCGCAGCGCGGCCTCGGCTAGGCGGGTCGTGGCGTCGTAGAGCATGCGGAAGACACCCTCGCATCGGTCTTCTGGAGGTGGGTACCGGAATCGAACCGGTCTTCACGGATTTGCAATCCGGTGCGTAACCTCTCCGCCAACCCACCGCCGTCGAGAGTGGTCGTCTGATAATGGATCGGCGCGTCCCTTGCAAGACGCCATCCGCGGGACGCCCCCCGAACGATGTCCGACGTTGCCCAACATGGGAAAACATGGCAAGAAGCCGTGAAAGAGCTCGAGCAGAGGTTCCCCGAGAATGACCGATTTCGCCGCGCGCCGCACGATGATGGTGGACACGCAGGTCCGGCCCGCCGACGTCACCAACCTTCCCGTGATCGAGGCGATGCTGACCGTCCCGCGCGAGGATTTCGTGCCCGCGAACCGCCGTTCCGTCGCCTATCTGGGCGAGAACCTGGAGATCGGCAACGGCCGCGTGATGCTGATGCCCTGGACGCTGGCCAAGCTGGTGGACCGCCTGGACATCCAGCCGGACGAACTGGTGCTGGACTTGGGCTGCGGCTACGGCTACTCGGCCGCGATCATGGCGCGCATGGCCGAGGCGGTCGTCGCCATCGAGGATGACGCCGACCTGGCGCAGGAGGCCGAGCGCCGCTTGGCCGAGGCCGGCATCTTCAACGTGGCCGTCCTGCAGGCCCCGCTGAACGAAGGGGCGCCAAAGCAGGGTCCCTACGACGTGATCCTGGTCGAGGGCGCCGTCGAGGACGTGCCGCCCGCCATCATCGACCAGTTGCGCGAAGGCGGCCGCATCGCGGCGCTCTTCCGCGAGGGTTCGCTCGGCGTGGCGCGGATCGGCACCCGCTCGGGCGGGCACATGACGTGGCGCTATGCTTTCAACTCCCACGCCCCGATGCTGCCGGGGTTCGAGCGCGAACGCGGGTTCTCGTTGTGACCCGGCTGGCGCGCCTGGCCGGGCTGGCCCTTCTGTCGCTTGCCGCGGCGCTGCCCGCGCGGGCCGAATCGCTGGCCGACACCATGGTCGCCGCCTATCGCCACTCGGCGCTGATCGAGCAGAACCGCGCCGTTCTGCGGGCAGCCGACGAGGACGTGGCCGCATCCGTGGCGACCCTGCGCCCGGTCGTTGAATGGGTCGCCCGTCACAGCGCGCAGCGCAGCGAGGGAGGCGATACCATCCGCTCGACCTCGATGTCGATCGGTGCGTCGCTGACGCTTTACGATTTCGGCCGGTCGCAGCTGGCGATCGACGGCGCGAAGGAACAGGTTCTGGCGACCCGCCAAGCCCTTGTCGGCGTCGAGCAGGACATCCTTCTGGCCGCCACGCAGGCCTATTTCGGCATCCGCGAGGCGCTGGAACAGGTCGCGCTGCAGCAGAACTCGGTCGAGGTGCTGGGCCGCACGCGGCAGGCCGCGCAGGACCGCTTCGACGTGGGCGAGATCACCGTGACCGACGTCGCGCTGGCCGACGCGCAGCTGGCCGCCACCCGCGCAGCCCTGGCCGCCGCGAATGGCCAGCTGGAGATCGCGCGCGAGGCATACCTGGCGATCACCGGTCGGCAGGCGGGAACGCTGAGCGCACCCCCGCCGCTGCCAAGCCTGCCGCCCGCGATCGACGAGGCGCGGATGATCGCGCAGCGCAGCCATCCGGCGATCCTCCAGTCGCAGCGTCAGGCCGCCGCGGCCGAGATTTCGGTGGCCGCCGCCGCGGCCGAGCGGAACCCGACGCTGTCGGGCACCGCCAGCATCGGCATCGACCGGGCGCCCCGGACGGCGATTGGTGGCGACTATGACAACCGGAACACGGCCTCGGTGGGGCTTGAGCTCAGCCAGACGCTCTATTCCGGGGGCCGCCTGTCAGCGGCGCATCGCCGGGCGATGGCACAGCGCGACCAGGCGCGGGCGTCGCTGCTGAACACGTCGCGCCAGATCAACCAGGCGGTGGGCGAGGCCTGGGCGAATATCGACGTGGCGCGCGCCCAGATCACTGCTCTGGACGAACAGGTCGACGCGGCGCAGCAGGCCTATGAGGGCGTGCGCGAAGAGGCGCTGCTGGGCGCGCGCACCACGCTGGACGTGCTGGATGCCGAACAGTCGCTTCTGGAAGCGCGGGCGGACCGGATTTCGGCGCAGTCCAACCTGCAGTTAGCTCATTATCAACTTCTCTCGGCTATGGGTCTGTTGACGGTAGAAAACCTGAACCTGGGAATTCCGACCTATGACCCATCCCAATACTACAAGGCCGTGCGCAGCGCGCCCTATACCAGCAAGCAGGGCGAAAGCCTCGACCGCGTCCTTCGGGCCATCGGTCGCAACTGACGGCAGGGCGGTGCGGCATGGCTAGGCCGCGCCGCAGACCGCCGCTGGATGCCCCCGCTGCCCGCATTCAGCCGGTTCCGGGCCCATCGCGCGCCGCGCCAGAGGTGGCGCGGATCAACGCCACCCTTCAAGACATCCGCCGCCTGATCGACACGGGTCCGGCCGGCGTGATCGAGGAGGATGCCGAGGGCTTCCTGTCGCGGCGTTTCGGACCGGGCCAGGCACCGTTTGCGGATTTCGGCCGCACGACCGTCGCGTTCGAGGTTCTTCCGCCGATCTCGCCACTGGTGCCGTACCGGCCGGCGGCCTCTCACGTCCCTCCGGTCTTCGAGGAACCGATACGGGCGGTGGTTCAAGCGCCGCTCAGGTTGACGCTGGCCAGCGTCCTAGCCGGATGGGGGCAGTGGATCCTGTGGAGGCTTCAGGCGCCGCGCATCCCGTCGCCCGCCGAACGCGAGGCTGCATCACGCCGCGCACCGGCAGCCGCGGCCGAGCCTGCACCGCTATCCGCGGCTGTCCCCGCGCCTAGCCCTGCACCGGCACCCGCGGCAGACCCAGCGCCGTCACAAGCGGATTGCACCGACGCTCAACCGGCGGCCGACGTCCGCAAGGTCACGCCGCAGCCCTGCCCGGACGAGGCTGCAGAGCGTGCGGTTCGACGGCTTCTGGACCAGGGCAGCCTGCGGCAGCACCTGAACCAGATGATTCAGGAAGAACTCCAGGGAGAGATGGGTGCCCGTTTTTCAAGCAACATCCGCGCCGTGATCCGCCGCGAAGTCGCGACTGCGATGGACGACCGTCTTTAAGCGCGGAACGCGTGCCTCAGTTCAGCACGCTTTCCGGATCGACGCTCTCGAAGCCGCGGCGGACCTCGAAGTGGACGAAGCCGTCGTCCCCCGCCGTGCCCAGGCTGTCGCCCGACCCGACGCTGTCGCCCTTGGACACGTTGACGGCGTCCAGACCGGCATAGACGGTCATCAGGTCGCCGTCGTGACGGACGACGATGATTGGTGTGCCGGCCGTGTCGCGGGTGATCGCCGCCACCGTTCCCGACCCCGCTGCGCTGACCGCAGTGCCGCTGGGGGCGGCGATGTCGATGCCGTCGTTCTCGCCCTTCTCGTAGAGGCGGATGATGGCGCCGTTGACCGGCATCCGCAGCTGCCCACCCCTTGACGCGGCGGTCCGGGTGGCGCCCAGATCGGCGGGCGGCGCCTCTGGCGCGGCCGCGCCTGCGGCGGGAGTGTCCTCCTGGGGAAGGGGCTCGGCGGCCGAGGGTGGCTCTGGTGTGGGGCTGCCGGCGCCGGGTGCGGTGGTGGCCAGGCGGTCCGGCCTCTGACCCGGCTGCGGGACGATCAGCCGCTGGCCCACCCTCAGGCTCATGTCGCCCGGCAGGCCGTTCCAGGCGGCCAGGTCCTGGACGGTCACATCGTGACGCCGCGCAATCGACCAGGCGGTCTCGCCAGAGGCGACGACATGCTCGCGCGGATCGACGGAAGGGGACGGGGATGCGGCCGGCGCGCCGGCCTGCGCCGCGCCTTGGCCGGCGAAGGGGTCGGTGACGACGGCACCGCCTGTCGCGCCGCGCGTCGCCCCGCCGACTTGTCGCGGCAGCACAAGCACGGCACCCGGCCTCAGCAGCGCATCCGGCGGAAGCGCATTGTGGGCTGCAAGCTCGGCGGGTTGCAGCCCCAGCCTTGCGGCCACCGTGGCGGGCGTATCGCCAGCCTGCGCCACCGCCGCCTGTCCGGACGCAAACGTGATGACCCCGCGGCTGTCGGGCTGCGGCCGCGGTCCGGCCGAAGCCGCCGCGGCGGCCGTGTCCATGCCGCCGATCAGCCCGCGCAGGTCGGGGTCGAAGACTCCGTCCGCCCCACAGCCGGCCAAGGCCAGCACCGCTGTCAATGCGACAGCCTTTCCGGAAAATCCTGCACTCATGATCCTGTCCTCAGCCTGCCTCTGGTCGGCCGGGGGTCATGTCTGGCCCAACCCCTCGACCAGCGGAACGAACCGCACCTGCCGAAGTTCATCGTAATCGAACCCGGTCTCGGTCCGGGTCACACGGATCAGCGTCTGCACCGCGTCCGACTGCCCGACAGGCACGACCATGATACCGCCGATCTTCAGCTGTGCCAACAGGGGGCCGGGCGGGTCCTCGGCCGCGGCGGTCACCAGGATGCGATCGAACGGCGCCTGGTCGGGCAGGCCGCGCGAGCCGTCCGCCACCTGGGCGATGATGTTGTAGAGTCCGAGGTCGGCAAAGATCGCCTCGGCCTCCTGGACCAGGCGGCGGTGGCGGTCGACGGTGTAGACCCGGCGGCACAGCCCCGACAGGATCGCCGCCTGGTAGCCCGAGCCTGTCCCGACCTCTAGCACGGTGTCGCGCGCGCCGACATCCAGCGCCTGCGTCATCAGCCCCACGACCGACGGCTGGCTGATCGTCTGGCCGCAGGGGATCGGCAGGGGCGTGTCCTCATAGGCGCGGTCGGCGAACTGGCCGCGCACGAAGAGGCCGCGGTCGATCCCCTCCATCGCCTCGAGCACGCGCGGATCGGTGACGCCGCGCGAGCGCAGCTGGAACAGGAAGCGCATCTTGCGTTCGGCGGGGCTGTCCTCGTCCTCGGTCATTCGGCGGCCCGGGCGGTCAGGTCGGTGTCATCCAGCGCCGCGGCAAGGTCGCGCAGCGAGGCGTGGCAGGTCAGGTCGGCCCGCATCGGCGTGACCGAGATGAAGCCGTCGAGGTTCGCCGCCACGTCGGTCCCGTCACGCGCCGGCGCCTGCTGAGAGCCGCCGGACACCCACATGAAGCGCCGCCCGTTCGGCGCGGTATAGGGCACCACCCCGAAGCGGGATCCTTGCCGCTTTCCCTGCGGGACCACGCGCAGGCCACGCATGTCGGCGGCGGCCAGCGGCGGGAAGTTGACGTTGTAGAACAGCCGGAAATCGGCGTCCGAGGTCCAGTCGCCGTGGTCCAGCAGCTGCCGGATGACGGTGGCCCCGTGACGGCGTGCGCCTTCGAACGGATCGGCCAGATCCGCCGTCTGCGGCCCCAGGTATTGCGACAGGGCGATGGCCGGCAGGCCCTGAAGCGCCGCCTCCATCGCGCCGCCGATGGTGCCTGAGTACATCGCGTTCTCGCCGGAATTGTTGCCGCGGTTGACTCCCGAAAGGACCAGGTCCGGCAGCGCCCCGCCCATCAGGTCGCCAAGCGCGGCCAGCACGCAGTCGGCCGGGCTGCCCTCGGCGGCATAGCGGCGTTCGGCCAGACGGGCGATCATCGTGGGGTGCGAATAGCTGATGCAATGGGCGACGCCCGACTGCTCGAACGCGGGGGCGACGGTCCAGACCTCGCCACCCGGTCCGGCCAGGCCGGTCGCGATTTCGTGAAGGACTTCCAGCCCGGGTGCATTGATGCCGTCGTCATTGGTGATGAGAATGCGCATCGTGCCCCCTTGTGGATCGCTGCCGCGGCCTTGGCGGGATCCCGCCCGTGCACGCGGTTGTGACCCGACTTGCTTAGCGGCGCCCCGGTTGCGCTTCAACCCGTTCCTGCCCGATGCCCCAAATCAAAGCGATTTGACGCGACGGGACCGCCGTTGCATGCTGCCTTCATCCAAACGGGCCGCGCCGAGATGCAAATCTATCTTCCGATCGCCGAGGTCTCGGTCAACGCCTTCACCCTGATGGGGCTTGGCGGCCTCGTCGGCGTCATGAGCGGCCTTTTCGGCGTCGGCGGCGGCTTCCTGATCACGCCGCTTCTGTTCTTCATCGGCATCCCGCCCGCCATCGCGGTCGCCACCGGCGCGAACCAGGTCGTCGCGTCGTCGGTGTCGGGCGTCCTGGCGCACATGAAGCGCCGCACGGTCGATTTCCGCATGGGGGGCGTCCTGCTGGCGGGGGGCCTTGTCGGAAGCGGCTTCGGCATCATCGTCTTCAACCTGCTGCAGAGCATCGGCCAGGTCGAGCTTGTGGTGCAGCTTTGCTATGTCGTGTTCCTTGGACTGATCGGCGCGATGATGCTGCAGGAAAGCGTCAGGGCGCTGATGCGGTCGCGCAAGGCTGCGACGCGGCGGCGGTCCCACCAGCACAGCTGGGCGCACCGGCTGCCGCTGAAGGTCAAGTTCCGCGTCTCGGGCCTTTACATCAGCGTCATCCCGCCGCTGCTGGTGGGTGTCGCGGTGGGCGTGCTGGCGGCGATCATGGGGGTCGGCGGGGGCTTCATCATGGTGCCGGCGATGATCTATCTGCTGGGCATGCCGACCAAAGTCGTCGTGGGAACCTCGCTGTTCCAGATCACCTTCGTGACGGCCTTCACCACACTGATGCATGCCGTCAGCTACAACACGGTCGACGTGATGCTGGCGATCCTGCTGATCGTCGGCGGTGTCCTGGGCGCGCAGGTCGGCACGACGCTGGGCGCGCGGCTGCGGGCCGAACAGCTGCGCATCCTTCTGGCGCTTCTGGTGCTGGCGGTCTGCGGCAAGCTGGCGCTGGACCTGTTCCTGCGGCCCGAGGACCTCTACTCTATCGCGTCGAGGAACGGCTGATGCGGGCGCTGCTGTTCTGCGTCGCGATCTTCTGCCCGGTGGACGCGCTGGCGCAGTCCACCATGCCCCAGAACCCCGAGGCCGGGCTTCTGCCGCCGCTGGCCGCGCCCGAGCCCTATCCGCTGTTTCCCGACCCCGGCCGCCCGCGAGCTGCGGTGCCGGAAAACGCCTCGGCCCCGCCCGAACAGGTCGTCGCGGGCCTGTCGGACAGTTCGGTGGCGATCACCACCAGCTTCGACGGGTCGGACATCCTGATCTATGGCGCGATCAAGCGCGAGGCGCCGATCCCCGATCGACCATTGGACGTGATCGTCACCATCGAGGCTCCGTCCGAGCCGCTGACGATCTGGCGCAAGGAGCGTCGGGCCGGCATCTGGATCAACGCCGACCGCGTCGAGGTCGGGGCCGCCCCCAGCTACTACGCCGTCGCCACGACCGGTCCGCTGGACCAGATCCTGTCGCCGGACTGGGACAACCGTTATCGCATTTCCCTTCCCCTTGCTTTGCGCGCCTTCGCGGGCGCGCCGGACGTGGTAGACAGTGTTCCCTTCACCGAAGCGTTGATCCGCATCCGCCAGCAGAACGGCCACTATCGGCTGGAGGAAGGCGCCGTGACGCTGGTCGAGGACACGCTGTTCCGCACTGACATCCGGCTGCCCGCAAACCTGGTCGAGGGCGACTACAAGACGCGCATCTTCCTTCTGCGGGACGGCCAGGTCATCGACGCCTATCGCGCCGCCATCGAGGTCCGGAAGGTCGGGCTGGAACGCTGGCTCTATCGCCTCGCGTTCGATCAGCCGTTCCTCTACGGCGTGATGTCGCTGGCGGTTGCCGTGGCGGCAGGCTGGGGCGCCTCGGCCGGCTTCCGCAAACTGCGCCGCGCCTGAGACGCAGCCGGAAAGACTTTTCCGTTATTTTTCGCGGTCGAGAGAAGGCTCGGCAGCAACAGCGATTCCGCTCGGGAGCCGACAAGCCGCCGCGCGGGCACGGCCTCCTGGCATCTGGGGGAATGCTGGCCGCAGCCAAAATTCCTTGCAACTTGTCCAGTCCTGCCGCCACCACAAGCCGCACCGAGGGCGCCGAGTGCAGTGGTTCGGCACAGTCCTCAGGCGAAGCCGCAGCATGGGCACGGCGGGTACGCTGTCGGGAAGACGGGCGCAGCCTTGGGCCATAGGACATAGGCCAGCGCAGAGACGAGAGAGGTGGCCGTGGCTGGCGGGTAGGGCCTGGTGCATGGCAGGTGGAAGCATTCGCAAGTGCGAAGCGCCGGGCGATGGCGCCGCGCCTAGCCGGAGATCAGTTCCGCCTGGCGGACGATGACCTCGGCCTGCTTGATCGACGCGATGTCGACGAGGCGGCCCTTGTAGACGGTCGCGCCGGCACCCTCGGCCTTGGCCTTCTCCATGGCGCTCAGGATCTCTCGGGCTTCGGTGACGGCGGCTTCGTCGGGAGAAAACACTTGGTTGGCCAGGGCGATCTGGCTGGGGTGGATGGCCCACTTGCCGACCATGCCGAGCGTGGCCGAACGGCGGGCCTGTGCGATGAAGCCTGCGGTGTCGCTGAAGTCGCCGAAGGGACCGTCGACGGGCAGCAGGCCGTGCGTGCGGCAGGCGGCCACGATGGCGGTCTGCGCCCAGTGCCAGGGATCAGGCCAGTATTTCTGGCCCTCGCGGAGCATGTAGTAGTTTTCCTGCGTCCCGCCGATGCCGGTCGTGGCCATGCCCATGGAGGCGGCAAAGTCCGCCGCGCCGAGGCTGATTGCCTGCATCCGGTCAGAGGATGCGGCGATTTCTTCGACGTGGCAGACGCCGGCCGCGCTTTCGATGATGACCTCGAATGCGAGGCGCCTGGTGCGGCCCATCGCGCTTTCGATGGCGCTGACCAAGGCATCGACGGCATAGATGTCGGCGGCGCAGCCGGCCTTGGGGATCATGATCTGGTCGAGGCGATCCCCGGCCTGCTCGACCAGGTCGACGACGTCGCGGTACCAGAACGGCGTGTCCAGCCCGTTGATGCGAACGGACAGCGTCCTGGTGCCCCAGTCGACGTCGTCGATGGCACGGATGATGTTGCCGCGCGCCTGCGCCTTGTCGGCGGGGGCGACCGAATCCTCGAGGTCGAGGTTGATCACGTCGGCGGCCGATGCGGCCATCTTCGCGAACAGCGCCGGGCGGGAGCCTGGCCCGAAAAGCTGGCAGCGGTTGAGACGGGCTGGGGGAAGGGGCTGCGTGCGAAAGCTCATCGATCGGGTCCAATCCGCTAAGTTTTCTTGGCTTCATCGGTAATAAAATTGCTTTGCCGTTGCATCAACTGTTTTTTCTGCATTGCGGCATCGGGCCGCGGTTCTTGACGCAGGCAGCGGTTTGGGCGCAGGACCGTGCACGACACGCGATGGCACGGAGGCAAAGATGGCGCGGACGGTTTATGTGAACGGCGGATACCTTCCCGAGGATCAGGCGCAGGTGTCGATCTTCGACCGCGGCTTCCTGATGTCGGACGGCGTCTACGAGGTCGTCAGCGTGCTGGACGGCAAGCTGATCGACTTCGAAGGGCACATGGTGCGGCTGAAGCGGTCGCTGTCCGAGCTGTCGATCACCAACCCGCTGGCTGACGACGACTATCTGGCAGCGCATCGCGAACTGGTGGCGCGGAACGACATCACGGACGGACTGGTCTATCTGCAGGTCACGCGCGGCAATCCGGGCGACCGCGATTTCGCATATCCCCCCGAGGGGACGGTGCCGACGGTGGTGATGTTCACGCAGGCGAAGCCGGGGCTGGCCGATGCGCCGGCGGCGAAGACCGGCTGGAAGATCGTCAGCGTCGCCGACCTGCGCTGGGGGCGGCGCGACATCAAGACGGTGCAGCTGCTCTATCCCTCGATGGCCAAGATGGAGGCGAAGGCGCGGGGTGCCGACGACGCCTGGATGGTCGAGGATGGCCGCGTGACCGAGGGAACCTCGAACAACGCCTATATCGTGAAGGACGGGACGATTGTGACGCGGGAACTGAGCCACGACATCCTGCACGGGATCACCCGCGCCGCGGTGCTGCGCTTCGCGCGCGAGGCGCAGATGCAGGTCGAGGAGCGGGCCTTCACCATCGCCGAGGCGCAGGAGGCTGACGAGGCGTTCATCACCTCGGCCTCGGCCTTCGTGATGCCGGTGGTCGAGATCGACGGTGCCAAGGTGGGGAGCGGGGCGGTTGGCCCGGTGGCGACGCGGCTGCGCGAAATCTATCTGGAGGAAAGCCGCAAGCTGGCGGTCTGATTGCGTCCCGCGGCGGCCGGGGGGCCGGCCCCCCGGACCCCCCGCTGGCGCGCCAAGGGGGAACCGGGGCGCCCGGCTAGACGCCGCTTTCAACCAACACCCGCGCGATGACCGGCGCCAGGCGGGCGGCCCAGAGCGACTGGCCTTCGGGCGAGGCGATGAGGTCGTTCCTGACCTCGATCAGCAGGTTCGGGCGGCCGTGATCCAGCGCGTGGCGGTCGATCGAGTCGCCCTGCAGGTGGCCGTCATAGGGCTGGTTCTCGCCCGTGATCCAGCCTTTGTCCCGGCAGGCCGCGACCATCGCAGGACCGAGCCGCGCGTCGCGATGGGAATAGAGGATTCCCACCTGCCACGGCCGGGGCGGGCGGCCGCGCAGCTGCGGCGTGAAGCTGTGGACGGCGCAGATGCACCGGTGCGGGTGGCGGTCGGCCAGGGCAGCCAAGGCGTGGTGGTAGGGTCGGTGCAGCCGGTCCAGGCGTCGCCGCCGCTCGGCCGCGTCTGCATGCTTGTTGGCGGGAATGACGGTGCCGTCGTAGAGGCGCATCAGCAGCGTCGGGTCGTCCTCGCCCCGGTTCGGGTCGATCACCAGGCGCGAGAAATCCGATCCGATGACGGGGGCGTCCATCGCGGCGGCCAGGTTGCGCGCCAGTCCGGCGGCGCCCACGTCATAGGCGATGTGGCGCGCCATGTCGGCCGGCGCGATGCCCAGGTCGCCTCCGTCCACCCAGTTCGGCACGCGGTTCGTGGCGTGGTCGCAGGTGATCAGCCAGCGCGAGGGGCGGTCGGCGCCCTCGGACCAGAAGGGGCGGTCGGTCATCGAAGGTTCATCGGTCATGGTGCAGGTTGTCTACGACGGATGCGGACGAGACGCCAGTTGCCGCCACGCGGCATATGCGGCATAGGTAGCGCTAAACGTGAGACAAGGGCGGGATGATGAGACGGCATCGCAATGTGAAGATCGTGGCAACCCTGGGACCGGCGTCGTCCTCGAAGGAGGTGATCCGGGCCCTGTTCGACGCCGGTGCCGACGTCTTCCGCCTGAACATGAGCCACGGCAGCCATGACGACCACCGCGCCCGCTATGACACGATCCGCGAGATCGAGTCCGAGACGGGACGCCCCATTGCGATTCTGGCCGATCTGCAGGGGCCGAAGCTGCGCGTGGGCCAGTTCACGGCAACTGCGCACGACCTGGAGGAAGGTGACAGCTTCCGCTTCGATCTGTCGCCCGAGCGGGGCGACAGCCACCGTGTGCAGCTGCCCCATCCCGAGATCTTCGCGGCGCTGATCGAGGGATCGGAACTGCTGGTCAACGACGGCAAGATCCGCCTGCGGGTCGAGAAGTGCGGCCCCGACTTCGCCGACTGCACGGTGACGGTCGGCGGCACGATCAGCGACCGCAAGGGCGTGAACGTGCCCGACGTGGTGCTGCCGCTGGCGGCGCTGTCGGACAAGGACCGCGCGGACCTGGAATTCGCCTGCCAGCTGGGCGTCGACTGGCTGGCCCTGTCCTTCGTGCAGCGCGCCGAGGACGTCGAGGAGGCCAAGACCCTGGCGCAGGGGCGCGCGGCGATTCTGTCCAAGATCGAGAAGCCGGCGGCCGTGCGGGCCTTCGATGAGATCCTCAAGGCGTCGGACGGCATCATGGTCGCGCGGGGCGACCTGGGGGTCGAACTGCCGGTCCATTCCGTGCCGCCGATCCAGAAGCGGCTGGTGCGCCTGTGCCGCAGCGCGGCCAAGCCGGTGATCGTCGCGACCCAGATGCTGGAATCGATGATCGACAGCCCCATGCCGACGCGGGCCGAGGTCAGCGACGTCGCCAACGCCATCTATGAGGGCGCCGACGCTGTCATGCTGTCGGCCGAAAGTGCGGCCGGCAGCTATCCGATCGACGCGGTGCGCACGATGGACAACGTCGCGCGGTCGGTCGAGGCGGACCCGAACTATCGCTCCATCATCGAGGCCGCACGCAAGGCCAGCCTGTCGTCGGTTCCCGACGCAATCGTGACGGCTGCGCGCGAAATCGCGGAAACCACGGACGTGGCCGCGATCTGCGCCTTCACGCAGTCGGGCACGACGGTGAGCCTGGTCGCACGCGAACGCCCGCGCGTGCCGATCATCGCGCTGAGCCCGATCGAGTCCGTCACCCGCCGGATGGCGCTGACCTGGGGCACGCACTGCGTCATTACGCCCCGCCTGTCGCGCTTCAAGGAGGCCGTGGTGAACGGCACCCGAGCCGCCCGCGACTATGGCTTCGCGGACGAATCGCGCAAGGTGGTTGTCATGGCCGGCGTGCCGTTCAACGTGGCAGGGACGACCAACATCCTGCGGATCGCCCCCTGCGATGAGCGCTTGATTTACGCCTCCGACCCGGAATAACCCGGACGGGACGAACAACGGGGTGGCAGTCATGTCCGATCTTCTTCTGGTGCTGGGCGTTGCGCTCTGCATTCTCTCGGTGGTGCTGGCGGTGATCCAGCTTCTGCAGACGCAGCCGCCGCGCGCGGCGGTCATCTGCCTGCTGGCCGGTATCGTGGCGCTGTTTGCCGGAGCCGCGCTGAATCCCGATCCCTTCGCGCCCGGCGACATTCCGACGGCCTTTGGTCGGGTGACGGGGCAATACGGCGCCTGACCTCTTGCCATGTCCCGGGGCCGCGCCTATACGGCGCGCTTCCGATCCCGTGCGGCCGGCCGATATGGCATTGCCGAGCCGCGCGTTCACTCTGATGAAGGAGATGAAAATGCCGAAGATGAAGACCAAATCCGCTGCCAAGAAGCGGTTCTCGTTCACGGCCTCGGGCAAGGTGAAATCCGCCCAGGCCGGCAAGCGCCACGGCATGATCAAGCGCACGACGAAGTTCATTCGCGACGCGCGCGGCACCACCGTCCTGTCGGACGCTGATGCCAAGATCGTCAAGAAATACATGCCCTACAACCGCTGATCCGAGGACTGAACAATGGCACGAGTTAAATCCGGCAAGGTCACCCACGCCCGCCACAAGAAAGTCCTTGATCAAGCCAAGGGCTATTACGGTGCACGTTCGCGCAACTTCCGCACCGCCACCCAGGCCGTCGACAAGGCCAACCAGTACGCGACCCGCGACCGCAAGAACCGCAAGCGCAACTTCCGCGCCCTGTGGATCCAGCGGATCAACGCCGCCGTCCGCCTGGTCGACGCCGAGATGACCTATTCGCGGTTCATCAACCTGCTGTCCAAGGCCGGCATCGAGGTCGACCGCAAGGTGCTGGCCGACCTGGCCGTGAACGAGCCCGAGGCGTTCGGCGCCATCGTGGCCCAGGCCAAAGCCGCCGCCTGATCGCAATTCCGGTTGCTTCGCGAAGGCCCGTTCCCGCAAGGGGGCGGGCCTTTGTCGCATCCGGCCGCGGGAACCGTCCCCAAGCCCTGCGGTTGTGATCGACGCAACGCGAAGGAGATCACGATGGACGATCAACGGGTCTGGGATTTCGAACAGGGTCTGTGGCAGGCTTCCGAAGAGCGCTATCACGAGCGGGTCGACCCGGAATGCGTCATGGCGCTCAGCCACGAACCGTTTCTGGTGCACGGGCAGGGTGCCGTCGACGCCGTCAGCGGCACGCCGGAATGGGACGATGTGTCGTTTTCGGACAAGATCATCTCTCGCCCCGAGGAAGGGCTGATCGTCGTCGGCTATCGCGTCAGTGCCGAGAAGGGGGAAACGCGCTTCGATGCCGCCTGCACCTCGGTCTATCGACGCAAGGCGCACGAGGACTGGTCGGTCGTGCAGCATGCGCAGGTCGCCCTGCCGGCCGTCGAAAGCCGCTGACGCCTGCGACATCGGGGCCGGTGCGGGGCGCTTGACCGGCGCCCGCCGCCGGTCCCAAGCTGGCCACGGTCCACCGAAGGCGTGCCCCATGTTCGACCTGCCTGACGCCGATCCCGCCAAGGTGCAGCTGGCCACGAAGCCGCTGGGTCTGTGGGGCACGGCCATGACCGCGCGGCGCAACCTGCTGGAGCTGATCCCCGCCATCGCCACCCGCCAGCCCATCGTGTCCGGCAAGACCGGCCTGCGCTGGCACATGGTGATGGACCCCGAGAGCCTGCGCCGCATCCTGAAGGATCGGGTCGAGGACTATCCCAAGTCAGTCACAACCAAGCTGATCCTGAACCCAGCCATCGGCGACAGCCTGTTCGTGGCCGAGGGCGCGCATTGGCGCTGGCAGCGCCGCGCCGCCGCCCCGGCCTTTTCGCAGCGCCATGTCGAGGCGCTGGGGCCGGTCATGACCGCCGCCGCCGAGGCATCCTGCCGCCGTCTGGCCGCCGCGCAGGGTCCGGTGGACCTGTTCGAGGAAACGGTTGCCGCGACCTTCGAGGTCATCTCGGACGTCACCTTCTCGGGCGACGGGATGTTCGACCGGGATGCGGTGCACCACTCGATCGATGCCTATATCGCACAGACCGCCAAGGTGTCGCTGATGGACGTCATCGGCCTGCCCGCGTGGCTACCGCGGCCGGGGCGGCTGTTTGCGGGGCCGGGGCTGAAGCGGATGAAGGGCATTGCGGACCAAGCCATCGCCGCACGGGCCGAGGCTGCGGCCACCGACGGCCCGCCGGACCTGCTGGACCTGCTGCTGGACGCGCAAGACCCCGAGACCGGTCGCGCCATGAACCGCGACGAGCTGCGCGACAACCTTCTGACCTTCATCGTCGCGGGACACGAAACCACGGCCCTCACGCTGGCCTGGGCGCTCTACGTCTGTGCGTTCGCACCCGACGTGCAGGAGGCCGCCGCGGCCGAGGCGCGTGCAGCCCTTGGCACCCGCGCCGCCACGGCCGCCGATGTCGGTGCGCTGCCCCTGACAATGCGGATCGTGAACGAGACGCTGCGGCTCTATCCGCCGGCCGCATTCCTGTCGCGCACGGCGCAGGCGCCGGACACGCTCTGCGGGCGCGAGGTCCGGCCGGGCGACACGGTGATGATGCCGATCTATGCACTGCACCGCCACCACCTGTTGTGGGACAGGCCCGACGCCTTCGATCCCGACCGTTTCCTGACTGCGCCCGACCGCTATGCGTTCTTGCCCTTCGGCGCAGGCCCGCGGATCTGCATCGGGGCAAGCTTTGCCCTGCAAGAGGCGGTTATCATCCTGGCCACGCTGCTGGCCAATTTCCGGTTCGACCGCATTCCGGGACGCGAGCCGCAGCCGCGCATGATCCTGACCCTGCGCCCGGACGGGGGCGTCTGGCTGTCCGTCCGCCCGCGCGACTAAGACGGTTGCGGCTGCTCACGCGGCTGTTACAGACTGCGCCATGAACAGGCAGCGGAGGGCGCCATGACCGCCATCATCGATTTCCTCAACACGATCTTCTGGGGTTACGTGCTGATCTATGGCCTTCTGGCCGTCGGCATCTACTTCACCCTCAGGCTGGGCCTGATCCAGTTTCGCTATTTCGGCGAGATGCTGCGCTGCGTGCGCGGCTCGGGGGTGACCGACCGGAACGGCATCTCGCCCTTCCAGGCGCTGGCGGTGTCGCTGGCCAGCCGCGTGGGCACGGGCAACATCGCGGGCGTCGCCGTCGCGCTGACGCTTGGCGGGCCGGGCGCGATATTCTGGATGTGGATGGTCGCGCTGGTCGGCATGGCCACTGCCTATGCCGAATCGACGCTGGCGCAGCTTTACAAGGTCCATGGCCGTGACGGCATGTATCGGGGTGGGCCGGCTTATTACATCTCTCATGGGTTGGGGCTGCCTTGGCTGGGCGCGCTCTTCGCGGTGGCGCTGATCATCGCCTTCGGCCTGGTCTTCAACGCGGTACAGGCCAATTCCATCGCACAGGCGGTCGAGGGGTCGTTCGGCGTCAGCGCGGGGCTTGTGGGCGTGGGCGTTGCGCTGCTGTCCGGCGTGATCATCTTCGGCGGCATCCCGCAGATCGCGCGCATCTCGCAGCTGGTCGTGCCGATCATGGCGGGCCTTTATCTTCTGGCGGCAGTCATCATCGTGGTGATGAACGTGACCGAGGTGCCGGGCATCCTTCTGGGCATCATCCGTTCCGCCTTCGGCCTGCAAGAAGCGGTGGGCGGCGTCACCGGCGGCGTCATGGCGGCGGCGCTGAACGGCATCAAGCGCGGCCTCTTCTCGAACGAGGCCGGCATGGGTTCGGCCCCGAACATCGCCGCGGTTGCGGTGCCGAACCCGCACCACCCGTCCAGCCAGGGCTTCGTGCAGGCGCTTGGCGTCTTCATCGACACGATCCTGGTCTGCACGGCGACGGCGGTGATGATCCTGCTGGCCGACGTCATGCCGTCCGATCAGCTTACCGGGGTGAACCTGACGCAGGCGGCGCTGACGGACCACTTCGGCGGCTTCGGGCATATCTTCGTGGCGGTGGCGATCTTCTTCTTCGCCTTCACCTCGATCATCGGCAACTACAGCTATGCCGAGAACTCTCTGGTCTATCTGGGCGCCGGTCCGACCGGCATCCTGGTTCTGCGGGTCGCGGCGCTGGCGATGGTGATCTGGGGATCGCTGCAGGCGGTGACGACAGTGTTCAACTTCGCCGATGCCAGCATGGGGCTGATGGCCACGATCAACCTGATCGCCATCGTGTTGCTGTCGGGCACGGTGGCGAAGCTGACCCGCGACTATCTGCGGCAGCGCAAGGCGGGGGAGGAGCCGCGGTTCCACATCGCCGACCACCCCGAACTGTCCAAGGGCGTGGCCCTCGGCATCTGGAAGTGACGCCTTGGCGCGCGGGGGACAGGCTTTCCCCGCGCGCCCACCCATGCTAACGCGGGGCCAACTGGAATGAGGCCCCCGATGGACGATCTGACCCCGCTGCGCCAGCAATGGCTTGACCGCATCAACTCTGCCGCCGACCCCGCCCAGATCGAGGACGTGCGCCTGGCCGCCCTTGGCAAGAAGGGCGAGATCAGTCTGAAGGTGCGCGAACTGGGCAAGATGACCCCCGAGGAGCGTCGGACCACCGGCCGCGCCCTGAACGAGATCCGGGACGAGATCGACGCCGCCCTTCGCGCCCGCAAGCTGTCGCTTGAGGATGCGGCGCTGGACGCGCGGCTGAAGGACGAATGGCTGGACGTGACGCTGCCGGGCCGCCCGCGCCGCCAGGGCACGATCCATCCGATCAGCCAGGTCACCGACGAGGTGACGGCCATCTTCGCCGACATGGGCTTTGCCGTGGCCGAAGGGCCGCAGGTCGAAAGCGACTGGTACAACTTCGACGCGCTGAACATCGCGCCCGAACATCCCGCGCGGCAGGAGCATGACACCTTCTTCATGCACCGTGCACCGGGCGACGACCGCCCGCCGCACGTTCTGCGCACCCATACCTCGCCCGTGCAGATCCGCACCATGCAGGCGCAGGGCGCCCCGATCCGGGTCATCGCGCCCGGCCGTGTCTATCGCATGGACATGGACCAGACGCACACGCCGATGTTCCACCAGATCGAGGGCTTGGCCATCGATCGCGACATCAGCATGGCGCAGCTGAAGTGGACACTCGAGGAATTCTGCCGCACGTTCTTCGAGGTGCCCTCGGTCGAATTGCGCTTCCGTGCCTCGCACTTCCCGTTCACCGAACCCTCGGCCGAGGTGGACATCCGCTGTTCCTGGGAGGGCGGCCAGCTGAAGATCGGCGAGGGCAATTCCTGGCTGGAGATCCTGGGGTCCGGCATGGTCCACCCGAACGTGCTGCGCGACGGCGGCGTCGATCCCGACCAGTGGCAGGGCTTCGCATTCGGCATGGGCATCGACCGCATCGCGATGCTGAAATACGGTATTCCCGACCTGCGGGCGTTCTTCGAATCCGACCTGCGCTGGCTGCGCCACTATGGTTTCGCGGCGGGTGACGTGCCCAGCATCGCCGGTGGCCTCAGCCGGTGAGCTTCTGGCCTGGCGCCTTCCACCAGCACCGGCGCGAGGCCAGCGCGGCCACGCGCCGGCTGTATGCCCGGGTCGAACTGGTGCATACCGCCGTCGACTTCGGCGCCGCCGTGTCCTTCCTGATCGGTTCGATCCTGTTCTTCTACGAAAGCCTGCAGACGCCCGGAACGTGGATGTTCACCATCGGCTCGGTCATGTTCCTGATGAAGCCGTCGCTGAAGCTGTGGCGCGAGGTGCAACTCTATCGCATGGGCAAAACCGGGATGCTGGCGGAACGGACGGAATAGGCGCGCCGGTCGTCCGTACCGGCGCAGGCCAAGCGCCCCATCCACCCGTGCGATCAACCGGCCAGGGCAGGCGCGGCGCGCATCTCCATTTCGGACGCCAGTCGCGTGCGCAGGCGGTCCTGGTCCTGCCGGATCAGGCCGGGGATCAGGAACAGGTCGACGAAGGCCCAGATGCCGACGGCGGCAAGGGCGATCAGGCCGATCCCCAGGACGAACGTCAGCCATCCGAAGATCCAGAGAAGCAGCATCGCGACGCCGGTTCCCGTCTTGCCAAGATAGAAGCGGTGCGCCCCGAAGCCGCCGAGGAACAGAAGAAGAAGGTAGGCGATGACCGGCGATTTCGCGTCGTTCGTGACGCGCTGTTCGATCAGAATCTGCTGCTGGGTATCAAGCTGCATCGGATGCTCCTGGTGAAAATGCCACCGAGGATTGCACCTGTCGGGATGCCGGGATCAAGGGGAAGATCACGACGGCGTTAACTGCGCCATGCCGTCAGCGCAGCCGCCGCCGGATGTCTTCGCGATCGGAGGCGATCATGCCGGGGATCAGGAACAGGTCGATCACGCACCACAGGACGACAAAGCCCACGGCGGGCCAGCCGATCAGGATCGGAGTCGTCAGCCAGCCGATGCCCCAGATCGCCAGCATGATCATCCCGCTGATCCAGCGGCCCAGATACATGCGGTGCACGCCGAAGCCCCAGAGGAAGATCAGCAGCAGATAGGCCACGACCGGCGACTTGGCCTCGTTGGCCACCCGCTGCTCGATCAGCAATTCGCGTTGCGTATCCATCCGTTCTGGGCTCCTGCCGCTTGTTCGGGGCCACGGGGGCCCATGATCCTCAGATAGGAAGCCCCGGCGTACGGACAAGGTCCGGAGTTATTCGACGCGCTCGAACCGTTCGAAAACCAGGGCGACCGGCCGAATCGGCGCGCCGGGCTGGTCGGGGCGGTTCACGTCGGTCAGCGCCATCCGATACCGCCCTGGCTGAAGGACGACCGGCCCCAGGCGGGCATCCAGCTCGCCCGCCGAATCGTCGTCCTGCGCGACCACGGTTCCGTTGTCGGCGAAAAGCGCCAGCTTGCTGTCCACGCCGACGAGGCCCCCGTGCGCGCTGACGATCAGGGCCGTCTCGCGTTCCAGCGTGAAGGTCAGCCATTGCGCGCTGCCGTCCTGGAGCACGATCGTCTGGGCATCGGCGGCAAGGTCGATGGGCTGCATCGGCACGTCGCCGTCGAAGGGCGGCGGCAACTCTCCGCGCCGCCAAGCGTCGCGCAGATAGACGTCGCGGTCCAGCGCCGCGGCCGAGACCGTGATCGTACCCTCACCCGCCGCAATCGGCGCCACGCCAAGGCAATAGTCGCCCGCCGCAAGGCCCGAGGGGAAATCCAGCCGCGCGTTCAGCCCGTCGGCATCGTCGTTGGCCGCGACCTGACTGCCCGCCCTGTCAAAAAGAACCATATTCGGATCCAGCCCCTCGCTGACCGCGCGCAGCGTCAGGGGCACGCCGTCGCCCACGCTGAAGCGCAGATAGCGCGGCGTGCCGTCCGTCCGCGCCTCGGCGGGCAGGGCGGCCTCGAGCGGGCCTTCGGCCAGCGGCTCGGCCTCGGTCTCTGCGGTGCACGCGGCGATGTCGCTGCCCGCGGCCTCGCTCAGCAGGGGCGGCATCTCGGGCGTCGTCACCTGCAGCATCGCCGTCACGCCCGCGTTGCCGACCGGCAGCAACCGCACGCAATAATCGCCCGGACCGACCGACTGCTCGATCCGCGACGAGAGGCCGACCGCGTCGTCGTTCTCGGCCAGCAGGTCGCCGTCGGGCGTCTCCAGCCGGATCAGCGGGTCGCCGGTGCCGACCCCCTCGGCCTCGATCCGCAGGGCCTGCATGGCGCCGCTGACCCGAATGACCGCGTAGGTGTTGTCCGCGTCGGATGCGTCCATGCGTTGCGCCAGCGCGGCTGCCGCCGTGCTGATGTCGCTGGTGTCGCCTGCGCCGCCCAGCCAGACGGCCGGCTGCCCCGAACAGAACGGCACAACCTCTTGTGCCGGGGCGGCCATCGGCCATGCCGCCAGAAGGGCCGGGGGAAGCAGTCTCAGAACGCGTCTCATGACGTTACCTCTTCGGCGGTGCGGGTTCGCGCGCACCGTGGCACCGGCCGACGGCCGCCGCAAGCGCGACAAACGCCCGCCGGACCGCGCGAAAACCGTCGTTGCGGCTTGACCCTTGGGCCGTGGCGCGGTTCAAGGCTGCAAAGTCCCGCAAATCGTCACCTGTGGGCCGGACCTGGAAAGACGTCGCCATGAAGTTCACCCTCTCCTGGCTCAAGGAGCATCTCGACACCACCGCAACCCTCGATCGGATCGCCGAGGCGCTGACCGACCTGGGGCTGGAGGTCGAGGAGATCGTCGATCCCGCCGCCAGGCTTGGCACCTTCACGCTGGCGCGGATCGAGCATGCCGAGCAGCATCCCGACGCCGACCGCCTGCGCGTCTGCCGCGTGATGACGGACGAGGGCGAAAAGCAGATCGTCTGCGGCGCGCCGAACGCCCGGACCGGCATCACGGTCGTGCTGGCCAAGCCCGGTGACTATGTTCCCGGCATCGACACGACGCTTGGCGTGGGCAAGATCCGCGGCGTCGAAAGCCACGGCATGATGGCCTCCGAACGAGAGCTGGAGCTGTCCGAGGAGCATGACGGCATCATTGAGTTGCCCTCGGGTGAGGTCGGCCAGAAATTCGTCGACTGGCTGGCGCAGAACGCGCCCCAAAAGATCGACCCGATGATCCATATCAAGATCACTCCGAACCGTCCCGATGCGCTGGGGGTGCACGGCATCGCCCGCGATCTGGCGGCGCGGGGGCTGGGCGTCCTGAAGCCGGTCGAGGTCGCGCGGGTCGACGCGTCTTTCCCGTGCCCGATCGCCGTGACCATCGACGATGCGGTGGCCGCCAAGGCGCCTTTCTTCGCAGGCCGCGTGGTGCGCGGCGTCAGGAACGGCGCCTCGCCCGAGTGGCTGCAGAAGCGGCTGCGCGCCATCGGCCTGCGTCCGATCAATGCGCTGGTGGACATCACGAACTTCTTCACCTTCGACCTGAACCGCCCGCTCCATGTCTTCGATGCCGCCAAGGTGCAGGGCGACCTGGTGCTGCGTGCCGCGCAGCCGGACGAGGAACTGGTGGCGCTGGACGACAAGACCTATGCGCTGCCCGAAGGCGCGGTGGTGATCTGCGACGACACCGGCCCGGAAAGCATCGCGGGCGTGATGGGCGGCGCGGCCTCCGGCGCGTCGGCCGACACGACCGAGGTCTTCATCGAGGCTGCCTATTTCGATCCGATCAGCACCGCCGCCACAGGGCGGGCGATGAAGATCAACAGCGATGCCCGCTATCGCTTCGAGCGCGGGATCGACCCCGCCTTCACCCTACCGGGGCTGGAGCTGGCGACGCGCATGGTCATGAACCTGTGCGGTGGCGAGGCATCGGAGGTGGTGACCGCCGGGGCGCTGCCCGACACGGATCGCGCCTATCGGCTGGATGCGTTGCGCACGACCAGCCTTGTCGGCATGGACATCCCAGAGGCCGAGCAGCGCGCCACGCTGGAGGCGCTTGGTTTCCGGCTGGACGGCAACATGGCCCATGTGCCTCCCTGGCGCCCCGACGTTTTGGGCGAGGCCGACCTGGTCGAGGAGATCGCCCGCGTCGCCAGCCTGACGAAGTTGCAGGGCAAGCCGCTGCCGCGCCCGCAGGCGGGCGTTCCGCAGCCGGTGCTGACGCCGCTGCAGACGCGCGAAAAGACGGCGCGGCGGATGGCTGCGGCGCTGGGGTACAACGAGTGCGTGACCTACAGCTTCATCGACCAGGCCGCGGCGTTGCTGTTCGGCGGCGGCGCGGATGCGGTTCGGGTCGAGAACCCGATCAGCAGCGAGATGTCGCATCTGCGGCCCGACCTTCTGCCGGGTCTTCTGGCGGCCGCCGCGCGGAACCAGGCGCGCGGCTTCGGCGACCTGGCGCTGTTCGAACTGGGACCGGTCTTCAGCGGTGGCGAACCGGGCGACCAGGCGATGCGGATCAGCGGCCTGCTGGTCGGGCAGATCGCGCCGCGTGACCCCTTCGGCAGCCGCCGCAAGGTGGACCTTTATGACGCCAAGGCCGATGCCGAGGCGATCCTGCAGGCCATGGGCGCGCCCGCCCGCGCGCAGGTGAACCGCAAGCTGGACGGCTGGTGGCATCCGGGCCGCGCTGGCAACATCGCGCTTGGTCCGAACGTGCTGGCCACCTTTGGCGAGATCCATCCCAAGGTGCTGCGCCAGATGGACGTGAAGGGCCCGGCCGTGGGCTTCACGATCCACCTGGCGGCCGTGCCATTCCCGAAAGTCAAGACCCCGACGCGCCCCGCGCTCGAGCTGTCGGAGCTGCAGGCGGTCGAGCGTGACTTCGCCTTTGTCGTAGACCCGCAGGTCGAGGCGCTGACGCTGGTGAATGCCGCCGCGGGGGCTGACAAGGCGCTGATCCAGCAGGTGTCGGTCTTCGACCAGTTCACGGGGCTCGATGAGGGGCGCAAGTCGATCGCGATCTCGGTCAGGCTGCAGCCGCGCGACAGGACGCTGACCGATGCCGAGATCGAGGCCGTGGGCCGCAAGATCGTCGAGAAGGTCGAGAAGGCAACGGGAGGACACCTGCGCGCCTGAGGGCGCGCGGGTTCAGCGCCGGGGGCGGGCAGCCCCTGGACGTCCATTGGTCCAAACGGCGTTGCCTGATCTTGAAGGGTTGGAGCGGGTGACGGGAATCGAACCCGTATCTCTAGCTTGGAAGGCTAGGGTCTTACCATTACACAACACCCGCGCGAGCCCGTGTATAAGCAGGTCCGCCGGGAGGTTCAAGCGCTGACGCGTCATCGGCGGGCGGCAAAGAACTCCTGCAGCAGGCGTTGCGATTCGGGTGCGGAAAGCCCGTCATAGACCTGCGGCCTGTGGTGGCACTGCGCATGACGGAAGACCTGCGCGCCATGGGCGACGCCGCCCATCCGCAGGTCGGCGGCCCCGTAATAAAGGCGCGCGATGCGGGCGGCCGAAATCGCCGCGGCGCACATGGGGCAGGGCTCCAGCGTCACCCACAGGTCGTGGCCCGGCAGGCGCTCGGAGCCGAGTGCCGCGCAGGCGGCGCGGATGGCCAGGATCTCGGCATGGGCGGTCGGGTCCGACAGTTCACGCGTGCGGTTTCCGGCGGCTGCGACCACGCGGCCACCCGGACTTGTGACGACGGCACCCACGGGAACTTCGCCGCGAAGGGCGGCCGCCTGGGCCTCGGCCAAGGCCTGCTGCATGTGGGACGTGAACCGGGTCATGCCTGCTTGTCGCAAGCCGCCCGGATGCGCGCAAGCGGGGGAAAGAAACGCTTCCCTCACCTGGGCGTTGGGCGTAAGAACCCCTCTTTGCCCCGCAGAGATGCGAAGGAGACGCGCATGACCGACAAGACCCCCGACAGCCCGACCCCCGCCACCGCCGACCGGATCGCCAAGGTCATGGCCCGTGCCGGCGTCGCCAGCCGCCGCGAGGCCGAGCGGATGATCGTCGAGGGGCGCGTCAGCGTGAATGGCAAGAAGATCGACAGCCCCGCCCTGGACGTCCTGCCCACCGACCGGATCACCGTCGACGGCAAGAAGCTGGACGAGCCGCAGGAGACGCGGCTGTGGCTTTACTACAAGCCGCTGGGGCTGATCACGTCCGAATCGGACGAGAAGGGTCGCCAGACGGTCTTTGACGCGTTGCCGCGCGATCTGCCGCGGGTGATGACCGTGGGCCGGCTGGACCTCAATTCCGAAGGCCTGCTGCTGCTGACCAACGACGGAGATCTGAAGCGCCGGCTGGAGTTGCCTTCGACCGGCTGGCTGCGCCGCTATCGTGTGCGCGTGAACGGCACGCCGAGCGACATGACCTTCGATCCGCTGCGCCGGGGCGTGACCATCGAGGGCGAGGATTTCGCGCCGATGGAGATCAAGCTGGACAGCCAGCAGGGCGCCAACGCCTGGCTGACGGTGGGCATCCGCGAAGGCAAGAACCGAGAGATCCGCCGCGCCATGGCCCATGTCGGCCTGCAGGTGAACCGGCTGATCCGCATCGGCTATGGGCCCTTCAAGCTGACGGGGATGGACAAGAACGAGGTGGTCGAGGTCAAGCGCAAGGTCCTGCGCGACCAGTTGGGCGGCCTGCTGACCGGAGAGGTCGAGGACAAGCCGCGTGCCATGCGGCCTCGGGGTGCCGAAGGCGCCAAGGGGGCGCCGCGCGAAGACGGCGGGCCCCGGCGGTTCGGGGCCAAGCCGCTGGGTGATCGCCCCTCTCGTCCCCGGGACGAGGATCGCGGCGGTGACCGCCCGGCCCGCAACTGGGGCGGCAAGCCCGACGACGCCGGGCGCCCGCGCTTCAAGGGAAAGCCGGGCGATGCGCGTCCGGCTTTCGGCGACCGTCCCAGGGAGGCGGGCGACAAACCGCGTTGGAAGAACAAGCCCGCCGGCGAGGGCGCAGAGCGCAAGTTCGGCGCAGGGCGCCCCCGGCAGGATGACGATGCGCGACCCGCTCGGTTCGCGGGCAAGCCGGGCGAAGGGCGCAAACCCTTCGGCGGCCCGCGTGGTGCCGGTGGTGAGGACGGCCGCAAACCTGTCAGCAAGCATCGGGGCGACGCGCCCGAGGGTGCACGCAAGCCCTTCGCAAAGCCGCGTGGAGACGCAGATGAGGCTGGGCGGAAGCCGTTCGGCAAGCCGCGTGCAGACGCGGAGGGAGGTCGCAAGCCGTTCGGCAAATCGCGCGGGGACACAACTGAAGGGGCGCGCAAGCCTTTCGGCAAGCCGCGGGGCGATGCGCCCGGTGGCGCTGCTGGCGGCAAGGGCGGGTTCGGCGGGAAGCCACGTCCGGCCGGCGGCAAGGGCTTTGGTGGGCCTCGGGGCGACAGGCCGGCAGGCGGTTCCCGGCCCGGTGGTAACCCGCGCGCACCGCGGGGATAACCCGGCGGCGGTGGCCGCGGTACCAGAAGCGCCCCTTTGGGCGCTTCAAGGCATGGCGCAGGATGTCACTTCGTCAGGATCAGCTTCCCGGCGCGCGTGATGCGCAGTTGATAGACCTGTTCATCCAGCACGATCATCGCCTGGTTGCCACCGCGCGTCAGCTGCGTGGCATCGTGATGCGGGATGCGCGAAAGGATCGAGGTGCCGGGGCGGGTGAAATCTGCGGGGCGCGTCGCGGTCATGGTCAGCCTCTCTGGGTGGAACTGATGATGACCTATAGCTGACAAATTCATTCAGGTTTGTCAAAGTAAAATAGTCGGAAATTCTTCGGGGGGACTTGCAGGCTCCGCGGCGGCCGTTTCGACCGCCGCGGGACCGGATCAGTTGACTTCGAAGCAGGCGATCATTGTATCGGCCATGGCGGTCAGCAGCGCCTCGTATTGCCCGGCGCCGGGCGCGAGGTCGCCGCCCGCAGGGCTGAGTTCACCGCCAAGCCGCACGTCGCTGCCCTCGATGACGGTCTCGACCAGGCCGGCATCATGCGCGTATTCCGGGAAGGCGCAGGTGGCACCGGACCGCGCGATCTCGTTCTGGATGCCTTCGATCCGGGCGGCCGACGGTGTCGAGGCATCGCCGAGCGACACCGGAATCGCCGGCTGAAGCCCGAAATGTTCAGTGAAATAGCCGTAAGCGTCATGGAAAACGATGAAACGCTGGTCCGCATGGGGCGCAAGGCGCTTGGTCAGGGTCGTGTCGAGCGCTTCGATCCGCTGCCCGATGGCATCCGCGTTGCTGCGGTAGGTTGCGGCGTTCTCGGGGTCCTGCTCGGACAGGCTGGCGACGATCGCGTCGACCCAAGGCGCCGCGTTGTCCGGGTTCAACCAGGCGTGGGGATCGTTCCCGCTGTGATCGTGGTCGCCGTGGTCATGCGCGTGGGCGTCTGCGTGCTCATGGTCGTCTCCGTGTTCGTGCCCGTGATCATGGTCATGACGCTCGCCCCCGGCCGAGAAGGACCGCAGCGTGACGCCCTCGACGCCCAGCAGGCGCAGCTGCGCATCGTCCGACAGGTTGCCGGCGGCGCGGTCCAGCCAAGGGGCCAGCTCTGGGCCCATCCAGACGACAAGATCCGCATCCTGCAGCGCCTGCGCATCGGACGGCCGCATCTGGTAGTGGTGGGCGCTGGCGCCTTGGGGCAGCAGAACGCGCACCCCGCCCAGATCGCCCATCACGGCCTGGACCAGGGCGCCTGTCGGCACGATGTCGGTGACCACGGTCGGGGCCGCCAGCGCCGGGGCGGCGGTCAGCGAGAGGAGGGCGGCGATGGATGCTTGTCTGCGCATCTGGTTCTCCATGAGGCTTTGTTGCGATGGCGAGGTTGTCTGTGTTACATGGTAACAAGTCAACCCGGATGTAATAAGATAACGCTTCATGCGTGAAGGACCGTCTTGCCCGAAAGCAGTGACCACATCGCCGCGACATTCGCGCCCCATGACCATCAGGAATGTGCCCGCCGCGCATTGGACGAGGCTGCCGCCCGGCTGGCCGAGCAGGGCGCGCGGCTGACGCCTGTCCGTCGCCGCACGCTGGAGATCCTGCTGGAAAGCCACCGGGCCCTTGGCGCCTACGAGGTGCTGGACCGGCTGGCCGCCGAGGGGTTCGGGCGCCAGCCGCCGGTCGCCTATCGGGCGCTGGAGTTCCTGGTCGGGCACGGGCTGGTCCACCGGTTGCAGCGCCTCAACGCCTTCACCGCCTGCCTGCATCCCGGCGACGACCACCACCCGGCCTTCCTGATCTGCCGCAGCTGCGACAAGGTCGCCGAGGCCGCCGGCGTCCCCATCCGCGACGCTCTGTCCGAGATCGCCGGCAAGGGCGGTTTCCGGGTCGAGCGTGCAACCATCGAGGCCGTCGGCCTCTGCGCGACCTGTGCCGCCGGGGGGCCCGCGTGATGCCCGGCGACGCCCTGATCGAATCGCGCACCCTGACCATCAACCGACCGGGCACGTCCGAGCCGGTGCTGGCGCGGGTCGATTTCCGCATCTGCCCCGGAGAGATCGTGACCGTGGTCGGGCCGAACGGGTCGGGCAAGTCCTCTCTCATCCGGGCGCTTCTGGGGCACATGCCGCTGGCGGAAGGGTCGGTGACCCGCCGAACCGGGCTGCGAATCGGCTATGTGCCGCAGCGGGTGCAGCTGGACACCGCCATTCCGATGACCGTCCGCCGCTTCCTGTCGCTGCCCCGGCGCGTCACCGATGCGCAGGCGCAAGAAGCGCTGGACCGCACGGGCGTTCCCGGACTTGGGGCGCGGCAGCTGACGCAGCTGTCGGGCGGCCAGTTCCAGCGCGTTCTGCTGGCCCGCGCGCTGCTGAGCGATCCGCATCTGCTGGTCCTGGACGAGCCGACGCAGGGCCTGGACCAGCCGGGCATCGTCGCCTTCTACCAGCTGATCGAGGAGGTGCGCCGTCAGACTGGTGCGGGCATCCTGATGGTCAGCCACGACCTTCTGGTGGTGATGCGATCCTCGGACCGGGTGGTCTGCCTGAACGGCCATGTCTGCTGCGAAGGCACGCCTCAGCACGTCAGCACCGCGCCGGAATACCTGGCGCTCTTCGGTGCCGAGGCCGAGGGAACGCTTGCGCTCTACCGGCACTGCCACGACCACGACCACGACCTCGTGCCCGAGGGTGGACACATTCACGGCCCCGGCTGCAGCCATGGCCACACCTCCGAACCCACCGCCGCCAGCCACTAGGCGCGGCGTGCAGCACCGCGGATGACCCTGATGCTTGACGACTTCTTCATGCGCGCCGTTCTGGCGGGACTGGGGCTGGCCCTGGTGGCGGGCCCGCTGGGCAGCTTCGTCGTCTGGCGGCGCATGGCCTATTTCGGCGACTCCACCGCCCATGCCGCAATCCTCGGCGTGGCGCTGGCGCTGGCTTTCGACGTCTCGATCTATGCGGGAACGCTGGCGGTCGCCGTGGCGATGGCCAGCCTGGTGTCGGCCCTGGTGGCGCGGGGGCAGGCCATGGACACGATGCTGGGGGTGCTGTCGCACTCGGCGCTGGCCTTCGGCCTGGTGGCGATCAGCTTCGTGCCGTCGGCGCGGTCGGACCTGTCCGCGTATCTCTTCGGCGATATCCTGGCGGTGGGCCGCCTGGACCTGGCGCTGATCTGGACCGGTGCGGCGCTGGTCCTGGGGCTGCTGATCCTGCGCTGGCAGCGGCTGGTGACCAGCAGCTTGAACGAGGAGTTGGCCATGGCCGCCGGCATCGACCCGCGGCTGGAGCGTCTGGTGCTGTCGCTGTGCCTGGCCGTGGTGGTGGCGCTGGCGATTCGAGTGGTCGGTTCGCTGCTGATTTCCGCCATGCTGATCGTGCCGGCGGCGGCGGCCCGCGGGTGGACCCGCACGCCCGAGCGGATGGCCGCCGGTGCGGCGCTGGTCGCCGCTGCATCGGTTCTTGCGGGCTTGTGGTCCAGCCTGCGGCTGGACACGCCGGCGGGGCCTTCCATCGTGACAGCGGCGGCGGTTTTTTTCCTCCTCTCTCAGGGAGTTCGGCGCGCCTAGTGCGAAATTGCCACAGTTTTCCGTGCCGTTCGACGGATGCGGAACGAACCGCCGAAATGGGTGTTGGCCAATATGCAACAGTGGCTACGGGCCCAAGGGGGGGAAAATTCAATGCAGCTTTTCAACCCTTCGGCTTTGTGTAACTGTCGCAGCGATGTTGCCGGATACGGCAGCCGTCAAACGAAACGGAGCATGATCATGACCAAATTCGCTACTTTCGCGGCCGCCCTCGGCCTGACCGCTACCTCGGCTCTGGCCGGTGGCTACGTTGCCCCCGTCGTCGAAGTCGAGCCGGTTGTTGTTGAAGAACAGCCCGCGTCGACCAACGCCGGTCTGGTCGTCCCGGCCCTGCTGCTGCTGGGCGTCATCGCCGCAGTTGCTTCGGACGACGACGACAGCTGATCTGAATTCGGATCGTACTCCGGTCCGGTTTCACAAAGGGGGCTGGCCTTGTGCCAGCCCCCTTATTTTGCGTGCTGCGGACACGCGATTCCAGGTCGACGCGATTTCCCATTCGTCGATCCGAGGACCCGGACCGTGCATTGGCCCTTTCGCTTCGTCGTCAGCACCCGAGCCATCCGCCACATCTCGATTCGGCTGTGGTGGAGGCGTCAGCTAGTCGGATCTTTGTCAAAGTCTTCGGGTTGTAGCGCGCCAAGCGGTTCCGCGTCACGCGAACGCTGCTGTGCTTCGGCACCAAAGTCCATGCGGGTCATGGATCTTGTGGACGCATGCGGCAGGGCTTTGCAGTCTCTCGCACCGGTTTCCTGCCAGTCAGGACCGTCGGTTCTCGGCTGGACCACCTCCAACGGCCGTTATTCCACCTGCATGGCCCGACCGGGGGAAGCCGTTGGCAAGGCAGTCGGGCCCCTTCGATAAACCCGGTCGCCGGCGGACAGCCAATCTGGTGGCGTGAGCGTCCCAAGGCGTTCGGCCAGCCGCCGCTCTTGGCTCTTGATGCGCTGAAATCGCGATTTCTGACGTTGGAAGGGCGAAATTGCGCTTCCCGCTCCCCCCGGCCGCAGCAAGGGCAGGCGTGTCCTGCAGGGGCTGGCGAGCATTTCCTGCGGAAGCAGTCGTCCGACTGAGAGACTACCGGCGGATGGTCGGCGCCCTCACGCGCGGCGAGGCAGCCGCGCGCGGGGGCGGCTTACAGCGGTCAGGGCCGCAGGGTCTGGATCGTGATGTATCCGAGGCCGGGGCCGACCCATTGGCGTGACACGGGGATCTGGCCGCTCTGGACCAGGTAATTGTTCTGGAATGCCACGCCATGCCCCTCGCAGCTTTCGACAAGGACGCCAGGAGTGGGGCCCGGTGCGGTCGTGCAGTCGAACTGCAACGGGCGTTCCAGGCCGTCGCCCGAGAGATAGCGCATCACGCGGGTGCCACGGCCGGACTGGCCGGCGCGGATCAGACCCTCGGTGCCCGGTTCGGCGACCGACAGATCGCGTCCCAGACCGCGCGTGCCGACCAGCATGCCGTTGCGCAGGATCACCGCCTCTTCGGACGGGGTCATGTAGGTCCGCATGGCGCCGTTCTGGCCGGCCAGCGCAAGCACCTGTGTCCGGCCCAAACCTTCAAAGCCGACCTGAATCAGCGGGCCGGGGTTGACGCGCAGCGCCTCGGCCGCGGCCTCTTGCGGCGTGCGGGCGGGGGCCGCCGGCTGCGCGGCCCGCGAGGACATGATCGTGTCCGTGGCGGTGCGTGCCAGGACCGAGATCGGGCCTGAACCGCCTTCGTCCGGCCCGGTGTTGCCGCAGGCGGCAAGGCCCGCGATGACCAGCGACAGCGCGACAGCACGCATCCGTTTCGTCCCGCTCATCTCCAGAACCTCCCCCAGCCTTCGTAAAGATCGACGGTGTGGCTTTCGCGCACGCGATCATAGAGCCGCCCATTCACCTCGAGCCGCGATCCGCCATCCCGCGAGAGCGAGCGAAGGTTGGTCGACACGCGGTCGCGCGACGCTTGGCCGGCGGCCCATCCCAGCGGGATCGACAGGGTCACGCCCTTGTCGAAGCTGCCTTCGCCGAATTCTTCGGACGAGAGGTCGGTCTTCGTCGCATAGGCGCCGACCTGCCAGCCATTCGCGAATTCGCGCGTCAGGGTGACGGTCGCGCCCTTGTCGCCCGCCAGGTAACGGCCGACATCCAGCTGCGCCGTGAAGCCCTGCGTGAACTCGTAATAGGCCGAGACGTGGCCGGTCGTGACCTCATAGTCGCGGAAATCGAACAGCTGGTCGAAGTCCCGCTTCCTGACGCGGTTGATCTCGGCGCCAAAGGCCAGTTGCGAATTGGCGGGCTTCCACAAAGCCTCGGTCGAGACGCCGCCATAGGCGCGCTCCAGCAGGCCGACGGTGACGCGGGTATAGACGGCGGGCGCGGGCTTTGCGTACCAGGCCAGCGTCAGTTCCGGAATGACCGGGCTGGAATTACCGGTATACATCCGCGTGTCGGACCGCACCCGCGGCACGCCTTCGGGCGTGGTTTCCAGATCCGGGCTCGATTCATATTCTTCGGGCGTGTAGTACTCGCCACGCTCTCCGGGGATGCCGGGGCCGCGCTGGCCGATATCACCGAAGGCGCGCTGGCGCAGGGCGCCGGTGGCGATCAGGCCGGGCATGATCTCGTAGCTGGCACGCGCCTCGGCGCCGACCTCGTGGGTCAGCCCGTCCTCGGCGCTGAAGATCCCCAGCTCTAGGTACGGCTTGATGGACCAGCGGAAGCGTGGATAGAGGTCGTCGGTCCGGACCAGGCCCGGCACGTGCGCAGGCGCGTCCGTCAGGGTCGAGGCGGCGGCGATCTGCCCGGCCTCGGTGTTCTCCAGCCGCTCAACGTCGCTGCGACGCACGGTGACCGAGGAAGTCGGCACCCCGTCCGTGGTCGAGGTGATCACGAAGGTTTCGACCGACGGGGGCAGCGCGCGGGTCATCAGGCGCGCGGTCCGGCCCACGGCCTCGGCCTGAGAGATGTAGCGCTGGTTGCGCAGGCGCACCTCGGCCTGCGTGGGCGACAGCGCCATCGCCTCCAGGCGCACGCCCTCCTCGGCCATGGCGTCGGCCAGGGCGGTCTGGATGGCGGGCTGGGCGGTGGGGTCCTGCGCCCAACTGCCCGACCAGCCCTCGGGATCCTGGGCGGGGGCTGGGCGCGGGCGGACCGGGGCGGGCGCGGGTTCGAGGCCCGACGGGAAGGCCGCATCGCGGGGGTTCAGCGCGATGGTGAACTGCGCGCCGATCGTCTCTCCCCCGATCGTATAAATTCCGGCCTCGTAATTGCGGCCGAAGCGATAGCTGGCGCCGAAGTTGAACTTCGACCCGGGCTCGTCGCCCTGCTGGTATTCGTTGCCGTCGCTGTAGCGGGCGTAATAGCGGTCGTGGGAGTATTCGGCCGTCAGGTTCAGCTTGTCGTTCACTTGCCAGCTGACCGAGGCGAAGGGCTTGGCGCCGCCGCTGAACCACTGGTCCACGTTCGGGGTGCCGCCCTGGTCCTGGACATCGATGACGCGCGGCTTGCCAGCCAGAACGCCCCAGCCAAGACCGACCGAGGCCCGGACGGTGGGAGTGACGTTGCGGGTGGCGACGATGTATTCGCCCGAATAGACGCCGGTGCCCAAAAAGTCCTGCAGGCCCACGGCCACCGCCGGCCGCCAGCCCTGTTCATCGACCACCTGGAAACGCAGGTCCAGCGACCGGTCCGAGATGAACCCCTCGTCCCGGTAATCGTTGATCCCGTCTACGCGGGCATAGCGCAGGACCGTCGTCAGCCGCGGCAGCGCCTGGAAGAACACGTTGCCGCGCCGGGCATAGTCCGACCAGGACAGCGTTGCACCAAGGCTGCCGTCCGGCAGCATCTCGGCCGTGGGCGTGTCGATGCCGCCGGGCATGCCATAGGCCGACATGTTGCGGGCCAGCATCGGGTCGGCGACGGCGACGCCGGTGCCGGAACCGACCAGCATGGCCACGGGCAGGGTGGTCGCCATCAGCTGGCGGATCAGACGCGGGCGGCGCATCGGCAGGCTTCCTTTCGGCGGCGGGGCGGGCGCGTGTCGCGTCAGCCCGGGATCGGTGCGGTCATGCTTCGAGTGACAGGCTTGCCGCCCTGCTTCGATACACGAATGCGTGAACGGGCGCTGCCATCATCCGGCAGGTGCCGGTCCGGCCGGCGCCGCGGTGGTTGCCGCAGCGGGCTGGGCGGGCGCGCCGCAGCCGGTGAACTGGTCGCCGGTCACGGTCAGGCGCGCGGTCAGCGGCATGCGCTTGCCCGACATGCTGTCCCGGCAGCGCTCGGCCCGAAGGTTCAGCGCGAAGGGCCGGCCGTTCAGCACGCCGATATATTCGACGCCGTCGTCGAAAGGCACCCGGTTGACCTGAATGCGGCGGCCGTCGCTGTCCTCGGGGGTGCGGTAGGTGGCGGTGTCGCCGTTGATCTGGACGTTCCAGAACGGCTCGTTGCCGCCGGCGACGAAGGCGGTGCTGCGATAGGTCAGCGGCTCGACCGTGGGGATCGGGCGCGGTTCGGCGGCGCCGGTCTCGATCGGCTGCTCCAGCGGCGAGACGGCGGGCGGGCGCGGCCCGGCCGGCTGTTCGGGCTCGGCCTCCTCGAGGCCGACGGTGCGGCGGAAGTCGGTCATGGCCTGGCCGTCGCAGGCGGCCAGCGGAATGGTCATCAGGGCAAGAAGCGCGAGACGCGGGAGCATGGGGAATGGCCTTCCGGTTCAGTCGTGATCACTGTCGCCCCAAGCGTTAGCAAGCGCGGTCCACAGGGGCAAGCACCGCGCCCGGGTGCGGGCGGGGCCCCGCCGCCTGCTTGATATTTGTTGTTTTTGCATGCCGATCGCGCCGGTCCGCATTTCCGTCGTTGAACCAAACGGAAAACGCTGGAATATGGAATGCCAATGAGGAACGGCATTCAGACATGATCCCAGCAGAGCGTGGCATTCAGGTCGATCCGACACGTGCCGTGGCGGCCTTCGACTGGAACAGCGGACGGATGGCGAAGGCGATCCGCACGTTCGACTGGGGCGCGACCCCGCTCGGCCCGATCGAGGCGTGGCCGATGTCGCTGCTGACGGCGGTGCGGATCATACTGGGGCAGGGGCACGCGGCCTGCATGTTCTGGGGGCCGGGCCTGACCATGCTTTACAACGACGCCTATGCGCCGGCGCTTGGCCGGAAAGAGGCGCGCGCCCTCGGCCAGCCGTTCCGCCGGATCTGGGCGGATGTCTGGGACGACGTGCGCCCCTTCGTGGACCAGGCGCTGTCCGGCCGCAGCGTCTATCTCGAGGAAATGAAACTGATCATGACGCGGAACGGCTTCGACGAGGAGACGTTCTGGACCTTCAGCTACAGCCCCCTCTTCGACGATGACGGCAGCGTTGCCGGGCTGATGAACATCACTGTCGACGTGACCGAGGCCGTGGTGTCGCGGCGCAACCAGCAGGTCATGCAGGACGAACTGCTGCACCGGATCAAGAACATCCTGTCGGTCACCTCGACCGTGGTGTCGGCCAGCCTGCGCAACGCGTCCTCGATTCAGGAAGCGCGCGACAGCGTCGGCGCGCGGATCATGGCGCTGGCAAAGGCGCAGGGCCTGTTCACCGGCCTGGGCGACAGCGCGGACATTCAGGAGGTGATGGCCCGTTCCATCGGGGCGCATCTGGACGGCGGAGACCGTATTCGGCTGTCGGGGCCGTCGGTGCCGCTCAGTTCGCAGCAGGCGGTGGGCCTGTCGCTGGCGCTGTACGAACTTGCGACGAATGCGGCCAAGTACGGCGCGCTGGCGACGCCGAAAGGGTCCGTGGACCTGACATGGTCGGTCGCTGGCGACAGTCTGGCGCTGGACTGGGTTGAGCGGGGCGGGCCGCTGGTCGCCCGGCCGCGGCGCGAAGGCTTTGGATCGCGGCTGGTGAGCCTGATCGTCCCCGCGTATTTCGACGGCGAAGGGCATGCCGACTATCGTCCCAGCGGCCTGCACTACACCTTGCGCGGCAGCCTGACGCCCTAGCAGTTCGGGACGTTGACGGCCAGGCCGCCGAGCGACGTCTCCTTGTATTTCTCGGACATGTCGCGGCCGGTCTGGCGCATCGTCTCGATGGCGGCGTCCAGCGGCACGATGTGGCTGCCGTCGCCGCGCAGCGCCAGGCTGGCGGCGCTGACGGCCTTGATCGCGCCAAGCCCGTTCCGCTCGATGCAAGGCACCTGCACGAGGCCGCGCACCGGATCGCAGGTCATGCCCAGGTGATGTTCCAGCGCGATCTCGGCGGCGTTCTCGATCTGGCGGGGCGTGCCGCCCAGAACGGCGGCAAGGCCCGCGGCGGCCATGGCGCTGGCCGATCCGACTTCGGCCTGGCAGCCGCATTCCGCCCCCGAGATGCTGGCATTGTGCTTGATCAGCCCGCCGACCGCCGCCGCCGTCAGCAGGAAGTCGGGCAACTGCCGCCCCGACGCGCCTGGCACATGGTCCAGCCAGTACCGGATCACCGCAGGCACGGTGCCGGCCGCGCCGTTGGTGGGGGCGGTGACGACCTGGCCGCCGGCGGCGTTCTCCTCGTTCACGGCCATGGCATAGATCGACATCCAGTCGTTGATCACATGGGGCGCGGTCATGTTCATCCCGCGCTCGGCCAGCAGCTTTTCGTGGATGGCCTTGGCGCGGCGGCGGACGTTCAGGCCGCCGGGCAGCGTCCCCTCGGACGTCAGGCCCCGGTCCATGCAGTCGCGCATGGCCGTCCAGATGCGGGTCAGCCCGGCATGCAGATCGGGCTGCGACCTGAAGCACAGCTCGTTCGCCTCTTTCATGCGGGCGATGGACTTGCCCGAGCGGTCGGCCATCTCCAGCATCTCGGCCGCCGTCCTGAACGGGAACGGCACCGAGGAGGAGGCATCGCTGCGATCCTCGTCCCCGCGGGCGGCCAGTTCAGCATCGGTCATCACGAAGCCGCCGCCGATCGAATAGTAGATCTGGTGGAAGATCACGTCGCCCTGCGCGTCGATGGCCGACAGCGTCATGCCGTTGGCATGACCGGGCAGGGCGGTGTCATAGTCGAAGCGCAGGTCCCGGTCGGGGTCGAAAACGAGCGGCGCCAGGCGCGGCGGGGTCAGCAGGTGCGTGTCGCGGTTGGCGGCCAGGGCGGCCTCGGCCGCGTCCATGTCCATGCTGTCGGGCGTGAAGCCCGCAAGGCCCAGGATCGTGGCCCGGTCGGTCGCGTGGCCCTTGCCGGTGAACGCCAGGCTGCCGTGCAGGCTGGCGCGCAGGCCATGCGCCTGGAACGGCTGCTGGCGCAGCGCGTCCAGGAACCGCGCGGCCGCCACCATCGGCCCCATCGTGTGCGACGACGACGGCCCCACCCCCAGCTTGAACAGATCGAATACCGACAGGAACATCGTTTCCCCCTTGCACCTGGCGGTCCATCCAAGCACGTCCGCCACCGAACCGCCATGCCCGGACGCGACACTTCCTTTGGCCGAATGCGACATCCATGTCAGAGGGGCGACGACACGGCAGGTGATGAAATTATTTGCAACCTGCCCTATGAATGGGCAACCGGCCCCCGCCCGCGAATTGGGCAGGCCGGGCGCCGGCTGCCCTTCTTGCGGGCGATGGGGCCGAGGGTGAAGGAACAGGATATGCAACTGCCCGAACCGATCATGCTGGGTGACACGCCCTTGGGACCGCCGGTGTTTCTTGCGCCCATGGCGGGAATCACCGATGTGCCCTTTCGCCGCACCGTTGCGCGCTTCGGCGCGGGGCTGATGGTCAGCGAGATGGTCGCCTCGACCGAGATGGTGACGCCGCGGCCGTCCACGCGGGCGGCGGTGCGCGCGAAGGCCCTGACCGAAGGGGCGCTGCCGGTCAGCGTGCAGATCGCCGGCCGCGAGGCGGAGCCGATGGCCGAAACTGCGCGCATCGTCGAGGCCATGGGCGCGCGCGTGATCGACATCAACATGGGCTGCCCGGCCAAGAAGGTGACCGGCGGGCTGTCGGGGGCGGCGCTGATGCGCGACCTGGATCACGCGCTGTCGCTGATCGACGCGGTGGTGGGTGCCGTGGCCGTGCCGGTCACGCTGAAGATGCGGCTTGGCTGGGACGACGATTGCCTCAATGCGGCCGAACTTTCGGCGCGGGCCCGCGATGCGGGGGTGGCGATGCTGACGGTGCATGGCCGGACGCGCGCGCAGTTCTACAAGGGCCGCGCCGACTGGACGGCGATCCGCGCCGTCGCGAACCTGCCGGGCCGCCCTCCGCTGGTCGCCAATGGCGACGTGACCGACGCGGACAGCGCCGCGCGGGCGCTTGCGGCCTCGGGGGCCGAGGCGGTGATGGTCGGGCGCGGGGCGCAGGGGCGTCCCTGGGTGCTGGCGCAGATCGCGCACCGGCTGTGGAACCGTCCGGCACCCGCCGTGCCGCAGGGCGCCGCGCTGGCCGACCTGGTCGAGGAGCAATACGAGGACATGCTGGACTTCTATGGTCTGGACCTGGGCCTGCGCGTCGCGCGCAAGCACCTCGGCTGGTATGCCGAGGCGAACCACGCCCCCCTGCGGGCCGAGATGCTGCGCGCCGAAACCCCCGCCGCAACCGTGGACCTGATCCGCCGCGCCTTCGCCGATGCCGCCGGAGACATCGCCGCATGACCCCTGCCCGCCCCGGGAACTTCCAAGAGGCCGCGCCCGGTCCGGGATGGGACACGCTGCCCCTGCCGGCGCTGGTCCTGGACCACGAGGGGCGCGTGGCCGCGATGAACGACGCGGCCGAGATCTGGCTGAACATCTCTCGCACCTCGACCATGGGCAGGTTGCTGGAGGGCGACGAGATGGCGGCCCGGCTGCGGATCTGTCCAAGCCTCGGGCCGCTGATCGCGCGGGTCGGCGCCAGCGGCGAGGCCCTTTACCAAAGCGGCGTGCAGTTCGAGATCGGCGACAGGGCCGGCGGCCACCAGGCGCGGCGCGCGGCGGTCCATGCCGCCGCGGGCGCGGAATCGGGTGGCGCGGTCAACCTGCTGATCGTGCCGCAGGACGACGACGGCCTGCACCAGAGCCGCAGCGTCCGCAGCGCCGCCCGCAGCGCCATCGGCATGTCCGAGATGCTGGCCCACGAGATCAAGAACCCGCTGGCGGGCATCCGCGGCGCGGCCCAGCTGATGGCAATGAATGCCACCCCCGAGGACCGCGAGATGGCCGAGATGATCGTCAGCGAATCGCGCCGCATCGTCGCCCTGCTGGAGCAGGTGGAGCGTTTCGGCGACACCTCGGCCCCCAAGCTTGCCCCGGTGAACGTCCACGATGTGCTGGAGCGGGTGCGCCGCTCGGCCAGGGCGGGGTTCGCACGCGACGTGCAGATCGTGACCGATTACGACCCGTCGCTGCCGCCGGCGTTGGCCGACAGCGACCAGATGGTGCAGGTCTGCCTGAACCTGATCAAGAACGCCGCCGAGGCACTGGCCGGCAAGGCCGTCGGCATGATCCGCCTGCACACGCACTACGACCACACCCTGCGCCTGCCGCCCGACCAGAACGATCCGACCGGCCGCCCGCTGCCCCTTCAGATCGAGATCGAGGACAATGGTCCAGGCTTTCCGCCCGCCATCGCCGATCAGGTGTTCGAACCCTTCGTGTCCGGGCGCGAGAACGGGACCGGGCTGGGGCTGGCGCTGGTCAGCAAGATCATCACCGACCATGGCGCGCTGATCCGGGTGGACAGCCGCCCGGGCCGCACCATGTTTCGCATTTCATTGCCCAAGGCATAAGGACCAGAAGCCCATGGACGGAACAGTTCTGATCGCCGACGACGACCGCACCATCCGCACGGTGCTGACGCAGGCGCTGACCCGTGCGGGGTGTCGCGTCCACGCCACCGGCAGCCTGGCGCAGCTGTCGAAATGGGTCGAGGAGGGGCGGGGCGACCTGGTCATCACCGACGTGATGATGCCCGACGGCAACGGCATCGACCGCATCCCCGCCATCCGCGATGCGCGGCCCGACCTGCCGGTGATCGTGATCTCGGCCCAGAACACCATCGTGACGGCGATCCGCGCGACCGAGGCAGAGGCCTTTGAATATCTGCCCAAGCCCTTTGATCTGCCCGACCTGATGACCAAGGCCAACCAGGCCCTGTCGCGCCGTCCGCGTAAATCCGATCCCGCACCCGAGCCGCTGCCCGCAATGCGAGAGGCCGCCGATCCCGCCATGCCGCTGATCGGTCACGCACCGTCGATGCAGGCGCTGTTCCGCATGGTCGCGCGGGTCCTGAACGCCGACCTGCCGGTGATCATCGCGGGCGAGGCCGGCGTCGGCAAGACCACCATCGCGCGCAGCTTCCACGAACTGTCGGACCGGCGCGACCACGGGCTGGCGATCCTGACATCTTCGGACGCGGGCGAGGACGCTATTGCCCGCGCCGCGGAAAAGGCCGATGGCGGCACCATCGTCATCGAGAATCCGGCCGGTTTCGATACCGCCGCCCAGGCCCGGCTGATCGGGCTGATCGAGGCGCTGGAGGCCGGTCCAGACCGCGCGCAGGCGCCGCGGATCGTGGCGACAACCGGTCCCGACCCGCAGGCCGACGTGGCCAGCGGGCGGCTGCGCTCGGATCTTTATTACCGGCTGGCGGGGGTGACCGTCAGCGTGCCGCCGCTGCGGGCGCGGGTCGACGACATCCTGCCGCTGGCCGCGCACCTGCTGGCCCGCGCCGCCGCGCAAGGCCTGCCCGAGCGGATGCTTTCTGACGAGGCCGCCGCAATCCTGCGCGCGCACCCCTTCCCCGGCAACGTCCGGGAGCTTGAGAACATGATGCGCCGCCTGGCCCTGACCGCCAGCGGCACGTCGATCAGCGCGTCCGAGATGCGCGACGCCCTCAGCCAGCCGTCGGGCGGGAACCGCGCGTCTGCGCCGGTCTCGATCAGCAGCGCCCCGGCCCCCAGCGAACCCGCGGGTGTCACGCCGCTGCACACCGGGTCGCGCCTGTCGGATTCGGTCGAGGCGCATCTGCAGCGCTACTTCGACCTGCACGGTGACGCGCTGCCGCCCCCCGGCCTCTACGACCGCATCCTGCGAGAGATCGAGCGTCCGCTTTTGCAGGTGGCGCTGGACGCGACCGGCGGAAACCAGCTGCGCTGCGCCGATCTTCTGGGGATCAACCGCAATACGCTGCGCAAGAAGCTGACCGAGCTGAATATCGAGGTGACACGCCGCCGCAAACTGATGTAAAACCGCCACAGGCGCGGCGGCCGGAACACGGCTGCCGCCGCAGCAAAGCCGCGACAGACGGCGAGTGGGGGATATGGCAGGCCTGGTGGCAGGGCTCAGCTGGGACATGCTGGCACGCATCCGACTGCCCCGCCAATGGCGCGGGGCACTGACCTGGGGAATGGCGCTGGCTGGGCTGGCGCTGGCCGCGGCCACGTTGGCGATCATGGGTCCCTTCGGTCGCGGGCTGCAAGGGCAGGCGCTGCGGCTGGTGCTGCTGGCGGACCTGGCCTACCTGGTCCTGATCATCGCGTTCATCGTCGCGCGCATGGCGCGGCTGATCACCGACCGCCGGCGTGCGGGCCCGGCCTCTCGGCTGCATGGACGGCTGGTGGCGATCTTCGGCGGGCTGGCGCTGATCCCCACCGTGCTGGTCGCGCTGTTTGCGGGTTTCCTGGTCAATATCGGACTGGAGGGCTGGTTCTCGGACCGTGTGCAGCAGGTGGTCACGACCTCTCAGGCAGCGGCCGAGGCTTACCAGGCCGAACATCGCAGCGACCTGCGCGAAGATGCGCGCGCGCTGGCCAGCGTCTTGACCCAGGCTGGCCGCGCCAACCCGCTGATCGAGGACGGCGAGATGCGCCAGCTTCTGGCGCAGGGCCAGAGCCTGATCCAGCGCGGCCTGCGCGAGGCCTATATCATCAACGGCGCCGGAGAGATCCGCGCCCGCGGCGAACGCAGCTATCTGTTCTGGTACGAGGCACCGTCCAGCGACCAGCTGGACCGCGCGCAGACCGAGGGGCTTGTCCTGATCGAGGACTGGGACAATGACGAATTTCGTGCATTGGTGGCGCTGCCGCCGCTGGCCGACCGCTACCTTTACGTGACGCGCGACGTGGACGGCAGCCTGTTGGGGCTTGTCGACGAAACCCGCGCGACCGCGGGCAGTTATCGGGAACTGGAATCGATGCGCAGCCAGGTCCTGCTGGAGTTTTCGCTGGTCTATCTGGGCTTCGCGCTGCTGCTGGTGTCGGCGGCGATCTGGCTGGCGCTGTGGTTCGCGTCGCGACTGTCGCGGCCCATCGGCGTGCTCGCCCAGGCCAGCGAGCAGGTCGGCCGCGGCAATCTGGACCTGCAGATCCCCGAGCCGAACACCGGCGACGAGATCCAGACCCTGGGTCGCGCCTTCAACCGCATGACCCGCCAGCTGAAGACCCAGCGAGAGGAGCTGATTGCAAGCTATCGGGTGGGCGATGAACAGCGGCGGCTGTTCGACAACGTGCTGAGTTCGGTGACCTCCGGCGTGATCGGGCTGGACGCGGCCGGAGAGATCGACTTCGTCAACCGCTCGGCCAGCAGGCTTCTGGGGCTGGATGCAAAGCGTGACATCGATGCGCTGCTGTCCGAGGCGGTTCCCGAGTTTGCGACCCTGTTCGAACGGCTGTCGGCCTCGGTCGCCGAGACGATCCAGGACGAGGTGCGCCTGATGCGCGAGGGGCGGGTGGAAAGCCTGCTGGTCCGCATGGCCGTGCGGCGCAATGCCGATGGCGTGCTGGAGGGTTACGTGGTCGCGTTCGATGACGTGACCGAGCTGGTTTCGGCACAGCGCATGGCCGCCTGGGGCGACGTCGCCCGCCGCGTCGCGCACGAGATCAAGAACCCCCTGACGCCCATCCAGCTGTCGGCCGAACGCCTGCGTCGCAAGTTCGGCCCGCTGGCCCCCGAGAGCGAGCGTGCGGCGCTGGACCAGTATACCGAGGTCATCATCCGCCAGACGAACGACCTGCGCCGGATCGTGGACGAGTTCAGCCGCTTTGCGCGGATGCCCGAACCCGACCGAGCCGAAACCGACCTGGCGGCGCTGTTGCGCGAATCCGTCCTGCTGCAGCAGGATGCGCTGCACGGCGCGCTTCAGACGGACCTTCCCGACCAGCCGGTGATCGTGGACTGCGACGCCGGCATGATGCGCCAGGCGCTGACGAACCTTTTGAAGAACGCGGGCGAGGCCACCGAGGAGCGCCGCGCCGATGCCCCCGAGGGCTGGGCTCCGATGATCCGCGTCGAGATGGAAACCCACCCCGAGGCAGTCTGCATCCGCATCACCGACAACGGCCCCGGCTTGCCTGCCGACCGAAGCCGGCTGTTCGAACCTTATGTGACGCTGAAAAGCCAGGGCACCGGCCTTGGCCTGCCCATCGTCAAGAAAATCGTCGAGGAACATGGCGGCAGCCTGTCCCTGACCGATGCGCCCGACCGACCGGGCGCCATGGCCGAGATCCGGCTGCCCCGCGAACGCCACCCCGTGCGGGCCCCCAAGACCAAGAGCAGACAAGAAAAAGACGAGGCGACACCATGACCGATATCCTGATCGTCGACGACGAGCGCGACATCCGCGAACTGATCGCCGACATCCTGAAGGACGAGGGCTTCGAGACCCGGCTGGCGGCCAATTCAGACGAGGCCGTCGGCGCGCTGAACGACCGCGAACCGTCGCTGATGATCCTGGACATCTGGCTGAAGGACAGCCGCATGGACGGGATCGACATCCTGAAGCAGGTCAAGCGCAACAACCCCGACGTGCCGGTGATCATCATCTCGGGTCATGGCAACATCGAGATCGCGGTGGCGGCGATCAAGCAGGGCGCCTACGACTTCATCGAAAAGCCGTTCAACATCGACCAGCTGATGGTGGTGATCAACCGGGCGATGGAAACCAGCCGCCTGCGCCGCGAAAACAGCACGCTCCGCCGTGGCGGCGACCGGACGGCCGAGATGCTGGGCCAGTCGGTGGCCTTCAAGCGGCTGCGCGACGGGCTGGACAAGGTGGCCCGGTCGAACGGCCGCGTGATGCTGGCGGGCGAACCCGGCACCGGCAAGGAGATGGCCGCGCGCTATATCCACGCCCACAGCCCCCGCGCCGGCGCACCCTTCGTCACCGTCCCCTGCGCCACGATCGAGCCGGAGCGGATGGAAGAGGTCCTGTTCGGCCGTGAAACGGCGGAGCGGGGGATCGAGCCGGGTCTGCTGGAGCAGGCGCATGGCGGCATCATCTATTTCGATGAGGTCGGCGACATGCCCATGGGCACTCAGCCCAAGATCCTGCGCGTGCTGACCGAACAGCAATTCGTGCGCGCAGGCGGGGCCGACAAGGTGCGGGTCGACCTGCGGGTGCTGTCATCCACGAACCGCGACCTGATGGCCGAGATCGCAGCGGGCCGCTTTCGGCAAGAGCTGTATGACCGGTTGAACGTGGTTCCCATCGCGGTGCCTTCGCTGGCCGACCGGCGCGACGACATCGCCTTGCTGGCGCGGCACTTCATCGAGCATTTCCACCGTACGCAGGGGCTGGCCCCGCGCGACCTGCCCGAAGAAACCGTGGCGGCACTGCAGTCCATGCGCTGGCCCGGAAACATCCGCCAGCTGCGCAACGTGATCGAACGCGTGCTGATCCTGGCCGAGGAAACCGGCGCGATCCAGCCCTCGGAACTGGAGCCGCAGGGCGCGAGCCCCGACAACAGCGACACGCTGAGCCTGGGGCCGGCGGTCACCGCCATGGCGCTGCGCGAGGCGCGCGAGATGTTCGAGCGCGAATACCTTGTCGCCCAGATCAACCGCTTCGGCGGCAACATCAGCCGCACCGCCCAGTTCGTGGGGATGGAGCGGAGCGCGCTGCACCGCAAGCTCAAGTCCCTGGGCGTCGTCGGCGGCATCCGCAGCGACGAGGACATGCTGGTCGGCAAGTGACCGCGCCGCTTGCGCGCGCGGGCCTGCCGTCATAGGCAAAGGGGGCCGGAACGGGGCAGGCGGCAAAGGGGCTGTGGATGAAGATCATCATTTGCGGGGCCGGGCAGGTCGGCTGGCAGATCTCTCGGCACCTGTCGGGGGAACGCAACGATGTCACGGTCATCGACAACAACCCCGAACTGATCCGGCGGGCGACCGATTCGCTGGACGTGCAGGGCGTCACCGGCTTTGCCAGCCATCCCGACGTGCTGGACCGCGCGGGCGCCCGCGACGCCGACCTGATCATCGCCGCCACCCATTCGGACGAGGTGAACATGGTCACCTGCCAGATCGCGCACTCGGTCTTCCAGGTGCCGCGCAAGATCGCCCGCCTGCGGTCAGGGGCCTATCTGGATGCGATCTATTCCGACCTCTACCGAACTGAGCATCTGCCCATCGACGTGGTCATCAGCCCCGAACGAGAGGTTGCCCTGGCCGCGCTGCAGCGGCTGTCGGCGCCGTCGACCTTCGATGTCGAGACGTTCCTCGACGGCAAGATCCAGCTTCTGGGGATCGAACTTGAACCGGATTGCCCGGCGCTGAACACGCCCCTCCGGCAGCTGACGGAACTGTTTTCCAGCCTGCGCGCCATAGTCGCGGGCGTGCGGCGCGACGGCCGGCTGTTCGCCCCCGAGGCGGGCGATCAGCTGTTCGCCGGCGACCAGATCTATGTCTTCAGCCATGCCGAGGACGTGGCCCGGACGCTGGATATCTTCGGCAAGCCCCCCCAAAAGCAGGAACGCGTGACGATCATCGGGGCGGGCAATGTGGGTCTGTCGGTCGCGCAGACGCTGGAGGGCCGCGCCGACCGCATCCGCGCCAAGCTGATCGAGCGTGACCGGCACCGCGCGGAATACGCCGCCGACCGGCTGGAGCGGACCATCGTTCTGAACGGCGACGGGCTGTCGGCGGAACTGCTGGACGAGGCTGGCGTGCCCCAGGCCGATGCGGTGCTTGCCGTGACCGACGACGACAAGACGAACATCCTGGCATCGGTGCGCGCCAAGCAGGCGGGCGCCAAGATGGCCATCGCGCTGATCAACGACCCGACGCTGGTGCCGCTGATGGGCGCGCTGGACATCGACGCCTATATCAATCCGCGCGCCACCACGGTGTCGACGATCCTGCGCCACATCCGCCACGGGCGGGTGCGCGACATCTACTCCATCGGCGACGCCGAGGCCGAGGTGATGGAGGCGCAGGTCCTGTCGACCAGCCCCATGTCCGGCCGGGCGATCCGCGACATCGACTTTCCCGAAGGCGCGCTGCTGGGCGCGGTCCGCAAGGGTGACCGCGTCATCAGGCCGACCGCCGACACCCGCATCGAGGAGGGTGACATCGTTCTGATCTTCGCCCTGACCAAGGACGTCCCCGAGGTCGAGCGCCTGCTGCAGGTCTCGATCGACTTCTTTTGAGGCGGGACGATGATCGCGATCCTCCAGCGGCTGCCGCTTCTGATCCTGCTCAGCGCAGGGGTGGCGCTGATGATGCTGATCCCGGCCAGCTTCGCGTCGGTCACCGACCATCCCGCCATTGCGCGGAACTTCTTCTACGCCGCGCTGCTGATCCTGGTCTTCTGCGGCCTGATCGGGCTTGCGACCCACGCCAACCCGCGCCGCCACCGCGCGCGGGAGATGCTGCTGACCATGCTTGGCGTCTTCGGCTTCGTCCCGCTGCTGCTGGCGCTGCCGTTTTCGGAAAGCCTGCCGGACACCGGCATCTTCAACGCCTGGTGGGAAATGGTGTCGTCGCTGACCACCACGGGCGCGTCGCTCTATTCGGCCGACCTGCTGCCGGCGCCGCTGCACCTGTGGCGGTCCATGGCGGGGTGGATGGGCGGGTTCTTCGTCCTCGTCTCGGCCGTCGCGATCCTGGCGCCCCTGCGCGTCGGCGGGTTCGAGATCATGTCCAGCCCCTATGGGCGCGAGGAATACATGACCCAGCTGCCCAGGTCCGCCGGGGCGCGCCGGTCCGTGTCGCACATGTCGGACCCCAGATACGAGGTGCATCTGACTGAATCGGGCATCCGCATCGCGCGCGCGGCGCTGGCGGTGGGGCCGCCCTACCTGGTGCTGACGCTGGCGCTGTGGGTGGGGCTGCTGATGCTGGGCGACCCGTCCTTCCTGGCGCTGACGCGGGCCATGGGGACGCTGTCCACATCAGGCATCTCGCCGGTGATCGGGCCTGCCGGGGACGCCTCTGGTGTCGCCGGGGAAATGCTGGTCTTCGCTTTCCTCATCCCCGCCCTGTCGCGCCGCTTCTGGCCCGGCGGAGGAGAGTTGCGCGCCACCGAGAAGCTGCGCGAGGATCCCGAACTGCAGATGGCGGCGGCGCTGGTCATGCTGGTCACCTCGGTCCTGTTCCTGCGCCACTTCCTGGGGGCCATCGAGGCCGGAGCCGAAGCACCGGTCGCGCCGTCGATGATGCGCGACCTGGGCAGCGGCCTGTCGGCGCTGTGGGGCGGCATGTTCAACGCGCTCAGCTATCTGACGACGACCGGGTGGAATTCGTCCGAATGGCAGGGCGCGCGGGCATGGTCGGGGCTGACGGCGCCGGGTCTGGTGCTGGCGGGGCTGGCGATGATGGGCGGTGGCATCGCCACGACCGCGGGCGGCGTCAAGCTGCTGCGCGTCTATGCCCTGGCCCGTCACGGCGAGCGGGAGATGGAAAGGATCATCCATCCCAGCAGCGTGTCCGGCGGTGGCCGGATCGCCCGCAGGCTGCGGCGCGAAGGGGCTTACTTGGCCTTCATCTTCTTCATGCTGTTCGCCATGTCGATTGCGGTGGTGGTGTGCCTGGTGTCCATCCACGCCATCGAGTTCGAGACCGCGACCATCCTGTCCATCGCGGCCCTGACCAACACCGGCCCGCTTGCAGGCGCGATCCCGCTGACGCCCGCCTTCGAGGGCAGCGCGGGCATCGCCTCGGCCCCTTGGGAGGGGTGGTCGGGCCTGCCGGTCTTCACCAAGGCGGTCCTGGCATCTGCGATGATCCTGGGACGAACTGAAACCCTGGCCGTGCTGGCCTTGTTTTCCCCCGAATATTGGCGCCGCTGATCCGGGGGTGTGGCCGATAGGTCGCCCCATTCGCGCAGATGTTGCGCGGATGTTGCATGGCCTGCGGCGACGGCTTAGATGTTTCATCTCATCGGACAGTGAAAAAACGGACGCAAACAAATGGCTGGCGACAAGCAGAACCTGCAGGACGCGTTCCTGAACCACGTCCGCAAGGCCAAGGTGCCCGTCACCATCTTCCTGATCAATGGCGTCAAGCTGCAGGGGGTCATCACCTGGTTCGACAACTTCTGCGTACTTTTGCGCCGCGATGGGCAATCTCAGCTTGTCTACAAGCACGCCATCAGCACGATCATGCCGGGGCAGCCGATCAGCCTCTATGAAGGCGACGACTGATTGGCGGAGTTGACGGAAACCGAGGCGAAGCCGACCCGCGCCTATGTGATTCACCCCGACCTGGGTCGCGCGCGGACGCAGCGGCGCGAGCCTGAACATGCGCTGGCCGAGGCCGTGGCGCTGGCTCTGGCGCTGCCTGGGATCGAGATGGTCGGTTCCGAGGTCGCCAATCTCCGCGAGCCCAATCCCGGCAAGCTGTTCGGCAAGGGCAAGCTGGCCGAGATCAACGAGCGGCTCGAGGCGGCCGAGGTCGAGTTGGTCCTGGTCGACGGGCCGGTGACGCCCGTCCAGCAGCGAAACCTGGAAAAGGAATGGGGCGTCAAGCTTCTGGACCGAACCGGGCTGATCCTGGAAATCTTCGCCGACCGCGCGCGCACCCGCGAGGGGGTGCTGCAGGTCGAGCTTGCCGCCCTGTCCTACCAGCGCACCCGGCTGGTGCGGGCCTGGACACACCTTGAACGCCAGCGGGGCGGGCTTGGCTTCGTGGGCGGACCGGGCGAAACGCAGATCGAGGCCGACCGCCGCGCCATCGACGAACAAATGACGCGCCTGCGCCGCCAGTTGGACCGCGTGGTCAAGACCCGCACGCTGCACCGTGCCGCGCGGGCCAAGGTGCCTTACCCGATCGTGGCGCTGGTCGGCTACACCAACGCCGGCAAGTCGACGCTGTTCAACCGGCTGACCGGGGCCGAGGTCTTTGCCAAGGATATGCTGTTCGCGACGCTGGACCCCACGATGCGTGCGATCCGCCTGCCGGATGCGGGTGGCGGGTCCTCGGGGCGGAAGATCATCCTCTCGGACACGGTGGGATTCATCTCGGACCTGCCGACCGAGCTGGTCGCGGCCTTCCGCGCCACGCTGGAGGAGGTGCTGGAGGCTGACCTGATCCTGCATATCCGCGACATCAGCCACCCCGAGACCGAGGAGCAGGCCGCCGACGTGGCCGAAATCCTGGACAGCCTGGGCGTGGACGAAGACGTCGCCGCCATCGAGGTCTGGAACAAGATCGACGCGCTGGGTGCGGACACCCGGGCCGCGCTGCGCCGCACGGATGCCCGCACCGAGGGCGTGCAAGCCGTCAGCGCCCTGTCGGGCGAAGGGCTGGACGATCTGATCGCCGCCATCGACCATCTGCTGGGCAACGCCCTGGACGAACCGCGGGTCGAGGAGAGCGTGGTTCTGGATTTTGCCGACGGTCGCAGCCGCGCGTGGCTGCACGAGGTGGGCGTGGTCGAGCGGGAAGAGGCCGGCGAGAACGGCCTGCACCTGTATCTGCGCTGGACCGCGCGGCAGAAGGGCGCCTTCGAGGCCTTCACCGGCACGGCGGCCGAGCCGGATGAGGACGACGAGCCCGACCAGCCGCGTCCGGGCGGGTGGCATCCGGCGGATTGAGCCGCGACGGTTGTTGGCGTCCCGCGACAGTGGCGGGGGGCCAGCCCCCCGCGCCCCCCGCCGGGCGGGACAATGCCCCTCCCGGACCCACCCCGATGATCAGGCGGGCATCTCGTGCGACCAAGGCGGATTGGCGCCGGGGCGTGACACGGTGATCGAGGCGGCCTGGGCGCCGAGCGTCAGTGCCGCAACGATCTGGTCCGGCGTGATCCGGGCAATCCCCTGCTTGGTCAACAAGCCGTGACGGTCGAGGCTGGCAAGCACCCCGGCGTTGAACGTGTCGCCTGCACCGATCGTGTCGGCGACCGTCGTGCGGACGGCCGGGGCGGTGACGGTCCCCCCCGGCCAGATCGCGGTGGCGCCGGCCGCTCCTCCGGTCTGCAGGACGATGCGGGGACCGGCGTCCAGCACGCGACGGGCGGCATCCTCGGATGACAGGTCCGGGTGCAGCCATTCGAGGTCATCCGACGACAGCTTGACGATGTCCGCCATCGGAAGAAGGCGCGCGAGGCGTGCACGATAGGCACCGGGATCGGTAATGAACAGCGGCCTGATGTTTGGGTCGATCATCACCGGCAGGCGGTCGTGGTGCCGGCCGATCAGCGTCTCGATCGTGGTGCCGCAGGGGTCCGGCACCAAGCTGATCCCGCCGGCAAAGAGAGCGGTGACGGTATCGGGCAGCGGCGCGATGTCCTGCCATTGCAGCATGCGCCCGGCCGAACCTTCGTCATAGAAGGAATAGCGCGCCTCGCCGTTTGTCAGTGCGACGAGGGCAAGGGTCGTCAGCCGGTCGGTGCGGGGGCAGAGCGAGGTATCGACACCCGCCTCGGCCAGCGGGCGCAGGATCTGGTCGCCGAACGGGTCGCGGCTGACCGGCCAGAGATAGGCCGTCTGCTGTCCAAGGCGACCAAGCGCCACGGCGGTGTTGTAGACCGACCCGCCGACGAGCGGCCGGAAAGCGCCGCCTTCAGGAACCATGTCGATCAGCGATTCGCCTGCACACAGGATCATGCCCGTTCCCCGTTTCATCTCCGTTGCCGGACAATCTATAACATTGGCGCTAGCGCTACCAGTGAGAGCGGCGGGCGCGTCAGGTGCGCTCGCCCAGAAGCTCGGCCGCGATGCGGTGAACGATCGGTGCGGCTTCGGCGGCCGACATTCCAGGGCGCAGCCGTGGATCGTAGAGCATCTGCAGCAACAGCTCGTCATGGCGGGTCAGCAGGGCGAATTCTTCGTCGTCGTTGAACATCGAAGGGCGGGCGTCGGGGCTGTCGTTGGCAAGGCCCATACCCTGGGCCAGTTCCTCATGGATGCAAGAACTGCGCAGCAGGCGGGGCAGCTCGGCGCGGATGACGGCGACGGCATGGGCATAGCTGCTGTCGTTGCCGCGCGAATAGGCGAAGACCGAGCAGCTGATCGAGGGCGGCAGGTCGACCAGCCTGGCGACATCCCGGGCAGGGATGCCGGGGACCAGTTCGCTCAGCCGCGGACCGATGGCACGACGTTCGTCCTCGTTCAGGACGAGGACGACGAAGTTGCCGTCGCGGGCCGTCAGGCCGACGGAGTGACCGGTGACCGAGGCCAGGCGGTCGGCATATCCAGCCACTTCGGCGCGCCAGTCCGGACGTTCGGCCACCGCGGTCGAGGCCCCGAATTCCAACTGGAGGCGCACCGGCTCTTGCCAGCGCCGCAAGGGCGAGGGGCGCGGCTGCGCGACCAGCCCGTCGGCGGTGTCGCTGTATTCGTCCTGCAGCGCGATGGCCATGAAGTTCCGGGCCAGCGTCTTGGCATCGATGGGGGCGTCCAGCGGCACGCGGTCGCGGCGCAGGCGGCCGTTGTCCAGAAGGCGACGCTCGACGGCGGCATAGAAGTCGCGCTGCGTCCGGCTGGCGTCGCTGGCCTGGGCCGAGGCCTGAATGGCCGCCGCGTTCGCGTCACGGTTGCGTTCGGCGCGGGCACGGCGAAGCGCGGCCTGATCCACAGGCTCGGCCTCGCCCAAGGCGGGGCGGGGCGACGGGCGGGCAACCTCGACCGCACTGCCTGCCTGCCGGCCGTCGCAGCCAGCCAGAAGCAGAGCCGCTGCCAGAAAGGCGCCCAAGATCGGCAAGGGCCGGGCGGGGGGCATCGACATCACTGTCATCGCTTGGCCACAACGGTCTTGGGCAGGGCCGAGGCCGCTGCAAGGGTATCGCGCAGTTCGGCCTCCATCCGCGTCAGCTCGCCCTCGGCGGCGGCGCGGCGGGTCCGGCCTTCGTCGGCGATGCGCAGGCTGTCCTCGATGGTGGCGATAAGCTGGGCATTCGCCGTCTTGACGGCCTCGATGTCAAAGACGCCACGCTCGGTCTCGGTCCGGATCGCGGTGTTGGCCCGGCGCAGGTTGTCGGCGTTGCGGGTCAGCAGCTCGTTCGTCAGGTCACTGGCCTCGCGCACCGCGCGGGCAGCCTCGGCCCCGCGCTGGATTGTGACGGCCTGCGCCAGCTGGGTTTCCCACAGCGGCACGGTGTTCACCAAGGTCGAGTTGATCTTGGTCACCAGCGACTTGTCGTTTTCCTGGACCAGCCGGATCGAGGGCAGCGACTGCATCGTCACCTGCCGCGTCAGCTTGAGGTCGTGGACCCGGCGTTCCAGGTCGTCGCGCAGCGTGCGCAGGTCGCGCAGCTCCTGCGCCTCGATCACCTGGTCGGGTTCGGGGCGGGCGGCGACCTCGGCCTCCTTGGCGGGAATCGTCTCGCGGTCCAGCTCGCGCAGCTTCTCCGCTCCGGCGGCGATATACAGCGCCAGCTCGTCATAGAAGGTCAGCGTGCGGTCATACAGGATGTCCAGCGACTTGATGTCCTTGAGCAGCTTCTGCTCGTGCGACTCCAGTTCGGCGGTGATGCGATCGATCTGCGTCTGGACCTGTTCGTAATTCGCGACGAACTTGGCGAAGGGCGCCGAGCGTCCCAGCAGCTTTTCCCACCAGCTGCGGCTGCGGCGCATGTCCAGTTCGCTGGTCGAAAACCCGCGGATGGTCGTCACGACCTCGCGGAGGCTGTCGCCGGCCGGCCCCACCTCTTTCGCCTTCACGTCGGCCAGCATCTGCTGGCTGATCTGCTGAAGATCGGCCTGCGCGCGGGTGCCGAAGCGCAGGATCGAGCCCGAATCGCGCAGGTCGATCTCCTCCATGCGGCGACGGATCTCGGCCTCGGTCGCCGGATCGGGTGTCGGAGGGACGGGTTCGGCAAGCGGCGCGCTGGTCAACGCGTCGATCTGGGCCTGGGCGGCCTCGGCGCGGCGGCGTGTGTCGTCGGTCATGCGAATCCCTTTGTCAGCCCCGGCCGGACACAGCCCAGGCCTCTGCGGCGCAGCATATGTTGAAACGGCGGCAGATCAACGAGATGAACACCCGAAAGTTTCATCCTGCGGCTGTGTGACAACAGCATCGCGGCAGAGGGGCCACAGTCGCCTGCGGCCCCCCGGAAGTCGTCAGGCGGCCTGCTGCTGGCCGAAGCGGCCATAGAAGCTGTCACCCTTGGCGGCCATGTCGCGCAGCAGCTGCGGGGCCTTGAAGCGGTCGCCATGTTCCGCCGCCAGACGGTCGCAGATCTCGACGGCCTCGCCGGCGCCCAGGATGTCCAGCCAGCCGAAGGGACCGCCCGACCATGGCGCGAAGCCCCAGCCAAGGATCGCGCCGACATCGCCTTCGCGGATCTCCTCCAGCACGCCGTCTTCCAGCGCGCGGACGGCTTCCAGCGACTGCGCAAACATCAGGCGGTACTGGACGTCGCGCAGCTGCGGCTGGTCGTCGGCACGCGGATATTGCGACGCAAGGCCCTCCCAGAGGCCTTGGCGCTGCCCGTCCTCGTAGGCATAAAAGCCAGCGCCGCCCTTGCGGCCCGAACGGCCCTTGTCGGCCATCCAGAACAGCACGTCGTCCACCGCGCCGTCGGGATAGGCATCGCCCATCGCCGCCTTGGTGGCCCTGGCGATCTTGACGCCCAGGTCGATCGAGGTCTCGTCGACCAGCTGCAGCGGCCCCAGCGGCATGCCCATCATCTTGGCGGCATTTTCCACCAGCGTCGGGTTCACGCCCTCGGCCACCATGCGGATGCCCTCGTTGATATAGGGGATGATGCAGCGGTTGGCGTAGAAGAACCGCTCGTCGTTGACGACGATCGGGGTCTTGCGGATCTGGCGCACGAAGTCGAGGGCCTTGGCGACAGCGCGGGGTCCGGTCTGTTTGCCCTTGATGATCTCGACCAGCAGCATCTTGTCGACGGGGCTGAAGAAGTGGATGCCGATGAACTGATCCGGTCGGGCGCTGGCGCGGGCCAGGTCGCTGATCGGCAGGGTCGAGGTGTTGGTCGCGAAGATCGAATCCTGCGGGATCACAGCCTCGGCGCGCTTGGTGACCTCGGCCTTGACCTTCGGGTCTTCGAACACGGCCTCGACGATCAGGTCACAGCCGTCCAGCGCGGCATAGTCCGTGGTCGCGGTGATGCGGCCGAGGACCTCGGCCTTCTTCTCCTCGGTCGCCTTCTTGCGGCTGATGGCCTTGTCCAGGAGGCCTTCGGAATAGGCTTTGCCGCGGTCGGCGCTGTCTTGGGCCGCATCGATCAGCACGACCTCGATGCCCGCCATCGCGCTGACATAGGCGATGCCCGCGCCCATCATGCCCGCGCCCAGGATACCGACCTTGCGGACGCTCTGGTCCGGTGCATCGGGGCGGTTCGCGCCCTTTTCAAGTGCCTCCTTGTTGATGAACAGGCTGCGGATCATTGCGGTGGAGGACGGGTTCATCAGCACATGCGTGAACCAGCGCGCCTCGATCTTCAGCGCGGTGTCGAACGGCACCATCGAGCCTTCGTAGACCGCCGACAGCAGCGCCTTGGCTGCCGGATAGACGCCCATCGTCTTGCCATGCACCATCGCCGAGGCGCCCACGAAGGTCATGAAGCCCGCCGGGTGGAACGGCTCTCCGCCCGGCATCTTGTAGCCCTTGGCGTCCCACGGCTTGACTAGGTCGGCGTCCTTCGCTTCCAGGACCCAGGCCTTGGCGGCGGCCAGCGGATCTTCTGCGACCTCGTCGATGATGCCCGCGGCCTTGGCCTTCTTCGGGTCGTTCAGCTTGCCTTCCAGCAGGAAGGGCGCCGCCATCATGGCGCCCAATTTGCGCGACAGCCGCGTGGTGCCGCCCGCGCCGGGGAAGATGCCGACCATGATCTCGGGCAGGCCGATCCTGGCCTTCGGGTTGTCGGCCGCAAAGATGCGGTGCGTGGCCAGCGGCAGTTCCAGCCCGATGCCGAGCGCGGTGCCGGGCAGGGCCGAGGCGATGGGCTTGCCGCCCTTCCGGGTCTTGGGGTCCATGCCCGCCAGCTCGATCTTGCGCAGCAGGTGATGCAGCGTCATCACGCCGTCGAAGACGCCCTGCGCGCCGCCCTGGTCCTTCATGCCCGCGATGACCTTCAGGTCCATCCCAGCGGCGAAGTCCTTCTTGCCGCTGGTGATGACGATGCCCTTCACGGCCTCGTCCGCCAAGGCCCGGTCGATCAGGCCGTCCAGCGCCTGCGCCCCGTCCATGGACAGCACGTTCATCGACTTGCCGGGGACGTCCCAGGTGATGACCGCGACGCCGTCATCCCCGGTCTGCATGGTGAAATCGGTCATTCTGTCTCTCCCTTCATCGGGTAGGGGGTGCCATCCAGATGCGTATAGCCCCGGGGCGTGCCGACCAGGTCGATCCCCCGGTAATGCGTCACGTTATGCGGCAGGCGGCTGCCGGCGATCAGGTAGGTCACGGGGCGGCCGCTGTCGTTGCGCAGGACATGGGCCACCGGAACGCCCGCCTTCCAGCAGCAGGCGTCGCCCGGATGGATGACGGTCTCGGTGTCGTCCTCGACCACCGTCAGCGCACCGTCGAGCATGTAGAGGAACTCGTCCTCGTGCTCCTCCCAGTGCTGCTGGCTGCTTTGCTTGCCAGGCTGCAGCGTTTCCACCGCAATGCCGAACTGCGTCAGCCCGCCCGCCTCGGTCAGGTGGCGGTAGGACAGGAAACCGTGGCCCAGATCGTAGGGGTCCGGATAGTCGGACACCCCCTCGGTCACCCGTACGGTGTCCTTGCGCAGGATCGCCATCACACGCGCTCGATGATGGTGGCGGCGCCCATGCCCGACGCGATGCAGAGCGTCGCAAGCCCCACCGTCTTGTCCTGCCGTTCCAGCTCGTCCAACAGGGCGCCGATGATGATCGCGCCGGTCGCACCCAAGGGGTGGCCCATGGCGATGGCGCCGCCGTTCACGTTGACGCGGGCGGGATCGGTCTGGAAAGCCTGCATGAAGCGCAGGACGACGGCGGCAAAGGCCTCGTTGACCTCAAACAGGTCGATGTCGCCGATCGACATGCCGCTGTCGGCCAGGATCTTCTCGGTCACCGGAACGGGGCCGGTCAGCATGATCGTCGGGTCGGTGCCGATCTTGGCGGTGGCGCGGATGCGGGCGCGGGGCTTCAGCCCGTGCGCACGGCCGAACTCCTCGTTGCCGATCAGCACGGCGGCGGCGCCGTCGACGATGCCGCTGCTGTTGCCCGCGTGGTGGATGTGGTCGATGCGGTCCAGATGCGGGTATTTCAGCATCGCCACCTTGTCGAAGCCGGGCATCACCTCGCCCATCTCCTTGAAGGCGGGCTTCAGCCTGGCCAGGTCCTCGGCCGTGGTGCCGGGGCGCATGTATTCGTCGCGATCCAGGATCGTCAGCCCGTTCTGGTCCAGGACCGGCACGATGGATCTGCTGAACCGGCCTTCTTCCCAGGCTTTTGCGGCGCGCCGCTGGCTTTCGATGGCCAGCGCGTCGGCCTCATCGCGGCTGAAGCCGTATTCGGTCGCGATGATGTCGGCGCTGATCCCCTGCGGCACGAAATAGGACCGCATGGCCAGGCCCGGATCGACCGCGATGGCCGCCCCGTCGCTGCCCATCGCAACGCGGCCCATCATCTCGACCCCGCCAGCGATATAGGCGCTGCCGGCCCCGGCCTTGACCTGATTGGCGGCCAGGTTCACCGCCTCCATGCCGCTGGCGCAGAAGCGGTTGATCGACAGGCCGGGGATGCGTTGGTCCAGGTCCGAGGCCAGCACTGCGCTGCGAGCAAGGCAGCCGCCCTGTTCCTTCACCTGCGTGACATTGCCCCAGATCACATCCTCGACGGCGTGGCCTTCCAGGTTGTTCCGTTCCTTGACGGCGTTCAGCAGGCGCGCCGACAGCGCCAGCGAGGTGACCTCGTGCAGGCTGCCATCGGGGCGGCCCTTGCCGCGCGGGGTGCGGGCGGCGTCATAGATGAAGGCGTCGGTCATGTGTCCTCCTTGGGCGCCCGATCGGATGGGTTGCCCGGCATCAGGTCATAGGGATGTTTCCAACCGGGCAGGGCGGCGATGCCGTCCAGCCAGCGGTCGACATGGGGCCATTCGGCGCGGTCGAAGCCGAAGGGCTCTGGATAAAAGAGGTAGCCGCACAGCGCGAAATCGGCGACCGTCGGGCCGCCTGGCGCGATCCACTCGCGGGTCGCCAGCTGGTCGTTCAGGACGTGGTAGCCGCCGCGCAGCCGCCCCTGCAGGTATTCCGCCGCGCCCGCGGGACGCTTCGCCTCGGGCAGGAAGTTCAGCAGGAAGCGCGCCGGCCCCGCCTGACCCGAGATCTTGTGGTTGTCGAACATCAGCCAGCGCAGTGTCTCGTTGCGATCGCTGCCAAGGAAGCGGCCCGTCTTCTCGGAGATGTGCAGCTGGATGACGGCGGATTGCGTCAGGGTCAGGTCGCCATCGCGAAAGACCGGGACCTCGCCCATCGGGTTCAGCGCCCGAAATTCCGGACTGCGCCCCTCTCCGTTGAAGAAATCGACATAGACGGGCTGCCAGTCGTAACCCGCCAGCTGCATCGTCAGGGCCGGTTTGTAGGCGTTCCCGGATTCACCAAAGCACCAGAGTTGCGCGGTCATCTTTCCTCCTCGACGCCGGGGGGCTTCGCGCCCCCCGGACCCCCCGCGGGGTATTTGGACAAAGAAGAAGAGGCGTTAACCCCTTCTTCAGCAGAGCGGCGTTAGGCTGGTCGTGCGGTACAGGCTGGGGAGCCGATGACCGCCAAAGGAGAAGACGCCCCGGTCTGTGGGCCGATAACGCCTGACCCGACAAAAATCGGGAGAGGCCGGGGCGCATCCTGCTTCTTCTTTGCGCAAATACCCACAGCGACCTCTCCGCCCTTGCTGCCGGATCAGAAGGCTTCCGCCTCCAGTTCCATCACTGTGGCGGCCCCGGACCGGATGCGGGCCAGGTGCGTCGCAGTCATGGGCAGCTGCCGCTTCATGTAATAGCGCCCGGTGACCAGCTTCGTCCTGTAGAAGTCTGCGTCTTCGGCGCCCGCGCCCAGTGCCGCCTGCGCCGCGACGGCCATCCGCGCCCACATGAAGGCCAGCGTGACGTGACCGAAGAGGTGCATGCAATCGTAAGAGCCCGACAGCGCGTCGTCGGGGTTCTTCATCCCCCGCTCCATGAAGAACATCGCGGCCGTCTGCAGGTCCTTGGATGCTGACTTCAGCGGCGCGATGAAGTCGGCCGCCAGCGCCTCGTTGTCGGCATGCTGCTTGCAGAAGGACTTGATCATCTCGAAGAAGGCCATGACGTGCTTGCCGCCGTCCTGCGCCAGCTTGCGGCCCACAAGGTCCAGCGCCTGAACGCCGTTCGCGCCTTCGTAGATCATGGTGATCCGGGCGTCGCGGACGAACTGGCTCATGCCCCATTCCTCGACATAGCCGTGGCCGCCGAAGATCTGCTGGGCCAGCACCGTCGTCTCGAACCCCTTGTCGGTCAGGAAGCCCTTGATGACCGGCGTCATCAGCGACACCAGCCCCTCGGCATCGGCGTCACCGGCCAGATGGCTGCGGTCGATCAGGTGCGCCCCCCAGAGTGCCAGGGCGCGGGCGCCTTCCAGGAAGGACTTCTGGTCCATCAGGCTGCGGCGGATGTCGGGGTGCACGATCAGCGGGTCGGCGGCCCCGGCAGCGTTGCCCGCGCCGGACACGGCCCGGCCCTGAAGCCGGTCCTTGGCATAGGCCAGCGCGTTCTGATAGGCGGGCACGGCGCCCGCATATCCCTGCAGGCCGACGCCGATGCGGGCCTCGTTCATCATGGTGAACATGGCGCGCATGCCCTTGTGCAGGTCGCCCAGCAGCCAGCCCCTGGCGCCGTCATAGTTCATCACGCAGGTGGCGTTGCCGTGGATGCCCATCTTGTGTTCCAGCGCACCGACCGAGACGCCGTTGCGGTCACCCAGCGAGCCATCTGCGGTCACGATGAACTTCGGCACGATGAAGAGGCTGATGCCCTTGGTGCCTTCGCCACCGCCGGGGGCCTTGGCCAGCACCAGGTGGATGACGTTCTCGGCCAGGTCGTGGTCGCCCGAGGAAATGAAGATCTTCTGGCCGGTGATCAGGTAGCTGCCGTCGTCCTGCGGTTCGGCCTTGGTGCGCAGGATACCCAGGTCCGTGCCGGCATGCGGTTCCGTCAGGTTCATCGTGCCGGTCCAGTCGCAGCTGACCATCTTGGGCAGGTAGGTGCGCTTCTGGTCTTCGGTCCCGTGGGCGTGGATGGCCGAATAGGCGCCGTGGGTCAGGCCCTGGTACATGTTGAAGGCCAGGTTTGCGCCGACGAACAGTTCCCCGGTGGCGACGCCCATCACATAGGGCATGCCCTGGCCGCCATATTCCGGATCGCAGTCCAGCGACGTCCAGCCGCCCTCCTTGACGGCATCGAAGGCATCCTTGAACCCTTCGGGGGTGCGCACGATGCCGTTTTCCAGCCGGCAGCCCTGCTGGTCGCCGACGCGGTTCAGCGGCGCCAGCACCTCGGAGGACAGCTTGCCGGCAGCGTCGAGGATAGCCTCGGTGAACTCGCGGTCCAGGTCCTCGTGGCCGGGCAGGCCGGTGGCCGAGAGGTCCAGCACGTCGTGCAGGACGAATTGCAGGTCGCGGATCGGCGGGGTGTAGATCGGCATGGCACTATCCTGTGATCTGTTCGACGGACGCGGCGGACAACCGGTCTTCTGCGTCCGAGATCTGGGCGCGCAGTTCGGCGATGGCTTCGCCCAGCTCGGCGTGCTGCCGTTCCATGTCGGCCAGCCGGGCACGGCCCACCTCGATCGTCGCGGCGACCTGGGTGCGGTTCGTGCCGCCGGGCTCGTAAAGCTCCAGCAACTGGCGGATCTGCTCAAGGCTGAAACCGAACCGCTTGCCGCGCAGGATCAGCGTCAGCCGGGCCCTGTCGCGACGGTCATAGAGGCGGTGCTGCCCCCGGCGATGCGGAAAGATCAGCTCGCGCGCCTCGTAGAAGCGCAGGGTGCGCGGCGTGACCTCGAAGGCATCGCACATCTGGCGGATGGTCATCAGATCCTCGGACATGGGTATCGGCTTCTCCTCGTTCACCGGTGGTCCGTCCTTGACATCGATATAAATCCAAGTTGACGCGAACGTAAGCGAGACGCGGCGTCACACCGGACCTGCCGCCGCGTCAGGACATGCGGGCCAACTCGTCCGCGGTGGTCTGGCGCAGCTGGTCCAGGTCGGCGCGGGCGGCCTGCAGGTCGCTGATCTGGCCATCCAGCACCGCCAGCTGCCGTTCGGCCATGTCCAGCCAGACCTGGTACTGTTCCCGCGACCCCTGGCGGTCATAGATCTGCAGCCATTGGCGGATGTCTTCAAGGCTGAAGCCGAAGCGGCGGCCGCGCAGGATCAGCGTCATTCGCGCCACCTCCCGGGCACCATAGAAGCGCGCCCGGCCTTCGCGGCGGGGCTGCAGCAATTCGATGTACTCGTAATAGCGCAGGGTGCGGGGCGTGACTTCGAAGCGCGCGCACATCTCCTTGAAGCTGATCTGTTCACCTGGCATCAGCGCCTCCTCGAAGATTTCCCTTGGCGTCAACCTAGGGTCAGTTCGCGCCATTCTCAACCGAAACGAGCATCCCGGCCGAACAGGGCTTGAGCGCCCGTGCCCCCCGGCGCTAATCATCCCCAAAGAGGAGCGCCCGATGACCGAGCCCGACGACCACGCCCGCATCGCCCAGCAGTTCATCGAGGCGATCCCCCACGCCCGCGCCCTTGCCATGCGCGTGGACGAGATCGGAGAAGGGCGGGCGGTGATCAGCATGCCCTGGGCCGAGCACCTGGTCGGCGACCCGCGCACGGGCGTGATCCACGGCGGCGTCGTGTCGGCGCTGATGGACACCTGCTGCGGGGCGGCCGTCATGGCCCATCCGACGCATCCGCGGTCGACCGCGACGATCGACCTGCGCATCGACTACATGCGCGCGGCGACGCCGGGGCAGCGGATCACCGCGCGGGCGGAATGCTATCACATGACCCGCAGCGTGGCCTTCCTGCGCGCGGTGGCGCTGGACGAGGATGGCGACAACCCCGTCGCGTCCGCCACCGGCGCCTTCACGGCGGAGCGTTAGGATGGATCGCAACGAACCCCTGCACCAGATCAAGACCCGCCGCGATTCGGCGCTGAACGCGCTGGTATCTGGCGTGCCCTACATGACCTGGCTGGGCATCCGCTTCGACCGGCGCGGCGACGAACTGACGGCGATCCTGCCCTTCGACGAAAAGCTGATCGGCAACCCCCGGCTGCCCGCCATCCATGGCGGCGTGACGGCGGCCTTCCTTGAAACGACCGCGATCATCGAGCTTGGCTGGACGGCGATGTGGGAGGATCTGGAGTCGGGCCGCATCACGCCCGATGCCGCCGTCCCCGACAGCCTGCCGCGCCTGCCCAAGACCATCGACTTCACCGTCGACTACCTGCGCTCCGGCCTGCCCCGTGACGCCTATGCGCGGGCGCGGGTGGTGCGGTCGGGGCGGCGCTATGCCTCGGTGCATGTCGAGGCGTGGCAGGACAACCGCTCGCGCCTGATGGCGCAGGCCACGGGCCATTTCCTGATGCCGCAACCATGAGCCCGCTGACCCACGGACGGGTCCTGAACATCGCGGTTCCCATCGTGCTGTCGAACCTGACGGTGCCGCTTCTGGGATTGGTCGATACGGGCGTGGTGGGCCAGTTGGGCGCGCCTGAACCCATCGGCGCTGTGGGGATCGGCGCGGTCATCCTGACGTCGATCTACTGGGTGTTCGGGTTCCTGCGGATGGGCACGTCGGGGCTGGTGGCGCAGGCGCATGGCGCGGGCGACGCGGCCGAGGTCGGTGCCCACCTGCTGCGCGCGCTGGCCATCGCGGCGGCGGCGGGGCTGGTCTTCGTGGCGCTGCAGGTGCCGATCTTCTGGGCGGCCTTCCGGCTGGCCCCGGCCTCGGGCGCGGTCGAGGCGCTGGCTCGCGACTATCTGGCGATCCGCATCTGGGGCGCTCCCGCCACAATCGGCCTTTACGCCATCACCGGCTGGCTGATCGCGGTTGAACGCACGCGGGCGGTGTTGGCGCTGCAGCTGCTGCAGAACGGGCTGAACGTCGCGCTGGACCTGTGGTTCGTGCTGGGGCTGGGGCTTGGTGTCGCGGGCGTGGCCTGGGCCACGCTGATTGCCGAGATGTCGGGGCTGGCGCTGGGGCTGTGGCTGGCGCGCCACGTGCTGGCGCGTGCCATCCGGGGGGCGCGCGACACGGCCAGCCTGTTTGCGCGGGCCAAGCTGGACCGCCTGGCGCGGGTCAACGGCGACATCATGATCCGGTCGGTGCTGCTGCAGGGCTGCATGACCAGCTTCCTGTTTCTGGGGGCGGGGCAGGGCGACGTTCCGCTGGCCGCGAACCAGGTGCTGCTGCAGTTCCTGGCCGTCACCGCCTATGCGCTGGACGGATTTGCCTTTGCGGCGGAAAGCCTGGTCGGGCAGGCGGTCGGCGGGCACCATCCCGACCGGGTCAGGCGCGCCAGCAAGATGACCTCGGCCTGGGGGCTGGGCGGGTCGGTGGTGCTGGGGCTGATCTTCATCGGCGGGGGCGGCGCGATCATCGACCTTCTGACCACCGCGCCCGAGGTGCGGGCCGAGGCGCGGCTCTATCTGCCGTGGCTGGGACTTGCGCCGCTGATCGGGGTGGCGGCCTGGATGCTGGACGGCATCTTCATCGGCGCCACCCTGACCCGTGAGATGCGGGTGGCGATGATCCAGTCCGTCGCGATCTTCGTCGTCGCGGTGCTGGTCCTGCCGCCCATCTGGGGCAATCACGGGCTGTGGGGCGCGCTGATGGCGCTGAACACGGCACGGGCGGTCACGATGTTCCGCCTGTACCCGCGCGCCGAGGCGGCCGCGCTCAGTTCGTGAAGGCGCGCACCAGGTTCAGCACCGCCAGGACACGCTGCGTGTCGCGGTCCACGCGATAGATGTTGTTGTCGTCGCGGTAATAATTCCAGCCGTCGCGGCGCTCCAGGTCATAGCGTGCCGGGTCGCGGATCACGACATAGTCGCCGATGCGCAGGACCTCTCCGGTGCGGTTGCCATAGCGGCGTTCGTCCTGGCGAGCATGGCCGGGGGGTACGCAGGCCGGCGATTTCTTGGCAAGGCCCGGCGGGCAATGTCCTGCGTGACCACGACCTTCGTGGTTGCCCTTGCCGCGGCCCGGATCGGCCAGGGCGGGGGCCAAGGCCGTTGCGACGAGGATGGTGGCGGTGGTCAGGATGTGACGAATCTGCATGACGACGGCTCCTGCTGGGTCCCAAGGCATGGGGTTCAACGCCCGTCACTAGCGCATTGCACCCGCCGCCGCGATCACAAGCGATTGTTCCGACGCCTTTCTGGGCGGGGATCCGCCGGCAGGCGCAGGGCGGCAAGGGGCGGTGCCGCTTCCTGTCGCCACGAAGGCTTTCTCAGGCCTCGCCGATGACCTGGCGCCGGGCCTCGTCCATCAGTTGCGCCATCTTGGCGCGAATGGTCGCGGCATCGGCCCTGCCCGACAGGTCGGCTTCGACCTTGCGGAACACGTCCTCCTCGCCCGGCTCCTCGTAGTCCGAGGTCACGACGCTGACCGCGTAGGACCGAGCCTCGTCGCCGGTCTTGCCAAGCAGCCCGGCCGCCCATTCGCCCAACAGCCGGTTGCGGCGCGCCTCGGCCTTGAAGCGCAGATCGGCGTCATGGGCGAACTTCGCCTCGTAGGCGCGTTCCCGGTCGTCGAAGGTGGACATCTCTGAACTCCTGCTATCCCTTTCATTCGATATGCCTCCTGCATGGGCGTCTCGCAAGGCTCGTATTGCCCCCGAGGGGCTTTCTGCGCTATGCGGCCTCTTCAGGGACATGCGAAAGGACGGTGGGCCCATGGCACCGCGGCGCAAGAAGGTTTACGAAGGCAAGGCGAAGATCCTCTATGAGGGGACGGAACCCGGCACGTTGATCCAGTATTTCAAGGACGACGCGACCGCCTTCAACGCGCAGAAGAAGGCGACGATCGAGGGCAAGGGCGTCCTGAACAATCGCCTGTCCGAGTTCTTCATGAACGGGCTGACGAACATCGGCGTCCCGAACCACTTCATTCGCCGCATCAACATGCGCGAGCAGCTGATCCGCCAGGTCGAGATCATCCCGCTGGAAGTGATCGTCAGGAACTTCGCCGCGGGGTCGCTGTCCAAGCGCCTGGGGCTGGAAGAGGGTGCGGCGCTGCCCCGTCCCATCGTCGAATATAGCTTCAAGAACGACGAGCTGGGCGATCCGATGGTGTCCGAGGAATACATCATCGCCTTCGGTTGGGCGACGCAGCAGGACCTGGACGATATCGTGTCGCTGGCGCTGCGCGTGAACGACTTCCTGTCCGGCGTCTTCTATGGCGCGGGGATCAAGCTGATCGACTTCAAGATCGAGATCGGCCGCGTCTGGGACAACGACTTCATGCGCCTGATCGTCGCCGACGAGATCAGCCCTGACAGCTGCCGGCTGTGGGACGTCAAGACCGGGCAGAAGCTGGACAAGGATGTGTTCCGCCGCGACCTGGGCAGCCTGACCGACGCCTATACCGAGGTTGCGCGCCGTCTGGGACTGATGCCCGCGAACACGACCAGCCTGAAACCGACCGCGATCAACTGAAGGACTGCCGCCATGAAAGCACGTGTGACCGTCATGCTGAAGGACGGCGTCCTCGACCCTCAGGGCGAGGCGATCCGCCACGCCCTGGGCGGCCTGGGCCATCGCGGCGTCACCGGCGTGCGCCAGGGCAAGCTGATCGAACTTGACCTGGCGGCGACCGACGCCGAGGCCGCGCGGGCCGAGGTCGCGAAGATGTGCGAAGGGCTTCTGGCCAACACGGTGATCGAGAAATACTCGATCGAGATTGCCTGAGCTTTCGCCTGACGTTGCGGCATCCTGCGTTTATCGGCAGGTTGCCGCCCGCACCCCGTTGCAAAATCGTCGCGTTTGACGCCCAATGCGCGGATGATGAACCACACCACTCCTGCCACTGACACTGCTGCGCCCGTGATCCGGATGACCGGGCTGCACAAGGCTTATGGCCCGCTCGAGGTGCTGAAGGGCGTCTCGATGACGGCGCCGCGCGGCCATGTGATCAGCTTGATCGGATCGTCCGGATCGGGCAAGTCCACGCTTCTGCGCTGCTGCAACCTGCTGGAGAACAGCCAGGAAGGCGAGATCAGCTTCGAGGGCGAGGCCGTGCACTGGAAGGGCAGGGGGCAGAGCCGCCACCCGGCCGACCGCAAGCAGGTCACGCGGTTCCGCACCAACCTGTCGATGGTATTCCAGCAGTTCAACCTGTGGGCCCACATGACGATCCTGCAGAACGTGATGGAAGCGCCGGTCACCGTTCTGGGCGAAGACCGCGCCGTGGTCGAGGAACGCGCCCGTGCCCTGCTGGCCAAGGTCGGCATCGGCGACAAGGCGGATGCCTGGCCCGCGCAGCTGTCGGGCGGCCAGCAGCAGCGGGCCGCCATCGCGCGCGCCCTTTGCATGCAGCCCAAGGCGCTTTTGTTCGACGAACCGACCAGTGCACTGGACCCCGAACTGCAGCAGGAGGTGGTCAAGGTCATCAAGGACTTGGCGGCGGAACATCGCACGATGATCCTTGTCACCCACGACATGCGGCTGGCCGCCGATGTCAGCGACCATGTCGTCTTCCTGCACCAGGGCGTGGTCTGCGAAGAAGGCCCGCCGTCGCGGTTGTTCCAGGACCCGCAGACCGACCGTCTGCGCCAGTTCCTGTCCGCCACGATGGCCACATAAGAAACCAACAGGAGAAGTTACCGGATGAAACTGCTGACGATCGCCGCCACGACGCTGGCGCTGACCGCGGGCATCGCGCATGCCCAGACCGTGCGCATGGGCACCGAAGGCGCCTACGCCCCCTACAACTTCATCGACGACGCCACCGGAGAGGTCACCGGCTTCGAGATCGAGCTGGGCAACGAACTGTGCAAGCGCGCCGAACTGGACTGCACCTGGGTGCGCAACGACTGGGATTCGATCATCCCGAACCTGGTGTCGGGCAACTATGACACGATCATGGCCGGCATGAACATCAACGAGGACCGCAAGCAGGTCATCCAGTTCACCCAGCCCTATACCCCCGGCATGCCGTCGGCCTATGCCGCGCTGTCGCCCGACGTTGACGTGGAAGGCGGCGTGATCGCCGCGCAGACCAGCACCATCCAGGCGGGACACGTGGCCGAGACCGGCGCGACGCTGCTGGAATTCGCCAATCCGGACGAGACCGTCGCCGCCGTCCGCAACGGAGAGGCCGACGCGGTCTTCTCCGACAAGGACTTCCTGGCGCCCATCGTCGAGGAATCGGGCGGAGAGCTGGTCTGGGTCGAGGGTTACGACACCGTCCCCCTGGGCGAGGGCATCGGCATGGGCCTGCGCCAGTCCGACAACGAGCTGCGCGAAACCTTCGACGCCGTCATCACCGAGATGAAGGAAGACGGTAGCCTGAACGAGCTGATCAAGAAGTGGTTCGGCGAAGACGCGATGATCTTCGAATGATGTGACCTGCCGCCGCGGACTGTCCGCGGCGGCTTTCCGGGACCGCAGATGTTTTCCTATTGCACCGATCCATCCTCGCTTCAGGGGCTTCCTTGGCTGTCATGCTACCTGACGTCGGGAACGCATCTGCTGTTCTATTCCAGCTTCGGAACGGTGCTTCTGCTGCTGGCGATCACCGCGCCGGTGGCATTGATCTTCGGCTATGGCGGGGCCATGGCCGCGCGGTCGCGCATCGCGCCGCTGCGGTGGTTCGGCAAGATCTATACCGCCATGGTCCGCGGCATCCCCGACATCATCTTCTTCCTGTTCGTGCCGATCGCGCTGGACCAGGCGTTCGAATGGATGCGCCACCAGGCGCTCTGCGACAGCAGTCAGCCGGTCCGGCAGGGCAGCGACTTTGTCGTCTGCGATGCCGCCAAGCTGCCGTTGAGCGACGCGAGTCCCTGGGTCCACGACGCCTACGGCATCTTCCTGGCGGTGATCGCCTTTTCCATCGTCTTCGGCGCCTTTGCAGCCAATGTGCTTTACGGCGCGATGCAGGCGGTGCCGCGCGCGCAGCTGGAAACGGCCGAGGCCTATGGCATGACGCCGCGCCAGGTCACCCGCCGGGTGCTGGTCCCGCAGATGTGGACCTATGCGCTGCCGGGCCTGTCGAACCTGTGGATGATCCTGATCAAGGCGACGCCGCTTCTGTTCCTGCTGGGGGTCGAGGACGTGGTCTACTGGGCGCGCGAACTGGGTGGAGCCAAGACCAGCGCCTTCACCTATCCCCACCCCGACTGGCGCCTCTATTACTTCCTGGCGCTGCTTGTCTTCTATCTGCTGATGACATGGATCTCGGGGCGGGTGCTTGACCGCGTGGCGCGCCGGCTGTCGCGGGGGCAGGCGACTCTGGCCGGAGAGGCGCAGCGCAAGGGGGCCATCGCATGAGCTGCACCCAGACCATCATCGACTATGGCCTGCGGTCCCTGGGCTATGGCGAACGCCTGCTGCCGCGGGCGGACTATACGCTCTGCCAGCAGTTCACGCTGATCGGCTCTGGGCTGATCTGGAACATCTATTTTGCCGTCCTGGCGCTGAGCATAGGGTTCGTTCTGGCCAACGCGCTGGCCGTGGCGCGCGCCAGCCGGAACCCCTGGCTGCGCCGTCCGGCGGATGCGTTCATCTTCGTCTTCCGCGGCAGTCCGCTGTTCATCCAGTTCTTCATCGCCTACCAGGCGCTGGTCATGCTGCCGCGCGCCGGCATCGACATCTTCGGACTGACCGTCCAGACCAGTTGGCTGACGCGGGCCTGGGCGGGGGCGCTGATCGTCCTGACGCTGAACACCACCGCCTATTCCGCCCAGATCTTTCACGGTGCGCTGATGGCCGTGCCCAAGGGCGACATCGAGGCCGCCGACGCCTATGGCATGACCGGCTGGACGCGGTTCCGCCGGGTGATCTGGCCGACCATGATGCGGCTTGCCTGGCCGTCCTACACGAACGAGGCGATCTTCCTCTTTCACGCGACGACGCTGGTCTATTTCTCCAGCTTCCCGGCGTTCCAGCAAAAGGGAGACGCACTCTATTACGCCAGCTATTTCGCGGACAAGACCTTCAACCCGTTCGTGGCCTATCCCATTGCGGCGGCCTATTTCATTGCCGCGACGCTGCTGCTGATCTGGCTGTTCGGCAGGGTGAACCGGCGGCTGAACCGCCATCTTCCCGGCGCGGGTGGACGCGTCAGATACAAACCCCAGCTTGCGAGATGACGACATGGATTGGCTGCGCGAACACCCCGAGGTCAAGACGATCCGAGTCGCTGCCGCCGACCTGAACGGCGTCGCCCGCGGCAAGCGCTTGCCCGCCCGCTATGCCGGCAAGCTGCTGGAGGAAGGGACCAAGTTTCCCTACTCGGTCCTGAACCTGGACATCTGGGGCGAGGATGTCGAGGACAGCCCCCTGGTCTTCGAGTCCGGCGACCCCGACGGCCTGCTTTTGCCGACCGAACGGGGCTTCCTGCCGATGCCCTGGCTGGATGCGCCGACGGCGCTGTTGCCGTTGTGGATGTTTCATCCCGATGGGCGGCCCTATGACGGCGACCCGCGGCAGGCGCTGGCCAAGGTTGCCGCGCGATACGAGGCGGCGGGCCTCACCCCCGTCGTCGCGACCGAACTGGAGTTCTTCCTGATCGACGACAGCGGGCGGCAGTTGCGCGTCCCGCCCAGCCCGCGCTCCGGCAAGCGCCGCACCGGCGGAGAGGTTCTGTCGCTGCGCGCGCTGGATGCGTTCGACCAGTTCTTCACGACGCTTTATGACGCCTGCGAAACGATGGACATTCCGGCGGACACCGCAATCTCGGAAGCTGGGCCAGGCCAGTTCGAGATCAACCTGATGCACCAGGCCGACCCGCTGAAGGCGGCCGACGATACTTGGTTCTTCAAGATGCTGGTGAAGGGCATCGCCCGCAGCTACGGTTTCGCCGCCAGCTTCATGGCCAAGCCCTACGAGGCCTTCACCGGGAACGGGATGCACATGCATTTTTCGATCCTGGACAGGGCGGGGCGCAACATCTTCGACAACGGCGGCGAAGAAGGCACCGAGACCTTGCGCCAGGCGGTCGCCGGCTGCCTGCGCGCCATGCCCGGGTCGACGCTGCTCTTCGCCCCGCATGAGAACAGCTATGACCGGCTGGTGCCGAACGCCCATGCGCCCACCGGCATCGGTTGGGCCTATGAGAACCGGACGGCGGCGATCCGCATCCCTTCATCCGGTCCAAAGGCCCGGCGGATCGAGCATCGCGTGGCGGGCGGCGACGTGAATCCCTATTTGACCATCGCGGCGATCCTGGGCGCGGCCCTGAACGGCATCCAGGACAAGCTGCAGGCGCCCGTGCCGTTCAAGGGCAACGCCTATGACCAGCACCTGACGCAGCTGCCCGGCGACTGGGGCGCCGCGATCGAGGCCTTCGACACCTGCTCCGAGATCCGCCGCATCCTGCCCCCGCACCTGGTCGACAACTTCCTGATGACCAAGCGCCAAGAGCTGCACTACATGGCTGAGCTGTCGGATGAGGAGACTGTGGAGCTGTACCTTGACACGGTCTAGTTGTTGTTGAGGAGGTCATAAAACCTCCATTTCAATGGGTTGTTGCCACATTGGCAGCCATGAAGTTGCCACGGAACTTTTCGAAATCGGGATAACTAAGCGTCTTAGTATCTTGAAGCATATGATAACGGGCGCAGCCGCAGGGCTTCGCCTGCTTGGCCCTTCATGGCCATCGGCTTGACGCATTTGCCGCCGGAACTCATGACTTCCTCCTGACCCGGGTCCTTTCTGGAAACCAGCGTCTGCGCCTCCGGCCGCAGCAAAGCGGCCGCTTCACGCGAGGACTCATCATGCTCAACTACCCCTTCATCAAGGCAAGTCTGCCCGGCCCAGACGTGACGGCGCGCAGCATCGCAATGCGGCTGGTGGTGCACCTGCTGCGGTTGAGTGCGGCCCGTGCCGGTGTCGATCTGTCCGGTTTCGAGGACGCGAGCCTATACGAGATGAGCCGCATCGACAAGGTCGAGGGCATCAGCATCACGCAGAAGGACCACCGGCGCGCGAACGGTCGGGCCAGCCGCCTCTATGACAGGATGCTGCGCGAGTCCGGGGTAGGGCACTTCACCAAGGAGGATCGCGTGAAGTTGCAGCCGCTGGCCGATGGTGTGAGGCTTGCACGCATTTCCGACGATCATCAGGCCGATGCCTGGCGGCGACGCTGCACACCGAGATGCCCTGGATGGCGTCGGCGGCGACCGAACATGCTTGGCACGCCATGCGGCGTTCCGTGCGCGAGGGTCAGCCCGGCTTTCGCCTGCCGCCGGTGATCCTCGACGGCCCGCCCGCCATCGGCAAGACGCACTGGGCCCGGCGGTTGGGAGACCTGATCGGCGCAGGCACCACCGTGGTTGACGCGACCAGCGAGGCAGGGAGCTTCGGGATCGTGGGTTGCCAGCGCGGCTGGTCCGGCGCGCGCCCCGGCCGCGTGTAGGAATTCGTTCTGGAGAAGTTGACCGGCAATCCTCTCGTCGTCGTGGACGAGGTCGAGAAGGCGGGCAGTGTCAAATCGAGCAACGGGCATCCCTTCGCCTTGTCCGAGGCCCTCCTGCCGCTTCTCGAGCCCGTCACGGCGGCAGATTGGAGTTGCCCCTACTTACGGGTGCGGTGCGACATGTCACTGGTGAGCTGGGTCCTCTTGACCAACAGCTTGGCGCCGCTGCCGGAGCCACTGCTGAGTCGCTGCACGGTCCTGCAACTGCAGGAGGTCGAACCTCCTGACCTGATGGAGTTCGCAGAGCGCGTAGGTCGGGCTCGAAATCTCTCGGAGGCATCGATCTCCTCTATCACCGACGCGCTTGCCGCTGTCGCGCCACAAGCGCGGATGCAGCCCAGCCTGCGGACGGTCCTGAGGATGTTGGATCGTGCCGCCGACCTCAATATCAAGCCTTTGGCGATGTGAGATGTCCCGCAAGCAACAGCATGCAGGCCGTGACACGGCGCGCATTCGAGCCCTGCGCAGGCAGATCCTTGGTGGCGTTGAGATGCTGGAGGAAGCCGAGGTTCTCAAGTTGCTGGGCCCTGAGAAAGCGGACCGATCCTGGGCCGCCCTGACGCGCCAGGGCGGCATCCTGCGCTTCAAAGTGGCCGGCGCATGGAAGTATCCGACCTTTCAGTTCGACCGGCGCAATCGTCGTATCCGTAGCAGCTTCGCCGCAATTAAAGCCGCCGCCCGAGCCGCACGGTGGAGCGATCTGCGGCTCCTGAGTTGGCTGATGCGCCCGCACCTCGAATTCAAGGAAGTTCCAGCGGCGACGCTGAGCAGTCAAGGAGACGCTGTCCTGACAGCCTTTCTTGCCGAAGTTGCTACACAGTTTCATGGCTGACGAACTCGATCCGAACGGCGCTACTGCCACTCCTGGATTGATGGCAATATGGTTACAGTAAATCAACAGAATACAGCAATGAAGCCGGGAGCTAACGTGCGCATGGCGGCACGGCAACTGCTAGGATCAGGACCTTGTTGACGTGGTGGACAAACTCCTTCTCGCTGATTTTTTCAGACATCGTCTTCGCGAAATCGATCAGATTCATATCTCTTCTTTCGGCGTCGGCCACTATTGGACAGCTTCAGCGGGCCGTTTTGCCCAATGATCCGGAAGACGCAAATCGCGTTCCCTTACACCAGCCGATCAGCCGAAGCCCCTTACCGGAAGTTCTTTGCCTTCACCTTGACGCTATCGATGTAGAGGTCAGGGATGTAGATCTCGCGCGGCCGCGGCCCGTCGGGTGCGGCTGGCGGAACCACCGATGACGGTGATGAGCGGAACTCGTCGCCGTTCGGCAAGGGGAAGGCACCGCCCCGGCTGCCGACGCTGGCCAGTTTCGCCGAGAAGTCGGCGATGCGGTGGACGACGTGGTGGACCACCTCGCCCTCGCGCTGAACGCGGCCCGCAACGCCGATCATGCCCGCACCGAGGATGATCCGGCGGTTGGCCTCGAACACCTTCGGCCAGATGACCAGGTTGGCGACGCCGGTCTCGTCTTAAAGCGTGATGGACATGACGCCCTTGGCCGAGCCCGGACGCTGGCGGACCAGGACGATGCCGGCAAGCTTGCACCAGCGGCGGTTGCGCGAGGTCACTCTGGGCGCCTTGCCGGGTCGCACTCAATCATTGGCCGGCGGCCGCTATATGCTTTGCCGGATCAAGGCTGGACATCGTCATGCTGCCGGTCGACGTCATGTCGATGCCGCTTTCGGCGGTCTCTCGGCTCGATTCTCCCGCATTCCGATCAATGAGGGCCCGGTGCGGAACGCAGCGCCGGAAGCTTCGTGGCCGACCAACGAAGCCGTGCGGACCGGGGAACGGGACCCCGCGCCTGCCATGGCAAGCGTCCTGATCCGCAACGGCACCCGCGGCCGCTTTTTCAATAACCTTGATCCCGTGCCACGAGCCTCGCCTTTGGAGCATGACGCACCGTCGTCGGTGATGCGAAGATGCCGGCGACAGTGCTCGACCGACCCATCACTGCGAAATCATCAAGATCGGCACGGAATCCTTGCCAATCGAGAACCGCGCCCAACAGGGGCATGATCCGCCTCTCGCTGTTTCGTTCCGTCGACCCAGTTTCCCAAAATTGTAAAGAGGGGATCGATATCGCACGCCGAAAGTGGTCAGCTTTGCGTGCCGACTGATGGCGCAACCGACGGATCGGCAGGTTCTGCCGGTCTCAGGGCCTGTCAAAACGCCATGCTACTCAAGCTGATCTTCGACCTCGTCCATATCCGCGACGTCATCAGGACCCAGACCGAAGCGCGCGGCCACATCGGGGGCATAGCGGCAGAGGTCCGATCTCAGCCGGAGAAGAGAGAGATCCTTGGTCTTCGCCTCCAGCATGACGTCGAAGTCCAGACCGGTGACGTCGCGCATGAAGGTTGCGAACTCGAAGGGGTTGGTGAAGTCGGCATGTCCCGTCCAGATCGGGGGCAGCAGCACGGTCTTGACGCGCGACGTGGGCTTCACGACTTCCTTGGTCAGCGCGCCCTTGGCCGGCGCGGCCAGCTTGGCGGCCTCGCGCTCCTTGTCGGTCACCTTGCGCTTGATCTCCCGCATTTCGGTCCGGGGCGAGGAGAAGTGGATCTTGGGGCGCACGCCCTGGGGCCAGGACTGCAGGATGCGCTCGACAGTGGGGCGAAGCTCCAGCCCCTCGGGATTCAGGCACCAGAAATGCTGGTAGTCGAAGATCAGGGGCACCGCGCAGCGTTCGTGGATCCAGAGCACGTCGGCCGCGGAAAACCGGATGTCGTCGTTCTCGAGAACGAGGCGGCGGCGGACATGTTCGGGGCACTGTTGATACCCCTCGATCCAGCGGGCGCGGCTCTCCTCGCGGTCGCCGTAGACGCCGCCGACATGGGTCACCATGACCGCCTCGGGGCCCAGCTCCATCCGGTCCAGCATCTCGGCCTGCGAGCTGAGGTCCCAGATGCTCTTCTTCGTCAGCTCGGGGTCGGGGCTGTTCAGCAGCACGTATTGGGACGGGTGGAACGACAGCCGGATGTCCAGCGACCGTGCCTTGCGCCCCAGTGCGGCAAGTTCGGCGTCGCTTTCTGCAACCATGTCGTGAAACTGCGGCATGTCCGGGTGGGTCGCGTAAGGTGCGAGGTCCGAGGACATGCGATACATGTCGATCTTCACCTGAACGAGGTAATCGAGAATCGCGTCCACATGTTCCAGCGACGTCTTCAGATGCGGGTTCTGTTGCCAGCGCCTGGTGTCGTTGCTCTTGAAGCCGGGACGCCCCATGACCTTCACGGGAAAGCCGAGCCGGAGGGGTCGATCGCTCATTCGGGCACCTGTTCTTCGGGAAATCCTATGCTGGCGGCAAAGTCGTTCCAGTCCGCCGGCCGAAGTGCGCCGCCCGTGGCCTGGATGTGGCCGCTTCCATATTCCGCGCCTGCGCCCGGCGGGCGGTTATCGGCCAGAAAGGACAGCAGGTTGGTGGCAGTGGCCGTGCGTGCGGCGAAATGAACCCAGCCGGGCCTGTAGCCGGTGTTGACCGCCAGCACGATCTTGTCCTTCAGCCGGCCCCGCCAGCTTTGTGCCACCAGCGGATGGATCTGGCAGGGAGAGGAAAACCGGATCAGCGCAACCCGGTCCCGTACCTTGGGTCCGACACGCTTGACGCTGTCCAGCGCCGCCGCGACTTCGGCCTTGGCCGCCCGCAGAAGGGCGGTTTCACGGTGGTCGCCCTTGACCAGTTCCTTGGGCGAGGTGCATGTCAGCAGCAGCGCCAGCGCAGGTCCGGCATCGGCCGAGGCCGTGCGGCGGGGCGCGTTCACCAGCGACACGGCGTCCCGCAATGCCGTCTTGCCATAACGCGCCTGCGCCTCGGCAAGCTCGGGGAAGTCGCCGTCGGCCAGGTCGCCGATCAGCCCAAGGGCCGCCAGCCACAGCAGGTCGTCGGCGGGCCCTACGGCTTTGGCACACCAATAAGCGAGGAGCGACGAGGTCGGCTCCGGGCTCCAACCGTTGCCGGAGATCACGACCGCTTCGCCCGGTGTGCCTGTCGGAACATGATGGTCGATCAGCACCGTCGGAACGCCGGGCAGGATCTCGCCCTCGCGGACGCCCAGATCCGTGACGATGAGGCAGCCAGCCCGCTGCTCCTCCAACTCGCCCCGCAAGTCGGGCGACCACGGGTTCTCTCCCTTGCCCAGGATCCGCACGACGCTGTTGCGGCCGTCCCGGCCCAGCACCTTGTGAAGCGTCGCCACAGCCGACAACCCGTCCGCGTCGAAGTGACCAAGGATCAGAATTGGACGACCTGGATCGACACGGCCGAGCACAGCTTGGAAGGCGGCGCCGACATCGGAAGGGCTTTGGGCGCGTTGGCTGGACATGCGTATCAACTGCGCAGAACTTCGATTGGTTTCGGCAGGCGACCCCGTGCGGTCCCGAATCTGAGGTTTCTGTCGTGCCATGCAGCGCACCTGCTGCCAGATTGGCTTCAATTCTTATGGCTTTGAATATCGCGGGGGACTGTTCGGAGATTTGAAGATCCCGCGCGCAGGCTGCCAATCCTCTGCCTGCGCATCGACGCGCATGCGGGAAAAAAGCGCCCTCATTGGCTCGTGCGCTTGCCAGGCTTCTGCCGAGATATCAGCGGCCCGAGCGTCGCAGGTCGATCAGGGCCACAACGCCTACCTCAGCAGCCGCTGCCCCTGTCAAACGCGCATCCGTCGACTGTCCGTGTCGTAAATCGATTCTGACGCGCAATGCGACCTGGTGCGCTGCGGCTGTCCTGCCGCAGTGCAATGCGGTGATGTTCAGCGCCACGGACTTGACGGTTCAAGTCGCATCCCGTGAAACTGTTCAACATGACGGCACGTCCAAAGCCGTGTGGATGGCGATGATGGGTCATATATCGCCCTCATCGTCAGTTTGGTACAAGGACGATGACGTGGTGGACCGCCTGAACGGTGATGCGGCGACAGAACATCCCGCCCTGTCGATTCGGGTCGGACATATCTTGCGCGGAGTTTGGAAGATGCAGTTCCTTGCCCGGGTTAGGCTGCCTGCCCTCGCCGCCTGCGCCGAGAACCGGGCAATCCGGCAAGGGCACGGCGACGTGTATTCTGGCGCGTTCTTCATGGTCGAGGGCAAGTAGCGTTGCCTCCGCCGGATGGCCCACACCCCCGGAGGTGAGGAGTTGCTCTGGTAAGCACTGAAGGCTACGGCGATCCGTAGCTGGTCACCGGCACCGCCATGTCGGCTGCGACGGCGGCACATGCTCTGGATGCGCCGGGCCGGATCGAGCGACCGCTTTCCTCGTCGAAGACAGTTCAGCCGACTTCGACTGTTTCGTCGTCCAGAACACGGCACGATCGATCTGAGGTCACCGCCCTCTTGGCGCAATCGCGGACAGAGCCTGACCGATATGCACGAGCGGTTGGAAGACCATGGAAAGGCGCAGCACCGGAAGCTCCGGCGCTGCGCCTCCGCGTGACGCGTTCAGCGCGCCAGCAGGTCGGTGATCCGGCGGACCGAGGCGCGGCGGTTGTCGCGGATGTCGCCTTCTGCGCGGATGCGCGGGAACTGTTCGCCATAGCCCTGGGTGACCATGTTCTCCGGCGGAACATCGAAGTACTCGCTCAACGCGAGGGCGACCGATTCAGCGCGCCTGTCGGAAAGAGCAAGGTTGGTTGCGTCCGATCCGACGGTATCGGTGTGTCCTTCGATCATGAAGATCTCTTGCGGGTTGTCCCCGATGGCGCCGCGAATCGCCGCGCCGAGGGACTGCAGCTGCTGCGCCTGGTCGGGACGGATGGCGGCCGAGCCGGTATCGAAGGTAATCGCGTCGATGTTCACCGGCGCGACCAGCGCGCGGACCTCTGGAATGTTGCGGATCTGAGAGAGGGTGAAGCGACGGTCGAAGTCCGATTCACGCTGCAGGGCTTCACGCAAGGCGGCCTCGTCCAACGTCGTGCCGTCATTCTGGACAGGCGCGGGTGCCGGAAGTTGGCTGACGTCGACTGGCTGCACGTCGGCAGTCTCGTCGATCAGCTGCGTCGTCTGGCCGTCCGCCGACACGAGCGTGCGGCGCAGGACGCGCAGATTCGCATCACGGATGGTCACGACGCGGCTGCCATCCTCTCGCGTCACGATCGTGCGCGAGGAACCGTCGTCGAAATTCTCGGTCGTGACGGTAGAGCCGGGCTGACGCAGCAGCGCCACCTCGTCCTTGATGATCTCTTGGCTGCCGTCGGGGCGGGTCACCACGACGCGGTCGGGGGTGCTGAGCGCGACCTGGCGGTTGTTGTTCAGATAGGTGCCGACGGCGACGGCGCCCAGGCCCAGCAGCAGGGCGCGGGTCAGGTCGTTGTCGTCGTCGTCCTCTTCGCGGGCCTCGGGCTGCTGAGCGGTCGCCGTGTTCAGCGCGTCGCGCAGGTTCGTAGCAAACTCCTCGGACGAAGACCGGGCGGTTTCCTCGGTGACCGTCTGCTCGGTGACCTCGCCCTGCCCTTCCTCGGCGTTCAGCGCGGCGGCATCGATCGGCGCGCCTGCCTCGGCCGCTTCGCGGGAAGCTTCGGTTTCGGGCGTGTCTTCCTCGGCGGCGCGCTGCACCAGTTCACCGCCCTCGGTGACGCGGTACATCTGCGCCTCGACCGGGGCCAGGCGCAGTTCGCCCGCCGCGTTGGCCTCGACCACGACGCCACGGGGGGTCATGGCGCGGCCGTTGTTGGCGCAGGGGAAGCTGCCGCCGTCAAGACAGGTCAGCGATTCCGCGGCCAGTCCACCCGAGAGTTCCTGGTCCAGCACGTTCGCGAGGCCCGGCAGGCTTCCCGACCGCTCGGTCTGCACGCTGCCGGTGGCAAGGCGCAGGCCGCCCGGTGCGGCGGCGTCTTCGGCCGGAACCTGCTCGGCCTCTGCAGCAGCGGGCGCGTCGGCGGGTTCTGCTGCGCCGGCCTGGGCTTCGTCCTCGGCCTCTTGAAGCGCGTCGGCCATGCTATCGTCGCCGGACTGCGCTTGGGTCTCGGCGTCGCGAAGCGCGTCTGTCAGCTCTTCGGTCTCCTCCTCGACCTGGTTCGCGGCGGGGACCGCGTCGGTTTGAGCCTCGACTTCAGCGGGGGCGTCACCTGCCTGAGGCTCGGCCTCGGCAGCTTCTTCCTGCTCGGCCTCTTGCAGGGCATCCGTCAGGTCCTGGGTTTCCTCCTCGACCTGAGCCTCGGCAGGTGCTGCCGTGTCTTCCGAAGCCTCAGGGGCGTCGGCTTCGGACGCAGGCTCGGGTGCGGCGGGGGCAGACTCGGCTTCTGCCGGAGCAGCCTCGGGTTCGGCAGGTGCTTCGGCTTCTGCCGGGGCAGCTTCGGCTTCCACGGGGGCCGCTTCGGGCTGGGATGCGCTTTCGGCGGCGTCGGCAGGCTGCTCCTCGGCAGCCTCGGCGCTATCCGTGGCAAGCGCGGCCTCAAGGTCCTCGACGGCCGCGGCGTCATCGCCCGCGGGCGGGGTGGCGGCCTCGGCCTCGGAGTTTTCGGCCGCCGGGGGAAGATCTTCGGGCGCAGCCGCCGCGTCGGCCTGTGCCAGGACAAGCCCGCGCTTCAGCGGGGCGGCATCCGTCTGGATCTGCTGCGCGGCCGCAAGCTGCGGGGCCAGCAGGGACAGGCAGGCGGCTATGGCGGTGGAGTTGTGGATGATCCGACGCATTGGTCGCTCCTTTGCGGATGATCTTGGCTCTGGTTGTCTGCATAACAGGCACTTCGGCCAACAGTTCCCCAAAAGGCCGTGACCTTTGCGTGAGCCGGCGTCATGCGGAAGCGGCCGCACCCTCTCCGGGTACGGCCGCCGTGCAGGACAGAACTGGTCGAAAGATCAGACGCCTTCGCCGACGAAAGCCTTCTCGACGACGAACTCGCGCGGCTCGGAGTTCGCGCCCTCGTGCAGGCCGAACCCTTCCAGGACCGCCTTCACGTCGACGTTGAAGGCGAGGCTGCCGCAGATCATCGCGCGGTCGGTGTCCGGCGAGATCGGCGGCAGGTTCAGGTCCGCCAGCACCTTGCCCGAGGTCAGGTTGTCGGTGATCCGGCCCATGAAGGGCGACGGTTCGCGCGTGGTGGTGGGGTAGTACAGCAGCCGCTTGGCGAAATCCTCACCATACAGCTCGCCCAGCAGCGGGTCGTGGCGCAGGTTGTCGACCAGTTCGGCGCCATAGACCAGTTCCTCGGCGGTGCGGCAGGTGTGCATCATCACGACCTGCTCATAGCGTTCATAGGTCTCGGGGTCGCGCATCAGCGATGCGAAGGGCGCGATGCCGGTGCCGGTGGCCAGGAACCACAGCCGCTTGCCGGGCAGCAGCGCGTCCAGAACCAGCGTTCCGACGGGCTTGGGGCGCAGGATGATCTGGTCGCCCGGCTTGATGTGCTGCAGTCGCGAGGTCAGCGGCCCGTCCGGCACCTTGATGGAATAGAACTCCAGTTCGTCGTCCCAGTTGGGCGAGGCGATGGAATAGGCGCGCAGGATCGGCTTGCCGTTGTCGCCGGGCAGGCCGATCATCACGAATTCGCCGGACCGGAAACGCAGCGAGGCCGGCCGCGTCACGCGAAAGGAAAACAGGCTGTCGCTCCAGTGCTTGACCGCAGTCACGGTCTGGGCGTCGGGAAGCGTCTTGGCGGGGGCCTCGGTCACGGGCAAGTCCAGTGTCATGGCAAAATCCTGTCGGTTCTTATCGGATAAGGCTGGGGGGCGGAAGGGCGGATCATTCCGCCAGCTGTGCCCGATGGTCCCAGTCCTTCCAGTCGGCGCGGGCAAGCCACTGCGCCTCGGGCTGGCGGGACGCGATGTCTGCGGCGACCTGCACCTCGTCAAAGCCCACGCGACGGGCCATCGCGTATTGATCCGCGATCAGCCGCCCGGTGGCGCGCAGGCGGCCCTGATAACCCAGTTCCCGCAGGCGGCGGGCCAGCGAAAAGCCGCGGCCGTCGCTGAAGGACGGAAAGTCGATGGCGATCAGGTCGTGATGCATCCGGTCGGCCAGGGTCTTGGGATCGGTGTCCGGAGAGAGCGTCACCGCGGCTTCCTCGGTCACCGGGTGAAAGCCGTCGTCGCGGGCCAGGACGGGTTCGCTGTTCAACTGCTCGCTCATGCCGAGACCTTTCCGCGGACCATGCGCCCGCCAATGAAGTGGATGCCGCATTCGGACTTCTCCTGCCCGCGCCAGCGACCCGAGCGGGGGTCCTCGCCCGGTTCGACAGGTGAGGTGCAGGGCGCGCAGCCGATCGAGGGATAGCCCTGCGCCACCAGCGGATGCCGGGGCAGGGCGTTCTCGATCATGTAGTCCTGCACGTCCTGGGGGCGCCAATGCGCCAAGGGGTTGACCCGCAGGCGCGCGGGCGGCTCGGGCTCGAAGAATTCCAGTGCGGCTCGCTGGCCGTTCTGGAACCGCTTGCGCCCGGTGATCCAGGCGTCATAGCCCGACAGCACGCGTTCCAGCGGCACCGTCTTGCGGAGATCGCAGCAGGCGTCGGGGTTCGACTTGTGCAAAGTGCCGTCGGGATCATGCGCCGCAATCGCTGCTTCGCTGGCGGTGATGACCTGCACATTGGTCAGGCCCAGCCTGCCCGCGACCTCTTGCTGATAGGCCAGCGTCTCGGGGAACAGCATCTGCGTGTCGATGAACAGCACCGGAAGGCCCGGAGCCGCGCGGCTGATCATGTGCAGCAGGACCACGGATTCGGCACCGAAGGACGACACCAGCGCCACCCGCCCCAGGTCGGGGTCGGTAACGGCACGGCGCAGCACCTCGGTCGCCGCGTGGTGGCGGTAGCGGTCGTTCAACCGCCCCGCGCGCGTGTCGAGGTTGCCGTCAAGCATCGGCGGCCACGGGATAGAGCGCGGCCTTGAAAGGTGCGGGCCCCAACCGGCGATAGGCGTCGATGAAGCGTTCGGTCGCGTCCTGGCGGACCTCCAGGTAAGCGCGCAGCAGGCGGTCAATCGCGGGCACGACCTCTTCGGCCGGGAAGCCCGCCCCGGCACGCTCGCCGATGGCCGGGATGTCATAGGCATCGCCGCCAAGCGTGATCTGGTAGTTCTCGACGCCTGCACGGTCCAGACCCAGGATGCCGATATGGCCAAGGTGGTGGTGACCGCAGGCGTTGATGCAGCCCGAGATACGGATGTTCAGGTTGCCGATCTCTTCCTCCAGCCCGACGGCGCGGAAGTGGTCGGCGATCTCCTCGGCGATGGGGATCGAACGGGCGGTTGCCAGGGCGCAGTAATCCATGCCGGGGCAGGCGATGATGTCGCTGGTCAGGCCCGCGTTCGCCGTGGCAAGCCCCGCAGCCTTCAGTTCGGCATAGAGCGCGGGCAGGTCGGACTTGTGAACATGCGGCAGGGCGACGTTCTGGTCGTGCATCACGCGCAGGTCGTGGTGGCCATAGCGCTCGGCCAGATCGGCCAGCAGGCGCATCTGCTGGGCGCTGGCGTCGCCGGGCGTCTGGCCGGGCGCCTTGAAGGTCACGATGACGCTGGCATAGCCGTCCACGCGGTGCGGATGCAGGTTGGTGTCGGTCCAGCTGCGGAAGGGCGCGTTCGCGGCGCGTTCGGCGTCATACGCATCGGTCGGCGCATTTCGGAAGCTGGGGGCGCGGAAGCGGTCCTTGAAGATCGACAGCGCCTCGCGGTCGGCGCCGTGGAAGTCGCGGCGGCGGGCCTTGAATTCTTCCTCGATCTCGGCGCGCATGGTTTCGAGACCGCGCTCCAACACCGTGATCTTGACGCGGGCCTTGTACTTGTTGTCGCGGCGGCCGGACAGGTTGTAGGTCGCGATGATCGCCTCGACATAAGGCAGCAGGTCTTCTTCGGGCAAAAAGTCGCGGACCACCTGGCCCAGCAGGGGCGTGCGGCCGAGGCCGCCGCCGATCCAGACCTCGAAGCCCGGTTTGCCGTCCCGCTCGGTCAGGCGCAGGCCGATGTCGTGCGAGGCGATGACCGCGCGGTCCTTCTGGCCGCTGGAAATCGCGATCTTGAACTTGCGCGGCAGGAACTGGAACTCGGCATGATCGGTCGACCAGCTGCGCAGCAGTTCGGCATAGGGGCGGGGGTCCGCCACCTCGTCGAAAGCGGCGCCGGCGAAGGCGTCGGTGGTCACGTTGCGGATCGTGTTGCCGCTGGTCTGGATGGCGTGCATGCCGACATCGGCAAGCGCGTCCAGCATGTCCGGGATGTCCACGAGCTTGGGCCAGTTGAACTGGATGTTCTGGCGCGTGGTCCAGTGGCCATAGCCCTTGTCCCACTTCTCGGCCAGCAGGGCCAGGGTGCGCATTTGGTCGGGACTGATCGTGCCGTAGGGGATCGCCACGCGCAGCATGTAGGCGTGCAGCTGCAGGTAGACGCCGTTCATCAGGCGCAGGGGCTTGAATTCGTCTTCCGTCAGGCTTCCGTCCAGGCGTCGTTCGACCTGGGCGCGGAACTGGGTTGCGCGGTGGCGGACATAGTCGGTCTCGACGGGGCGAACGTCAAACATGGGCGGTCTCCGGGATGTCTTGAGCCTGGTCGGCCTGGATGCCGTGGAAGTAGTTCGAGGGGCCGCGCTGGCGGAACGCCTCGCGGAAATGCGTGGGTTCCGGGCCGTTGGGGCCGCGCCTGGCCTCGACAAGGTAGGGGCCGACGACCAGATCGGCCTGGCCGATGGCCTTCAAGAGCGCCAGCTCGGCGATGGCCTCGTCTTCGAAGATCGTGGCGCGGCGCGGGTCTGCGGTCCAGCCGTCGTCGCACATCCAGACGTTGTGCCCCTGGCGCAGGTCGTTCGCGGTGATGACGCCTGGCCGGGCCGCCGACAGGGTGAAGGCTTTGGACATGGTGCGGACCTCTCGATTGCTGCTCTCTATATAGAATTTCGTTCTGGATTCTTGCGAGTGGTCGCGCGAAATAAGGATGATCCAAGGCGCGAGGTGCTTGATGTCGGAACCTGTTTCCCCCGATGCCGGGGCAGGGCAAACGCCTGTCCGGCTGGATGAGGTGGACCGCAAAATCCTGTCCCTGCTGCAGATCGACGCCAGCCTGTCGCTGGACCAGATCGCCGAGCGGGTCGGCGCGTCGAAGACCCCTGTCTGGAACCGGATCCGCAAGCTGCGCGAGGCCGGCGTGATCCGGCGCCAGGTGGCGATCCTGGACCCGGACGCGCTGGGGCTGGAGGCCTGCTTCTTCGTTCTGATCCGCACCAGCGAGCATGACAAGGACTGGGCGGCGCGGTTCCTGCGCGCGCTGCGCGAGCGGCCCGAGGTGGTCGAGGCGCACCGGCTGGCCGGCGACATCGACTATATCCTGAAGGTGCAGGTGAAGAATGCCCGGGCGTATGACCGGTTCTATCAGTCGCTGATCGGCGAGGTGAAGATCCACAACGTGACGGCGCTGCTGTCGATGGAGGAGATCAAGGCGTCGAGCGCGCTGCCGATCCCCGACGCGGGGCGCTGAGCGATGGGATACGTAATCTGGCACAAGCCGACCTGTTCGACGTCGCGCTTCGTTCTGGGGGCGCTGCGCGAGGCGGGGGTGGAGGTCGAGGTGCGCGACTATGTGCGGGACCCGCCGGACGCCGACGAGATCCGCCGCATGCTGGAGCTGCTGGGGACCGGGCCTCGCGGGTTGCTGCGGCGGAAGGGGACGCCTTACGACGAACTGGGGCTGGGTGACCCGGCGCTGTCGGACCAGGCGCTGGTCGCGGCAATGACGGCGCATCCGCTGCTGATCGAGCGGCCGGTGGTTCTGGGGCCGAAGGGGGCGATGCTCTGCCGGCCGAAGGAGCGGGTGTTCGAGATGCTGGCGTCCTGAGCAGGCATCCGATTGCGTCCCGCGACGGCCGGGGGGAAGCCCCCCGGACCCCCTCCGGACAGGCCGCGGGGACGGCGCGAACCTAGTCGTCGACGATGTTCAGGATCTTGGGCAGGGCCGGGCAGGGCAGCAACTGGTTCCTGGCCACGTCGGCAAGCGTGTGGTTGTGCAGGAAGACGTAGACATGTGCGGAAAGGCTTTCCCAGAGCCGGTTCGACAGCGTCTGCGCCCGCGAGCCCGAAACGCCGCCCGACGCGCCCGCGCCGACGTGCATGGCGCTGACGGTTTCGTCCACGGCTTCCAGGATGTCGGCCACGCGGATCGTCTCGGGCAGGCGAGCGAGGCGATAGCCGCCGCCCGGACCGCGCACCGAGGCGACCAGCCCCGCGCGCCGCAGCCGCACGAAAAGCTGTTCGAGGTAGGGCAGCGAAATGTCCTGACGTTTCGAGATCTCGGCCAGCGAGGTCAGCTCGTCGCCCTTCGCGATCGCCAGATCGACAAGCGCGATGATGGCATAGCGTCCCTTGGTGGACAGTTTCATGGCCTCGACCTCCCTTCGGCCGCCCTGCAGGCGCGCCTTCCATTGACGTGCGCCGCCGTGCCGCGCTATGCCCTGCCAGCACGTTTCTTGCCAAGCTGGCTCCGGCTGCCCAGATAACCCGTCTAGAAGCCGTGCGCGCACGCGTCAAGAAACCCGAAGCCCCGTGAAGGACAACCATGCCCGAGCTGATTTTCCCCGGCCCCGAAGGCCGTCTCGAAGGCCGTTACCACCCCCAGCCCGGCAAGCCCGACGCCCCCATCGCCATCGTCCTGCATCCGCATCCGCAATATGGCGGGACGATGAACAACCGCGTTGTCTACAATTTGCATTACGCGTTCCACAAGATGGGCTTCACGGTGATGCGCTTCAACTTCCGGGGCGTGGGCCGCAGCCAGGGAGAGTTCGACCAGGGCATCGGCGAATTGTCGGATGCCGCATCCGCGCTGGACTACCTGCAGGCGATGAACCCCAACAGCAAGCACTGCTGGGTGGCGGGCTTCAGCTTCGGCGCCTGGATCGGCATGCAGCTGCTGATGCGCCGTCCCGAGATCACCGGCTTCATCAGCGTGGCGCCGCCCGCGAACATGTACGACTTCAGCTTTCTGGCGCCGTGCCCGTCATCCGGGCTGATCGTCAACGGCACCGCCGACCGCGTCGCGCCGCCCAAGGATACGCATACTCTGGTGGGCAAGCTGCGCGAGCAGAAGGGCATCACGATCACCCACGAGGAGATCGAGGGCGCGGACCACTTCTTCCGCGACGACGAGGCGCACATGAAGCCGATGATCGACATGGTGCAGGGCTATGTGCGCCGCCGCCTGACCGAATCCTCGCGCTGAGGCGACGGGTGGACGACCAGCGGGACCTGGACAGGCGCGTCGCCTTCCTATGCGAGGCCGATCGGCTGAAGTCGGTCGACCGCGCCAATGTCCTGATGGACCTGTCGCGGCCCGAGAACAGCGCCGAGCACAGCTGGCACGTCGCGCTCTATGCTCTCGTCTTCGGCGCCAGCGACCGCGCCATCGGGATGATCCTGCTGCACGACCTGGTCGAGATCGACGTGGGCGACCAGCCCATTCACCTCGATCACCACGCCACGGCCCTGGCCGCGGCAGAGGCGGCAGCCGCCAGCAGGATCTTCGGACTGTCGCCCGACGCCGACCTGCTTCTGCAGCTGTGGACCGAGTTCGAGGCCGGCCTGACCCCCGACGCCCGGGTGGCCAAGCGCATGGACCATGTCCAGCCGCTGTTCCAGGTGCTGCAGGCCGCCCGACCCCTGCCGGACCATGTCGAGATCGTCAGGGCGAACATCGACCGGGGACGTGCGGCGCGCCTGGCGCAGGAATGGCCCGAGGCCATTGCCGCCGCACGGGCGATGCTGGCGGGCCAGCCTGCCGCCACCGACGATCTTTCCCGCCGCCTGGCCTTCCTGGCCGAGGCGGACCAGCTGAAGTCCGTCTATCGCGCCAACACGCTTGTCAACGGCTCGCGCCGCGAGAACAGCGCCGAGCACAGCTGGCACCTTGCGCTCTATGCGCTGATCCTGGGGTGCGTGGCCGATGCCGATGTCGATCCGGCCCGGGTGATCCGGATGCTGCTGATCCACGATCTGGTCGAGATCGACGTGGGTGACGTGCCGCTGCATTCCGCCGCGGGGCAGGCGCACGGCTCGGTGGCGATCCAGGAGGCCGAGGCAATCGCCGCACGGCGCATCTTCGGCCTTTTGCCCCAGGCGCAGGCGCACGAGTTTCTGGCGCTGTGGTCCGAATTCGAGGCCGCGGCCAGTCCGGACGCGGTCTTCGCCAAGGCGCTGGATCGCTGTCAGCCGGCGATCCAGAACCTGCGCTCGGGGGGGTTGGGGTGGCGCGAATACCAGGTGACCTTTGACGATATCGCGACACGGGTCGGCGTAAAGGTGCATCTGGGGGCGCCGCGCCTCTGGCGCTGGCTCGAGGGCGGGCTGCGATCACATTTCGGTTGAAGGGCGCGCTGGACCGGCCTCTGGTGCCATCGCGATGGAACGACCTTAGGACTGACGGGTTGTGACGACATACACGACCCACAAGCAACTTGAGGAGGTTCCCATGACCTACAAGGCTTTCACGTCGCCCATCGGCCTGACCGCCGCCGCCGTCCTGTCGCTCAGCTCGGCCGCCTTCGGTCAGAACATGATCGCCGGGCAAGAGATCGAGCAGGGCGACCTGGCTGCGGTCACCGCGCATTGCGAGATGCTGGCCGGTGAAACCCCGACCACCGAGAATGCCGCAGACGGCAACTCCGGCAACATCGACGCCGAGGACAACCTGCCGGCCGGCGACATGGCTGAAGCGGAGGCGACCCCCGCGCCGATGGCCGCCGACGGCAATTCCGGCAACATCGACGCCGAAGACAATCTGCCCGAAGGCGACCAGGCCGAGGCAATGGCGACGCCAGCTCCGGTCGATGCCGAGGGCAACTCGGGCAACATCGATGCCGAGGACAACATGGTCAGCCTGAACCTGCAGGCGCTGACTCTGCAGGACTGCCAGGAAGCCGGCTTCGGCGCCTGACTTCGGGCAGGAACTGAAAAGAGGCCTCGGGACATGGTTCCGGGGCCTTCTTCATGTCGGCGGCGTGCCGGACGGCATGCCGTTGCATACAAACTTTCCATTTGGCCCGATTGCCGCTATAGCGGCAGGCGAAGCGAATCCAACGCCAGAGGGGTAACACATGTCGAAGATCAAGGTCGCCAATCCCGTCGTCGAACTCGACGGCGACGAGATGACGCGCATCATCTGGGACTTCATCAAGCAGAAGCTGATCCTGCCCTACCTGGACATCGACCTGAAATACTATGACCTGGGCATCGAGGAGCGTGACCGCACCGACGACCAGATCACCATCGACGCCGCCGAGGCGATCAAGCAGCATGGCGTCGGCGTCAAATGCGCAACCATCACCCCCGATGAAGCCCGCGTGGAAGAATTCGGCCTGAAGAAGATGTGGCGCAGCCCGAACGGCACGATCCGCAACATCCTGGGCGGCGTGATCTTCCGCGAGCCGATCATCTGCCAGAACGTGCCGCGGCTGGTGCCGGGCTGGACGCAGCCGATCATCGTGGGCCGCCATGCCTTCGGCGACCAGTACAAGGCGACCGACTTCCGCTTCCCCGGCAAGGGCAAGCTGACGATCAAGTTCGTGGGCGAGGACGGCGAGACGATCGAGCACGAGGTCTACGACGCGCCGTCGGCGGGCGTGGCCATGGCGATGTACAACCTGGACGATTCGATCCGCGATTTTGCCCGCGCCTCGATGAACTACGGCCTGTCGCGTGGCTATCCGGTGTATCTGTCGACCAAGAACACGATCCTCAAGGCCTATGACGGCCGCTTCAAGGACCTGTTCCAGGAGGTCTACGAGGCCGAGTTCGAGGACAAGTTCAAGAAGGCCGGCATCACCTACGAACACCGCCTGATCGACGACATGGTCGCGTCGGCGATGAAGTGGTCGGGCGGCTATGTCTGGGCCTGCAAGAACTACGACGGCGACGTCCAGTCGGACACCGTCGCGCAGGGCTTTGGCAGCCTTGGCCTGATGACCTCGGTGCTGATGACGCCGGACGGGAAGATCGTGGAATCCGAGGCCGCCCACGGCACCGTCACCCGCCACTATCGTGAGCATCAGAAGGGCAACGCCACCTCGACCAACTCGATCGCGTCGATCTTTGCCTGGACCGGCGGCCTGAAGCACCGCGCCAAGCTGGACGACAACGCGGCGCTGCTGAACTTCGCCGAAACGCTGGAGAAGGTCACCGTGCAGGCGGTCGAGGACGGCCACATGACCAAGGACCTGGCGCTGCTGGTCGGCCCGGACCAGAAGTGGCTGACCACCATGGGTTACCTGGAAAAGGTCGACGAGTACCTGAACAAGGCGCTGAACTGACAAGAAGGGGCCGGGTACTAGCCCGGCCCCTCGACCTTTCTGCCGCAAGATCGGCCGGCATCGTCTTCCTGCGCCGGCAAGGGCGCTGAGCGCGACGGGGCCGGCCCCCTTTCTTTGCCGCCCGACCTGCGCTATTGGCACCACATCCCCATGCAGGAGCCTCGCGATGAAAGCCGCCGTCGTCACCTTTCCCGGATCCAACTGCGACCGCGACCTTGCCGTCGCCCTGGCGCAGGCAGGCGCCGATGTCGTGCGCGTCTGGCACAAGGACCGGGAACTGCCGGAAGGGATCGATCTCGTCGGTGTACCGGGCGGGTTCTCCTATGGCGACTACCTGCGGTGCGGTGCGATTGCCGCGCAGTCGCCGATCTCGGGCGCGCTGAAGGCGCATGCCGGACGCGGCGGCTATGTTCTGGGGATCTGCAACGGCTTCCAGGTCCTGACGGAACTGGGCCTGCTGCCCGGCGCGCTGATGCGCAACGCCGGTCTGACCTTCGTCTGCCGGCAGGCGCCCCTGCGTGTCGCGACGGCTGACAGCGCCTTCACCCGCGGCTATGCCGCCGGTCAACAGATCATCGTACCGGTGGCCCATCACGACGGCAACTACCAGATCACCTCCGAGGGGCTGGCAGAGCTGCGCGACCAGGACCGGATCGCCTTTACCTATGATCCGGCCGTCAACGGCTCGGTCGACGCCATTGCCGGGGTGCTGTCGGCTAATCGCCGGGTGCTGGGCATGATGCCCCACCCCGAAAGGGCCGCAGATGCGGCGACCGGCTCGATCGACGGGCAGCGGTTGTTCACTGCCCTTGTGGACAGCCTGGCGCACGCCTGACTTGAGCCCGCGCAAGGTTCGCCCTAGATTGCGCCAGTCAATCGACACGGGCGGACCTTCACATGGTCAAGGACGATGACATCGACGACAGCGGGGACAGGCGCGCCAGACGGCGGCGGCTGACCAATCCGTGGTGGCTGCGTGCCGCCGTCGCGCTGATCTTCCTGACCGCCCTGGCGACCATCTGGACGACCAATGCGTGGCTCACGGCGCGCTTTTCGGAAAACACCCGGGTCCGGTCGGAACTGCGGCTGGCGCTCTATACCGGCAACCTGATGTCCGAGCTGCAGCGCAACTCGGTCGTGCCGCTGCTGCTGGCGCGCGATCCCTCGCTGATCGACGCGTTGAACGACAACGACTTCTCGACCACCTCCGCCCGACTGATGACCGCGCAGAAAGAGATCGGCGCCGCCTCGATCCGGCTTCTGGACGCGTCGGGGCGCGTGGTGGGGTCGACCGATCGCTATCAGATCGGCACCAACAGCGTCGCCACGCCCTTCTTTGTCGAGGCGCTGCGGTCTCGGGATACCGTCTTCACCGTCTCGGAACTCGACTCCGGGGCGCATGAGTTTGCCTATTCGCGCGCCATCGTCTCGGACGGCAAGACGCTTGGCGTCATCGTGGTCGGCGCGGACCTGACGCGGCTGGAGCGGTCTTGGGCCGGAATCTCGGACGCGGTCGCCGTGACCGACAGCGAGGGCACGATCATCCTGGCGACCGAGCCGCGCTGGCGTGGCCTGACCCTGCCAGAGGCGCTGGCGGTCCGGTCGGCCCCTTCGGCCATCCAGCGGGCCTTCCAGGTGACGGCCGACTGGACCTCGTCGGTCGCAGATGCCTATGTCCAGGGTCGCGCGGTCATGCAATCCGAGGCGCGTGTGCCTTTCCGCGGCTGGCAGATGATCAGCTTTACCGCATACAGCAGCGTCCGGGAGCGGGTGAACGCGATCCTTGCGCTGCAGATCATGGGCTTTGCGATCCTGCTGGCGGGCACCTTCTGGCTGCTGTCGCGCCGGGCGCGTATCCAGTCGCAGGCCTATATGCGCGAATCTGCCGACCTGCGGGCGCTGAACGCCCGCCTGACACGGGAAATAGCCGAACGCGAGCGGGTGCAGAAGGAACTGCGCGTGGCCGAACAGACCATGCAGCAGTCCTCGAAGCTGGCCGCTTTGGGCGAGATGTCGGCCGGGGTCAGCCACGAACTGAACCAGCCGCTGGCCGCGATGAAAACCTACCTGGCGGGTGCCCGGCTGCTCTTGCAGCGGGCACGACCCGAGGAGGCGCTGTCCAGCTTCCAGCGCATCGATGACCTGATCGACCGCATGGGCGCGATCACGCGTCAGCTGAAATCCTATGCCCGCAAGGGCGGCGAGGCGGTGGAACCCGTGGACCTGCGCGCCGCCGTCAGCAGCGCGCTGAGCATGATGGAACCGCAGCTGCGCACCCGGCCGATCCGCGTGACGCGCCAGGTCCCGCGCGAACGGGTGATGGTCATGGCCGACCGCATCCGGCTTGAACAGGTGCTGATCAACCTGCTGCGCAATGCGGTCGACGCCGTGAAGGACCGCCGCGACGCCTCGATCGAGATCGTGGCCGAGGCGGGGGCTCACGCCTATGTGTCCGTTCGCGATAACGGTCCGGGTGTCTCTGACCTGGAAAAGCTGTTTGAACCCTTCTGGACCACGAAGAAGCCCGGAGAGGGGACCGGCCTGGGGCTGGCGATCTCGTCCACGATCGTCGCCGATTTCGGCGGTCGTCTGACTGCCCATAATGAAACCGAAGGCGGCGCCGTGTTCCGTGTGGAACTGCCGCTTCATCGTCCCGGTCAGCCCCGCCAGGCGCTGGCCGCCGAATGACGCAACAGAGGATCAACGAATGTCCCGCAAGCTGAAGATCGCCATCGTGGATGACGAACCGGACATGCGCGAATCGATCAGCCAGTGGCTGGTCCTGTCCGGCTTCGAGACCGAGACCTTCGCCAGCGCCGAGGATGCGCTGAAGGTGATCGGTTCTGACTGGCCGGGCGTGGTCGTCAGCGACATCCGCATGCCGGGCATGGACGGGATGGCATTCCTCAAGCGGCTGATGGCGCTGGATTCGAGCCTTCCGGTCATCATGATCACCGGGCATGGAGACGTGCCCATGGCGGTCGAGGCGATGCGCGTCGGCGCGATGGACTTCATGGAAAAGCCGTTCAATCCCGACCGGATGACGGCGCTTGCCAAGAAGGCCACGCAGGCCCGGCGCATGACGCTGGACAACCGCGCCCTGCGCCGCGACCTGTCGGAAGGCCAGCAGGTCATGTCCAAGCTGATCGGCGCCAGCCCGGTGATGGAACGCCTGCGCGAGGATATCCTGGACCTGGGCCAGGCCGACGGCCACGTCCTGATCGACGGCGAGACGGGGACCGGCAAGACCCTCGTCGCCCACGCCCTGCACGCCGTCGGGCCGCGCGCCTCGAAGAAATTCGTGCCCGTGTCCTGCGCCGCCTATAACGACGAGGCGCTGACGGCGCGGCTGTTTGGGCCCCTGGAAGACGGCCTGCCGGCGCTGGAGGAGGCGCGGGCCGGAACGCTTTGCCTGGAAGACGTCGAAGCGCTGTCCGAACCGCTGCAGGCGCGCCTTCTGGCCTTCATCAGCGAACAGGGCACACCAGCCGAAACCCGGATCATCGCGATCTCGAATGCCCGGGGCGAGGGCCGCAAGGCCGAGGATTCGCTGCGCCCGGACCTGTTCTACCGCCTCTCGGCGCTGAAGATCACCCTGCCGCCGCTGCGCGCGCGGGGCGAGGACATCCTGGCGCTGTTCACCCGCATGACCGAGCAGTTCTCCGAGGAATACGGCTGCGAACCTCCTCAGGTCAGCGCGCAAGAGGCCGCGCAGCTGCTTCAGGCACCCTGGCCGGGCAACATCCGCCAGCTGATCAATGTCGCGGAACGCGCCGTCCTGCAGAACCGCCGTGGATCGGGATCGATCGCCTCGCTTCTGATGGCGGATGGCGAAGACAACCAGCAGGCCACCACGACCGAAGGCAAGCCGCTGAAGGAATATGTGGAAAGCTTCGAAAAGATGCTGATCGACAACACCATGCGCCGCCACAAGGGCAGCATCGCCAGCGTCATGGAAGAACTCTGCCTGCCCCGCCGCACCCTGAACGAGAAGATGGCGAAATACGGGCTGCAGCGCGGTGACTATCTCTAGGAAACTCGCGGTGCGGGTGGCGGGGGCGGAACCATCCGCCCCCTGCCTGGGCGGTCCCTGCGGTCATACCGGGGAAACGGGAAAACGCTTACACGACGGCAGGACTCGGCAACGGGTCACTCGGGAAAAGCCGCTCGACCCCGAGCGGCGACACTTGCAATCTGTGCCGGAGCCATCGGCCAGGCGACCCAGCAAAGGTTTGGCGGCGATGTTGCGCATGGCGCGACTTCCCTCCACTGCTGTGCCCGGCGGGCCCGTCAGGATTCGCGGCGCGGTTGGAGGCGCCGCTGATCCATGTCCATACAATAGTCTTCTCGGGCGCCGGAATCCAACTGTCCATTTGGGCAGGTTATAGGATTATCCCCCTGATTTACATAAGTTTATCTGCAGTCCGTGCAAAATGTCGGCTACGCGACAGTTTGCGGGATCGATCAGCCTGCGCCGGCATCTCTCTTGCACGGGAAGGCGGCAAGGATTAACCCACGGTCAGCATTGAAAAGGCACCCGATCATGACCGGACCGACCGACAAGACGCTTCATCCGCGCACCCAGGCCGTCCATCACGGCACCCGCCGCAGCCAGTACGGCGAGATGGCAGAGGCGATCTTCCTGACGCAGGGCTTCGTCTATGACAGCGCCGCGCAGGCCGAGGGTCGGTTCCAGTCGGTGGGGCCGGACGAGTTCATCTATGCCCGTTACGGCAACCCCACAAGCCGCATGTTCGAGGATCGTATCGCCGCGCTGGAAGGGACCGAGGACGCCTTCGCCACCGCCAGCGGCATGGCCGCCGTGAACGGCGCCATGTTCGCCATGTGCAAGCCCGGCGATCACGTCGTGGCGGCGCGGGCGCTGTTCGGGTCGTGCCTTTATGTGCTGGATCTGCTGGTCCGGTTCGGGGTCGAGGTCGATTATGTCGACGGCACCGATCTGGAGCAGTGGCGGGCCGCCATCCGCCCCGGAACTCGGGCGATCTTCTTCGAGAGCGTGTCGAACCCGACGCTGGAGGTTGTGGACCTGAAGGCCGTCGCCGACCTCGCCCATGCGGCGGGCGCGACCGTCGTGGTCGACAACGTCTTCGCGACACCGGTGTTTTCCAAGGCGGTCGAGCAGGGGGCGGATGTCGTCGTCTATTCGGCAACAAAGCATATCGACGGCGGCGGACGCGCGCTGGCGGGCGTCATCTGCGGCACCCGGCACTTCGTGCGCGAGGTGGCCGAGCCCTACCTGAAGCACACCGGCGGTGCGATCAGCCCGTTCCACGCCTGGATCATGTTGAACGGCCTGCAAACGATGGACCTGCGCGTGCGGGCGCAGGCTGACGCCGCAGCACATGTCGCGACGGCGCTGCAGGGGCATCCCGCATTGACGCGGGTCGTGTATCCGGGGCTGGCCGATCATCCGCAGCACGACCTGGCGATGCGGCAAATGGGATCGGGGGGCACGATGATCGCGCTCGAGGTCGACGGCGGCAAAGATGCTGCCTTCGCGGCGCTGGACCGGCTGCGGATCATCAAGATCTCGAACAACCTGGGCGATGCCAAATCCATCGTGACACATCCTGCCACCACCACGCATCAGCGCCTGTCGGATGCCGACAAGGCGCATCTGGGGATCACGCCGGGGCTTCTGCGGCTGTCCGTGGGGCTGGAGGATGCAGGCGACCTGATCGACGATCTGCGGCAGGCCTTGGTGAACTGAGGGCCTGGCAGGGGCAGAACCAACGGATGGGCTGACAAAAGGCGCTGCCGTCGCTATATCAGCCGCAACGAAGACGGAGGCCCCGATGACCGAAGCACGCCCCCTGATCCCCGCGTATCCGGCCCTGGCCAGGACCTATGACGCGGATTTCAAGGTCGATCCGGCCTATCGCGACACGCTGCCCGACCTTCAGAACGGCCCGGCCAGCCTGATCATCGGCGCCCGTGCGGCGATCCAGCATGTCGGGATTTCCAACTTCCGCCTGCCGATCCGCTACCTGACGCGGGCCGGCGGAGAGATCACGCTGGAAACAAGCGTCACCGGCACCGTCAGCCTGGAGGCCGACCGCAAGGGCATCAACATGAGCCGCATCATGCGGTCCTTCTATGCCCATTCGGAACACCAGTTCAGCCTGTCGGTGCTTGAGGCCGCCATCGAGGACTACAAGTCGGACCTGGATGCGCTGGATGCGCGGATCCAGATGCGGTTTTCCTATCCGATGAGGGTGGCGTCCATGCGATCTGGTCTTTCGGGCTGGCAATATTACGACATCGCCGAAGAACTGATCGAGCGGCAGGGCAGCCGCCTGCGGGTGATGCACCTGGACTATGTCTATTCCTCGACCTGCCCCTGCTCCCTGGAACTGTCCGAACACGCGCGCGAAACGCGGTCGCGGCTGGCGACGCCGCATTCGCAGCGGTCGATCGCGCGGCTGTCGATGGTGATGCAGGGCGCCGAGCGCCTGTGGTTCGAGGATGTGATCGAAATGTGCCGTCGAGCGGTCCCCACCGAAACCCAGGTCATGGTCAAGCGCGAGGACGAACAGGCCTTTGCCGAACTGAACGCGGCGCACCCGATCTTTGTCGAGGACGCCGTGCGCGCCTTCGCGGCCGAGCTGATCGCCGACCCGCGCGTGGGCGATTTCCGCGTGCTGGCCAGCCACCAGGAATCGCTGCATTCCCATGACGCGGTCAGCCTGCTGACCAGCGGGCCGACCTTCGCGCAGAACTCTCTGGACCCCGGCACCTTCGCAGGACTGCGGGCCTGACTTCATCCCGCGCCGGGACGTGTTCTTAGGACCGATGTAATTTGACAGTCGCAACGGGAACGGAAAGGGAACATCAGGCTTTCCTTGCGGCTGCCGCGGGCCTATGTTTGCCACATGGACCAATTCGACGATTCCGATGATCTTGCGGCGGTGCCGCTGTCGCACCGCGCCATGGCCGCGCGGCCTGCGCCCTATCTGGATGGGCTGAACGTTGCACAGCGCGCGGCGGTCGAGATGCTGGACGGGCCGGTGCTGATGCTGGCGGGTGCCGGAACCGGCAAGACTCGGGCGCTGACGACGCGGATCGCGCATCTGCTGATGCTGGGCAAGGCGCGGCCGGGACAGATGCTTGCGGTGACCTTCACCAACAAGGCCGCCCGCGAAATGAAGGAGCGGGTCGCCCGCCTGCTGGGCGAGATGGTCGAGGGGATGCCCTGGCTGGGGACGTTCCACAGCATCAGCGTCAAGATCCTGCGGCGCCATGCCGAACTGATCGGCAATGGCAGCCTGCACCTGAAGCCCAGCTTCACCATCCTGGACACGGACGACCAGATCCGCCTGCTGAAGCAGTTGATCGCGGCCGAGAACATCGACGAGAAGCGCTGGCCCGCCCGACAGCTGGCGCATCTGATCGACGGCTGGAAGAACCGCTGCCTGACCCCCGCGAACCTGCCGCGCGGTGAGGGCGAGACCTTCGACGGCTATGGCGGCAAGCTGTATGCCGCCTATCAGGAACGGCTGCTGACGCTGAATGCCGTCGATTTCGGCGACCTCTTGATGCATTGCGTGACGCTGTTCCAGGCGCATCCCGACGTGCTGCGCCAGTGGCAGGACCGCTTCCGGTACATTCTGGTGGACGAATACCAGGATACCAACGTCGCGCAGTACATGTGGCTGCGGCTTCTGGCGCAGGCGCACCGGAACATCTGTTGCGTGGGCGACGACGACCAGTCGATCTATGGCTGGCGCGGTGCCGAGGTGGGCAACATCCTGCGCTTCGAAAAGGATTTCCCGGGGGCGGAGGTCATCCGGCTGGAGCAGAACTACCGCTCGACCCCGCAGATTCTGGGGGCGGCCTCGGGGCTGATTGCGGCCAACCGGGGGCGGCTCGGCAAGACGCTGTGGACCGATGCCGAGGAGGGCGAGAAGGTCCGCCTGATCGGGCACTGGGACAGCGAGGCCGAGGCCCGCTGGATCGGCGAGGAGATCGAGGCATTCCAGGGCGGCCATCGGGCTGCCCTTGGCCGGGTCAGCCTGAACGACATGGCGATTCTTGTGCGGGCGTCCCACCAGATGCGGGCCTTCGAAGACCGCTTCATGACCATCGGCCTGCCCTATCGCGTGATCGGCGGCCCGCGTTTCTATGAACGGCAAGAGATCCGCGACGCAATGGCCTATTTCCGGCTGGTCGTGTCGCCCGACGACGACCTGGCGTTCGAGCGGATCGTGAACACGCCCAAGCGCGGACTTGGCGACAAGGCCCTGCAGACGCTTCAGGCGGCAGCGCGGCAGAACGGCGTCAGCCTGCTGGAAGGCGCGAAGATCGCCGTCGAGGAGGGTCATCTGGGCGGCAAGGGGCTGGCCAACCTGCGCGCCTTCGTGGCGCTGATCGGGCGCAGCCACGGCGACGTTCTGGACGGGCGCAGCCATATCGAACTGGCCGAACGCCTGCTGGACGAATCGGGCTATACCGCCATGTGGCAGAACGACAAGTCGCCCGACGCGCCGGGCCGGCTGGACAACCTCAAGGAACTCGTGAAGGCGCTGGAGGAGTTCGAGAACCTGCAGGGGTTCCTGGAGCACGTGGCGCTGGTCATGGACCGCGACGACGGCGAGCAGGCCGAACAGGTCAGCATCATGACCCTGCACGGCGCCAAGGGGCTCGAATTCCCGGTCGTCTTCCTGCCGGGGTGGGAGGACGGTCTGTTCCCCAACCAGCGCGCGATGGACGAACAGGGCACCAAGGGCCTGGAGGAGGAGCGGCGGCTGGCCTATGTCGGCATCACCCGCGCGGAACGCCTTGCGACGATCAGCTTTGCCGGAAACCGCCGCATGTATGGCCAGTGGCAATCCAGCCTGCCCTCGCGCTTCGTCGACGAACTGCCCGAGGAGCATGTCGAGGTGCTGACCCCGCCCGGCCTTTATGGCGGCGGATACGGCGCGGCGATGGCGTCGGCCGGGAACACGCGCATGGACGAACGGGTGGCGAAGGCCGATGTCTATAATTCGCCCGGCTGGAAGCGGATGCAGGCGCGGGCGGCGGATCGCCGCGGGCCGGTGCATCGCACCCCGATCACCATCGACGCGGCCCCGGCCAGCCGCTTCAGCGTAGGCGACCGCGTGAGCCACGCCAAGTTCGGCGAGGGTCAGATCATGGGCATCGCCGAAGACACGTTGACCGTGCAGTTCGACACCGGCTTCAAGAACATCAAGGCGGCCTATGTCCAGCCGGCGGGCGGGGACGACGACGTCCCGTTCTGACGCAGCCGCGACGGGCGGTTGCCGCGCTTGCGGATGCGGCCGAGGGCCTGGCCGTATTCCAGGTCCATGTCAAGGGTCGGATGCTCCTCTGCCAGTCGCAGCAGGCGGAAATGGATCCGGGCGACGCGCTCGTAATAGTCGACGAAGGCATAGTTGATCGCCGCGCCGGTGGCCGCGCCAAGGACAGGCACCGCCTGCGCGCCCAGCTTGGCCGTCAACCGTCCCGCAAACGCCCCCGCAAAGCGCGAGATCAGGGCCGACACGGTTTGGCCGTTTGTCAGCAGGCGGTTGGCCAGGAAGGACTTGGCGGCGGCGTCGCCGTCCTCTCCGGGTTCGCCGAACTGGAAGACGGCCAGGCATTCCAGCCGGACCGACGGATCGATCGTGTCGAAGCCGTGCTGGCGGGCAACCTTCTGGATGGCGTTGAAGATCACCGTGGTCGAGGCCACCAGGTCGGGGACGATGCCGACCAGGCCAAACCAGCCGCCGGTCGCGCCGGACAGCACCGCCGCCGCGCGATTCGCGATCAGCGGCGCGTCGCGTACCACGCTGATGCTGTCGCCGCGCCCCGACAGGTCATAGAGCTGCCGGAACGCCGTCTCCAGCACCTTTTCCAGCCCCACCGGAGACATGCCCATGACGGTCGTCGCCGCGCCCTCGGTCAGGCGGCCGATGGCCTCGACCCCGCGCATCAGCATTCCGCGGCTGCCGATCTGGCTGGCGGCCAGCCGGTCCAGTTCGGCGTGAAGGTCAAGGCGGGGATCGGCGGGCAGGGTCATGGCGGCTCCTTCGGGCGGGTTCCGGACCGGGAACGCAGCGCAGGGACGCAGGGTTGCACGGCTGGCGACGCTACGGGACGGCTGGCCCCTCCCGCGCGGCGCGTGCTAGCCTGCGGCCGGATGACAACAGGGGCGCGTCGAGGTGGCACTGATCCGGCTGTGGCTGATCGTCTTCGCACTTCAGCTTGCGCTTTACCTGGGCCTGCGGATCAGCATCCGCCTGCGCCAGGTCCGGCGGCTGGAGGCGCGATGGGACAGCCGCCATTCGGGGCAGGGCGACACGCCGGCGCGCCGGGCTTTCGTGGCGCGGGGCACGGCCGGGTTCGGGCGCAGCCTGCAGGTGCGCCTCGCGGCCCTGGTCTTCGTGTTGCCGACGCTTGCCATCCTTGGCATCGTCGTCCTGGTCAACTGGCAATAGGAGCTGCCGCACCATGTATTACGCCCGCGTCGTCATCGGCGTCCTGTTCGGGATCCTGGTCTTCGGGTTGCTGGACTATACGCTGCCGTCCAAGAACACGGTGCGGATCAGCAACACCTATAACCGACTGACCTCGATTCCGCCTTCGGCCACGATCTTCTGGGCCGCCGAAAGCACCGGCACGGTCGAAAACACGCGGGGCCAGCGCGACGTGCGCTTCATCGACACGGTGCGCCCCAACGGCCGCGTCTTCGTCTATCGCAACGAGGATACGGGCTGGGTCTGGCCGCCCTACTTCAAGTACGACAGCGCCAACCTGCATGCCGAGGCGACGAACCTGCAGTCGACGTCGCGCGATCCGATCTGGGTCAGCATCACCGCTTATGGCTGGCGGATGCCGTGGCTGTCGACCTATCCGAACGCGATCTCGATCAACACCGTCGCCGCACCCGATGTGCGCCCGGTGAACTGGCCCGCCATGCTGGTCTGCATTGTGCTTCTGGCGATCCTGGGCCTTGTCTGGCGGCTTTTGGCGCAGCTGAGCGGGCGCATCGGAAGGGGCAAGGCATGAGCAATCCTGGCACCGATCTTCACCTGGACTGGTTCAGCGGAATCAGGATCAACACCCCCGCGGTCGAGCGGCGGGCCGCGACATTGCCAACGCGGCGCAGCCTGAAGAAGGACCACCAGGCGGCCTGGCTTCTGAACGCGGTGCGCTGCATCGACCTGACCACGCTGGCGGGCGACGACACGCCCGACCGCGTGGCCCGCCTGTGTGCCAAGGCGCGCCAGCCCATCGCCGCCGACCTGCTGGAGGCCGTGGGCGTGACCGGGCTGACCACCGGCGCGGTCTGCGTCTATCCGACGATGGTCGCGCCGGCAAAGCGCGCCCTTGGCAACAGCGGCATCCCGGTGGCCAGCGTGGCGACGGGTTTCCCCGCCGGCCTGATGCCCCTGGAGCTGCGCCTGGCCGAGATCCGCTATGCCGTCGACCAGGGCGCGGACGAGATCGACATCGTCATCACCCGCGCCCATGTGCTGCAGGGCAACTGGACGGCGCTGTATGATGAGCTGCGCGCGATGCGCGAGGCCTGCGGGGCGGCGCGGATGAAGGCGATCCTGGCCACGGGCGACCTGAAGTCGCTGGAAAACGTCGCCAAGGCTAGCCATGTCGCGATGCAGGCGGGCTCGGACTGGATCAAGACCTCGACGGGGAAAGAGGGCGTGAACGCCACTCTGCCGGTCAGCCTGGTGATGGTCCGCACCATCCGCGATCACCACGCCCGCACCGGCATCAAGGTCGGCTTCAAGCCGGCAGGCGGCCTGCGCACCGCCAGGGACGCGATCAGCTGGCAGGTGCTGATGGCCGAGGAACTGGGCCGCGATTGGCTGGCACCCGACCTCTTCCGCATCGGCGCCTCCAGCCTTCTGGGCGATATTGAACGCCAGATCAGCCACCACGTCACGGGCCGCTACGCCGCCGCCCATCGCCAAGCGATTGCCTGAGGACCCGATGACCCAAGTGAGCGAGATCATGCAGACGATGGACTACGGCCCCTCGACCGAGGACAGCACCGCCGCCCACAACTGGCTGGTGTGCCGCGGCAGCTTCGGCCACTTCATCAACGGCGCATTCACCGCACCGGGTGAAACGTTCGAGACCCGCGACCCGTCGACCGGTGAGGTGCTGGCGCAGGTCTCGCAGGGGTCGGACGCCGACATAGCCGCAGCAGTCAAAGCAGCGCGCGAGGCGCAAGTGGGCTGGGCGGCCCTGTCCGGCACCGAACGGGCGAAGTACCTCTATGCGCTTGCGCGGCATGTGCAGAAGCGCGAGCGTTTCCTGTCGGTGCTGGAGACGCTGGACAACGGCAAGCCGATCCGCGAGGCGCGCGACATCGACGTGCCGTTGGTCGCGCGGCACCTCTATCACCACGCGGGCTGGGCCGAATTGCGCGACACGCGCTTTCTCAGCCACGCGCCGCTTGGCGTCTGCGGCCAGATCATCCCGTGGAACTTCCCGCTGCTGATGCTGGCCTGGAAGATCGCGCCCGCGCTGGCGGCGGGCAACACGGTGGTGCTGAAGCCTGCGGAATACACGCCTCTGACGGCCCTGGCCTTCGCCGAGATATGTCAGGAGGTCGGCCTGCCGGCGGGCGTCGTGAACATCGTGACCGGCGACGGTGCGACGGGTGCGGCGCTGGTCGCTTCGGACGTCGACAAGATCGCCTTCACCGGCTCGACAGAGGTCGGGCGCGGCATCGCGGCCGCTTTGGCGGGCACGGGGCGGAAACTGACGCTGGAACTGGGCGGCAAGTCGCCATTCGTCGTGATGGAGGACGCCGATCTGGACGCCGCCGTCGAAGGCGTCGTCGACAGCATCTGGTTCAACCAGGGGCAAGTCTGCTGCGCCGGATCGCGCATTCTGGTGGCCGAATCCGTGGCCGAGCGGTTCGAGACACTGCTGCGCGTCCGGATGGCCCGGCTGCGCGTCGGCGCGCCGCTGGACAAGTCCACCGACATCGGCGCCATCGTCGATCCGGTGCAGAAGGCGCGCATCCTGTCCATCTGCCGCGCCGCGACCGAGGCGGGGGCCGAACTGGTCGGCGGTCAGCCGCAAGAGGGCTGCTTCATCGCACCCGGCTATCTGCGAAACATCGCCCCTGCCAATCCGGGAATGAGCCACGAAATCTTCGGCCCCATCGCGACGCTGTCGACCTTCCGCACGGCGGATGAGGCGGTCGAGCTGGCGAACAACACCCGCTACGGCCTTGCCGGATCAGTCTGGTCGGAAAGCGCGACGGTCGCCACCGACCTCGCCGCGCGGATCAAGGCCGGGGTGGTCTGGATCAACGGCGCCAACATGTTCGACGCCGCCGCGCCCTTCGGCGGCTATCGCGAAAGCGGATATGGCCGCGAGGGGGGCGCCGCGGGCATGCTCGACTATCTGGCCGAACCGTTGGTCAAAGCAGCGCCAGAGGCCGCACCCAAGTCCCCCGTTGCCGTGACCGAGGGGACAGGCCCGGCAGGGCAGGGCATCGACCGCACGGCCAAGCTCTATTATGGGGGGGCGCAGAAGCGGCCTGATGCGGGGGCGATGTATGCGGTGCCGGGCGGGCTGGCGCCTTTGGGCAGCCGCAAGGACATCCGGAACGCCGTCGAAGCGGCCACCAAGGCCGGCAAATGGGCCGCGATGGGCGGCCATGCCCGGGCGCAGGTTCTGTTCTACGTCGCCGAGAACCTCTCGGCGCGCGCGGCCGAATTCGCCGCCCGCACCAGCGGGGCCGAGGTCGAGGCCGCCATCGCCCGCGCGTTCCACTATGCCGCATGGGCGGACAAGTTCGACGGTGCGACCGTCCAGGCCAAGCCCGGCCACCTGGTGACCGTGATCCCCGAGCCGATGGGCGTGGTCGGCATCGCCTGCCCGAATTCGCAGCCGCTGGCGGGTTTCCTGTCGCTGGTCCTGCCGGCGATTGCCATGGGCAACGCGGTCGTGGCGATCCCGGCGCAGGACGATCCGCTGGCGGTGACGGACCTCTACCAGGTCTTCGACACGTCGGACCTGCCGGGCGGCGTGGTCAACATCGTCACAGGTCCGCGTGCCGATCTGGCCGTCCACCTTGCTGCCCATGACGAGGTCGCGGGATTCTGGCACGCGGGCGACCCGCAGGAGTTGGCGGCCATCGGCCGCGCCGGCACGGGCAACCTCAAGCCGGTCTGGGCCGTTCCTTCGCGCGACTGGACGGGCCCGCAGGCGCAGGGCGAGGTCTTCCTGCGCCATGCCACGCGCACAAAGACGATCTGGCTGCCCTACGGTGCCCTGCCGGCGGGCAGCGGCAGCGCAGCCTATTGACGTGATGAGGGGGGCGCTTGCGCCCCCTCGATGATCGCTCCGGCAGGCGGGTCACCGCCCGCGGATTCGCGGGTCCATCGCGTCGCGCAGCCCGTCGCCGATATAGTTCACGCAGAGCACGGTCAGCGAGATCAGAACGCCGGGAAAGATTACCCGCCACGGATAAAGCACCATCTGATCCACCGCGTCATAGAGCAGCCGCCCCCAGGTCGGGAAATCTGGCGGAAAGCCAAGCCCGAGGAAGCTGAGCGCGGACTCGGTGATGATCGCGGTGGCGATACCGAGCGTCGCTGCGACCATGATCGGCGACAGGACGTTCGGCAGGATGTGGCGCAGGATCATCCGGTGCGACGGTGTCCCGATGGACCGGGCGGCGAGGATGAACTCTCGCTCCTTCAGGCCAAGAACCTCGCCGCGGACGATGCGGGCGGCCTGCATCCAGCTGGTTGCGCCGATCGCGCCGACGATCAGGAAGAATATCCCCAAGGCCGGACCGAAGGTCTGGGACAGCGGTTCGCGGAACAGCGTCACCATCAGCAGCAGAAGGGGCAGAAGGGGCAGGGCCAGGAACAGCTCGGTCAGGCGCATCAGGGGGGCGTCGAGCCGGCGGAAATAGCCCGACATCACGCCGATCAGGCTGCCGATGAAGATCGCGATGATCATCGCGGTCAGCCCCACGGCGATGGAGACCTGCCCCCCCGCCATCAGCCGCGCCAGCAGGTCGCGGCCCAGCTGGTCGGTTCCCAGGGGATGGGCCACCGAGAAGCCCGAGTTGCGCGCGCGGATGTCCACATAGGTCGGATCGATCGTCCAGATCAGCGGCCCCACCGACACGAAGAGGATGATGGACACGAAGATCACCAGCCCCACCATCGCACCACGATGGCTGCGGAACTGGCGCCAGACGTCCAGCCACTGGCTGCGGGTGGCGACCTCGGCCTGCGGCGGAACGATGGGCGGGCTGATCCCTTCCGGCGTGGCGGCATTGCCGGCGGCGGCGCGCAGCGGATCGGTGTCGGTGCGGGTCGTGTCAGTCATAGCGGATCCTCGGGTCCAGCACCCCGTAGAGGATGTCTGCAACAAGCGTGAAGACGACGATCAGGATCGCGAAAATGAAGGTCAGCGTCAGCACCATCGGGATGTCGTTGCCATGGATGGCCGAGATCAGCAGCTGGCCCAGCCCGTTCACCTTGAACACCTGTTCGGTGATGATGGCCCCGCCGAAGACCGCCGGAAGGCCAAGCGCAATGACGGTGACGACCGGGATCAGGCTGTTCCTCAGCACGTGCTTCAGCACGACGACACGTTCCGACAGACCCTTGGCGCGGGCGGTGCGAACATAGTCCTGGCCCAGGTTGTCCAGCATCGAGGACCGCATGAAGCGGCTGATCTGCGCCGCGTTGTAAAGGGCCAGCACTGTCACCGGCATCACCATCTGGCGCGCCTGCTGCAGGAAGCTGTCCCAGTCCCTCACCTCCAGCGTGGTGTCATAGACCGACGGGAACCACTGGAGGTTCACGGCGAAGATGATGATCAGCACGACACCGGTGAAGAAGGTCGGCATGGAAAAACCGATCATAGACACGAAGGTGCCGATCTGGTCGAACCAGCTGTACTGGCGATAGGCCGACAGGATGCCGATGGGGATCGCGATCAGGACGCCGACGACATAGGACATGCCGACCACCGTCAGGGTCTGCGGCACGCGCTGCGCGATCACGTCGAAGACCGGGCTGCGCGACTGGAAGCTGATGATGCGCTGCATCCCCTCGCTGAAGGATGTCCCGAAGACTTGGTCGGTCCAGTGGAGCGGCTCGACCCAGAAGAACTGCTTCAGCCACAGGATATAGCGGATGGGCCAGGGATCGCCCAGGCCAAGCGCCTCGCGCATGCGCTCGCGCACCTCGGGGGGAACGGTCAGGGGCACGTCGGCCAGCGGGTCGCCGGGCGAGGCTTCCAGAAGCAGGAAGATCACCAGCGAGATGAACAGCAATGTCGGGATTGCCAGCAGCAGCCGACGGATGGTGAAACTCAGCATGTCGCCTCGATCCGATAGGGTGTCCACGCGCCCCTCTGGATGTTGCTGGCGCGGGATCGCGAAGAGGGGCGCCGTCCCGGCCGGATGGCCGGGGCGGCAGGTCAGCTTACTCTTCGAGACGATACCAGTCGGCGACGTTCCAGGTCTCGCTGTCCCAGGCGTTCAGCGCAACCCCGCCAAGCGTGTTGGAATGGGCCGAGGCCGTGCCGCGATAGACGATGGGGATGATCGCGTTGCTGTCCTTGGTCAGCATGTCGTTCATCTTGCGGCCCATCGTGGCGCGTTCGTCGGCATCGACGACACCCTCGATCTCGTCCACGAGACGGTCGAATTCCTCGTCGCAGAAGCGGCTGATGTTCTCGCCCTGCCACTGGTTCGCAGGCGAGGGCGCCTTGTTGCAGGTCCACTTGGCCAGGTAGGGCGCGGGGTTCGTGCCCTCGAAGTTGTCGGCATACATCTGCACGTCGGCATAGAACTTCTGCAGCGTGTCGGGCGATCCGGCGTCGGACCCGAAGAACACCGACGCATCGACGGTCTTCAGTTCGCTCTCGATGCCGATCTCGGACCACCACTGTTTGATCAGCGCCTGGAAGTCCTGCCGCACTGCGTTGACCGAGGTCTGGAACAGCATGCTGAGACGCACGCCGTCCTTTTCGCGAACACCATCGGGGCCGCGGACCCAGCCGGCTTCGTCCAGAAGGGCGTTCGCACCTTCGATGTCCTGGGTCAGGCATTCGGTATTGTCCGACGCCCAGGCTTCGGGGGCGGGGACATAGTTGCAGGTCGGCTGGCCGGCAAGACCATAGCCTATTTCCACCAGCAGGCCGCGGTCGATGGCCATCGACAGCGCCGCGCGCACCGCCGGATCGCTCAGGAACGGGTGGGGATGCTCCAACGTCGACCGCTCGCCATCAGGCAGCGACGACGACGGGTCGGTCAGGTTCACGTGGATGCGTTCGACAAGGCTGCCGAAGGCGGCGGAGATCTTGCCGCGGCCCGCGGCCTCCATCCCGGCGATGACGTCGGGGGCCAGCTGGGTGTTCCAGGCATAGTCGAACTCGCCCGTCTCCAGCACGGACCGCGCGGCACCGGCCGCGTCGCCGCCGCCCTTGACCAGCATGGTCGCGAAGGCGGGCTTCTCGGGGTCGCGATATTCCGGGCTGGCTTCCAGCGTGATGGTGTCGTTCGTCAGGAATTCGGTCACGCGGAAGGCGCCGGTGCCGATGGGGTTGAAGTTCTGTTCGGTGCAGGTGGGGGCATTGGCGCCGATGCAGTTTTCGAACTGCGCCTTTTGCAGGATGGGCGACTGCCCGCCCACGAAGGCCGAGAACGGGTCGGGGCGGGGGGAATCGAAGTTCACGCGGACCGTGTGCGGGTCGACCGCCTCGATCGATGTGACGCCCTCGAACTTGGCCAGCTGCGAACAGCCGCCTTCGGGATGCATGCAGTATTCGCCGGTGAAGACGACGTCATCGGCGGTGAAGGGGGTGCCGTCCGACCACCTGATGTCGTCGCGCAGCTTCCAGGTGACCGACGTCAGGTCCTCGGCGATGCCGCCGTTTTCAAGCGACGGGATTTCCGTCACGAGGCGCGGGAAGATGTTGCCTTCGGTGTCATAGCCTGCCAGCGGTTCCAGCGTCAGGCTGCCGGCGATGATCTCCTTGGTGCCGCCCGACAGATAGGGGTTCATCGTCGAGGGCGCCTGCCACATGATGAGGTTCACCTGACCGTCGCTGCCGCGTTCGGCAAAGGCGGCAGAGGCCATCGCCAGCGTCGCGACAGCGCCCATCAACACGGTTTTCAGCTTCATTGCACTCTCCTGTTGGGTGTCCGGACCCGCGGGGATCATCGCCACCGTCAGCCATTCTTGGGCTGTTTCTTGTCCTGTTTCCGCCCCTTTGGGGGTGGTCGTGGTGTGTCGTCGTCCCTGCGGAATAAGGATATCATCGGACGAAGCTCATTTGAAAAGCAAGACCATTCGCGTCGGCCGTGACGCACGGTTTCGGCTTTGACTTTCGCAGGGCAGCGGCTAGCCTTTCAGCTGGGGCGCTGGAAGGAACCTGTCATGCTGGATCAACAACCGCTTGTTTCAATTGAAAAGCTTCGCGTCGAATTCGAAACTGGCGACGGCATCGTGGTGGGCGTCAAGGATGTCAGCTTCGACATCAAGCCGGGCGAATGCGTCTGCGTGGTGGGCGAATCCGGATCCGGCAAGTCGGTCAGTTCGCTGTCGCTGATGCGGCTGGTGGAGTTCGGCGGGGGCACCATCGCGGGCGGTCGGCTGATGTTCGAAAAGGCGGACGGCCAGGTGGTCGACCTTGCCATGCAGGGCAGCGCCGCGATGCGCGACATCCGCGGCAACCAGATCGGCATGATCTTTCAGGAACCCATGACGGCGCTTAACCCGGTCTTCACCGTCGGCGACCAGTTGGTCGAGGGGCTGATCGCCCATCGCGGCCTGAAGAAGGCCGAGGCACGCGCCCGCGCCCTCGAGATCCTGCGCCAGGTCCGCATCCCCGAGCCCGAACGTCGGCTGGACCAGTATCCGCATGAACTCTCGGGCGGCATGCGCCAGCGCGTCGTCATCGCCATCGCCATGGCCTGCGAGCCGCGTCTGCTGATCTGCGACGAACCCACGACCGCGCTGGACGTAACCATTCAGGCCGAGATCCTGGCCCTGATCGACCGGCTGAAGCGAGAAAAGCAGATTGCCGTTCTGTTCATCACCCATGACATGGCGGTGGTCGCGCAGATGGCAGACCGCGTCGTGGTCATGTACCGCGGCGACAAGGTCGAGGAAGGCCCGGTCCAGCAGATCTTCGAGAATCCGCAAAAGGATTATACCAAGATGCTGCTGGCCGCCGTACCGCGGCTGGGCGAGATGACCGGAAAGCCCGCGCCCGAACGCCTGCGCCTGATGGGCGACGGCAGCCATGCCGCACCGGAACCGATCATCGTGGCCGATCCCAGGCCGCTGCTGACGGTCAGGAACCTGACGACGCGCTTTGCCGTGAAGGGTGGCGTCCTGCGCCGCACCTTGGCGCGCGTTCACGCGGTCGAGGATGTCAGCTTCACCATAAACGCTGGCGAAACGCTGTCGCTGGTCGGGGAATCGGGCTGCGGGAAATCGACCTGCGGGCGGTCGATCCTGCGGCTGGTCGAACCTGAATCAGGCACGGTCGATCTCGGCGGCATCGACGTGCTGGCGCTGTCGCAGCGGGCGCTGCGCCGCGCACGCCGCGACATGCAGATGATCTTTCAGGACCCGTTCGCCAGCCTCGACCCGCACATGAAGCTGTATGACCAGGTGGCCGAGCCGATGCAGAACTATGGCATCGGCAGCCGAAGCGAACGCCAGGACCGGATCGCCGCGCTGTTCGACCGGGTGGAGTTGCCGCGCAGCTTCATGCGCCGCTACCCGCACGAGATGTCGGGCGGCCAGCGCCAGCGGATTGCCATCGCCCGGGCGCTGGCCCTGAACCCCAAGCTGATCATCGCCGACGAGGCCGTGTCGGCGCTGGACGTTTCGGTTCAGGCCCAGGTCCTGAACCTGCTGATGGAACTGCAGCAGGATCTGGGCATCTCGATGCTGTTCATCAGCCATGACATGGCGGTGGTCGAGCGCGTCAGCCATCATGTCGGCGTAATGTATCTGGGCCGCATCGTGGAACTGGGCACCCGACAGCAGGTGTTCGAGAACCCTCAGCACAGTTATACACGCCAGCTGATGTCGGCCGTGCCTGTCGCCGATCCCCGCCAGAAGAAAATCAGCGAGGATCTGAATTTCCGCCCGATCCCGTCGCCCATTCATTCGGTCGATTACCAGGCAGTCCCTTCGGCCTATCGCGAGGTCTCGCCCGGGCACCGGGTGCTGGTCGATCCGGCGACCCACTCGTGAAGGCCGCGCCGCCGATCGGCCCAGCTGCCACGCCGAGGTATCGCGCCGCGCTGCCCGACGCCGCGGATGTCATTGTCATCGGCGGTGGAATCGCAGGTGTCACCACGGCGCTTTACCTGGCGCGGGACGGGCAGCGGGTTGTTCTGTGCGAAAAGGGCGTGATCGCCGGCGAACAGTCCAGCCGCAACTGGGGCTGGGTCCGCGCGCAGGGCCGTGACGAGGCCGAGATCCCGATCATGCTGGAGGCCCGGCGCCTGTGGGCCTCCCTGGCGCAGGAATTGGGCGAACGGATCGGGCTGGTCACCTGCGGCGTCAGCTTCCTCGCCCCCGACGACGCCGCGCTGGCACGTTACGAGGCCTGGCTGGAGGTGGCGCGCCGCCACGGCCTCGACAGCCGGGTCGTCGGTCGCGATGCGTTGGCCCGTGACCTGCCCAACGCGGCCGACTGGGCAGGGGCGCTGCAGACGCCGTCGGACATGCGTGCCGAACCCGCTCATGCGGTGCCCGCCATCGCGGACCTGGCCGTGGCGGAAGGCGTGATGATCCGCGAACACTGCGCCGTTCGGACGCTGAACATGCAGAACGGCCGCGTCACTGGCGTCGTGACCGAAGACGGGCGCATCGCGGCCGACCGTGTCCTTCTGGCCGGCGGCGCCTGGTCAGGACTGTTCGCCGGCAATGCCGGGCTGAGCCTGCCGCAGCTGTCGGTTCGCGCGACCGTCGCCGCGACCGAGCCGATGCCCGATTTCTGGCCGGGCGCTGCGACGGATGCGAACTTTGCCTTCCGCCGCCGGGCGGATGGCGGCTATACGCTGGCCCCCGGCATGGCCCATGACTTCTGGATCGGGCGGGCGGCGGTGCGCCACCTGCGGACCTACCTGCCGATGATCCGCCGCGATCTGCGCCTGACGCGGTTGCAGGGCGCGGCCCCTCGCGGCTATCCCGACGCCTGGACGACACCGCGGCGGTGGAAGCCCGACGCGCCGTCGCCGTTCGAGGCGATGCGCGTGCTGTCCCCGGATCCGAACCCACGGCGGGTGGCGCGCCTGCAGGACGACTTTGCGGCGGCCTTCCCGCAGATCGGGCGGCCGCGCATTCGTGCGGCCTGGGCGGGCATGATCGACACGACGCCCGACCAGGTGCCGGTGCTGGACGAAACGCCGATCGGCGGCTTCTTTATCGCGACCGGGCTGTCGGGGCACGGCTTCGGGATCGGGCCGGGGATCGGTCGCGTCATGGCGGACCTGATTCAGGGCCGCGCCCCTGCCCATGACCTTCGCCGCTTCCGCTTTGCCCGTTTTTCGGACGGCTCGCCCGTCGAACTTGGCCCGGACCTGTAAAGCCCGCGCGGCCCTCTTGCAGATCATGCAGGAAATCGCCAACCTGCATTCCCGAAGGAGATCACCATGCCCGTCAAGAACCGTTTCGCCGAACTTCTGCCCGAGATCACCGCCTGGCGCCGGGACTTCCACGAACATCCAGAACTGCTCTATGACGTCCACCGCACGGCGGGCCGCGTGGCCGAACTGCTGCGCGAATTCGGCTGCGACGAGGTCACCGAGGGCGTGGGCCGCACCGGCGTCGTGGGCGTCATCAAGGGCAGGACCGACAGCAAGGGCCGCGTGATCGGCCTGCGCGCCGACATGGACGCGCTGCCGATCAGCGAACAGACGGGCGTGGAATACGCCTCCAAGACGCCGGGCAAGATGCATGCCTGCGGCCATGACGGGCACACCGCCATGCTATTGGGCGCGGCCAAGTACCTGGCCGAGACGCGCAACTTCGACGGCACCGCCATCGTGATCTTCCAGCCCGCCGAGGAAGGCGGGGCAGGGGGCGAGGCGATGGTGAAGGACGGCCTGGTCGACCGCTGGAAGATCGACGAATTCTACGGCATGCACAACATGCCGGGCATGCCGGTGGGCAGCTTCTCGATCCGTCCGGGGGCGATGATGGCCGCCGCCGACCAGTTCGACATCACCGTGACCGGCAAGGGCGGCCATGCCGCCAAGCCGCATGAATGCATCGACACGACGCTGACGGCCGCGCAGATCATCGTGGCCGTGCAATCGGTCGTGGCGCGCAACATCGACCCGCTGAAGAATGCCGTGATCTCGGTCTGCGTGGTCAGCACGGATTCGACGGCGCACAACGTGATCCCGCAGGTGGTCAAGCTGAAGGGCACCGCCCGCAGCCTGGACCCCGCCGTCCGCGACCAGCTGCAGGAAGGCATCACCCGCGTCGCCACCAACATCGCCGCTGCCATGGGCGCCAAGGCCGACATCAACTATGAGCGCGGCTATCCGGTCACCATGAACGACGAACAGGCGACGGATTGGGCGGCGGACGTTGCGCGCCAGATCGCCGGCGACATCAACATGGACATGCAGCCGATGATGGGCGGCGAGGATTTCAGCTATATGCTGAACGAACGCCCCGGCGCCTATATCTGGGTCGGCAACGGCGACACGGCGATGGTTCACCACCCCGCCTACAACTTCAACGACGATGCGATTCCGGCAGGCTCCAGCTGGTATGCCGGCATGGTCGAGGCGCGCCTGCCCGCCGCCTGATGTCGCGGGGCGCGCGCGCCCTGTCGCAAACGCGATTGTCATTCCCGGACAATCGGTCGAAATGTCCGTGGCGCGGGGCATGGTCCTCGCGCTTGGGCAACAAGGGGACGACCGACGCATGAAGAGCTATACCCTGCGCGTGACCTGCGCATCGACCCGCGGCATCGTCGCGGCGATCTCGGGTTTTCTGGCGGACGCGGATTGCAACATCACCGACAGCGCCCAGTTTGACGATGTGGAAACGGGGCGCTTCTTCATGCGCGTCAGCTTCCGGTCCGAAGGTGCCGCGACGCTGGACAGCCTGCGCGCAGGCTTTGCCGACATCGCGACGCGCTTCGGCATGCAGGCCGAAATCAGCGACGACAGCGTCAAGAAGAAGGTGCTGATCATGGTCAGCCGCTTCGGGCACTGCCTGAACGACCTGCTGTACCGCTGGCGCATCGGGGCGCTGCCGATCGACATCGTCGGCGTCATCTCGAACCACCATGAATACCAGAAGGTGGTCGTCAACCACGACATCCCCTTCCACATGATCCGCGTGACAGCCGACACCAAGGCCCAGGCCGAGGCGCAGCAGATGGAGATCATCGAGCAGACCGGCGCGGAACTGGTGGTCCTTGCCCGCTACATGCAGGTGCTGTCCGACCGGATGTGCCAGGAGATGTCGGGACGGATCATCAACATCCACCATTCCTTTCTGCCCAGTTTCAAGGGCGCGAACCCCTACAAGCAGGCGTATGAGCGGGGCGTGAAGCTGATCGGCGCGACCAGCCACTATGTCACCGCCGACCTGGACGAGGGGCCGATCATCGAGCAGGACACCGCACGCGTGACCCATGCGCAGTCGCCCGGTGACTATGTGAGCCTGGGCCGTGACGTCGAGGCGCAGGTGCTGGCCCGCGCGGTCCACGCGCATATCCATGGCCGCGTCTTCCTGAACGGCGCCAAGACGGTGGTCTTCCCCCCGTCCCCCGGCAGCTATGCCAGCGAACGCATGGGCTGAACCCGTCCGTCACGACGCGGGTCGGTCCGGATCGACGCCGATCTGCGCCAGGGCCGCGGTGGCCTTGGCCTGCGCATGAGATCGGATGCGCCCATGGACGGGCGTTTGCGCGCAAAGATCCCACCACCGGTGAAAATAGGGGAACTGCGCTGGCCGGATCGACTGCACCGGATTCAGCACCAGTTCCCCCGCGCGATCCTGCTGCACATGCCTGCTGATCGCCGCCTCCTGCGCCGGCGTCACAAGCCATTCGAAGGGCTTGGGCATGGTCCCGGCATAGTGGATCACCGCGGGCCGCGCCATCCTGCGGCCCTCCGGCTCGTCGAAGAACCGGTGGTTATAGCGGTCATGGGCCTGCGCGTAGTCGCTGCCGTGGGTCAGCGAATAGATGCCCTGATCGCCAAACGAAAGCCCCAGGTTGCCGCGTGCCCATTCGGCCGTCTGCAGATAGGCCTCCATCCCGATGTCGTCGCGGCGCATCCGGTCGAGGTCGATGACCATCGAACCGCTGTTCATCAGCCCGCGCGCCATCCGCCGCAGGGTTGGCAGGGTCGCGCCCCGCGCATGGGCGCGGATCGCCGGCCCGATCAGCAACGGCGGGCGATTGAGCCCTTCGCGGCAGGCGACAAGGCGGTGACCGAGAAAGGGATGCCGAAGAAGCGGGACCAGGTCACCCGTGACAAGAAGGTCCAGCGCATCGAGATAGATCACCCGGCTGACCGTTTCCGGGATGTGGCGATGGGCGGCCAGCCAAAGAAACCGGGCACTGTCCGGCTTACCGCCCAGGGCGCGCAGGCGGTCGAAGCTGGCCGGGTCGGGCAGCTTGATGGGACGCAGTTCCAGGTTCTGCAGCCCCTCGCAGAACCTCGTCAGGTCATGCATCTGCTTGGGTGGGATGCGCAGTTCCAGCAGCCAGAACACGATCCGGTCGCCGGGATGGGCGCGCGACAGCGACAGCAGCATGACCTGAAGCACGTCCACGTTCGGACCGCCGACCGAGGTCATCACGTCCAGGCGCGCCGGCGGTCTGCGACCGCCGTATCGCTGCGTGTGATACAGGTCCAAGGCGGCCGACCATCCGGATGGAAGGCTGCGATAGATCCGCTTGATCCACGGAGCGAACGGAGAAACACGCGACATGGACACCTGACGGAACTGAAGATGGCTTGTCCGGCCCCTCCAAGGCGAGCCGGACCTGCTGTCGCAGGCCGCATCGGGCGGCTCTGCGACAGCGTCGTCGTGTTACTGAGGGATCTGGGCGTCGATGCCTTCGACGAAGAAGTTCATCGACTGCAGTTCTTCGTCCGAGGCGGTCTCACCCTCGGCCAGCCATCCGGTGCCGTCGGCCTTGTTCAGCGGCCCCGTGAATGGGTGGTATTCGCCCGCCGCAATGGAAGCGCGCAGCGCCTCGGCCTCGGCCTTGACGTCGGCGGGAACCGCTTCGGTGATTTCGCCGATGGCCACGATGCCGTCGCCGATGCCGCCCCAGATCGCTTCCGGTTCCCAGGTGCCGTCCAGGATGCGGCCGACGCTTTTCACGTAATGTGCGCCCCAGTTGTTGTAGACCGAGGAGATGCGGGGGGCGGGCGCAAAGGACGACATGTCGCTGGCCTGGCCAAAGCCGTACTTGCCGGCCTGCTGCAGCTGCGCCAGCGGCGCCGTCGAGTTGGTGTGCTGCAGGATCACGTCGACCCCTTCGGCCATCAGGGCGTTGGCCGCGTCGGCCTCTTTCGCGGGGTCGAACCAGCTGTAGGCCCAGACCACGCGCATTTCGACGTCCGGGTTGACCTTCTTGGCATGGATATAGGCTGAATTGATGCCCTGGATCACTTCGGGGATCGGAAAGGTGGCGATATAGCCGATCTTGTTCGTTTCCGTCATCCGCCCGGCGATCGTGCCGGTCACGGCGCGGCCTTCGTAGAAGCGGCCGTCATAGGTGCCGACATTCTCGGCCCGTTTGTAGCCGGTGTTGTGTTCGAACCTGATGTCGGGGAACTTGGCCGCGACGTTCATGACCGCATCCATGTAGCCGAAGCTGGTCGCATAGATCACGTCGTTTCCGGCCAGCGCCAGCTGTGTCAGCGCCCGTTCGGCATCGACGCCTTCCGGCACGCTTTCCAGGTAGGTCGTCTCGACCCGGTCGCCGAACTCTTCCTCGACCGCCTGGCGGCCCAGATCGTGCTGATAGGTCCAGCCGCCGTCGCTGACCGGCCCGACATAGATGAAGCCGACCTTCAGCGGCTCGTCCTGGGCCATGGCGGGGACGGCCAGCGCCATCATCAGCGCCGAGGCCGAGGCCAGAAGGGTTCTGCGTTGCATGTTCGTCTATCCTCTTGGGGTCTGGAGGCTGCGCCCTAGCGCAGCGCGTGGAAATTGATCCCGAGCGAGCCGGGTGCCGCGCCGCCTGCGTGGCGGCTGAACTTCTGCCGGGCCGAAATCAGGACCAGCACCAGGATGGTCGCCAGATAGGGTGCCATCGACAACAGCTGCACCGGCACGTCCACGCCCGCCGCCTGCAGGCGCAGTTGCAGCACCGTGACGCCGCCGAAAAGCCAGGCGCCAGCCAGAACGCCCGGTGCGGTCCAGCGCGAAAAGACCACGATGGCCAGCGCGATCCACCCCGCGCCGGCGGTCATGCCCTCGGTCCATTGCAGCACCGTCGCGATCGAGATGAAGGCGCCGCCGATGCCCGCCATCGCGCCGCCAAAGGCCACCGCTGCCGCCCGCGTTGCCCGGACGCCATAGCCGAGGGCGTGCGCCGCGTCGTGATTTTCCCCCACCCCCCGCAGGATCAGGCCCGCGCGAGAGCGGTTGAGGAACCACCAGATCGCCGGCACCATCGCAAGGCCCAGCCAGACGATCCAGTTGATGCGCAGCGGTCCCATCGGCATGGGCGGCGCCCTCACCCCTTCGAACGGCTTGCCAAACATGGCGGCCAGGCCCAGCCCGAACAGCGTCAGCGCCAGCCCCGAGGCGACCTGATTGGCCAGGAACACCTGCGTCAGCAGCGCAAACAGCATCGAGATCGTGGCTCCGGCCAGTGCCGCCACGAGAAACCCGAGAAACGGGTTGCCGCTGGCATAGGCGGCGGCAAAGCCCGCCAATGCGCCCGCGATCATCATTCCCTCGACGCCCAGGTTCAGTACGCCGGCGCGTTCGACGACAAGTTCGCCCAGTGCGGCAAAAAGGATCGGCGTCGAGGCGGACAGAAGCAGCAGGAAGACGGAGATCGGGTCGATCATGCGGCGATGCTCCGGCGGATCTGGAAACGGGTCAGCAGGTCGAAGCCTAGCAGGAAGAACAGCAGCATCCCCTGGAAGACCTGGACGGTGGCAGCGGGCAGGGCCATGGTCAGTTGCGCCAGTTCGCCGCCGATATAGGTCAGCGCCAGCAGCAGCCCGGCCAGCAGGATGCCCACCGGGTGCAGCCGTCCCAGAAAGGCCACGATGATCGCGGTAAAGCCGTAGCCGACGCCTAGCTGGGCGGTGACCTGCCCGGCGGGACCAGAAACCTCGAACAGACCCGCGGCCCCGGCCAATGCGCCCGAGAGCCCCAGGCAGAAGGCGACCAGCGTTTGCGGGTTCACGCCTGCAAAGCGCGCCGCGCGGGGCGCGATGCCGGCAGCGCGGAGGTGGAATCCGCGGATGTGGCGGCTCATCAGGAACCAGGTCGCCAGCACGGCCAAGGCCGCCGCGACGACGCCCCAATGTGCGCCGGTCCCGGTCAATAGTTCAGGGTTCGCTGCGGACGGATACTGCTGCAGGTTCCGCGATCCGGGAAAGCCCATGCCCTCGGGGTTGCGCATCGGGCCGAAGGCCATCCAGGCCGCGATACGCTGCGCGACATAGACCAGCATCAGCGACACCAGGATCTCGGACGCGCCAAACCAGTTGCGCAGAAGGGCGGGGATCATGCCCCAGGCCCACCCCCCCGCCAGCCCAGCCAGCACCATGACCGGAAACAGCCACCAGGCCTCCAGCGGATAGAGCGCAAGCGCGACGGCGGCCCCGGTGATGCCGCCGATGATGTACTGCCCCTCGGCCCCGATGTTCCAGATGCCGGCGCGGAAGCCCACGGCCAGCCCCGAGGCGATCAGGATCAGCGGCGCGGCCTTCACCAGAAGCTGAGGGCGCGAATAGGAAGCGGCCGGACCGAAAAGCGGGTCCCAGAAGATCGTCCGGATCGCCGCCACCGGGTCATATCCAATGATCGCGAACAGGATTCCGCCCGCGACCATCGTGGCCAGCACGGCCAGCAGCGGCGTCGCGATCTGCCAGCCGTTCGAGACGCCTTGACGGGGGACAAGCTGGATCATGCCCGCGCCTCCTCCATCCCGTGGGCGCCGCCCAGCATCAGGCCGATGCGGTCCAGCGTCAGGCCGGCGGTCGGGACGGGGTCGGACAGCCGCCCCTCGTTCAGCGCGCAGAAGCGGTCGGAGAGTTCCAAAAGCTCATCCAGGTCCTGAGAGATCACGATGACGCCCGCGCCGCGGCGGGCAAGGTCCAGAAGCGACTGGCGCACGGCGGCGGCCGCGCCTGCATCGACGCCCCACGTGGGCTGGTTCACGACCAGCACGCGGGGGTCCTGCATGACCTCTCGGCCGACCACGAATTTCTGCAGGTTGCCGCCGGACAGGGCGCGGGCGGCGGTGCCGGGGCCGGGGGTGCGGACGTCGAAGTCGCGGATCACCGCCTCGGCATAGGTGCGGGCGCCGGCATGGTCGATCAGGCCGCCCCTGACCAGCGCCTTGCGCGCTCCTGCCGTCAGCAGCGTGTTTTCCGTCAGGCTGAAATCGGGTACGGCGGCATGCCCCAGCCGGTCTTCGGGGGCGGCCAGAAGGCCCGCGACTCGGCGCGGTTCGGGGCCCTTGCTGGACAGGTCCCGGCCCTCCAGCGCGATGGTGCCGGGCGTGCTGCGGACTTCGCCGGACAGCGCCGCCAGCAGTTCCTCCTGACCGTTGCCGGCGACGCCGCCGATGCCCAGGATCTCTCCCGCGCGCAGGGTCAGCGACACCCGTTTCAGGCGCATGCCCTCGGCGCTTGGCGCGGGCTGGGACAGCCCCTCCACCTTCAGCAGCACATCGCCCGCCTGGCGACCGCTGCGGTCGATCACCCGCATCTCTCCGCCGACCATCATCGCGGCCAGTTCGCGGGCCGACTGGGCGCGTGGATCGCAGCTGTCGACCACCTTCCCGTGGCGCAGGATCGTTGCGCAGTCGCAATGGGCGCGGATCTCCTCCAGCTTGTGGCTGATATAGAGGATCGCCGTGCCCGCTGCTGCCAGCTTGCGCAGGGTGGCGAACAGCAACTCCGCCTCTTGCGGGGTCAGCACGCTGGTCGGTTCGTCCATAATCAGCAGGCGCGGGTTCTGCAGCAGGCAGCGGATGATCTCGACCCGCTGGCGTTCGCCCGCCGACAAGGTGACGATGCGGCGGCCTGGGTTCAGCGGCAGGCCGAAGTCGTGGCTGACCTGGGTGATGCGTGCGGCCAGTTTCCGGCGCGGCGGCGGGTTCTCCATCCCCAGGGCGATGTTTTCGGCGACCGTCAGCGCATCGAACAGGCTGAAATGCTGGAACACCATCGCGACGCCCGCCGCCCGCGCTGCCCGCGGGTCGGTCGGGGCATGGGGGTCGTCACCCAGCCACATCCGCCCGTCGTCGGGCCGGACAAGGCCATAGATCATCTTGACCAGCGTGGACTTCCCGGCGCCGTTCTCGCCCAGAAGGGCGTGAATCTCTCCGGCCGCGACGGCAAAGGACACGTCGTCATTGGCGCGCACACCAGGATAGCTTTTCCCGATCCGCTCGGCGCGGAACACGTTGGCCGTCAAATCCTGTCCCCTCGTTTTTTGTCCATCTGGTCAAACCAGACATGCTTATCGCGCTTTCGCAACCGGGGGCAATTGAACTGTTTGGCCAGCCTGCGATAGTGATCCCAGCATGACCGTGAAATCCCCCCGATTCATCCACCTTCGCACACATTCCGAGCATTCGTTGCTGGAAGGTGCCATTCCCGTGGGCAAACTGCCTGCCTTGGCGGCAGATGCCGGCATGCCCGCCGTGGCGCTGACGGATACGAACAACATGTTCGCCGCCTTGGAATTCAGCGTGAAGGCCAGGGACAACGGGGTCCAGCCCATCGTCGGCTGCCAGGTGACGCTGGCTGCGGACGCGACGGGGCCGGTGGTCCTTTTGGCGCAGAACCAGGCAGGGTGGCTGAACCTGATGTCGCTGTCCACCTGCCTTTATCTGCGCGAAGGCGGCGCGCTGCCGCATGTGACGGTCGAGGAGCTGTGCGAACGGGCCGAGGGGCTGATCTGCCTGACCGGCGGCGCGACAGGGCCATTGGGGGCGCTGATCGCGCAGGGGCAGGCCGACAAGGCCGCGGCACTGGCCGACCGGCTGGCCGGCGCCTTTCCGTCGCGGCTTTATGTCGAGCTGCAGCGCCATCCAGGCGAAAACGGCCAGTTGATGGCCGCCGAGGCGGCATCCGAGGCCGGGCTGATCGAGCTGGCCTATGGCCGCGACCTGCCGCTGGTCGCCACGAACGACGTCTATTTCCCCAAGACGACGATGTACGAGGCGCATGACGCGCTGATCTGCATTGCGGAAAAGGCCTATGTCGACCAGTCGCAGCCCCGCCGCCGCCTGACGCCGCAGCACTATTTCAAGTCGCCCGAAGAAATGGCGGTCCTGTTCGCGGACCTGCCCGAGGCGATCGAGAACACCGTCGAGATCGCCCGCCGCTGCGCATTTGCCGTCAAGAAGCACGCCCCGATCCTGCCGCGCTTCGCCGATGACGAGGTGGCCGAACTGCGCCGCCAGGCCCGCGAGGGGCTTGAGGCGCGGCTGAAGGTCATCCCGCACGCCGTCAGCGTCGAGGAATACCACGCCCGCCTGGATTTCGAGCTGAACATCATCGAGCAGATGGGCTTTCCCGGCTATTTCCTGATCGTCGCGGACTTCATCGGATGGGCCAAGGCGCAGGGCATCCCTGTCGGGCCGGGCCGGGGATCGGGCGCGGGGTCGCTGGTGGCCTATGCGCTGACCATCACCGACCTTGATCCGCTGGCCTATTCGCTGCTCTTCGAACGCTTCCTGAACCCGGAACGGGTTTCGATGCCGGACTTCGACATCGACTTCTGCATGGACCGCCGCGAGGAGGTGATCCGTTACGTGCAGGGCAAGTACGGTGCCGACAAGGTCGGGCAGATCATCACCTTCGGTGCGCTTTTGTCCAAGGCCGCCGTCCGCGACGTGGGCCGGGTGCTGCAGCTGCCCTTCGGACAGGTCGACCGCCTGTCCAAGATGATTCCGGTGGAAGGGGTCAAGCCCGTCAGCATCACCAAGGCCCGCGCCGACGAACCCCGCTTGCGCGAGGCGGCGCGCGAAGAGGTGGTGAAGCGTCTTCTGGACTACGCCGAACAGCTGGAGGGGCTTTACCGCAACGCCTCGACCCACGCCGCCGGGGTGGTCATCGGCGACCGGCCGCTGGACCGTCTGGTGCCGCTCTATCGCGACCCTGCGTCCGACATGCCGGCGACGCAGTTCAACATGAAATGGGTCGAACAGGCCGGGCTGGTGAAGTTCGACTTCCTGGGCCTGAAGACGCTGACGGTGATCCAGAATGCGGTGGACCTGATCAACGGCGCGGGCCGTCCTTTGCATGTCTGCGCCGAGGGGCGGCCGCTTTACGACCCTGCGCCGGGAACGGAAAACCAGATCAACCTGATCCCGCTGCACGACAAGGCCAGCTATGACCTGTTCGCCAGCGCCCGGACGGTGGCGGTGTTCCAAGTTGAAAGCTCGGGGATGATGGACGCGCTGCGGCGCATGAAGCCCACCTGCATCGAGGATATCGTGGCTCTGGTGGCGCTTTATCGCCCCGGCCCGATGGAGAACATCCCGACCTATTGCGAGGTCAAGAACGGCCTGCGCGAACTGGAATCGATCCATCCGTCGATCGACCACATCCTGGCGGAAACCCAGGGCATCATCGTCTATCAGGAACAGGTGATGCAGATCGCCCAGGTCATGGCAGGCTATTCGCTGGGCGGCGCCGACCTGCTTCGCCGCGCCATGGGCAAGAAGATCGCCGCCGAGATGGCCAAGGAACGCCCCAAGTTTATCAAGGGCAGCGTCGCCAACGGCGTGTCTGAAAAGAAGGCGGGCGAAGTCTTCGACCTGCTGGAGAAGTTCGCCAACTACGGCTTCAACAAGTCGCATGCGGCGGCCTATGCGGTGGTCAGCTATCAGACCGCCTGGCTGAAGGCCAACCACCCGGTCGAATTCATGGCTGCGGTGATGAACTGCGATATCCACCTGACCGACAAGCTGGCGATCTACAAGCGCGAGTGCGACCGCATGGGGATCGAGATCGTGCCGCCCTGCGTCAACCGCTCGGCCCCGACCTTCACGGTCGGTCCGGGGCGCATCTATTACGCGCTGGGTGCGCTGAAGGGCGTGGGCCTTGACGCGATGGGCCTGATCCATCAGGCGCGGGGCGACACACCCTTCCGCGACATCCACGACTTCGCCCGTCGCGTCGACATGAAGCGCGTTGGCAAGCGCCCGCTGGAGATGCTGGCCCGTGCCGGGGCCTTCGATGGGCTGGACGACAACCGGGCGCGGGTGATGAAGGCGCTGGATGCGCTCTGCGCCTGGTCGGCGGCGGTGCAGGAACAGGCTGCATCGGCGCAGACGTCGCTGTTTGGCGGGGGCGAGGACCTCCCGCCGCCGCGTCCGCCGCTGACCGGCATCTGGCTGCCCACCGAGAAACTGGGCGAGGAACACAAGGCCATTGGCTTCTACCTGTCGGGCCACCCGCTGGACGATTATCAGCCGGCGCTGAAGCGCAAGAAGGTCCAGACCCTGGCCGAGATCAGCCAGGACGCCCTGAACGGGCCGCTTGTGGCGCAGATCGCCGGAACCGTCGCCGCCCGGATGGAGCGGAAGTCGGCCAAAGGCACGCAATATGCCTTTGTCGCCCTGTCCGATCCCACCGGTCTCTACGAGGTCACGGTGTTCTCCGATCTGCTGAACGCGTCGCGCGACAAGCTGGAGCCGGGGGCGAACGTCGTGCTGCAGGTCAAGGTCGAACCCTCGGGTGACCAGGTGAAGATGCTGGCGAACTCGGTGGCCGCGCTCGAGGATTTCGTGGCCGATGCCGGCGCCGGCTGCCTTGCCGTCGAGATGCAGGGTGCCGACACGATCCCGCGCCTGGTCGAGGTGCTGACCCGCATCCGAACCGAGGTCGTCGCGCCCTCCCGCGCCCGCGGGCCCATCCGGTTGCGGATCCGCGAGGGTGACGAGGTGATCGAGATCGAGGTCGCCAATGACGCCCCCCTGACCACACCCGCCCGACAGGCCCTGCGCGCCATTCCGGGGGTTCTAGATGTGGTCGAGGAATAGCGGCACTGCATGGCCTGGCGCGAGACGCCAGGGCTTTGCCCCCTAGGCAAATGTTCGCGCTTCGTGCTAACCCTTGGAAAAAGAGGGCAGCATGAAGGTCTTGGGCATAGATCCCGGTTTGCGGAACATGGGCTGGGGGGTGATCGAAGTCGAGGGACCGCGGCTCCGCCACGTCGCCAACGGCACGATCCATTCGGACGGCGCGCAGGATCTTGGTGCACGGCTGTCCGTGCTTTTCCGGGGTCTCTGCGCCGTCATCTCAGCGCATGCGCCCGACGAAGCCGCCGTCGAGCAGACCTTCGTGAACAAGGACGCCACCGGGACGCTGAAGCTGGGCCAGGCGCGTGGCGTCGCGCTTCTGGCCCCGGCCGAGGCTGGGATCGCCATCGGCGAATATGCCCCGAACGCGGTCAAGAAGACGGTCGTCGGTGTGGGGCATGCCGGCAAGGAGCAGGTGCAGCACATGGTTCGCGTTCAACTGCCCGGCGTCCGGTTCGACAGCCCTGATGCGGCCGACGCTCTGGCGATTGCGATCTGCCATGCCCGGCATCTGCAAGGCCGCACCCTCCGCGTGGCGAGGTCGGCATGATCGGGCGGATCGCAGGCGTGATCATCCATCGGGCGCGCGATCAGGTGCTGATCGACGTGCGCGGTGTGGGCTATATCGTGCATGTCAGCGAACGGACGGCGGCGGGCCTGCCGCCGGTCGGGCAGGCAGCCGCGCTTTATACAGAGTTACTGGTGCGCGAGGACCTGCTGCAGCTGTTCGGTTTCCCGACCATGCTGGAAAAGGAATGGCATCGGCTGCTGACTTCGGTCCAGGGGGTCGGCGCCAAGGTGTCGCTGGCGATCCTTGGGACGCTTGGGCCGGAGGGTCTGGGTCGGGCTATCGCGTTGGGCGACTGGTCCTCGGTCCGGAAGGCGAACGGCGTCGGACCCAAGCTGGCGCAGCGGATCGTGCTGGAGTTGAAGGACAAGGCGCCGTCGGTGATGGCCCTGGGCGGCGCGCTGACGGTCGATGCTGGGGACGTTGCCGCGGGCGGTGGTGCGGACGAGCCGGGCATCGAGCTCGGCCCGTCCGCCGCCTCGGCGCCGGGGTCGATCCCCGGCGACGAGGCGCGCCCTGCCGCTGGCGGTGGCTTGGCGGGTCAGGCAATGGCGGATGCCCTGTCGGCGCTGACCAACCTCGGCTATGCTCCCTCAGAGGCGGCCAGTGCCGTGGCCGAGGCGCAGGCGCGGGAACCCGGTGCCGCCATGCCCGCGTTGATCCGCGCGGCGCTGCGGTTGCTGGCGCCCAAGGACTGACAAGAGGTCGCATCATGGCTGGAAACGTCAAGGTCTTCATGCTGATGGCCGCGCTGACCGCGCTGGTCATGGCGCTCGGCTGGATGCTGGGCGGGCAGGGCGGCGCGCTGATCGCGCTGCTGATCGCCGGGGGCATGAACTTCTTCAGCTACTGGAACAGCGACAAGATGGTCCTTCGCCAGCAGGGCGCGGTCGAGCTTTCGCCGGATCATGGGGACGGCCTCTTCGACCTGACCGCCGAGCTGGCGCGGCGGGCCGATCTGCCGATGCCGAAGCTCTACCTGCTGCCTACGCGGCAGCCCAACGCCTTTGCCACCGGCCGGAACCCCGACAATGCCGCCGTTGCGGTCACGCAGGGTCTGGTGGACACGCTGAGCCGTGACGAGATCGCGGGGGTCATTGCCCACGAGCTGGCGCATGTCAAGCATCGCGACACGCTGACGATGACGGTGACCGCCACCATGGCTGGCGCGATCGCCATGATGGGGAACATGATGCTGTTCATGGGCGGCCGAGAAGGGCGCGGGGGGGCCTTCGGCGGCATTCTTGCCATGATCTTCGCGCCGCTGGCTGCGATGATGGTGCAGATGGCGATCTCTCGCGCCCGCGAGTACGAGGCCGACGCGACCGGAGCCGTCATCTGCGGGCAGCCGCGGGCGCTGGCATCGGCGCTGCAGCGAATTGCCGTGGCGGCGGGGCGGACGGTGAACGTTCCGGCCGAGCGCAACCCGGCGGCGGCGTCAATGTTCATCATCAATCCGCTGCACGCGCTGCGGGCCGACAAGCTGTTTTCGACCCACCCCCCGACCGAGGAGAGGATCGCCCGCCTCATGGCCATGGACGGCAGCGCACATCCGGCCCCGACCGCCGCCCCGGCGGGCCTGAGCCCGAGCCGCATCCCCCGAACCGGCCCCCGCATGCCTTGGGGCCGGGGATGAGCCAGCCCGATCCAGTCCTGCGCCCTGAGGCGCTGGAGAGCGACGCCGAGGATCGCGCGCTGCGTCCGCAGAACCTTTCCGAGTTCGTGGGTCAGGCCGAGGCGCGGGCGAACCTCAAGGTGTTCATCGAAAGCGCCAAGATGCGCGGCAAGGCGATGGATCACACGCTGTTTTTCGGGCCGCCCGGCCTCGGCAAGACCACGCTGGCGCAGATCATGGCGCGCGAGCTGGGCGTGAACTTCCGCATGACCTCGGGTCCCGTCATTGCGCGGGCGGGCGATCTGGCGGCAATCCTGACAAATCTAGAGGCTCGCGACGTTCTCTTCATCGACGAGATCCACCGGATGAACCCGGCGGTGGAGGAGGTCCTTTATCCGGCGATGGAAGATTTCGAGCTGGACCTGGTCATCGGCGAAGGTCCGGCCGCACGGACCGTCAGAATCGAGCTGCAGCCGTTCACGCTGGTCGGGGCGACAACGCGGCTTGGCCTGCTGACCACGCCGTTGCGCGACCGATTCGGCATTCCGACCCGGCTGCAGTTCTACGAGATCGCGGAACTGGATCTGATCGTGCAGCGCGGTGCCCGGCTGATGGGCATCGGCGCCGACCCGGAGGGGACGCTGGAAATTGCGCGTCGGGCGCGGGGGACGCCTCGAATTGCCGGTCGGCTGCTGCGCCGGGTGGTCGATTTCGCCTTGGTCGAAGGCAACGGGCGCCTGACACGAGAGATCGCGGACATCGCGCTGACCCGGCTTGGCGTCGACGATATCGGCCTTGACGGGGCCGACCGGCGTTACCTGACGCTGATGGCGCAGCACTATGGCGGCGGCCCGGTGGGCGTCGAGACGCTCTCGGCCGCGCTCTCCGAAAGCCGCGATGCCATCGAGGAGGTGATCGAGCCCTACCTGCTGCAGCAGGGCCTGATCGCGCGGACCCCGCGCGGGCGCCAGCTGGCGGCGCGCGCCTGGCGGCACCTGGGTTTGGACATGCCGGTGCCGCGGGGCCAGGGGACGCTTTTCGACGGCTGATTGCACAACGCGCAAAACCGCCCTAGCGTGCGCGCATGAGCCACGAGATGACCCTTCGCGTCTATTACGAGGATACCGACCTTGCCGGTATCGTCTATTACGCCAACTATCTGAAATTCATCGAGCGCGGGCGGTCGGAATGGCTGCGTGCGCTTGGGATCGACCAGCTGCGGATGCAGCGCGAAACCGGCCATGTCTTCGCCGTCCGCCGGGTCGAGGCCGACTATCTTCGGCCTGCCCGGTTCGACGACCTGCTGACTCTCCAGACCGCACTGGCGCAGGCCAGCCCCGCGCGGATCGTCGTCGTTCAAGAGGTGCGGCGTGGCGACCAGCTGCTGTTCACCGCACGCGTGACGGTCGCATGTCTGGACGGGCAGGGGCGGCCGGTGCGGCTGCCAGCGATGTTGAGGACGGCCATAGATGACTGAAAGGCGCATCGCGATGTGGTCGGGGCCGCGAAACCTGTCCACCGCGATGATGCGCAGCTTCTGCGCCCGCGGCGACTGCGCCTGCGTGGACGAGCCGTTCTATGCCCACTACCTGCTGCGGACCGGCCTGCCGCATCCGATGCGCGACGAGGTGATCGCCAGCCAGCCTGCCGAGTGGCGCGACGTGCTGCCGGACCTGACCAGCCGTCCCGTCGGTCGCCGGCTGCAATACCAGAAGCACATGGTCCAGCACATGCTGCCGGGCATGGGCCTGGACTGGACCGCCGACGTCACCAACATCTTCCTGATTCGTGAACCCGAACGGGTTGCGGCATCTTTTGCGGCCAAGCGCGGTCTGCCCGACCCGGCAGAGTTGGGCTTTGACCGGCAATGGCAGATGTGGCGGCAGATGGCCGAACGCGGCCCCGCGCCCGTCGTGATCGACAGCGCCGCCATCCGCCGCGACCCCGAGGCGGCGTTGAGGGCGCTTTGCACCGCCATCGAGATCGACTGGACCCCTGCGATGCTGTCCTGGACGCCCGGCCCCCACCCCGAGGACGGGGTCTGGGGCCGCGTGTGGTACGACGCCGTCAACCGCTCGACCGGTTTCGGCGGCCCCGAGGGGCCGTTGCCGGACCTGCAGGGTGATCTTGCGGCGCTGGCGGCGGCGCTGCGCCCGTCCTATCGGGCAATTGCGGCACATCGGCTGCGGATCGTGTAAAACTGACGCCATTGTGTTGCCTTTGGGGATGAAACCCTTGCTAGGAACACGATAAAGGGCGCTGAACGCCGGGCTGTGTCCAGCAGCCACGGGCCATGAAGATGAGGCAGTGACAATGGAACCCATTCAGGCCGCCGAGGCCATCGACTTTTCGGCCGTCGCATTGTTCTGGCGATCGTCCCTGACGGTGCAGATCGTGATGGTCCTGCTGATCGTGGCCTCGTTCTGGTCCTGGGCGATCATCGTCCAGAAGTTCCTTGTCTTCGCCCGCGCCCGGACCGAAGCCAGCCGCTTCGACCGCGCCTTCTGGTCGGGCGAACCGCTGGACGATCTCTATGACCGGCTGGGGGATCGTCCCAAGGGCGCATCCGAGCGGATCTTCACCGCCGGCATGACGGAATGGCGGCGCAGCCACCGCGACGACGGGCGGCTGATCCCCGGCGGCATCGCCCGCATCGACCGCGCGATGAATGTGGCTATCCAGCGCGAGGAGGGCCGCCTGTTCCGCGGCCTGTCCTTCCTGGCCACCGTCGGATCGACCGCGCCCTTCATCGGCCTTTTCGGCACGGTCTGGGGCATCAAGACTGCCTTCGAAGGCATCGCCCTCACGCAGGACACCAGCCTTGCGGTCGTCGCCCCCGGCATCGCCGAGGCGCTTCTGGCCACCGCGCTCGGCCTTGTCGCGGCAATTCCGGCCGTTGTCTTCTACAACAAGCTGTCGGGCGACGCCGAACGCATCACCGGCGGGTGGGAGGCGTTCTCGGACGAGTTCTCGACCCTGCTGTCGCGCCAGATGGATGAGGGCTGAGCCATGGCATCCTCGGTCGTCAAGCGGGTCAGGGCCAAGGGCAGGCGGCGCAACCTGCCCATGTCCGAGATCAACGTCACGCCCTTCGTGGACGTGATGCTGGTGCTGCTGATCATCTTCATGGTGGCCGCGCCGCTGATGACGGCTGGCGTGCCGCTGAACCTGCCCGAAACTGCCGCCAATGCCGTGCCCACGGAACAGGAAGAGCCGCTGGTGATCTCGATCCCCGCCGACGGCAGCATGCAGATCATGGACCAGCCGGTGGCCGACGACCAGGTCGTGACGACGCTGCGCGCGGCGCTGGCCGACCGCCAGTCGGGCAGGGTCTTCCTGCGGGCCGACGGCGCGATCCCCTATTCCCGCGTGGTGCAGATAATGGGCGCGCTGAACGCCGCGGGCATTACCGACATCGTGCTGGTCACCGAGACCGGCGGGCCCCGGATGGACGGCTGATCATGGACGAGCGCGAGGGCCGCATCGGTTACTGGATCTCGGGGGTGACGCACGGGTCGCTGATCCTCTGGGCGGTGCTGGGCGGCGCGCTGTTCCGGCCGCAGCCCAGCCCGCCGGTGCGCACGACCGAGGTGTCGACCATCAGCGGCGCCGAGTTCGAGGCGCTGGCCGCCGCATCCCGCGGAGCAGGTCCCGTGGGCGCCGATGCGACGGCCGTGGCCAGCCTGCCCGATCCGTCCGCCAGCGCCGAGGATGGCGCCGCGCGACCCGCCGACGCAACACCGCCGCAATCCGCCGATGCCGGCGAACTGGCGGCCCCCGACGCTGCCGAGGCCGCGCCGGACTTGGAAGATCTTGCCGCGCTTGCCCCTGCGCCCGTCGATGTCGCCACCGACCTGCCCGAACCGGTGCCGCCCCAGGATGACACCGCGGTGCCCCTGCCGACGCCAGCGGCCCCGCCCGCGGCGCCCTCGGCCGAAGCGCAGCCGTCGCAGCCCGCCGCCCCGCAACCCGACGCCGCGGCCGATCCGGTGGCGCCGCGCTCGGCGCTGGCGCTGGACCAGTCGCCGCGGCCCCAGGATCGCCCCGAGGATCTGGTCGCCAACTACAACCGCCGGCAGGCCGAAGCTGCCGCGGCCCGCCAGGCCGCAGCCGAGGCCGCGACTCGGGCCGAGGCAGAGCGTCAGGCCGCCGCCGAGGCCGCCGAACGCGCGGCCGAGGAGCGCCGTGCCGCCGAAGCCGCCGAAGCCGCCGAACGCGCCGCGGAGGAACGACGCGCCGCTGAGGCTGCCGAACGTGCGGCCGAGGAGCAGCGCGCCGCCGAGGCCGCCGAGGCCGCCGAGCGCGAGGCGGAGGAGCAACGCGCCGCCGAGGCCGCCGAGCGCGCGGCCGAGGAGCAACGCGCCGCTGAGGCCGCCGAGCGCGTGGCCGAGGAGCAACGCGC
>NZ_JAOTBD010000089.1 GCF_026162625.1 Paracoccus beibuensis | reverse complement strand
CGAGATCTCGCGGCATCAGGGCTTCGGGCAGGTTTTGGTAGCAGACCGGGCGCAGGAAGCGGCGGATCGACAGCGTGCCGACCGAGGTGGCGCCGAAATTGGTGCTGGCGGGGTATGGGCCGCCATGGACCATGGTGTCGGCGACCTCGACGCCGGTGGGGAAGCCATTGGCCAGCACGCGGCCGGCCATGCGCTCCAGCACCGGCAGCAGGCGCCGGCCGAGGTCGGTGTCGCCGTCATCCAGCTGCAGCGTGGCGGTCAGCTGGCCCTCGAAGCTGCGGGCGACCTCCTCCATCTGCGCGGCGTCGGTGACGCGGACGATCACGCCCAGGGGGCCGAAGACCTCCTCGGCCAGTTCGTGGTTCTCCAGCCAGTCGGCGGCCGAGACCTCGAAGAGATAGGGCGACGCGTTGCGCGCCTCGCAGGAGGTGGTCACCAGCGAGCGTACGCCCTTGCCGGCGCCGACGCGGGCCGCGCCCTGGCGATAGGCCTCGGCCATGCCGTCGGTCAGCATCACCTGCGGGGCGACCGCGGACAGCGCCTCCCGGGCGGCAGTGGCGAAGGCGTCGGCGTCGGGGCCGTCGACGATCACCGCGATGCCCGGGTTGGTGCAGAACTGGCCCGCGCCCATGGTCAGGCTGGCGGCCCAGCCCCGGCCGATCTCGGCGCCGCGCGCCTGCGACGCGGCCGGCAGCACGAACATCGGGTTCACCGAGCCGAGTTCACCGAAGAACGGGATCGGCTCGGGGCGGTTGGCGCAGAGGTTGTAGAGCGCCCGTCCCCCGCCAAGGCTGCCGGTGAAGCCCACCGCCTTGATGCGCGGGTCGGTGACCAGCGCCTCGCCCACGTCGCGCTTGCCGCCCTGCACCAGGCTGAAGATGCGCGGGTCCATGCCAAGCCGCGCGATGGCGGCATCGATGGCGTCGCCGACGATCTCGCCGGTGCCGGGATGGGCGCTGTGGCCCTTGACCACGACCGGGCAGCCGGCGGCCAGGGCGGCCGCGGTGTCGCCGCCCGCGACCGAGAACGCCAGCGGGAAGTTCGATGCGCCGAAGACCGCAACCGGGCCGATCGGCCGCTGCATCATCCGCAGGTCGGGACGCGGCAGGGGCTGGCGGTCGGGCAGCGCGGTGTCGTGGCGGCGGTCGAGGTAGTCGCCCTTGCGGATGTGGTCGGCAAACAGCCGCAGCTGGCCGGTGGTCCGGCCGCGCTCGCCCTGCAGGCGCGCCTCGGGCAGGCCGGTCTCGGCGTGGCCTACGGCAGTGATGGCCTCGCCGCGGGCGTCCATCTCCTCGGCGATGGCCTCGAGAAGCGCCGCGCGCTCCTCGCGCGTGGTGGCGGCAAAGCCCTCGAACGCGGCATGGGCGGCGGCGCAGGCCTTGGCCACCAGCTCGGGCGTGCCGACCGAGAACTCATGCGCCTGCCCCGTCGCCGGGGCCGAGGGAAAACGCCCCTCGGTCCGGATCTTCTCGCCTGCAATCAGGTGGTCGCCATGGGGAATATGAGTCATG
>NZ_JAOTBD010000088.1 GCF_026162625.1 Paracoccus beibuensis | reverse complement strand
ACCGCCCATGGCGGGCAGCCGCCTGCCGTGGTTTACTTCAACACCATCGAAACCGATCAGCAGGCGCAGGCAGTAGCTTAAATCAGCCGGAAAACTGTCCAAGGATCGGGGAGTAGCTCAGGTCGCATATCCGTATACGTTTGAGGATGCGCTGGCGTTCGAGAACCTCAGCCTCTTCTCCGAACTGGATGGCACCGGTCTGATCCGTAAGTTTCGCGATGCGATCGAGATTGGTGGCGGGGCGGCCGCGATCGGAGAGAAAATGTACCTCGCTCTCAAGAACGGCAAGAAGGCCGAGTTTGCGCTTGACGTGATGGAGGTTGAGAACTTCGACACGATCGTCGTGCCGCGCTACATTGCCGAGGGACTTGAGTGGCTACTCGCGCAGCTTAAGAAAAAGCAGGTGGAGGTTCTGCCTCTGGTTAAGGATGCGCCGCCCCAGGAAGAGGTCGAGGCTGCCCCGTCGGTCGAAGAGCATGTCGTCACCGAAGTCGAAGGGTTCAACACATGAGCGCCGTTGACGACAAATTTGATTCCGAAGCCGACGAGACGATCCTCGCCTGTCTGAACATCGAGAAGCCGAGGAGCTTCTTCCTTTACGCTGGTGCCGGATCGGGAAAGACGCGGTCGCTCGTTGAGGCGAAGCCCGTGGTTTCATGTTCGCATATGACAAAGTGTTCGCGACGAAGGCGAAGAGCAAGACGGATCTAGAAAATGAGGCGGCCGGGAAGGAGACGACCATCGATCGTACGCGGCGACTGTTCTATGTGACCTGCAGCCGCGCCGAGCAAAGCCTCGCGGTCGTTTACTACACCGCAGATCCGACGCTGGCACGCGACGCGATGATACAGCAGGAGTGGTTCGAGCCTGGTGAGATAGAGGTAATCGCCTGAAGGCTATTGCAGCCTTGGAGTGACCCTATGTGCGGAACTGGCGAAGATCTCCCCGGCTAGCGACACACTGGCGCGCTGCAACACGTCTGAGCGACGGCAGTTGGCAATGCTGCCTCGCGCGCAGTTAATGTCTGACCGTCTGTTATGGGCCGACAGCTACTTTGCTCGGGTCTGCACTAACACCCTGGAAACTTGCCGACATTGTCGCCCCGCATGAAGGCGGCGGTGCCTTCTCGTTCGATTTCCTGCACGGCGGCGTTTTTAGCGTCCTTATCGTAGGTGAAATGATCATTCCAGACATGGCTGGTCCCGTCGCAATCGACGACTTCGAGGGTCCAGTGCGGATCGGTCTTGAGGCGATAGATCTCGATGGAGAACGGAAGGCCGTCGACGGTGATGCGCTGGCTTTTTCCCAAGGTGATGATGTTGGGGTCTTCTTCGGTCATCCGGCGCTCATCGTACGTGTCGATCACCCCACTATGGCCAGGCAGTAGGCCGGGTCGATCACTCGACGGCCACTACCGCCTTCCCCACCTCCGTCGATTTTGTTGAGTCTGTATTGAGTCATCGGCGCATGCAAAAAAGCCTCCCGCGAGGGAGGCTTGTAAAACGCTGATTTATCTTAATATTTTTGGTTGCGGGGGCAGGATTTGAACCTGCGGCCTTCAGGTTATGAGCCT
>NZ_JAOTBD010000087.1 GCF_026162625.1 Paracoccus beibuensis | reverse complement strand
GTTATACGCTGGCCAGTTCTTGGTCTTGTAGCTCGGCGGCGTGGGTCTGCTCATGCAGCACGGCTACCACGCCAGATTCGCCAGCTGAATCCCCCTTAAGACTTTGTGCAACAAAGCCGGCGCGGATGGTAAGGGGATTCTTGCGCCCGGCGTATACGATGCATTTGGGGCGCTTCTGGCCCAGCAGGCGGGATTTGAATGCCTCTACCTTTCGGGGGCTTCGATTGCGTATACCCGACTTGGCCGCCCCGATGTCGGATTGGTTACCGCATCAGAAGTTGCCGACACCCTGACGCTGATCCGAGATCGCGTTGCACTGCCGATCATCGTCGACGGCGACACAGGCTTTGGAAATGCAATGAACGTGAAGCGCACGGTGCGCTTGTTCGAGCGCGCGGGCGCATCGGGACTGCAGCTTGAAGACCAGGGCTTTCCGAAACGCTGCGGGCATCTCAGGGGGAAAACACTGGTGCCGACCGTGGAAATGGCCGGAAAGATCCGGGCCGCCTGCGACGCGCGAGAATCCACAGAACTCCAGATCATCGCCCGCACTGACGCAATCGCCGTCGAAGGCTTCGATGCAGCGCTTGACCGGGGCGAAGCCTATCTGGAGGCTGGCGCCGACGTCCTGTTCATCGAAGCGCCGCGATCTCTGGACGAGCAGAACCGCATCGCGGAGCGGTTCGCAGCACGTATCCCGCTCTTGGCGAATATGGTAGAGGGCGGCGATACCCCGATCAACGATGCGGATACACTGCACGAAAAAGGTTTTCGTATCGTGATTTTTCCCGGAGGTCTTGCCAGAGCTGTTCTGCGCCAGATGCAGGGGTATTTTGCAAATCTGCTTGTTCATCGCTCCAATGCGCCATTCTCCGACAGAATGGCAGACTTTGATGAGCTGAATAGGGCAATTGGATTACCCGAACTCATTCAGGAATCGACTAAATATTGAACAAGGCGTGGTTGACTTACTAAAGTTGGATTGGCTGTCATGACGCCGTGGGGAATTAGAGGCCGCTGCGGATCTTCGCTATCAACTGCCCTCAATGCTCAATTTCGCCGTCAGGGAACAACAAGGCCCCAAGGATGCGTTGGACAATCAACCGGCAGCGTGTGATCCCCGAAATCACTTTGCGGTTGGGATCTGAGCTATCAAGACCGCCGGTAAGGACGTAATGTGACCAGCAAAGAACTTGATCTGCCATCCTAACAGGACGCTGAAATAGGCGCCGAAAGGGAACTGTTTCCCGTCTTGGCGATCGATGAGGATCATGGTCGGGCAGTTCGTCCAGCAGCGCATCGACCGCCTCTTTGGCCGCGGCCATTTTGGTGGCGCCGCCAAGCGCGCCCGCCATCGACCCCGACGCATCGAGCGCCATGTCCAGCCGCCGCAGGGGACCGGTCCCGCATCCGAAGGCACCGCCAAATCCGGTGTCGCGCGGGTCGTCCCGCATCTGCGGCACGTCGACGAACCAGGCCTCGATATCCGCACCGCGTCCCTGCAGGAACTGCCTCCGAGCGCCGCGGTGTCTTGGGCCAAGGCAGGGTTCGCGGTCACCATCAACGTATTCAGGGCAATCGGACGCATGCGCAGATCGTAAGCGGCGGTTGCGCCCCACGCGCTTTCAGCTTGAAGGCTCGAAGTTCCAGGGTAGCAGGTCGTCGATCCTTGCTTGCGGGTGACCGGTGGCCACCGCTTCCAAAGTTGCCCTGAGG
>NZ_JAOTBD010000086.1 GCF_026162625.1 Paracoccus beibuensis | reverse complement strand
AAAGAACGGCGCGCGGCATTGAGCCTTCAGTCCCGCGCGCCGAAAGCCACTCGGCTCGTGATTGTGGCCAAAAGAACTGGAGAGGGTTGGATATCAGGCCCATTCCCTCCGCCACTTGCCCTCGCGAAAGCGTTCTCCCGATCCGGCTGTGGCCGGATTTTTCCGTTGTTTTCGAGGGTTATGCGGGAGGGGCTGAGCACTGGCCCCCGCGCCAGGAGGCCCGGAAGCGGTCTCTCAGGGTCGATATTCTCCGGACCTCATGACTGCGCAGATCTGGTGAATTTCCTTTAAGTGGTTGTCGGAACAAAGAAAAATCTCGGCCCTGAAATTGCTTGGATTGGGGTCGCGTTTGCGTCTGCCGCGACCGGGTTCGGAAGTTCTCAGGCCATGGTCCGTTCCAACCTCTGCTTCCGCCGCTCCCAATCGGGCATCACCTTGTCGAGTAGATCGAAGAATGCGGCGCCGTGATGTGGCTCGGCCACATGGCAGAGCTCGTGGGTGATCACGTAGTCGATGGCGTCGACTGGCGCCTGCACGAGGCGGCGGTTTGGCGGGCAGGCCGACGACGGCGTCGAGCAGGTTTTCCTCGATCAGCTGCTGCCGGATGCGTCCCTCAGCGCCGCCCCGGAACAGGACGCCGTGCGGCACGATGACCGCCACGCGGCCGGACTGCCGCTTGGCGATCTCGATCATGTGGGTGATGAAGGCATAGTCGCCCTTGGACTTGGGCGGCACGCCGCGCCAGAAGCGCTTGTACTAATCGCTTTCGGCATCCTCCGCGCCCCACTTGTCGAGCGAGAACGGCGGATTGGCGAGCACCACGTCGAACCGCATCAGGTGATCGCCCTCGACCAGCGCGGGGCTGTTGAGCGTATCGCACCACTCGATACGGGCGGCATCCTTGGCATGCAGGAGGATCTGCTCGCCCGCATCCGCACCATCGAGCGCGCGATCGCGGGCGTCAGCCGACCGCTGCCGGTGGCCGGGCTCGCGGGTTTCTCGCGCGGGGACCGATGATGTCTGCCACCTGGTTCGACCACGCCATCGCCACGGTGGCGCCGCGCATGGCCGCGCGCCGAGTGATGGCGCGTCAGGCCTTCGAGACCCTGACGCGGGGCTATGACGGCGCGGCGCGCGGGCGGCGTACGGAGGGCTGGCGCGCGCCGGGATCCTCGGCCGACACCGAGATCGGCGTGGCTGGGGCGCTTTTGCGCGACCGGATGCGCGATCTCGTGCGCAACAACCCGCATGCGGCCAAGGCCGTCGCGGTGCTGGTCAACAACATCATCGGCGCGGGCATCATGCCGCGCGCAGCGAGCGGAGACGACAAGCTCGACCGGAAGGTCGACGCGCTGTTCGAACGCTGGACGGCGGACTGCGACGCTGATGGTCAGCTCGACTTCTACGGGCTGCAGACGCTGATCTGCCGCGAGATGGTCGAGGCGGGCGAGGTGCTGGTGCGCCGCCGCCTGCGGCGCGCGAACGACGGCCTTCCGGTGCCGCTGCAATTGCAGGTGCTGGAAGCCGACTTCCTCGACGCCACCAAGTCCGGAGCCCTCGGCGCAGGGCGGCTGGTCCAGGGGATCGAGTTCGACCCGGTCGGCAAGCGCCGGGCCTATTGGCTCCATGCCGAGCACCCGGGCGACGCCTACGGGGCCTTGCAGAACGGCCTGCAGAGCCGCCCGGTTCTGGCGACCGAGATCGCCCATGTCTACGAGAAGCAGCGCACGCAGGCGCGCGGCGTTCCTTGGGGCGCGCCGGTCATCCGGTCCTTGCGCGATCTCGACGACTATGAAGTGGCCGAACTGGAAATTGTTGAGCAGCGGGCTCCGGGCATGTGAGGTTGGCTCCAGTCAGGCCGCGGGGTCAAGAGACATCGGCTCGAGAGGCTGAGAAAGCGTTTTCCCAGCGGTCGATCTTCCGCATC
>NZ_JAOTBD010000085.1 GCF_026162625.1 Paracoccus beibuensis | reverse complement strand
TTGGCGCTTCCGCCGACGTCTGGTGTCAGGACGCCATCGGCACAGACCTTCTCGACCGCCCGCATCAGCCGATCGGCGGCAGCCTGCTCTCCCAGATGCTCCAGCATCTGCGCCGCCGTCCAGAAGGTCGCGACCGGGTTGGCGATCCCCTTTCCGGTGATGTCGAAGGCCGACCCGTGGATGGGCTCGAACATCGAGGGATACCGCCGCTCGGGGTCGATGTTGCCCGTGGGAGCCACGCCTAGGCTGCCCGCCAGCGCCCCCGCCAGATCCGAGAGGATATCGGCATGCAGGTTGGTGGCGACGATGGTGTCGAGGCTCTGCGGGTTCTTGACCATCCGCACGGTCATTGCGTCGACCAGCATCTTGTCCCAAGCCACGTCGGGAAACTCGGTCGAGACCTCGGCCGCGATCTCGTCCCACATCACCATGCCGAACCGCTGCGCGTTCGACTTGGTCACCACCGTCAGCAGCTTGCGCGGGCGGGACTGCGCCAGCTTGAAGGCATAGCGCATGATCCGCGTGACGCCGACGCGGGTGAAGATCGCCACCTCGGTCCCGACCTCCTCGGGCAGACCCTTGTGGGCGCGGCCGCCGTGACCGGAATATTCCCCCTCGGAGTTCTCGCGCACGATGACCCAGTCCAGATCGCCCGGTCCGACATTGGCCAAGGGCGACTGGATGCCCGGCAGGATCTTCGTGGGCCGCACGTTGGCATACTGGTCAAAGCCTTGGCAGATCGGCAGTCGCAGCCCCCACAGGGTGATGTGGTCGGGCACGTCCGGCGCGCCGACGGCACCGAAGAAGATCGCGTCGAAGGCCTTGAGCTGCTCGGGCCCGTCCTCGGGCATCAGGGCGCCGGTCTTCTTGTAGCGCTCCGAACTCCAGTCGAACTCGGTCACGTCGAAGGCAAAGCCGCCGTCGCGCCGCGCCAGCGCGTCCAGCGCCTGCAGGCCGGCGGCGATGACTTCGGGGCCGATGCCGTCGGCGGGAATTGCGGCGATCTTGTAGGTCTTCATGCGAAATCTCTTCCTGAAGTCATGTCAGTGCGTCGGCGATGGCCTTGCCGCAGGTCACGGTATCCGCGGCTCCGCCCAGATCGCGCGTGCGCAAGGCCGGCTCGGCCAGCACCCGCTCGATGGCGGCGACGATGCCGGCGGCGGCTTCGGCGTGCCCCAGGTGTTCAAGCATCATGGCCCCCGCCCAGATCTGGCCCACGGGGTTGGCGATCCCCTGGCCCGCGATGTCGGGGGCCGAGCCGTGCACCGGCTCGAACAGCGACGGGAAGAGGCGCTCGGGGTTGATGTTGCCCGACGGGGCGATGCCGATCGTGCCAGTGCATGCCGGTCCAAGGTCAGACAGGATATCGCCGAACAGGTTCGAGGCCACGACCACGTCGAACCTGTCCGGATGCAGCACGAACAGCGCCGTCAGGATGTCGATGTGATACTTGTCGACCGCAACGCCGGGATAGGTCTTGGCCATTTCGGCCACACGCTCGTCCCAATAGGGCATGGTGATGGAAATGCCGTTCGACTTGGTGGCCGAGGTCAGCTTGCCGCCCCGCTTTTCCGCCAGATCGAAGGCGAAGCGCAGGATGCGGTCCACCCCGACGCGCGACATGACGGTCTCCTGCATGACGATTTCCCGATCGGTGCCGGGGAACATCCTGCCGCCGATCGAGGAATATTCGCCCTCGGTATTCTCGCGCACGATCATCATGTCGATGTCGCCCGGCTTGCGTCCTGCCAACGGCGATGTCACGCCCGGCATCAGGCGGGCCGGGCGCAGGCTGACATACTGGTCGAACTCTCGCCGGAACTGGATCAGGGAGCCCCAGAGCGAGATGTGGTCCGGCACCTGGTCCGGCATGCCGACCGCGCCGAAGAACAGCGCGTCATGGCCGCCGATCCGGTCCTTCCAGTCGTCGGGCATCATCTGCCCGTGCTTCGCGTAATAGTCGCAGGACGAGAAATCGAAGTCGTCGAAGCGAAGGTTCAGCCCATAGCGGCCGGCAGCGGCCTCGAGGACGCGGATGCCCTCGGGCATGACCTCCTTGCCGATCCCGTCGCCCGGGATGACGGCGATCCTTGCGTG
>NZ_JAOTBD010000084.1 GCF_026162625.1 Paracoccus beibuensis | reverse complement strand
CACCGCCCATGGCGGGCAGCCGCCTGCCGTGGTTTACTTCAACACCATCGAAACCGATCAGCAGGCGCAGGCAGTAGCTTAAATCAGCCGGAAAACTGTCCAAGGATCGGGGAGTAGCTCACACAGAGGCAGATGCCGAGTTGCTGGCTGAGAAGCGCCTGGAGGCTGATAAAGCAGATAAGGTGATCGCGGGTCTGCGGCTGCGGCTTGAGGGGGAGCAAAAGGCCCAGCGCGATCTGCAGTCGCGCATCTCCTCGTTGGAGACCCAGATAGAGAGCGAACGCCTCGCTGCTGAAGAGAAGATCGCGCTTCTCGCTGCCGTGCGAGATGACATGCAAGAGCGCTTCCGGCAAATAGCGGACGAAGCCCTAAAAACACAAGGAGAGGCGATTAGCAAGACAAATGCTGAGAGGCTGGAAGCGACTCTAACGCCTCTGAAAGAGCATGTTGGTCATTTCGAGAAGGAGCTACGAGAGGTCCATCAGGAGACCGTCAAAGACCGCGAACGCCTCAAGACCGAGATATCCCTCCTCACCCAGCGCTCCGAGGCCATCTCGCAGGAGGCACTGGCACTTACGCGGGCACTGAAAGGCGATCATCAGCAACAGGGGGCTTGGGGCGAGATGATACTCGAGAACATCCTGGAGCGGTCCGGTTTGAGAGAAGGCGAAGAGTATCAGACGCAAGCGCATCGGGTCGGATCGGAGGGTGAGCGTCTGCGTCCCGATGTCGTAGTAAATATTCCCGGCGGCAAGAGCCTTGTGATCGACTCGAAAGTCTCCCTGAACGACTATGTTGCGGCAGTGAACGCGGAGGATGAACTCACCGCAATAATGGCACGCAAGCGCCACGTGACGGCTCTGCGCAACCACATCAATCAGCTATCGTCGAAATCCTATCATGTGGCCGAAGGTCTGTCGGTTGACTACACTATCATGTTCGTCCCCATAGAGGGCGCATTGTGCGAAGCTCTGCGCGAGGACGGTAAGCTCACGGAATATGCGCTGGAGCGACATATCACCATTGCCACGCCGACTACTTTGATGATGGCGCTCCGCACTGTGTCGCATGTCTGGGCCGTCGAGCGGCGAAATCAGAATGCTGAGGACATCGCGAAGCGTGCCGGCCTGCTCTATGACAAGGTCGCAGGCTTTGTTCTCAACCTCGAGAAGGTAGGTAAGGGGTTGGAGTCTGCAAGCAGCGCCTATGAGGGTGCTTTGGGACAGCTATCGCGGGGTCGAGGCAACGTGCTGTCGCAGGTGGAAATGCTGAAGTCGCTAGGAGGGAAGGCAACGAAAGCAATCTCGCTGGAGTTCGAGGGTAAAGCTGAAGCCTTGGCGCTTTCGGCAGAACCCGAGGTTGTTTCGTCTGAGCCGGCGGCCTGAAACAACACGGCCCCAGATGGCTGGACAACCTCACGTTATGGAGATAGAGCTTCGCTGGATCTCCGTCCACGCCCCGGCCCATCGGATCTGTTGCTTAAAGTTTAAGCAATGTTTCTGCCCGAACAAGGCGGGCGGGGGCGCTTGCGAATACTTCTTTTAGACGAGGATTTGTTTCTTGTTCAGCCGGCACTGGCAGCCTGCGAAGGCCTCAGTTGCAGCGCAGCGTCCCGAAGCCAATAGTTCGCCAGTTGCTGCCATTGCTAGGAACTAGTTACAGAGGCACCCCTATTGAAAAGGGCGACTTTTGCTCAGTTGTGAGAGTCTGATCCCAAGCAGCAGGCGTCGGCGGTCAAGCTGTATTCGGGCAGAGCTTCAATCAGGAGGGCGCGGGCCCTAATCGACACGTCGCCGTAGTCGTCTGATGCGGTTCTGCCGGCATGCCCCTGTATCGCGTCTGCAATACGATCAGACAGCCCCAGTTCCCGCGCTTGCGTTTTGAACCGATGACGCCAGCCATGCGAAGGCTGCACTCCTTCGGGCACCAGTTGGGCTGCTTGGAGCCACTGCGACACCCGACCCGCTGTGACCCGGGCAGCCGAAAGGAATTTCTGCTTGTCGCGGGCCGCATGAAAAAGTGGCCCGGGCGGAGCGGCCGTTGCCACTGCAACGAAACCTAGGGCAATGACCTGCCGATGCAAGGGAACATCCCGATAGAGACCGGACTTGACGCTCCCTGCCTTCGGGTTGATGCGAATGATCCACATGTCATCCACTTGTCGCAGGTCTTCCGTAAGCGGCGGTTGCGCCCCACGCGCTTTCAGCTTGAAGGCTCGAAGTTCCAGGGTAGCAGGTCGTCGATCCTTGCTTGCGGGTGACCGGTGGCCACCGCTTCCAAAGTTGCCCTGAGGT
>NZ_JAOTBD010000083.1 GCF_026162625.1 Paracoccus beibuensis | reverse complement strand
GAAAACGCTTTCTCAGCCTCTCGAGCCGATGTCTCTTGACCCCGCGGCCTGACTGGAGCCAACCTCACATGCCCGGAGCCCGCTGCTCAACAATTTCCACCACATTCGCGACACGACCTTTGCCGAAGGTTGAGGAGGGGTTCAGAAATCTCGGCCCGTCGATCGGGAAAGCGCTTCTGGCCGATCATCTGCGAAGGTTGAAAAACCAAGCCTAGCGATGTTGTTCTGATATCCCATAGAAGCCATCGGCTAGAACTGGCTGAACGCGGTTGTAGTCGACTTGATGCTCGCCCGTATGGACGCAATCGACGCGAGGCGCCGACCGGCGACTTGGCCCAACTGTCTGCCGCCGGCTCGGCGCGAGCTCCTTGAGCAACGCACCGGTCTGAAATCAGAACTCTCCGCTCTGCTACGGGAGTATCGCAAGCTTCCCGCAGCCGAGCGACCGGGCGTGCGCGCGGCCACCCTCAGACACACTGAACTGCCTAATGTCTTCAGCGATGCCTCCCCGTGCCCGACACTCGCTGCGCTGCCGGCGTCGATCCGCGCACCGGCAAGCGCGCTCGCTGACTATATCTTCCGCCAGCTGTCGACCCTTGAGCAGGGCGACGGCTTCCTGCGCGACAATCTGTATAGCGTCATCTACTCCAAGGAGATCAGGCATTGTCCGTTCTGCGGTCTCAATTATTTCCGCGCGCCTAGCGCACCGCGGCACGCGCTTGACCATCTGTTGCCGATCTCGATCTACCCGTTTGCTGCCGCCGATCCGCTCTGCCGAGGCTCCGGTTTCCAGACGGATCGCCACCGCGCCTGCGACGATCTCCGGCCGGGCCACGGCACCAACATCGGTCCGCGGCGCATCTTCAGCGGGGCCGAGCAACAGCGCCGCGAACTCCACTGGATCTTCAGGAGCAGGCAGCACCAGCCGCCCTTTCCGCGCCAGCGTCCGCCAAGAGGAGATATGGCTCGCCGGCACCCCGTGCCGCCGCGCAACGGTGTTCACGGTCACGCCCGGCATCAGCGTCTCCGCCACGATCCGCGCCTTCACCTCATCCGGCTACTTCCGGTTCCGACGGCCGCGGCCGCCAGCCGGGAGAAGCTCCAATGCAGACTCCATGGAGAAACTCCGTCCCAACAATAAGCACAGTCCAATGAACCGATCAGGATGCCGCGCGGAAGGTGGGGGGCAGAGAACGCTTACCTTGAGAGACTTCGTGGAGGCACCTGACCTAAGCCGTAAAGTTTCAGGGGTTCGGTGGTAGCGGAGGAGGGACTTGAACCCCCGACACGCGGATTATGATTCCGCTGCTCTAACCAACTGAGCTACTCCGCCACAAGTAGGCGGCGATGTAAGCGAACCTGCGAGGGGCGTCAAGCGCTTTCCATGAAGTTTATTCGCGATGCATCAAGGCTGCGATGGCTAGGACCAGAACAGGTCCATAACCGCGACCAGAAGTTGACCGTTGCGGCCAATGCGATGGCAGAAAGAGATGTTCCCGGATCATGTCGCAGGAGGTGGCTGTCGCTAGCCCCTCAGGCGATCGGAGGTGATCTCGATGCGACCGCACCTCGTGTGGCGCCGCTTGTCGACTGCGGTAGTCGTGCAGGACGTCCGGCGGAGGATGCAGGCGGTCACCCCCGTCTGCCAATGCTTTCCGCAGCCAAGCAACGCAACCGCCCGGGTTCCCAAAGCCGTCGGCCTGCGCCAGCCTGCCCAAGATCGCCGCCCCAGCGACGGCTGATCTGTCCCGTCGGCACGAAGAACGGGTCAGGAGTGCCCGTCGCATCGGGAAACGCGTGCAGCCTCGTGCTCTGCTCTCTTTCCTTCGACTTCGCCACCGCACCCGCATGGCGCTTAGGCTGGAGGCTGCGTGGTACCCGCTTGAAATCGATCAACTCGGGCATGAACGTCTCTGGAGCCGAGCCCTCGGCCGCGAGGCCAGCCGCGATCTGGACCTGTCCCGGTTTCGTTTCGGTCAAGTGCTCATGTCAAGCGGCCCTCTGTTCGAAGTCCACGGGCGATTTCCAGCTCAATCCCGAGTGTTTGCGGCGCGGGTTGTAGAAGCCGTTGATGCATTCGAAGAGGGCGATTTCGGCGTCACGCCGCGCGTGCCAGTCGCCGCGCCAGACCAGTTCGGCCTTCAGCGATTTGAAAAAGCTTTCGACGGCTGAATTATTGTAGCAATTGCCCTTGCCGCTCATCGATGCCTTGAACCCATGACTGTGCAGGATCTTCTGGTAGTCGTGGGCGCAGTATTCGGCAGATTCAACCGGTCGTCGCAACACCCCATGATTGGAGATGTTGTTGATGTCAGGAAGACGGAAGTCGGAGCGTTCGACGCGACGCAAATTATCCTCGCCAGGTCGGCCACCAGTCTGG
>NZ_JAOTBD010000082.1 GCF_026162625.1 Paracoccus beibuensis | reverse complement strand
GGACGGCGGCGCAGATGCTGGAGCATCTGGGAGAGCAGGCTGCCGCCGATCGGCTGATGCGGGCGGTCGAGAAGGTCTGTGCCGATGGCGTCCTGACACCAGACGTCGGCGGAAGCGCCAACACGCAGCAGGTCACGGATGCCATCTGTGATGCCATCCGCGGCGAGAACATTTGAGGCACGGCACCCGCCGTGCCTATTCTGGCCTTGCTTGAGAAATCAGGCGCGGCAGGTCCTCCTCCGTCGACATGGTTGGTCGAGCGGAAAAAGTCCGGCGAACAAGGCGCGTCGATCCTGCGCATATTTGCCGTGGCGATTGCCGTCGACGTGCGGGCTGGCCGAAGTTCCGGCTTCCGGGCAGCCTGCACCAGTCGCGCCGCTCTTGTAGTGCCAACTGCTGTCCGGCGGTGGTATGGGTCTATATCGTGCGGCGTTGCTTCCCCATTCCGACGGACCTGAAGATCCCCGAGGAGGTGTTGGCCGAAAGCGGGATAGACGACATGTTGTGGGTAATCTTCGTCCACAGCCACCCTGCTGCTTGGGTCGCTGCGCAATTGATCAGCGGCAGTCCTTGGCCGACCGCTGGCAGCCAAGTTCGTGCCGAGCCTGCTGGAGTCTCTCTCGGTATGGGCTGGCTCATGTCCGACTCAGATCTTGTCACGGCGACAGGAAACCTTCAGCGTGACCATTTCCGGTCACATCGGCCATCCCCATGAATCTACTCACAGCGTCGGGAAGATGCCGTAGGCGAAGGTTGCGAAGGATCAGGCAAAGGCCGGTTGAACCGTTATCTGCTCGAACGGCACACCGCAGATATGGCGGCTCTCGGGTAAAGGGACGCGCGCGCATCACCTGATGCGCAACAGCACCATACCCTTGTGCCGCTGTCGGCCCGCCCGCCGAGCCTCTGGGCCTGCGGCGAGGCCGCATCAACCGGCTTTTTCCTTTTCATCGCAGGCCTCGGCGCCACTGAGTTGCTCGGTGCATGCCGCCGCCGGATAACTGAAGCTCCGGACGTGATCGGAACTGCGTCACCGGCGCGGGGGCGGCGGCGCCTGCATTTCTGTCATTACGAGGTCGCGAAATGCAGCACGACGTCGCGCACGTCGTTGGCCCGCCCGTGTGAGGTCGCCTAGAAATTGCGGACCTTGCTCGCCCACCCATGAACCGTGTCGTATGGACAACGGTTGCGAATCATGCCGTCAGAGTTTCTTCAGCAAAAGCCGGAACCGCCCATCCGTGGAGCCGGTCTGCCAGAGGCTGTCGCTTACACCGTCTGCTTGCTCAAGCCAAACTTTGGAAGTTCTACACTGGCCCCATCGTCGACGTTCTGAAGGCACCACCAGAGGTGCGAGGGACGCACGCAGAGGCCGTGAAAATTTGCGCCGTGTCGCGATGGGCTTCAAGCCCAGTTCATAGCGGCTTTTCGCAGCAACCGCTCCGGCGAGTTGCCTCTGGCCCTGATAAATTCACGATCGGAGCAACCGGAGGTTTGATCAGAAAGTTTGCAAGCAACCTGTGCGAAAAGACATGTTCTGTCGGACGCGGTTCCGCGGTACTTAACCTTGTACATTATTAACAAGTTGAACGAGTGTTTCATGTGCCAGAACCAGCACCAAACCGACCTGCGCCCGTATGTCTCGGCGAAGGATCTGACAATGATCCTCTCGGCCATAGGCGCCTATTCCCATAATGCCGAATATCGGGATCTGCGGGATAGGCTGCAGCATCAGGCAGTCATGTGGGGTATCATCAGGCCTTCCTGACGCAGCACGCGACCTGTACGACCGGACGGTGAGACTCTCTCGCAGCGAGAGGGCCAGGTTGTTGACGTGAGGGTGCAAGCAGGCTGGCACCGACGTACTGCCTGGGACCTCAGCCCTTGCTGCCTAGATCATGCCGAAGACTCAGGCCAAACGTGCACCAAGGTGATGTCGATGAAGCCCGAGAGCCTTCCGACGTTTCGTCGAAGCGGGCTGCGACCGGCCGGGCGTTCTTGAGCTTGTTGAAACATCGCTCGACCAGGCTGCGCATGAGATAGTACCCTATCAAATGCGAACGCCTTGTGTGGAGCTTGCGGATCGGGACGACCGGCAGAGCATCGCGCGCCTTGACGCTGTCCGCGTCATGATCGCGATCGGCCAGCAAAACGGACGGTCGAAACAGGTTGGCCGCCATCATCAGCTCGAAACCAACATACTTCTAAGGCTAACCTAGCGTGATCACCGTTCTAGAGCGGGTTGCGTCTAGTCGGTGTCATATCCGGCGGCTTTAAGGAAATTGTAGCGTTTCTCATCGGTGAAGAGTGAGCTACTCCTCGATCCTTGGACAGTTTTCCGGCTGATTTAAGCTACTGCCTGCGCCTGCTGATCGGTTTCGATGGTGTTGAAGTAAACCACGGCAGGCGGCTGCCCGCCATGGGCGGTG
>NZ_JAOTBD010000081.1 GCF_026162625.1 Paracoccus beibuensis | reverse complement strand
GAGGCGGTATTGCGAAGTCCTTTTCATCGTTTGATGGGAATGCGTTTCGCAATGTGTGCCAAGAATTCGTTTCTCACTTCCCTGGGTGTTGAGATCTATGCCTCGGGGCATCGTCGGTGGCCGGATGAGGTGAAGGCTCTTGTGGTCGCCGATACGCTGGAGCCGGGTGCCACGGTGAATGCCGTGGCGGACAGGTATGGTGTGCAGCCGAACCAGCTGTCGGCGTGGCGGCGGCTGGCGAAGCAAGGCAAGCTGGTGCTGCCATCTGCACCAGCCGACGAGCCGGTTTTTGCCCCGCTTGTGGTCTGCGATCCGGCGCCAGCGCCACCTTCCTGCGACAGGCGGCCGGCTGGAGAGCAGATCCGGATCGTGGTCGGTGAGGTGAGGCTCGAACTGGCGGCGGACACGCCCGCCGTTCGGTTGGCCGAGATCGTCCGGGCGCTCGGAGCCGCGCCGTGCTGATGCCTTCGCAGGGCATGCGGATCCTGGTGGCAACCAAGCCGGTGGACTTCAGAAAGGGGCATGACGGGTTGGCGGCGCTGGCGCAGTCGATGCTGGCGGAAGACCCCTTCACCGGCACGATCTTTGTGTTCCGCTCGAAGCGGGCCGACCGGTTGAAGATCCTGTTCTGGGACGGCAGTGGCCTGGTGATGGCTTACAAGCGCCTCGAGGCCGACAGCTTCACCTGGCCCGCCGTCCGGGACGGCGCCCTGACCTTGAGCCGAACGCAGTTCGAGGCGCTTTTTGCTGGCCTCGACTGGCGGCGGGTCCGGCCTCTGGAGACCCCGAAGCCGGCCGTTGCTGAATGACTTAAACAACAGAAAAGACGAGCAATATCAGGTTGACCGGGCTATGATCGCGACATGTCCGCAGTCCCGTCCGTCGACCTGTCCGTCATCCCCGAAAGCCAGCGTGCAGCTGTGCTGGCCGTGCTGCGCGAACGGGATGTGCTGCGGGAAGCCAACCGGCGGCTGGAGCATCTGATCGCCGAGCTGAACGAGGCCGTGCATGGCAAACGCTCGGAAAAGCTGAACGACGACGAGCGCCAGCTGGCTTTCGAGGACCTGGAAACCGCCGTGGCCGAGGCCGAGACCCGGCAGGATGCAGAGGTTGGCCCCCGCACGCCTTCGCCTAGAGCCGCACGCCGCAATCGCGGACATCTTCCGGCAAGCCTGCCGCGCTTTGAGCAGGTCATCGAGCCGGACAGCCTGCTCTGTCCGTGTGGCTGTGGCGAGATGCACCGCATCGGCGAAGACCGGACCGAGCGGCTGGATATCGTGCCCGCGCAACTGCGGGTCATCGTGACCATCCGTCCCAAATATGCATGCCGTCACTGTGCCGAGGGTGTGTCCCAAGCACCGGCGCCCGCGCACCTGATCGAGGGCGGCCTGCCGACCGAGGGTGTCCTCGCGCATGTCCTCGTCAGCAAGTATGCCGATCACCTGCCATTGTATCGCCAGAGCCAGATCCTCGCCCGCGCGGGCATCGAGCTTCACCGCAGCACGCTGGCCGATTGGATCGGCACCGCCGCCTTCCACCTCGGCCCGGTGGTTGATCGGCTGACCGAACACCTGAAGACGTCAACCAAGCTGTTCATGGACGAGACAACAGCCCCTGTGCTGGACCCCGGCCGGGGGCGGACGAAGACGGGCTATCTCTGGGCCTTGGCGCGCGATGACCGCTCATGGGGCGGAGGCGATCCCCCCGGCGTGGTCTTCACCTATGCGCCCGACCGCGCGGGCGAGAACGCAGAGCGCATCCTGCAGGGCTTTGACGGCATCCTGCAACTGGATGGCTACACTGGCTACAACCGCCTGACGCGCCCATCCCGGACAGGCGGCGCGCCGGTCACCGTCGCTCATTGCTGGGCGCATGCCCGGCGAAAACTGAAGGAGGTCTTCGACCGCGACGGCTCCGAGATCGCAGCCGAGGGACTGCGCCAGATCGCCGGGCTCTACCGGATCGAGGCCGAGATCCGCGGCATGGGTCCTGGCCAGCGGCTGTCGGCCCGCCAGGCGCGCACTGCGCCGCTGGTCGCTGCATTCGGGGAATGGCTTCAGCTGCAGTGTCGGCGCGTATCGATGAAGTCGCGCCTCGGCGAGAAGCTGGCCTATATCCATCGCCACTGGGACGGGTTGCAGACCTTCCTGCGCGACGGCCGCGTCGAGATCGACTCCAACAACGTCGAGAACCTGATCCGCCCGATCGCTCTGACCCGCAAGAACGCGCTCTTCGCCGGCCATGACGAGGGCGGTCGATCCTGGGCACGCATCGCCTCCCTGATTGCCACCGCAAAGATCAACGGCGTCGAGCCCTTCGCCTACCTCAGGGCAACTTTGGAAGCGGTGGCCACCGGTCACCCGCAAGCAAGGATCGACGACCTGCTACCCTGGAACTTCGAGCCTTCAAGCTGAAAGCGCGTGGGGCGCAACCGCCGCTTAC
>NZ_JAOTBD010000080.1 GCF_026162625.1 Paracoccus beibuensis | reverse complement strand
GCTGCAATCTCCCGCCAGAACCGGCACAGATGCTCACGCTGCCAGACTGGTGGCCGACTTGGCGAGGATAATTTGCGTCGCGTCGAACGCTCCGACTTCCGTCTTCCTGACATCAACAACATCTCCAATCATGGGGTGTTGCGACGACCGGTTGAATCTGCCCAATACCTCTCAATCAAATACACCGAGAGGCTGGGCCAGGCAGGCATCGAATCCTCGGTCGGCAGCGTCCGTGACAGCTACGACACGCCCTGGCAGAGACAATCAACGACCTGTTCAAGGCAGAGGGCATCCATCGGCGCGGACCGTGGCGCATCTTCGAGGAGGTGGAATTCCACCCTCGAATGGGTCGACCGCTTCAACAACCGCCGCCTGCTCGAGTCGATCGGGAACATCCCGCCAGCAGAAGCCGAGGCAAGCTTCCACGCCGCTCTGGAACCATGTCCCCGTCACTAAGTGAAATCAGCCTCCGGCAGATCCGACGCGGGTCAGCTGCCGCGCTTGAAGGTAGGGGTCATGATGTCTCCTGATATAAAAAAGCCTGCCGGAGGAGGGAGGGGCTTTAAGAGTGGACAGTGTTATCTACTTGATGGAAAACTCAGGTCTCCCGCTGCCATAGAGCTTCATACCTGCTTGTTCTAATGGGTCTAAAGCGTTGCAAAATAAGGAATAGTCATGGAAGCGAACCCGCCACTTTCATACGCAATCTTGAATGGTGCACGAGGCAACCGCCCTTTAGCAGCAACTTTGACAGCAACCCCCTTGGCGCATGGCCGAGTACTCCTCACGAGCCCGGATACTCCGACCGCCCACAGCGTTTGCGGTGAAAACGAGGTCACTATCGTCGGACTCTGTCTCCATATTGACCAACCCGCTACCAACATATCAGATCTTGCTCACGTCCTTGCTCAGCAGAGCGAAAGCAACTTTCTTTCCTCCCTGGATCGCCTAACAGGTCGCTGGGTGGTGGTGCGATGCACCCGTAGCGACTTGCGAATTTATGGCGACGCGACGCATATGCTCAAGATTTGCTACGATGAGGATTTGGAGGTCAGCTCGAACATAAGAATGCTTCGTGAATTGCAGGAGCAGGCATTCGAGTTCCGCCAGCTGTACCTTGACGATACAAAAGCTTGGAAGGGAGGAGTAATCGGGAGATTGACCCCGGCAAAGGGCATAAGATTGCTGACTCCTAATACATCCTTGTCTTTGATTACCGGGAAAGTTGCGCGGTATTTCCCCAGATCTTCCAGAGAAGAGTGCGCAAACATTCCGGAGTTAGTCCGTCGCGTTTCTGAAACGGTCGATCCTCAATTGTCTCGGCTGACAGAAGACTTCGATGTCCTAGTCTCCATGACGGCAGGCGTTGATTCCCGATATACACTAGCGGCACTGGGCGAACATCGTTGTAATTTTCATTATTTCAGTTATTCGTTCAACAACAAGCACCATAAAGATGCCACAGTGGCGTCAGCGATATGCCATCAACTTGGCCTTCGCCACACGACGCTTGCTCCTAACATCGACCTTGTTCCGACAAAGAACAGCTCGCTGCCTGTGATAGGGCCGGTCCCCGATCCGGCGTTCGACAAAATTCTGCGGAAGTGGTGCTGGTACAACCACCATCGCCAAATTGCGATGGCATATCACCAATGGATGAAGGACAGGAAAGCGGAGAAGAAGCCGCTTCACCTTCGGTCGAACCTGTTCGAGATTGGTAGGGCCTACTGGCCTGGCAATGGGGCGGATATTGTAAATGTCCGCGGTCTCTTGGAACAATCAACGCCACAATGGCTAGCCTATGAAGGCGAATTCCAAAGCTTTGCGGATTCTGTAGCTTTGTTCAGTGTGTTAGATTACGGATACAATCCGCTCGACATATTTTATTGGGAGCATCGGTGCGCCACGTGGGTCTCTGAAATCCTCCAAGAGTCTGATTTTTCTTTTCAAACTCACTCATTGGCAAACTGCAGAGCAACGCTTGCGTTGTACCTTGCGGCACCACGCCAAGACAGGATTTCCGGCTCTTTGTTCAAACAGACAATATCGCAACGCACTGGTCCCGTGTCGGACGTCCCTTTCGCGTGACTTTCCGTAAGCGCGACGGCGCGGTTCTATGCGGCGAGGCTTGAGGTCTGCGCGAAGCTCCAAGGCATGAGTTCTTCGATACGGGCTTTGGGATGGCCGTCCATGACGGCGTGCAGGGTGGTGGCGAGGTAATCGACGGGGTTCACGCCGGACATTTTGCAGGTGGCGACGAGCGAGGCGAGCATAGCCCAGTTCTCGGCGCCGACCTCGTTGCCGGCGAAGAGGGCGTTCTTCCGCGTCAGCGCGATCGGGCGGATTTGGTTCTCGACCGGGTTGGTGTCGAGTTCAAGGGTGCCGTCGTCAAGGAAGCGGATCAGGCCCTGCCAGTGGGCGAGGGTGTAGCGGATGTCCTCGGCCAGCAGGGACTTCTGGGGGATACGGGAGAGTTGCGTCTCCAGCCAGGGCTTGAGCGCAGCGATGATCGGCGCGGCTTGCTCACGTCGGGCGGCCAGGCGGACGGCCGGGGGTCTGGCCGCGCACTGTCTTCTCGATGTGATACAGCAACGCGATCTGGCGCAGCATCTCCTCGGCGATGGGAGAACCTTTCAATTCGACGCGCTTGACGAAGCGGCGTAAGCGGCGTCTGAGCCCCACGTTGCTTAGCTGAGGCGGTATTGCGAAGTCCTTTTCATCGTTTGATGGGAATGCGTTTCGCAATGTGTGCCAAGAATTCGTTTCTCACTTCCCTGGGTG
>NZ_JAOTBD010000007.1 GCF_026162625.1 Paracoccus beibuensis | reverse complement strand
GCCAAACACCGAAGCGGCATGCCTGCCCAAAGCCCGCTCGATACCACTCAGCGTCTCCCCCGGCCTTCCAACGGCGCCAAAGTTCGGTCTTCTGATCATGCGACAAGCCCGGGCGACCGGTCCGTCCCATCGCGGGTCCCTCCAGAACATCTCGGATCAAAGATGTTGCGCTGACAGGTTGAACCCACCGATGGCTTCTTTGAGGATGTCACGTTCCCTCGATACTCGGACCAAGCCGCGCTTCAGCCGCCGGATCTCGGCGTCCTTCCCGCTGTCGCGCGAAGCCGCCTTCGCGAACTTCCGCTTCCACGCGTAGAGCGAGTGCGTGCCTACACCGAGCCGGTCCGAGACCTCGTTGACCGGATAGCTCCCGTCCGTGCTCTGCGCGACCGCATTGCGCTTGAACTCGTCCGTGACATTGCCTGTGCCCATCATGGCCTCCTTGCCGCAAAATGAGCGAAGAAGGCGTCCACGAAACATGGGGCTATTCAGCGGGATCGTTGAAGGACATCCAAAGAACCGGCACCGCCAGGGCCGCGCAATCCGCTGAAAGGGCGTAGTTCTCCTAGGTTCCCCATCAAAGGTTACCTTAAGGTTCCTGCTAGGTTACTACCTCCTCCGTGGTTGATCATGGAGTTGATCAAAAAAATGCCACCTGAGGGCAACCCTCAGGCGTCCCCAGATGATCTCGGATATCCTGAGGGCTCTATGCGTGGGCTGGCAGCATTTCACGCAATCGCGTGACGTGATCCACCCGCGTCTGTCACGGATGGCATCAAGGCGGCGGGTCTTCCCCATCGGAAGCACCATGACAGCGGGCAAATCCTGCTGACCCTGCCGGGGCACGACCAACTCAGCTACCCGGAGGTCGTAAAGCTGGGCCTGATCAAGGTGTCGCAGGCCTGAGCGGGGGCCGGAATGCCTTTCTGCGAACATTCGAGGGGCTGGCCTCTGGCTCGTCGGAAATCCAGGCAGAATGACCCAGGCAGCTAGGCAGGAACTACTGCCTAACGCGAATATCTCACGAACAAAGTGATTAATGGTGGAGCCAAGGGGAGTCGAACCCCTGACCTCTTGAATGCCATTCAAGCGCTCTACCAACTGAGCTATGGCCCCACCGGAGGTCTGCAGAGCGTCTGTACGCCGCTGCGTGTAGGGTCTATATGGGCCATCCGCGGGGGCTGCAAGCGGAAAAAATGCCGAAGCTGGACTTTTCTTCTGGCGGTCAGCAGAGCCGGCTTTTTCCGCGTTGCCGGCTTGGACAAGGATCGGCCTTGGACGATCAGACCAAGCCACGATTTCTCCGCGTAATACGGCATCGCCGGCATTCCGGTTGCCGCGGATATAAATGTGGGCGGGGATCGGAAACGAAAAGAGGGCCGCGCTTCAACGGCGCGGCCCCTGCAGATCACTCTTCTTCGTCGTCGGCGACATCCGCGATGTCGTCCAGCGACACGTCGCCGTCGTCGTCGTCCTCTTCGAGAAGATCGTCGTCGATGTCGCCGGAATCATCGGCGATATCTTCCTCTTCATCCGTCAGATCGTCGTTCCGGTTGCGCGGCGAGGTCTTCTCGCTGACCAGCGTCTTGCCACGGCCATCGGTCAGGCTGTCGAGCGTGAACTGGTTGCCGCAGGCCGGGCAGGTCATCGGGTCCGCCTTGAGGTCGTAGAACCGGGTGGCGCAGTGCGGGCACAGGCGTTTGGTGCCCCATTCCTCTTTGGGCATGGTATTCTCCTTCAGCCGCGATTAGGGGGAAATCGGGCGACCCCCTGCCACAGTGGCCAAGGGGTGTCAAAGGCTTTATCTGGCAGGCCGGGGCGGGCATGGCAAGCGGCGATCAGCGGATTATCCTTCAGGACGGTCTGGCGGTGCGGTTGCGACGCACCGGACGGGCACGGCGGATGACGCTGCGCGTGCCCCGTGACGGCTCTGGCGTGGTGCTGACGCTGCCGGCCCACGTTCCGGTGACCGAGGGGCAGGCCTTTGCCGAGTCGCGCCTGTCCTGGCTGCAACAGGCGGTGGCGCGTATCCCGCCGCGGCAGATCGTGGCAGCCGGGGTGCGGGTGCCGGTCGAGGGGCAGGATCTGATCGTCACGCCGGCACAGGTGCGCCGCCCGACGGTCGACGGGCATGCCCTGCTGGTTCCCCACAACCGGCCCGCGGGACCGGTCGTCGCCGCCTGGCTGAAGACCGTTGCACTTGTCAGGTTGCGCGCCGCCAGCGACCGGCTGAGCGCGCGGCTGCAGCGCCCCTATCGCGCCATCGCCTTGCGCGACACGCGGTCGCGGTGGGGCAGCTGCACCCATGACGGCCGCCTGATGTATTCCTGGCGTCTTGCGATGGCGCCACCCGCGGTGCTGGAATATGTCGCCGCCCATGAGGTCGCGCACCTGGCGCACATGGATCACTCGCCGCGCTTCTGGGCCGCGGTCGAGTCGCTGATGCCCGGTCATGCCCCGCACCGGGCTTGGCTGAAGGCCCGTGGCGGAGAGTTGATGCTGTGGCGATTCTCGGATTGACGCCGCGTCGTTTCGTGATCACATCTGGCCGATGACCGCCGCACGCCCCACCGATCTTGCCGCGCATGAGCGGCTCTACCGCACGCTTCGCAGCCAGATCATGCTGGGAGAGCTTCCTCCCGGCAAGGCGCTGACCCTGCGCGGGATCGCCCGCGACCACCACCTGTCGATGACGCCCGCGCGCGAGGCGGTGCGGCGCCTCGTCGCCGAAGGGGCTTTGACTCTCTCCGGCTCTGGTCGGGTCGCGACGCCGGCGCTTTCGGACGAACGGATCGAGGAGCTTGCCTCCCTTCGTGCACTGATCGAGCCCGAACTGGCCAGCCGTGCGCTTCCACGGGCACATTTTGCGCTGATCGACCGGCTTGCGACGATGAACGGCCGCATCGCCGATGCGGTCGAGCGTCACGACGCCGTGGGCTATATCCGCTGCAACCTGGATTTCCACCGGATGCTGTATCTGCGGGCGCAGGCCCCGGCGATGCTGGCGATGCTGGAAACGATCTGGCTGCAGCTGGGGCCGACGATGCGCGCGCTCTATGGGCGCGTCAGGCGCAACGAGCCGCCGCGCCACCACCGGATGATCCTGGCGGCCCTGCGTGCGGGCGACGAACCCGCGCTGCGACTGGCGGTCAGGGCCGACGTCACCCATGGGCTGCGGCACCTGACCTCGGCGTGATTTCTGCTTCGCGCAGTTCTTCGGCGGGTTGAAGCGGCCGGGGATCTAGCCCGGCATTCCGAGCGGCGGCAGGCCGAGATTGCCAAAGCGCAGTTCGGGCAGTGCCGACGGGATGATCCGGGTGTACTTGGTGCCCTCGATGGACGCGCCGGCGATCAGGCCGGACTGGCCGAAGATCATCGCCACCACCGGGAACTGCGCCGAGAACGTGTCCGCGCCCACCGCCATGCCGCCATCGGGCAAGGCATAGAAGGCACCGGCGCCGGCGACCCAGCCCGGTGCCGCACGGAATGCCGCCAGCGACTGGTCGGTCTGGAAAATCAGCACATGGGCGTATTGCTGCGCACCGGCCTGGAACCCCACGGTCGCGCGGGTGGCAGAATAATAGTCGACCGTCTGCCCGCCGATCCGAAGCGCGCCCTGGCCATAGGCGCCGCCCACCCCAAGCGCGGCCTCGGTCATCAGCGGCATGTAGAGAACGCCGCGCGCGTTCTGCAACATCGGCTCGGCTGCGGGATAGTTGGTGACCAAGTACTGGTGCGTCTGGTCGACGCGGGCATCCAGTTGTGCGGCGGCATTGCTGCCGACGGCATTGGTGCAGCCCGCCGCCAGCAGCGCGGCGCCGCCGGTGGCCAGAAGGCGGCGGCGGGATAGGGTGTTGAACGTGCTCATCTGTCGCCTCGTGTCGGTGATCCGGGCTCGTGGCGGCCCTTTGGGGCGGACGATACGCCAGCCGCGCCCGTCACGCCAGCATCTCGGACACGGTGGGCGCGAAATAGCTCAGGACGCCGTCGCAGCCTGCCCGGCGGAACCCCAGCAGGCTTTCGACCATCGCGTCGCGCGACAGCCAGCCGTTGCGGATCGCGCCCTCGATCATCGCGTATTCGCCGCTGACCTGGTAGGCGAAGGTCGGCGCGCCGAATTCGTCCTTCACGGCGCGACAGATGTCCAGGTAGGGCATGCCGGGCTTGACCATCACCATGTCCGCGCCCTCGGCCAGGTCGCGGGCCACGCAGCGGATCGCCTCTCCGCGGTTGGCGGGATTGATCTGGTAGGTGTTCTTGTCGCCGACCAGCCGCCCCGAGGCACCCACCGCGTCGCGGAAGGGGCCATAGAAGGCGGATGCGAACTTGGCCGCATAGGACAGGATGGCCACATGCTTGTGGCCCTCCCGCTCCAGCGCGCCACGCAGTGCGGCGATGCGCCCGTCCATCATGTCCGACGGCCCAAGGATGTCGGCGCCGCATTCGGCCTGGACCAGCGCCATTCGGACCAGCGCCTCGACGGTTTCATCGTTCAGGATCTCTCCGTCGCGAACAAGGCCGTCATGGCCGTTGGCGTTATAGGGGTCCAGCGCGATGTCCGTCATCACCACCAGGTCCGGCACGGTTTCCTTGACGGCGCGGATCGCAAGGTTGCCGATATTGTCGGGGTCCCAGGCGCGTTCGCAGCCTTCGGTCCGGCTGGCCTGATCGGAATGGGGAAAGATGCAGATGGCCGGGATGTTCAGCCGCGCCGCGCGTTCGGCCGCGCGACGCGCACCGTCCAGCGTCAGCCGCTCGACGCCCGGCATGGACACGATCTCGCCTTCGGCACCCGCAACCTCGGTCACGAAGATCGGCCAGATCAGGTTCGCGGGCGTCAGGTTCCGCTCCGACACCATGGCGCGAATGTTGGCATTTCGGCGCAGGCGGCGCAGGCGGGTGGCCGGAAACGGGGCAATGATCGGGTTGGCCATGCGGGCCTCCTGTCAAATGGGAACGAGCGGACGCTTTTCCTTGGTCGAAACCCGTTCTAAGGTCGCGCGCAGCCAAGGACAAGGAACCGCCCGTGCCGCAAATCGACAGCCTGGTCGGCCTTCTGGACAGCCGGTCTTTCATGACGATCTGGTACTGGCTGACGCTGATCGGCATGTGGTCGGCGACCGGTCGCAGCGTCCTTGGCGTCCCGTCCGAGGTGCTGGCCCGCGCCCGCGCCGCGCAAGCCAAGGGCGACCCCGAGGGTGCGGCCGTCATCATGCTTCTGGACTGGCTGTCGCTGGTGCTGCCGCGCTGGCAACTGGGGCCGCGCGAAGGGGCCGTCTTCCTTGGCGTGACCAGCTTCCTGCTGACGTCGCTGGCTATTCTCGGCTTCGTCTTCTGGCTTGAGCTGGCGCAGGCGGTCGTTCTGCTGCTGGTGCCGTTCTGGCTGCTCTTCTGGATGCGCGCCCGCTTGGCGCGCCGCTTGATGCCGGTCATCCGGGCCGCCCATGACGGGCGGCTGACGCTGGCCGAGGCGGGGGCCGAGGCGACGCGCCGGATGTCCTGGCACCGGGTGATGACGACGATCCTGTCGATCGCCGCCGTCGCCGTGACCGTTCTGTGGGGGACGTTGTGGGCGATCATGCATCCGAACGGGCTCTAGCTCGCTTGACTTCCGCGCCGCCTGCCTTAGGTCACCGGTCATGTCCCAGCAGTTGATCCTCTCTGGCGCGCCCGAAGGCTATGATGCGGCGCTGATCGCCCGCGAAGCGGCGCGTCCCGAAAACCGCGGCGCGCCCGTGATCCACGTCGCCCGCGACGACCGGCGCATGGCCGCGACCCGCGCCGCGCTGGCCTTCCTGGCGCCCGGGGTGCCGGTGCTGGACTTTCCGGCTTGGGACACCACGCCCTATGACCGCGTTTCCCCGGCAGCCGAGATCCAGGCCGCCCGGATGGCGACGCTGGCAGGGCTGGCGCAGGGCAAGATCAAGGGGCCGTTCGTCCTGCTGACGACGCTGAACGCGGTGCTGCAGCGGGTGCCGGCGCGTGACCTGGTCCGCGACACCGCCTTCACCGCCCGCGTCGGCGACCGCATCGACGAAGGCGCGCTGCGCAGCTTCCTGGTCCGCATGGGCTTCACGCAAAGCCCGACCGTGACAGAACCCGGCGACTATGCCGTGCGGGGCGGCATCATCGACATCTTCCCGCCGGGGGCGACTGGACCAATTCGGCTGGACCTGTTCGGCGACGTGCTGGACGGCGCGCGCCGCTTCGATGCCGAAACCCAGCGCACGACCGAAAAGCTGAACCGGATCGAGCTGGCGCCCATGTCCGAGGTGATCCTCGACGACGACGCCATCACGCGCTTCCGCCAGAACTATCGCGCCGAATACGGCGGCGGCACGAGCGACCCGCTCTATGAAACGGTCAGCGCGGGGCAGAAGGCGCAGGGGCTGGAACATTGGCTGCCCTGGTTCCACGACCGGATGGAGAGCCTGTTCGACTATCTTCCCGGCGCCTCGGTCGTCCTGGACGACCATGTGGGGCAGGTGATGGATGCACGCCGCACCATGATCCGCGAACAATTCGAGGCGCGGCGCGCGGCAATGGCTGCGAAGGGGCGCAGCGACACGGTCTACAAGCCCGTTCCCCCTGACGCGATGTTCCCGACCGAGGACGAATGGGCGGCCTGGCTGGGTCCGCATCGCGTGTTGCGCCTGTCGGTGCTGAACCAGCCGCCGGGGCCGGGGGTGCTGGACGCGGGCGGCCGGCCGGGGCGGAACTTTGCCCCCGAACGGCAGGCCGAGCAGGTGAACCTGTTTGGCGCGCTTGCCGATCATGTCTGCAAGCTGGCTCGCGACCACCGGGTGATCGTCGCCAGCTTCTCGGACGGGGCGCGCGACCGTCTGGCGGGGCTGCTGGCGGATGAGGGGCTGACGGGTGCCAAGCCCATCGCGGACCTGCGCGATCTGCCGGACCAGCCGGGCGCGCTTGGCCTGGCGGTCTGGCCGCTGAACGAGGGCTTCGTGGCCGAGGGCGCGGCGCTTGGCCATATCGCCGTCATCTCGGAACAGGACGTGCTGGGTGACCGGCTGATCCGCGGCGCGAAGAAGCGCCGCAAGGCCGACAATTTCCTGAAGGACACGCAGACGCTGAGCCCCGGCGATCTGGTCGTCCATGTCGAACACGGCATCGGGCGTTATACCGGCATCGAGACGATCATGGCGATGAAGGTGCCGCATGACTGTGTGGCGCTGGAATATGCTGGCGGTGACCGCCTGTACCTGCCGGTCGAGAACATCGAGCTGCTGAGCCGATATGGCCACGAGGAGGGCCTGCTGGACCGCTTGGGCGGCGGCGCGTGGCAGGCGCGCAAAGCGCGGCTCAAGGAGCGCATCAAGCTGATCGCGGACAAGCTGATGCGCATCGCGGCCGAACGCCTGCTGCGCCCGGCACCGGTGCTGGAGCCCGAGGACCACGATTGGCAGCAGTTTGCGGCCCGCTTCCCGTATTCCGAGACCGACGACCAGATGTCAGCCATCGAGGATGTGGCCGAGGATCTGGCGGCCGGTCGTCCGATGGACCGCCTGATCGTGGGCGACGTGGGTTTCGGCAAGACCGAGGTCGCGATGCGCGCGGCCTTCATCGCCGCGTCGCAGGGGATGCAGGTCGCGGTGGTGGCGCCGACCACGCTGCTGGCCCGTCAGCACTATCGCAGCTTTGCCGAACGCTTCCGCGGGACGGCGATCAATGTGCGTCCGCTGTCGCGTTTCGTCAGCGCCAAGGACGCGTCGGCGACCCGCGCGGGACTGGCGGACGGCTCGGTCGACATCGTGGTGGGCACCCATGCGGTCCTGGCCAAGCAGGTGCGATTCAAGAACCTTGGCCTGCTGGTCATCGACGAGGAGCAGCATTTCGGCGTCGCCCATAAGGAGCGTCTTAAGGAGCTGCGCAGCGACATCCACGTCCTGACCCTGACCGCGACGCCCATTCCGCGGACGCTGCAGCTGTCGCTGACCGGCGTGCGCGACCTGTCGGTGATCGGCACGCCGCCCGTCGACCGCCTGGCGATCCGCACCTATGTCAGCGAATTCGACAGCGTCACCATTCGCGAGGCGCTGCTGCGCGAGAAGTATCGCGGCGGCCAGAGCTTCTTTGTCGTCCCGCGCCTGACCGACCTGCCGGATGTGGAACACTGGCTGAAGGAGAACATGCCCGAGGTCAGCTATGTCGTCGCCCACGGGCAGCTGGCGGCGGGCGATCTGGACCAACGGATGAACGCCTTCTATGACGGCAGCCACGACGTGCTGGTGGCGACGTCCATCGTCGAATCGGGGCTGGATATCCCGACGGCGAACACGATGGTCGTCTGGCGGGCGGACATGTTCGGCCTGGCGCAGCTTTACCAGATCCGGGGCAGGGTAGGGCGGTCCAAGACCCGCGCCTATTGCTATCTGACCACCAAGCCGCGCGTGCCGCTGACCCCGCAGGCGATGCGGCGGCTGAAGTTCCTGGGGTCGATCGACAGTCTGGGCGCGGGCTTCAACCTTGCGTCGCAGGATCTGGACCTGCGCGGTGCCGGCAACCTGCTGGGCGAAGAACAGTCCGGCCATATCAAGGAAGTCGGGTTCGAACTTTACCAGCAGATGCTGGAGGAGACGATCGCGAAGCTGAAATCCGGCGAGCTGGAGGGCACGCCCGAGGACGAATGGGCGCCGCAGCTGAACCTGGGTGTACCCGTGACCATTCCCGAAAGTTATATTCCCGACCTGGATGTGCGCCTGGGCCTCTATCGTCGGCTGGCCGAGCTGACGACAAAGGTCGAGCTGGAGGGGTTCGCCGCCGAGCTGATCGATCGCTTCGGCCCCCTGCCGCGCGAGGTGAACACCCTGCTGCTGGTCATCCGCATCAAGGCGATGGCCAAGCGCGCCAACATCTCGAAACTGGATGCCGGGCCCAAGGGCGTCACGGTGCAGTTCCACATGGACAAGTTCCCGAACCCGGCGGGCCTGGTCGACTACCTGGCCGACGAACGCGGCACCGCAAAGGTCACCGACAACAAGGTCGTCCTGAAGCGAGACTTCGCGACCGATGCCGATCGCATCAAGGGTGCCTTCGCCGTCGCCCGCGACCTGGCGGCCAAGGTCCGCGAAGGCAAGGCACGGGCCAAGGCGTGAGCACGGGACAGATCCGCTTTGACACCGGCCCACTGCCGGGCGGCACGCTGTTTACGGCGCCGCAGACCGTGATCCGGGCCGACACGCCGCAGGGTGTCGGCCCGGCATTCGCGGCGATGCAGGCGGCGCAGGCGCGGGGCTGCTGGCTGGCCGGCTACCTGTCCTATGAACTGGGGCATGCGCTGACGCCGCGGCTGACCGACCTGATGCCGGACGACCGAGAGATGCCGCTGATCCTGATGGGAGTCTTTGACGCCCCGAGTCCCGCGCCGCCCTTGCCCGAACCGGACGACGTCACCATCGGCGCAGTTCGCCCGTTGTGGAGCAGGTCGCGCTACGATGCGGCCATCGCGGCGGTGCATGATTACATCCGCTCTGGCGACACCTACCAGATCAACCTCACCTTCCCGCTGGAGGCCGAGGTCTCTGGCGATCCGCTGTCGATCTTTGCCGCCCTGGCCGCGCGCCAGCCGGTGGGCGAGGGCGCATTCGTCGACATTGGCGGCCCGGTCGTCTTGTCGCGCAGCCCCGAACTGTTCTTTGCCGTCGACGGCGACGGCATCATCGAGACGCGGCCGATGAAGGGAACCGCCCCCCGCGGCGCCACCCCGGCCGAGGACGCCGCCGCCGCCGCAGCTCTTCAGCGGTCCGAAAAGGACCGCGCCGAAAACCTGATGATCGTGGACCTGCTGCGCAACGACATCAGCCGCATCTGCCGCCCTGGCAGCGTGAACGTCCCGCAGCTGTTCCATGTCGAGAATTACGCGACGGTCCACCAGATGGTCTCGACAGTGCGGGGCCGGCTGATGCCCGGCGTCGGATTGGCGCAGATCCTGAGCGCGCTGTTCCCTTGCGGCTCGATCACGGGCGCGCCCAAGATCCGGTCGATGCAGATCATCGCCGAGCTTGAGCGCGCCCCGCGCGACATCTATTGCGGCGCGATTGGCTGGGTCGACCCTGCGGGTCCGATGCGGTTCAGCGTCGCCATCCGCACGCCTTGGATGTCCGCGCCGGGACTCTTGCGGATGAACGTGGGCGGCGGCATCGTGCATGACAGCGAAGCCGGTTCCGAGTGGGAGGAGGCGCTGTGCAAGTCCGCATTCCTGGGCCTATCCCCGACGGCCTGACGATCTTCGAAACGATGCGCGCCGAGGCCGATGGCCGGATCGCGCTCTGGCCGCTGCACTTGGCGCGTCTGCGGCGCGGCTGCGCTGCAGTGGGGTTCCCCCTTTCCGACGACCAGGTGCTTGCCGCACTGGAAACGCTGCCTCGCGGCACGGTGCTGCGCGCGCGACTTGCGGTCGATGCGTTGGGCGGGGTCGCGCTGACCCACGCGCCGCTGCCTCCGAATCCGGCCGAGTGGAGGGTTGTCTTCTCGGCCCTGCGGCTGAAGCCGGACGATCCCTGGCTTGCCGTCAAGAGCTCGCACCGCCCCGTCTACGATGCCGCCCGAGCCGCGTTGCCTGATGGCGCGGACGAGGCACTGCTGCTGAACAGCCGGGGCCAGCCCTGCGAGGGCACGATAACAAGCCTTTTCGTGCCGCGCGATGGGCTGTTGCTGACGCCGCCCCTGAAGCGGGGTTTGCTGCCGGGCGTCCTGCGAGAGAGCCTGTTGAGGCATGACGTTGCGCGCGAAGCTGACCTGGATCTTTCGGATCTCGGCGGTCCGATCTTCTTCGGCAACGCCCTGCGCGGCCTCATCCCTTCGCGGCTGATCTGGGCGGCCTGACTGTTCACTTTGTTCCCGCGACGGCAACCTGCCGCGCTGGAACGACCTCTGCTGCGGCCTCCGGCGGAATCCGGCCAGACTTGGCAGAATGAAGCTGAGACTTCCTGCTTGCTGATCGCCGGGATGCGGACCCGTGCGGTCAAGATACGACCAAACCTTTCGGCGGCCCCTTCGCAAACCGTGCGATCGGGGGAAACGAAGGCGGGCTGGGCAACCACAGCTGTCGAGGCCGGGAGCCGGATCAGAGCCACCTGCTTCTCGGGCAGCTTCGCAAGACTGCGAAATGCATGCGCAAGGGTTTTCGGCCACCGGCTACCCGCGCCCGACCAGGAGCTCTCAGGAGCCTCTATTCAGCCCAAGGAAGGCAGAGCGACAGTAGCTGGTCAGATCATAGCGGGCATGTGATCCGATGAAAGCCATGCTTTCGCAAGGGGGGTGACGAGAGGCTTCGGCTTCCATGACCAAAGAGACCGGCCATGGCAGCTGTTGGTTCGTCCAAGGTGTTCATTGGCCTATCCACTGCGACCGTGCGTCGGTGTGCGGACCAGCGCGTACACCGACGACGGTCAGGACCTTCCAGCGGCGCTTCGGCTTGCCAAGTTGCATGATCGGATATCGCACTTCATTCCCGATGGAATGCAACAAGCCCCGCCGTTTCGGGCGGGGCTTGCCGATGGTGTCGCACCTTATTCCGCAGTCAGAAGCGGCGTCTTGGACTTGCCGATGCGCGGGGCGTCGGGGCCGGTGATGTCGAAGACGGGCTTGTCGTCCTCGATCTTGACGCGGACGACGCCGCCCTTGGTCAGGCGTCCGAACAGCAGCTCTTCGGCCAGGGGCTTCTTGATGCTCTCCTGGATGACGCGGCCCAACGGGCGCGCACCCATGCGGTCGTCATAGCCCTTTTCAGCCAGCCAGTTCGCCGCTTCGGGCGTCAGTTCGATATGGACGTTGCGGTCCATCAGCTGCGCCTCCAGTTGCAGCACGAACTTCTCGACCACGTGGACCACCACGTCACGCGACAGGGCCGCAAAGCTGATGATCGCGTCCAGGCGGTTGCGGAACTCGGGCGTGAAGGTTCGCTCGATTGCTGCGGTATCTTCGCCTTCGCGACGGTCGCGGCCGAAGCCGATCGCGGCCTTGGCCTGGTCCGCGGCGCCCGCGTTCGAGGTCATGATCAGCACCACGTTGCGGAAGTCGACGGTCCGACCATTGTGGTCGGTCAGGCGCCCCGCATCCATGATCTGCAGCAGGATGTTGAAGACGTCGGGATGCGCCTTCTCGATCTCGTCCAGCAGAAGGACGCAATGCGGGTGCTGGTCCACGCCATCGGTCAGAAGCCCGCCCTGGTCGAAACCGACATAGCCGGGAGGCGCGCCGATCAGGCGGCTGACGGCGTGCTTCTCCATGTATTCCGACATGTCGAAACGGATCAGTTCGACCCCCAGGCTTGAGGCGAGTTGCTTCGCCACCTCGGTCTTGCCGACGCCGGTCGGGCCGGCAAAGAGGTAGTTGCCGATGGGCTTTTCCGGCTCCCGCAGGCCAGCCCGCGCCAGCTTGATCGCGCTGGAGAGCGCGTCGATGGCGTTGTCCTGGCCGAAAACGACCCGCTTCAGGGCCGCATCCAGATCGCGCAGAACCTCGGCATCATTCTTGCTGACGTTCTTCGGCGGGATGCGGGCGATTTTGGCCACGACGGCCTCGATCTCCTTTGGGCTGATCGTCTTGCGACGCTTGCTTTCGGCCACCAGGTGCTGGGCGGCACCCGCTTCGTCGATCACGTCGATGGCGCTGTCGGGCAGCTTGCGGTCGTTGATATAGCGCGCGGCCAGTTCCACCGCCGACTTGATCGCGTCATTGGTGTAGCGCAGGTCGTGATGCGCCTCGAAATGCGGCTTGAGGCCCATGAGGATCTTGACCGTGTCCGGGACCGAAGGCTCGTTCACGTCGATCTTCTGGAACCGGCGGGACAGAGCGCGGTCCTTCTCGAAGTGCTGGCGATACTCCTTGTAGGTCGTCGATCCCATGCAGCGCAGCTTGCCGCCCGCCAGCGCGGGCTTGAGCAGGTTCGACGCATCCATTGCCCCGCCCGATGTCGCGCCCGCACCGATCACGGTATGGATCTCGTCGATGAACAGGATCGCATCGGGATGCGCCTCGAGTTCCTTGACAACGGCCTTCAGCCGCTCCTCGAAATCGCCGCGATAGCGGGTACCGGCCAGAAGCGCGCCCATGTCGAGCGAGAAGATCGTCGCACCGGCCAGCACGTCGGGCGTCTCGCCGCGGGTGATCTTCAGCGCCAGACCCTCGGCGATGGCGGTTTTGCCGACGCCCGGATCGCCCACCAGCAGCGGGTTGTTCTTGCGCCGACGGCACAGGACCTGGATCGCGCGTTCCACCTCGGGCTCGCGGCCGATCAGCGGGTCGACATCGCCCTTCTTGGATTTCGCGTTCAGGTCGACGCAGTACTTGCCAAGGGCGGTTTCGTCCTTCTGCTCCTGCGCTGTCTCCTGCTTCTGTTCGATCGGCTCTTCCGACCCGGCGACCTTGCGTGGTTCGTTGAAGGTCGGATTCTTGGCCACGCCATGCGCGATGAAGTTGACCGCGTCGTAACGGGTCATGTCCATTTCCTGCAGGAAATAGGCGGCATTCGATTCGCGCTCGGCAAAGATGGCGACCAGCACGTTGGCGCCCGTCACTTCCTGCCGGCCCGAGCTTTGGACATGGATCGCCGCGCGCTGGATGACGCGCTGGAACGCAGCCGTCGGGACGGCTTCGGACCCCTCGACGTCGGTGATCAGGGTGGAAAGGTCATCCTCGATGAAATCGACGATGGTCTTGCGCAGTTCGTCCAGGTCCACGTTGCAGGCGCGCATGACCTTGACCGCGTCGGGTTCCTCGGTCAGGGCCAGCAGCAGGTGTTCCAGCGTCGCAAGCTCGTGTCGATGTTCGTTCGCCAGCGCAAGCGCCTGGTGAATGGCCTGTTCCAGAGAGGTCGAGAAACTTGGCACGGTCGTCTCCTGTCAGTCGGCTGGCGGTATGGGCCTGACGTTGCCCACCTGCCCAGACTGTCACGATGCATTTAAGATTTGGTGGATTTCGCCTGGCATCAAGTGGTTTTTCCGACAGATGCCACGTTTTTCCCACGGTTGAGGCAGATGTGATGTCGCATAGCCTCCATTTCAAGCGTCAGCGAGACAGCCCGCCGCGGTGCCGGAACCTGTCAGAATTCGTCCTTCATCCGGCGCAGCTTCGCAAAGACCTCTGCATCCGTCGCACCCGCCGTGCCAAGCCTATCGCGAAGCTGATCTGTCCTGAGAAACGGATTGGTGGCGCGTTCGGTTTCAAGCGTTGCGGGGGCGCAGGGTTCGCGGGATGCGGCAATGGCCGCCAGCCGCTGCCGCAGTGCCTCGTTGTCGGGGTCGACCGACAGCGCGAAGGCGCCGTTTCCGGTGCAATAGTCGTGCCCCGAGCAGATCAGCGTCTCGTCGGGCAGGGCGTTCAGGCGCGTCAGGCTGGCCCACATCATCGCTGGATCGCCCTCGAAGAGACGGCCGCAGCCCATCGCCATCAGGCTGTCGGCGGTGAAGGCCAGGCCGCTGTCGGGAAAGTGGAAGGCGACATGGCCGACGGTGTGGCCGGACACGTCGATCACATCGACCGGTTCGCCCAGCACCTCCAGCGGCTCTCCGGGGCGGATGCGCAGGTCGAGGGGGGGCAGGCGGTGGGCGTCGGCATCCGCGCCGATGACCCGGGCGCCAGTCTCGGCGACGATCTGCGGTACGCCCTGGACGTGGTCGTCGTGGTGATGCGTCAGCAGGATCGCGTCCAGTCCCCAGCCGCGGGCGTTCAGCTCGGTCAGGACCGGCATCGCCTCGGGCGCGTCGATCAGCACGGTGCCGGCGTCGCCATGCAGCAGGTAGGCGTAGTTGTCCTTCAGGCAGCGCAGCGTGACGAGGTCCAGCGGCATTGGCAAATCCTTCCCCTTGTGGTCACCTGAGCCTGTCAAAACCGGGGCCCCTGCGCAATGCATCACGACATCGACCAACTGCGGCGCTTCTACTATCAGCGCGCGCTGGGACGCGTCGTGCAGCGAATCCTGCGCGACCGGCTGACCGGCAGGTGGACGCCGCATTCCTGCAGCGGGATGACGATGGCCGGATTCGGGTTCGCGGCGCCGATGCTGCGCCCCTACCTGACGCCGGCGCGGCGGGTGACGGCGCTGATGCCGGGGCCGCAGGGGGTCATGGGCTGGCCGGCAGGGATGCCGAACCACGCGGTCCTCTGCGACGAAACCGCCTGGCCGATCGAGACCGGCAGCCTCGACCGGCTGGTGATGCTCCACGGGCTCGAGACGAGCGAGCATCCCCGCGAACTGCTGTCCGAGGCATGGCGCTGCCTGGGACCCGGTGGGCGGATGATCGCGATGGTGCCGAACCGCGCGGGGCTCTGGGCGGCGACGGACCGCACGCCCTTCGGGTTCGGCCGGGCGTACACAACGACGCAGATCGAGACGCAGTTGCGCCGGGCGGGCTTTCAGCCCGAATGGCACGGTTCGGCCATCTATATTCCGCCCTCTGACCGGCGCTTCTGGCTGCGCAGCGCGCAGTTCTGGGAACGTAGCGGCGCCCGCATCAGCCGCGTCCTGATTGCCGGCGTGATCCTGGTCGAGATGTCGAAGCAGAGCCGCGCGCCCATAGGCCTTGGCGTCAAGATCCACGTCCCCAGCCCGCTAGAAATCCTGGACGGCGTCGCACGGCCGCGGCCGGTCGGCGCGACCTCGGGGACCGGCGGGCTGAGCAGGCTGCCGCCGCCGTGACGGCCGATGCGACATCCTGCCACAGGTCCGTGACCGCCTTCACGGGGCCGTGTTAGCGCTGGCCGTGACCTCTTTTCCTCAGCCTTGCCTAAAGGTCGCAAAGGCCCGCCTTTCCTTGCCCTAGAAGGTTGCCGGGGGTGAAATCACCTGCTAGAGACGCCGCAGATTTGCACGACCCTCCATCAGCCGTGCGACCGCGACCCGCACCCCGCGACAGACCAGGCAGCAGCCCGGCCCGCCAGCGGGGTTTGCGCAAACCGTAAAGGATGACCGTGGCCAACTCTGTTTCCATGTCCCAGAGCATCGCCGGACGCTATGCGCAGGCCGTCTTCGACATCACGAAGGAAGATGGAGGGCTTGACGCCCTTGCCCAGCAGACCGCCGACCTGGATTCCGCGTTGAAGGACAGCGCGGACCTGCGCGACCTGATCGCCAGCCCGATCTATTCGCGCGACCAGCAGTCGCGCGCGATCGCGGCGCTGGCCGCGAAGATGAACCTGTCGCCGGTGCTGTCGAACACGCTGCAGCTGATGGCGAAGAACCGCCGCCTGTTCGTGTTGCCGCAACTGACCGCCCGCCTGGCCGACCTGATCGCCGTCGAGCGGGGCGAGGTCACGGTCGATGTCACCAGTGCCATCGCCTTGACGGATGCCCAGCAGGAACGCCTGAAGGCGACGCTGGCGGAAAAGTCCGGCAAGAAGGTCAAGCTGAACACCCGCGTCGATGAGACCCTCATCGGCGGAATGATTGTCAAGCTGGGTTCGAAGATGATCGACAGTTCGGTCCGCTCGAAGCTCGCTTCCCTGCAGAATGTCATGAAAGAGGTCGGATAATGGGAATCCAGGCTGCCGAAATTTCGGCGATCCTCAAGGAGCAGATCAAGAACTTCGGCCAGGACGCCGAAGTTGCCGAAGTTGGTCAGGTCCTGTCCGTCGGTGACGGCATCGCGCGCGTCTATGGTCTGGACAAGGTCCAGGCCGGCGAGATGGTCGAATTCCCCGGCGGTGTCCGCGGCATGGTGCTGAACCTCGAGACCGACAACGTCGGTATCGTGATCTTCGGCGACGACCGCCAGATCAAGGAAGGCGACACTGTCAAGCGCACGCGCTCGATCGTGGACGTTCCGGTCGGCAAGGCCCTGCTGGGCCGCGTCGTTGACGGCCTCGGCAATCCGATCGACGGCAAGGGCCCGATCGAGGCGACCGAGCGCCGCGTGGCCGACGTGAAGGCGCCGGGCATCATGCCGCGCAAGTCGGTCCACGAGCCGATGGCCACGGGCCTGAAGTCGGTCGACGCGATGATCCCCGTCGGCCGCGGCCAGCGCGAGCTGATCATCGGCGACCGCCAGACCGGCAAGACCGCCATCGCGCTGGACACGATCCTGAACCAGCAGAACTACAACGGCCGCGAGGCCGAGGGCATGAAGACGCTGCACTGTATCTACGTCGCCGTGGGTCAGAAGCGTTCGACCGTCGCCCAGCTGGTCAAGAAGCTGGAAGAGACCGGCGCCATGGCCTACACGACGGTTGTGGCCGCGACCGCATCCGACCCGGCGCCGATGCAGTTCCTGGCGCCCTATTCGGGCACCGCGATCGGCGAATATTTCCGCGACAACGGCATGGACGCGCTGATCATCTATGACGACCTGTCCAAGCAGGCCGTGGCCTATCGCCAGATGTCGCTGCTGCTGCGCCGTCCGCCCGGACGCGAAGCCTATCCGGGCGACGTGTTCTACCTGCACTCGCGCCTGCTGGAGCGTTCGGCCAAGCTGAACGAGGCCAATGGCGCAGGCTCGCTGACCGCTCTGCCGATCATCGAAACCCAAGCGGGCGACGTGTCGGCCTATATCCCGACCAACGTGATCTCGATCACCGACGGCCAGATCTTCCTGGAAACCGAGTTGTTCTTCCAGGGCATCCGCCCGGCTGTAAACACCGGTCTGTCGGTCAGCCGCGTGGGCTCTGCCGCCCAGACCAAGGCGATGAAGTCCGTCGCCGGTCCGGTGAAGCTGGAACTGGCGCAATACCGCGAGATGGCGGCCTTCGCCCAGTTCGGGTCCGACCTCGACGCCGCGACGCAGCGCCTGCTGAACCGCGGTGCGCGCCTGACCGAGCTGATGAAGCAGCCGCAGTATCGCCCGCTGACCAACGCCGAGATCGTGATCGTGATCTATGCCGGCACCAAGGGCTATATCGACAACGTGCCGGTGCGCGAGATCGTGACTTGGGAAGACGGCCTGATCCAGTTCCTGCGCAGCCAGAAGTCGGACCTCTTGGACGACATGACCCGCAACGACCGCAAGGTCGGCGGTGAACTGGAAGAGTCGATCAAGGCGGTGCTGGACGAATACAACCGCACCCGCGCCTGAGAGGGGGAATAGATGCCCAGTCTCAAGGATCTCAAGAACCGGATCGGAAGCGTCAAGAACACGCGGAAGATCACCAAGGCGATGCAGATGGTCGCCGCCGCCAAACTGCGCCGTGCGCAAGAGGCGGCGGAGGCTGCGCGCCCTTATGCCGACCGCATGCAGGCCGTCATGGCCGGCCTGACCGCGAACGCGGCAGGTCAGGCCGGCGCGCCCCGCCTGCTGGCGGGTACGGGCGATGACAGGCGTCACCTGCTGGTGGTCATGACCGCAGAACGCGGTCTGGCCGGCGGCTTCAACAGCTCGATCGTCAAGCTGGCCCGCCAGCACGCCGAGCGGCTGCGGGGCGAGGGGAAAGAGGTCGCGATCCTGACCGTCGGCAAGAAGGGCCGCGAGCAGCTGAAGCGCGACTATGGCAGCCTCTTCGTGCACCACGTCGACCTGTCCGAGGTCAAGCGCGTCGGCTACGACACCGCCCGCGGCATCGCGGACGAGGTTCTGGCCCGCTTCGACGCCGGCGACTACGACGTGGCCACGATCTTCTACAACCGCTTCGAATCGGTGATCAGCCAGATCCCGACCGCGCGGCAGGTGATCCCCGCCGAGGTGCCCGAAGGCGCCACCGCGAACGCGCTGTACGACTATGAACCCGGAGAGGAGGAGCTTCTGGCCGACCTTCTGCCGCGGTCCGTGGCCACGCAGATCTTCGCGGCGCTTCTGGAAAATGCGGCGTCCGAACAGGGCGCGCGGATGAGTGCCATGGACAACGCCACGCGCAACGCTGGCGACATGATCGACAGACTGACGACCGAGTACAACCGCTCGCGTCAGGCTGCGATCACCAAGGAACTCATCGAAATCATTTCGGGCGCCGAGGCGCTCTGACACGTAGGGGTAATCACATGGCAGAGGCCACTGGTAAAATCACGCAGGTGATCGGCGCCGTCGTTGACGTGCAGTTCGACAACCACCTGCCCGCGATTCTGAACGCGCTGAACACCGAGAACAACGGCAAGAAGCTGGTTCTGGAAGTTGCGCAACACCTGGGCGAGAACACCGTCCGCACCATCGCCATGGACTCGACCGAAGGTCTGGTCCGCGGCGAGGCCGTCGCCGACACCGGCGGCCCGATCACTGTGCCCGTCGGCGACGTGACGCTGGGTCGCATCCTGAACGTCGTGGGTGAGCCTGTGGACGAGGGTGAGGCACTGGCCGTCAGCGACAGCCGCGCCATCCACCAGCCCGCGCCCGACTTCGCGGCGCAGGCCACCAGCTCGGAAATTCTCGTCACCGGCATCAAGGTCATCGACCTGCTGGCACCCTATTCCAAGGGCGGCAAGATCGGCCTGTTCGGCGGCGCCGGCGTGGGCAAGACCGTGCTGATCATGGAACTGATCAACAACATCGCTAAGGTGCACTCGGGCTACTCGGTGTTCGCGGGCGTTGGCGAACGGACCCGTGAAGGCAACGACCTCTACCACGAGATGGTCGAATCGGGCGTCATCGTCCCCGACAACCTGTCGGAGTCGAAAGTGGCCCTGGTCTACGGCCAGATGAACGAGCCGCCGGGGGCCCGCATGCGCGTCGCCCTGACCGGCCTGACCCTGGCCGAGCAGTTCCGCGACGCCTCGGGCACGGACGTTCTGTTCTTCGTGGACAACATCTTCCGCTTCACCCAAGCCGGTTCGGAAGTGTCGGCTCTGCTGGGGCGCATCCCGTCCGCCGTGGGCTACCAGCCGACGCTGGCGACGGACATGGGCCAGATGCAGGAACGCATCACCTCGACCAAGAACGGCTCGATCACCTCGATCCAGGCCGTCTACGTTCCGGCCGACGACCTCACCGACCCAGCGCCCGCCACGACCTTTGCCCACCTGGATGCCACGACGGTTCTGTCCCGCGCGATCTCGGAACTGGGCATCTACCCGGCCGTGGACCCGCTGGATTCGAACAGCCGTATCCTTGATCCGGCCGTTGTCGGCGAAGAGCATTACCAGGTGGCGCGCGACGTGCAGGGCATCCTGCAGAAGTACAAGTCGCTGCAGGACATCATCGCGATCCTGGGCATGGACGAACTGTCCGAAGAGGACAAGCTGACCGTGGCCCGTGCCCGCAAGATCCAGCGCTTCCTGTCGCAGCCCTTCGACGTGGCGAAGGTCTTCACCGGTTCGGACGGCGTTCAGGTCCCGCTGGAGAAGACCATCGCTTCCTTCAAGGCCGTCGTGGCCGGTGAGTACGACCACCTGCCGGAATCGGCCTTCTACATGGTCGGTGATATCGAGGACGTGAAGGCCAAGGCGCAGCGTCTTGCGGCCGAAGCGGCTTAAGGGGGCAAGATGGCCGATACCATGCAGTTCGACCTCGTGTCGCCGGAGCGGAGCCTCGCCTCCGTTCCCGTGCGCGAGGTGCGCCTGCCGGGCAACGACGGCGATCTGACCGCCATGCCCGGCCATGCGCCCACGATCGTGACCCTGCGTCCGGGTGTGGTAATCCTGGTCGGCGCCGACGGCGCCACCCGGGAGTTTGCCGTGACTGGTGGCTTTGCCGAGATCAACGCAGACAGCGTCAGCCTGCTTGCCGAGCGTGGACACCCGCGCGAGGAGATCACGCAGGAGGTCTTCAACGACATGATGAAGGACGCCCACCGCGCCCATCGCAACGCCACCGAGCGTCGCGAGCATGTCGGGGAAGAATTCGTGACCGCCACCGCCAAGCTGCTTGGCGACATGCAGGCGATGGGCACGCATATCGGGCTGGACCCGAACCAGTCGACCGTTCCCGACTGATCCGCCGCATCCGGCACATTGGACAGCCCCGGCCGCGACCGGGGCTTTTCTTTTGCCTGCCGGTGATGTTCCACCACATATGGAAAGGACCGCGCCATGTTCAGATTTGCCAGCAACGAAATCGGCATCGTCCAGGGCGAAACTCTGATCGTCGCGGATTTTGACGCCCACGGCCCGATGTGGACGACCGAGGGCGAGCGGACAGCGCGTGAGCGTGTCAGCTTCCCCGAGCGGTTCCTGACGGCGCCCGCGGTGCATCTGGGCGTCGGGATGTGGGACCTGGATTCGGACCGGAACCAGCGCGGCGATCTGCGGGCCGACAACCTGACGCCTTCGGGGTTCGACCTGGTCTTCAGCACCTGGGGCGACACCCGCGTCGCACGCCTGCGCGTCCAGTGGATCGCCATCGGCGCGCTGCCCGACGAGCAGGACTTCGTGCTCTAGGCGCGGTCCAGGTTGACGCCGATCAGCCCCGCCACCTCTGCCGGGTGGGTCAGCGGCAGCATGTGGCCGGCCCCCGGAACGCTGGCGCGGCCGACGTCGGGCAGTCGCGCGGCCAGGGCATCGGCGATATTGTGAATGACCGGCGGGCTTTCCGCGCCCGAGACGATCAGCACCGGCGCATCGACCGCCTCCAAGCCGCCTTCGCGCAGGATCCGGCCGCTGTCGTTGTGAAGCGCGTCTGCGGTTTCCACGACCATCCCGATCCGGCGGGCCATCTGCCGCATCGCGGCCGGGGGCAGGGGGGCTGGATCGTCGGCCCCCCAGACCGACAGGAAGGCTCGTGCCGCGGCCTCTGTGTCGCCTGCTGCCAGCGCCGTCTTCATCCGCGCGTTCAGAGCGTCCTGCGCCGCATGCGGGGCGGCAGCGAAGATGACCGGCTCGATCAGGGTCAGGCTGCGGATGGCATCGGGGGCGGCAACGGCGATGCGCAGCGCGACCGTGGCGCCGAAGCTGTGGCCGATCAGGTCCAGCGGCCGCTGGATGAAGCTGGCGGCGATCCGGGTGACGGCGGTGTGGAGGTCGGGATCCTCCGGCCCCGGCCTCCAGTCGTTGCTGCGGCCGTGGCCCGGCATGTCGAAGCCGCGCAGGTCCAACTGGCCCTCCAGCCGGCTGGCGATGGGCCCCCAATAGGACCCGCTGCCCAGCATGCAGTGAAGCGCCAGCGCCGGGCGGTCGGGATCGCCGGGCCAGTGCCGCAGGTGGATGCCGCTCATCCGGCGAGGTGCCGGTCGAGGAAATCCAGCCGGTCCTGGCCCCAGAACCGCTGTCCCGTCTCGCGCACGACATAGAAGGGCGCGCCGAAGGCCCCGGCCTCGACCGCCTGTTCCAGGTTTCGGCCATAGGTTTCGGCGCCGACGAACAGCCCCGTGTCTGCCAGTGCCGGATCAAAGCCGTGCGCGCCAAGGATGTCGCGGATCACGGCATCGTCGCTGATGTCGCGGTCTTCCGCCCAGACCGCCCGCAGGAAACCCTGAACCAGCGCGCCGACATTCCCGCCCGCCGCTTGCGCGGCGATGATGGCATAGGACGATGGCGCCATATTCACCGGCCAATGCGCCGGTTTCAGGTTCAGCGGCATGCCCCGATGCTCGGCCCACCGAGGCAGTTCCTGCGCGCGATATTCCATGCGGCTGACATGGCGGTCCGCGGGACGCTTGCCGCCGGTCCGGTCGAACAGCTGCAGCAGGTCCAGCGGCTTGTAGGTGATCTTCGCGCCGTGGCGGGCCGCCACGGCTTCAAGCCGGTCGCCCGCCAGATAGCAGAACGGGCTGATCGTCCCGAGGTAATAGTCGATATGTGCCATGGCATGGTCCTTCTTGGTTTGCCCCAAGGCTAGCCCGGTGCTAAGGCAACCGCAATCTGACCGAACCCGCCAAAGGCCCGTCCCATGCCCGCCATGACCGAACCCAAGCTGATTTCCGGAAACGCCAACCGCCCACTGGCAAAGTCCATCGCGCGGCGCATGTCCATGCATCGCGGCATGAGCGTCAGCTTGCTGGACGCGCGCGTCGAGCGCTTCAACGACGCCGAGATCTTCGTCGAGGTCTACGAAAACGTCCGAGGCGAGGACATGTACATCATCCAGCCGACGTCGAACCCGGCCAACGACAACCTGATGGAGCTGCTGATCATGGTCGATGCGCTCAAGCGGTCGTCGGCCGCGCGCATCACGGCGGTGATTCCCTATTTCGGCTATGCCCGGCAAGACCGCCGCGCGAAGGCCCGCACGCCGATCAGCGCCAAGCTGGTGGCGAACCTGCTGACCGAGGCCGGCATCGACCGCGTCCTGACGATGGACCTGCACGCGGCCCAGATCCAGGGCTTCTTCGACATCCCCGTGGACAACCTCTATGCCGCTCCGGTCTTCGCGCTGGACGTGCAGCACCACTTCAGGGGCCGCATGGACGAGCTGATGGTCGTATCGCCGGACGTCGGCGGCGTGGCGCGCGCCCGCGAACTTGCGACCCGCATCGGCGCGCCGCTGTCGATCGTCGACAAGCGCCGCGAGAAGGCCGGCGAAGTGGCCGAGATGACCGTCATCGGCGACGTGGCCGGTAAGGCCTGCATCATCGTCGACGACATCTGCGACACGGCCGGCACGCTCTGCAAGGCGGCGCAGGTGCTGACCGACAACGGCGCGACCGAGGTGCATGCCTATATCACCCACGGCGTCCTGTCCGACCCGGCGGTCGAGCGGGTGTCGAAATCGGTCATGAAGTCGCTGGTCATCACCGATTCCATCCAGCCGACCGAGGCGGTGAAGAACGCGCCGAACATCCGGATCGTGCCGACGGCACCGATGTTCACGCAGGCGATCCTGAACATCTGGAACGGCACCTCGGTGTCGAGCCTCTTCGAGACGGACACGCTGCTGCCGATCTACGAGGGGCTCTATACAACTAGCTGAGGCTTCGCAGGAGACAAGGAGCAAGCGGCGTCACCGGCGCCGCTTCTTCCGTTTCAGAGGGCGCGCCAGCCGATGTCGCGGCGGCAGAAGCCTTCCGGCCAGTCGATGGCGTCGACAAGGGAATAGGCGCGCTGGTGCGCCTCGGCCAGGGTGGCGCCGCGGCCGGTGCAGGCCAGGACGCGGCCACCCGTGGCGGTGATCGCGCCGTCGCGTTCGGTGGTGCCGGCGTGGAAGGTCATCTGGAAGCTGGTCTCGGGCAGGCTGTCCAACCCGCGGATGACGCTGCCCTTGTCATAGCTGCCGGGATAGCCGTCGGCGGCCAGCACGACGGTCAGCGCATGGTCGTCGGCCCAGGTGACCGAAGCGCCGGCCATCCGTCCCTCGGCGCAAGCCTGCAGCAGGTCCAGCACCTGCCCCCCAAGCCGCATCATCAGCGCCTGGCACTCCGGATCGCCGAAGCGCACGTTGTATTCGACCAGCCGCGCCTGGCCGTCCTCGATCATCAGGCCGGCGTAGAGGACGCCTTGGAACGGCGTGCCGCGGCGCGCCATTTCAGCAATCGTGGGGCGGACGATCCGCTCCATCACCTGGTCCTGCAGCGCGGGCGTCAGGACCGGTGCGGGGCTGTAGGCCCCCATGCCGCCGGTGTTCGGCCCCGTGTCGCCGTCGCCCACGCGCTTGTGGTCTTGGGCGGTGCCGATGGGCAGGCAGTCGGTGCCGTCGGACAGGATGAAGAAGCTGGCTTCCTCGCCTCCCATGAACTCCTCGATGACGACCGACATGTCGCCGAACTCGCCGTCGAAGATGGCGTCGATGGCGGCATGGGCCTCCTCGATGGTCTCGGCCACGGTGACGCCCTTGCCGGCGGCCAGCCCGTCTGCCTTGACGACGATCGGCGCGCCCTGGGCGGTCACGTAATGACGGGCGGATGCGGCGTCGGTGAAGCGGGACCAGGCAGCGGTTGGGGCGCCACAGGCGTCGCAGATCTCTTTGGTGAAGGTCTTCGACGCCTCCAGCTGCGCGGCCGCTTGCGAAGGGCCGAAGACCAGGAAACCCGCGTCGCGCAGCGCGTCCGAGACCCCGGCCGCCAGCGGTGCCTCTGGGCCGACGATCACGAAGTCGATTGCGTTTTCCTGCGAGAATTCCAGCACCTCGGCTCGCGACTGGATGTCGAGGCTAGCGCATTCCGCGACGCCGGCGATGCCTGCGTTGCCTGGCGCGACGATCAGGCGGTCGCATTTCGGGTTCTGCCGGACCGCCCAGGCCAGCGCATGTTCGCGCCCGCCGCCGCCGAGGATCAGGATATTCATCTGCCGCCCTTTCGCTTGGTCTGGCGGCGTTCTAGTCTGGGCCGCGAAAGGGAACAAGCCGCATGGACCTTCTGGAAGACGACCCGCAGCCGGGCAGCAACGCCCATGAATTCACCGTCTCCGAACTGTCGGGGGCGGTGAAGCGCAGCATCGAGGATCAGTTCGGCCGCGTCCGTGTCCGGGCCGAGGTCGGGCGCGTGTCGCGGCCGGGGTCCGGGCACCTCTACTTCGACCTCAAGGACGACCGTGCCTGCCTGGCCGCCGTCACCTGGAAGGGGCAGGCGGCAAGACTGGCTCAGCGCCCCGAGGAAGGGATGGAGGTCATCGCCACCGGACGCCTGACCACCTTTCCGGGACAGTCCAAGTACCAGATGATCGTCGACCAGATCGAGCCTGCCGGCGTCGGCGCGTTGATGGCGATGCTGGAAAAGCGCCGCAAGGCGCTGGCGGCCGAGGGACTGTTCGACGAGGCACGCAAGCGCCCGCTGCCCTTCCTGCCGCGCGTGATCGGCGTGGTGACGTCGCCCTCGGGCGCGGTGATCCGCGACATCCTGCACCGGTTGCGCGACCGCTTTCCGACCCGCGTGCTGATCTGGCCGGTGGTCGTCCAGGGCGAGGCCTGTGCGCCGCAGGTCACCGCCGCGATCCGGGGCTTCAACGACCTGCCCCCGGACGGACCCATCCCGCGCCCGGACCTGATCATCGTGGCGCGCGGCGGCGGCAGCCTTGAGGACCTGTGGGGCTTCAACGAGGAAAGCGTCGTGCGCGCCGCGGCAGAGAGCGCCATCCCCCTGATTTCGGCCGTGGGGCACGAGACCGATACCACGCTGATAGACTTCGCCTCGGACCGACGGGCACCGACGCCGACCGCCGCTGCCGAAATGGCGGTGCCGGTTCGCGGGGATCTGGCCGCGCGCCTCGCCGACGCGGGTGCGCGGATGTTGCGGGCCAGTGGCCAGGCGATCCAGCGGCCGCGCCAGCGGCTGCGGGACCTGGCGCGCGCCATGGGCCGCCCGTCGGCGCTGACCGACGGGGCCCGCCAGCGATTGGACCTGCAGGGTGCGCGCCTGGAACCGGCGCTGCGGCAGCTGGTGCGCGGACGTCGGCACCGGCTGGATGCGCGGCCTGTTCCGGCGGCGACCCTGCGGCAGTTCATGCAGGCGAAGGCACACGGCCTCGACCGCGCGGCCGTGCGGCTGGACACGGCCCGCACCCGCCGGCTGGAGCGTCCGCGCGACCGGCTGACCCACCTGCAGGAGCGCCTGGAAAGCTCTCTCCGACGGGTCAGCGCCACCACCCGGCGCGCGATCGCCCAGCAGCAGGCGCGGCTTGCGGACGCGAACCTGCGGCTGGATGCGGCCCTGCGCCGGGGCCAGTCGCAGCGCCGTGACGCGCTTCTACGGCTTGACCGGATGCGGCAGTCCCTGGGTCCCGAGGAGACGCTGCAGCGCGGCTTCGTGATCGTCCGCGGCCCCGACGACAGCGTCGTCACCTCGGCCCGATCCGCAGCCGAGACCCCGCGCCTCGAGCTGCAGTTCGCGGGCGACCAGCGCATCGCCGTTCGCCCCGAAGGCGCCGAAAAGCCCAAGCGCCGCAAGCCGGCCCCACCGGAGCAGAAGACGCTCCTCTGATTCTGGATCGTGGATTTTCCGGGCGCCCCCGGTCGTCAGGCTGGTTTCGGTCGCATGACGAGCCAGATCAGCGATCCACCTGCAAGGACCAGGAAGGGCAGCATGGCCAGGTTCACCGCGCTCCACCCTGCTTGAACCGAGCCGCCCGAACAGTTCATAAGCCCGCCCGACGACAGCGAGGCCAGGAACACGCCGCCGAAGACGACGAAGTCGTTCATCCCCTGCACCCGGCCGCGTTCCTCGGGCGAATGGGCGCGGGCAAGCATCGCCGTGGCACCGATGAAGCCGAAGTTCCACCCCAACCCCAGCAAAACCAGCGCCAGGAAGAACTGCTCCAGCTCGATCCCGGAAAGGCCCACGGCGCCGGCGGCCGCCAGGATGGTCAGCCCCAGGCCGACGATCAGCGGTGCGCCGAAGCGGGCGATCAGGTGGCCGGTGAAGAAGCTGGGGGCGAACATGGCCAGCACATGCGCGCTGACCACGTTGGCCGCATCCGAGGTCGCGTATCCGCAGCCGACGACCGCCAGCGGCGTCGAGGTCATGACCAGGTTCATCAGCGCATAGGACACCATCCCGCAGATCATCGCGACCACGATGGCGGGCTGCCTGAGGATCTGCCCCATCGGGCGACCTGCCGATGCGCCCGGAACCGGGGCAGGCGGGCGCGGGATGTCCAGGAAGGCGAACAGGAACGGCCCGCAAACGTTCAGCGCGATCACGGCCAGATATGTCGCCAGGAACGGCACCGCCGTCAGGTCGCTGGTCAACCGCACGATCGCGGGGCCGATGATGGCGGCGGCAAGACCGCCCGCCATGACCCAGCTGATCGCGCGGGGGGCGTAATCCTCGGGCGCCATGTCGGTGGCCGCGAAGCGATAGAAGCCTTGGGCCGACATGTAGATCCCGGTCAGGGCGGACCCCGCCATGTACAGCGCAAAGGACCCCAGCCACAGGCCCCCGGCCGCGACTGCAGCCCCCGTGGCACCAGCGGCGACCGCCAGCAGGAACCCCGCCTGCCGCCCGCGATGCTGCATGAACCGCGCCAGCGGCCGCGCCGACAGGGTCGAACCCAGGATGATCATCGACAGGGGCAGCGTCACAAGGCAGGGATGCGGCGACAGGATGCGTCCAGCCAACCCGCCGATGATGAAGATGACCGACATCTGCGCACCAAGGATTGCCTGCGCCAGAACAAGGATGACGACATTCCGCCGTGCCCGCCCCAAATCTGCCGGCGCCTCGAGTGTCGCGTCGGTCATGGCCGGATCAGCCGCGGGGCAGGGCGGCGGCGGCGCGGGCGCGATCCTCGATCGCCTGCCAGTTCCCGGCGGCGACATCGGCATCGGTCACGATCCAGCTGCCGCCGACGCAGATCACGTTCGGCAGCGACAGGTAGCTGCCCGCGTTCTGCGGCGACACGCCGCCGGTCGGGCAGAAGCTGATCTTCGGCAGCGGCCCCGCCAGCGACTTGAGCGCGGGCGCGCCGCCCACGGCTTCGGCCGGGAAGAATTTCAGCATGTCGAAGCCCGCATCGGCGGCGCGCATCACCTCGGATGCCGTCACGGCGCCCGGCAGAAGCGGCAGCTCCAGCTCCTCGCAGGCGGCGATGAGGCGGTCGGTCAGGCCGGGTGAGACCGCAAACTTGGCCCCCACATCCTTGGCGCGCTTTGCGTCGTCGGGCGTCAACACCGTGCCAGCGCCGACATGGCCGCCTTCGACCCCGCTCATGGCGCGGATCGCGTCCAGTGCCGCGTCGGACCGCAGCGTGACCTCCAGCACCGGCAGACCGCCTGCGACCAGCGACCGCGCCAGAAATTCGGCTGCCAGGGCGTCCTTGATGACGATGACCGGGATGACGGGGGCCATCTGGCACAGGGCCTTGGTCTGCTGCGACTGGATCTGCGGGGTCATTGCGCACCTTCGGGATTGGATAAATCAGCCCGAAACTGGACCCGCCGCGTCAGCGATGCAAGGGAAAGCGGCCACCGGAGCCGTATCTTGTTACCGCTAGCGGCCTGCGCGCATCGGCGAATCCGCTTGCATCCGCGCGGGGCAGGGGCTATGGCGCGCACACTTCACAGGCAGGGGCGGGCCCATGCGGGAGACATCCGCAGAAGGTCCACCGGTTGGGGCATCCGCCCTGAGATCCCCTGCCAAGGCGCAAACCGGAAAGGAACACGTTATGGCGCTTCCCGAATTCTCGCTGCGTCAGCTTCTTGAAGCTGGCGTTCACTACGGCCACCAGACGCAGCGCTGGAACCCCCGCATGGGCGAGTTCATCTATGGCGACCGCAACGGCATCCACATCCTGGACCTGACGCAGACCGTCCCGATGCTTGACGCCGCTCTGCAGGTTGTCCGCGACACCGTCGCCAAGGGTGGCCGCGTGCTGTTCGTCGGCACCAAGCGCCAGGCCCAGAAGGCCATCTCGGACGCTGCCGAGAAATCCGCACAGTTCTACATGAACCACCGTTGGCTGGGCGGCACGCTGACCAACTGGAAGACCGTCAGCCAGTCGATCAACCGCCTGAAGGCCATTGACGAGACCATGGCCGGCGGCGCCGAAGGCCTGACCAAGAAAGAGCGTCTGCAGCTGGAGCGCGAGCAGGCCAAATTGCAAGCCTCGCTTGGCGGTATCCGCGACATGGGCGGCCTTCCCGACCTGCTGTTCGTCATCGACGTGAACAAGGAAGATCTGGCCATTCTGGAAGCCAAGAAGCTGGGCATCCCGGTCGTCGCCGTGGTCGATACCAACTGTTCGCCCGAAGGCGTGGACTACATCATCCCGGGCAACGATGACGCCGCCCGCGCCATCGCGCTCTATTGCGACCTGGTCAGCCGCGCCGCTCTGGACGGCATGTCGGCGCAGATGGGCGCCGCCGGCGTCGATTTGGGTTCGCTGTCGGACGCCCCCGAGGAGCTGCTGGACGAAGGCGCTGCCCAGGACGCACCGGCCGAGGCCTGATCCCTCCAAGGATCGCAGATTCATCGAATTGTCGTCAGGCGGGGATATGCCCCGCCTGACGTGTTGAACACAGAGGAGACGGATATGGCAATCACCGCAGCGATGGTGAAGGAACTGCGCGAGACCACCGGCGCAGGCATGATGGACGCCAAGAAGGCCCTGACCGAAACCGACGGCGACATGGAAGCGGCGGTCGACTGGCTGCGCACGAAGGGCCTGGCGAAAGCCGCCAAGAAATCGGGCCGCGTGGCTGCCGAGGGCCTGGTTGCCGTGGCCGTCAAGGAAGGCAAGGGCGTTGCGGTCGAGGTGAACTCGGAAACCGACTTCGTCGGCAAGAACGAGGAATTCCAGGCCATGGTGCGCAAGATCGCCCAGGCCGCGCTGAACGTCGACGACGTCGAGGCGCTGAAGAACGAGCAGATCGACGGCAAGGCCGTGTCCGAAGTGCTGACCGACGCCATCGCCAAGATCGGCGAGAACATGACCCTGCGCCGCATGGTCGTGGTGACCGCGCCGACCGTCGTGCACTACGTCCACAACGCCGCTGCCGACGGCATGGGCAAGATCGGCGTGCTGGTCGGCCTGGACGGCGGCAACGAGGATATCGGCCGCCAGATCGCGATGCACGTCGCGGCGACCTCGCCGGCCTCGCTCGGCGAAGCCGACCTGGATCCCGCCCTGGTCGAGCGCGAGAAGCAGGTCCTGACCGAGCAGGCCCGTGAATCGGGCAAGCCCGACGCCGTCATCGAGAAGATGATCGAGGGCCGCATGAAGAAGTTCTTCGAGGAGGTCACCCTGACCGGCCAGAAGTTCGTCATCAACCCTGACCTGACCGTGGCCGAGGCCGCCAAGGAACAGGGCGCGACGATCAAGGGCTTTGCCCGCGTCGCCGTCGGCGAAGGCATCGAGAAGAAGGAAGAGGATTTCGCAGCCGAGGTCGCCAAGACCCTCAGCGGTGCCTGAACGCTTCCGCCATCCAGACGTGCAGATGCCGGCCCCTGGGCCGGCATTTTGCATTCTGCGCTAATTGGTGCAGCAAGGTGGCGGCGCCGGCCAAGGCAACAAGGCCGCGCGCCGCCTGTTCCTGACACTTGCGTGTCACCACTCACGGAACCGGACAATCTGACGTCAAGTCAGGTGTCGAGGAAACGGTGGAAACCCTTACCCTCCAAAGGTAGGGGGGCGGCGCGACAGCGGCAGGCCAGGCGCGCCGGGCTGGAACAGCTGGTTCGTGACATGCGCCTTGAGGACCGCTTGCGGCGTCGTCTCGACCCCAAGGGCCTCGCGCGCGAGGCGCATGTGCTTTTCGACCGTTGCCGGGGTGATGCCCAGGATCGTCGCGATCTCGCTGACCGTCTTGCCGGCCGAGCGCCAGCCAAGCACCTCGCGCTGGCGCGGGGTCAGGGTCGCCGCGACTGCCTTTCGATGCATCGTAGCCACCCGCATGTGCATCACCCAGCAGAGCACCCGCAAATCCCGCCCCGCCTTGTCCCACAGATGCTCCAGCCGCTCCTGGTCGGCCCCGTGGCCCGGCAGCAGGATGACCCCGCCGGCGCTGTGCAGCACCTTGTGTCGCAGGCTGACGATATGTGCGGCGCCAAAGCCGTGGCGGGTCGCCAGCTCCAGCGAGGGCGAGCGCCTCTGCCGCTGCAGGTCATGGGCCGAGATGTCGCCGTCGTGATCCAGCACCCACTGCACCCAGGGGTCCTGCTCGAACGGGCCCAACTGCTGGGCTTTCGCAAGCAGCGCATCGGGCAGGTTCATCAGGATCACCGGCCGCTCGCGCACCAGCGCCTGGGGCACGGTCAGCATGAAATAGGCCGCGTAAAGCGCGTGGTCGAAGCCGAAGCTGTTGACCCCGGTGATGAAAATCTCGCGGATCTCTGGTATCTTTCGCGCGTCCAGAAGTCGCTCGATGAAACGTGTCAACATGAATGGCGATACTCAAATCACGGCGGTAAAACCATATAGGACCGTGGCGGACGTAGTTTGCCAAGGGCAAATCGTTCAAGGATACCCTTGCATCGCTGCATGAAATCGGATCGCTGTGCGGGAAGGGTTGAGCAACGGGGACGGGAATGGTCGACATAGTTGTTGCGGGCGGCGCGGTCATGGGCGCCTCGGTCGCGTTCTGGTTGACGCGGATGCAGCCGGGACTGTCGGTGACGGTGGTCGAACCCGAGCCCGGATACCACCGCAGCTCGACCGCGCTGTCGGTCGCCTCTATCCGCCAGCAGTTCACCAATCCGGTGAACGTCGAGATCAGCCGCTTCGGGATCGACTTCATCCGCGACTTTGCCAGCTGGACCGGACCGGAAGGCGGTGTGCCCGACCTGGGCCTGCGAGAGAACGGCTATCTGTTCCTGACCGGCACCGAAGCCGGTGCGGCGCAGCTGGAGACGCTGGCCGTCATGCAGAGGTCGCTCGGCGCGGCGACCGAGGTCTGGGACGCTCATGCGATTGCGCGTCGGTTTCCGTGGATGAACACGCAGGACGTGGTCGCGGGCAGCTTCGGCCCGCGGGACGAAGGCTGGTTCGACAACATGGGCCTGCTGCAGGGGCTGCGGAACGCTGCGCGGGCAGCCGGGGTGCGGTTCGTGACCGACCGGGTGACGGGGCTGGAGCTTTCTGACAGCCGCGTCACCGCCGCCCGGCTGGCCAGCGGCGACGGGCTTCAGGCGGAGGCCTTCGTCAACGCCGCTGGTCCGGCCTGCGCCATGCTGATGAACGGCCTGCCCATGTCGCTGCCGGTCGAACCCCGCAAGCGGACGGTCTTCGTCGTCGACGCCCCCAAGGCGCGACATCGCGACGCGCCGCTGATCGTCGACCACCAAGGCATCTACCTGCGGCCCGAGCATGACCATTGGATCGCCGCAGCGGTGCCGGCCGGCGACGATGCGTGCGCGGCCGACGACTTCGACGCCGATCACGACCTTTGGGACGATGTCGTATGGCCGGCCCTTTTTACCCGCGCCGAGGACTTTGCCGAGGCGCGGGTGACGCGGTGGTGGGTGGGGCACTATGCGTTCAACCGGCTGGACCAGAACGCGATCCTGGGGCGCAACCCGCTGGTGCCGAACCTCTATCACGCCAACGGCTTTTCGGGCCACGGGCTGCAGCAGGCCCCCGCCGTCGGGCGCGGCATCGCCGAACAGATCCTGCATGGGGACTGGCAGACGCTGGACCTGTCGCCGCTTGGTGTGCAAAGGGTTCTGGACAACGCCCCCTTCGCAGAGGCTCATATCGTCTGACATGCCCTTCATCATCGCCATCGACGGACCGGCCGCATCCGGCAAGGGCACCATCGCCCGCGCCCTGTCGCAGCATTTCGGGTTCCACCACTTGGATACCGGGCTGCTCTATCGTGCGACGGGCGCCAAGGGCGGCGATGCGGTCGCGGCCGCGCAGGCGCTGGCGCCCGAAGATCTGGCCCGGCCCGACCTGCGCAGCGCCGAGGCGGGGCAGGCTGCCAGCCGCATCGCTGCGATCCCCGAGGTTCGTGCGGCGCTGGTCGAGTTCCAGCACCGCTTTGCGGCGCAAGAGCCGGGCGCGGTGCTGGACGGCCGCGACATCGGCACGGTGATCTGTCCGGGCGCGCAGGTGAAGCTCTACGTTGTCGCCTCGGACGAGGTGCGGGCGGCGCGGCGGGCGGCCGAGCTGGGCGAGGACCCGGCCCGGATGCTGGCCGAACTGCGCGAGCGTGACCTGCGCGACAGCCAGCGGGCGGCGGCACCGCTGCGCCCGGCCGCGGATGCGGTGGTTCTGGACACGAGCGACCTGAGCATCGCGGACGCGATCTCTCGGGCCATCGCGGCGGTCGATGTGGCGCTGCGGACCGTCTGAGCCGGTGCGCCTTGCTGGCTGGCTGGCGTCAGGGGATGATTTCGAACCGCGTGACGTCGACCATGCCGCAATCGGTGATCTTGAGCGCCGGGATGACCGGCAGGGCGAGGAAGGCCAGCTGCAGGAACGGCTCCTCCAGCCCGGTGCCGAGCGTGCGGGCGGCTGCGCGAAGCGCGGTCAGGCTGTCGCGGACGTACTCGAATGGCTGAAGGCTCATGAGGCCGGCGATGGGCAGGGGCAGTTCGGCCAGAACACGGCCGTGCTGCACGACAACGAAGCCGCCCTCGATCTGCGACAGGCGGTTGGCTGCCAGGGCCATGTCGTCATAATCAATGCCGACGACGGCAATGTTGTGGTGGTCGTGGCAGACTGTCGATGCGATGGCGCCCGAGGTCAGGCCGAAGCCGCGAACGAAGCCGGTGGCGATGTTGCCGTTCTTGCCGTGCCGCTCGATCACCGCGATGCGGGTCAGGTCGCGAGACGTGTCGGGGCGCTTGTCTCCGTCTTCGGGGGCGATGTCGACGGTCAGGTGCCCGGTGATGATCTTGCCTTCGATGATGCCGATGACCGGTGTCTCGGTCCTGTTGCCGGTGCAGCGGAAATGCTGCGGCGTCAGCCGGGGCGCCTTGACCGAGGCGCGGCCGACCGGGGCGACATCGCCGCGCGCCGAGAAGGCCGCGTCGTCCACGACGCGCCCACCGCACAGGACCAGTTGCGCGCGGCAGCTCTCCGGGCTGTCCAGCGCCACGATGTCGGCCCGCAGGCCGGGGGCGACCAGGCCGCGGTCCTTCAGGCCGAACGCCTCGGCCGCTGACAGGCTGGCGGCGCGGTAGGCGGCCAGGGGCGAGGTGCCGCGCGCGATCAGGCGGCGGATCATGTAGTCCAGGTGCCCGTGTTCGCCGATGTCCAGCGGGTTCCGATCGTCGGTGCACAGGCACATGTAGGCGCTGGTGATGTCGGTCAGCACCGGTTGCAGCGCGTCCAGATCCTTGCTGACCGAGCCTTCGCGGATCAGCACGCGCATGCCCTTCCGCAGTTTCTCCAGCGCCTCCTCGGCCGTCGTCGCTTCGTGCTCGGTACGGATGCCGGCGGCGACATAGGCGTTCAGGTTTCGGCCCGACAGCTGCGGGCAATGACCGTCGATGTGGCCGCCGTCGAACAGCCGCAGCTTGGCCATGGCGGCCGGGTCGCGGTGGATCACGCCGGGATAGTTCATGAACTCGGCCAGCCCGATGGCCGAAGGATGACCCATGACCTGCGCCAGATCATCGGCCTCGATCCGAGCGCCCGAGGTCTCCATGTTGGTCGACGGCACGCAGGAGGACAACTGGACGCGCAGGTCCATCAGCAGGTGTTCGGACGCCTGCTGAAAATAGCGGATGCCGTCGAGGCCGATGACGTTGGCAATCTCGTGCGGGTCGCAGATGGCCGTGGTGACGCCGCGCGGGGTGACGCAGCGGTCGAACTCGAACGGAGTGACAAGGCTGCTCTCGACATGCAGGTGCGTGTCGATGAAGCCGGGCACCAGCGTCAGCCCGGTCACGTCGATCACCTGCCGGGCGTCATAGTTTCCGACACCGGCGATGCGGTCGCCGCAGATGGCCACATCGCCGCGGATCATCGCACCGGTTATCAGGTCGAAGACCTGGCCGCCGCGCAGGACCAGATCGGCGGGCTCGTCCCCGCGTGCCTGCGCGATGCGGCGTTCCAGATCGTCCATGTCACTCTCCTGTTCAATTCCGACGACAGAACCCGATCTGCCGTGCAGCGTCCAGAGCGGCTTGTCCTCGCGCGCGGCCCGTGCTTGCCTGTGCCCTGACCAAGGAGACGCCGATGCCCGATACCGAAGCCAGTGCCCAGAGCTATGCCCTTGACCACCGCAACGACCGCGTGCTGGTCCATGTGAACGGCGATCTGGTGCCGCGCGACCGGGCGGCGGTGTCTATCTTCGACGCGGGCTTTGGCCTGGGCGACGGCGTGTGGGAGGGGCTGCGCCTGGTGCGCGGCCGCATCCTGTCGCTGGAGGCGCATCTCGACCGGCTATATGAAGGCGCGAACACGATCCGGCTGGAGCTGATGCCCCGCGAGGCGCTTGTGGCGGCGATCCACGGCCTGCTGGAGGCGAACGGGATGGAGGACGGTGTCCACATCCGGCTGATGGTGACGCGGGGCGTCAAGACGACGATCAACCAGGACCCGCGCTTCGTCGCGGGCGGGCCGACGGTGGTGATCCTGGCGGAATGGAAGCAGCCCAACGCGGCGCTGAAGGCGCGGGGGTTGAGGCTGATGACCTCGGCCATCCGATGCTCGACGCCGGACGTGTTCGACCTGCGGCTGAATTCGCACAGCCGGCTGAACTTCATCCAGGCGCTGAACCAGGCGATCGACATGGGCGCCGACGAGGCGCTGATGCTGGACGACCGCGGCTTCGTCGCCAGCTGCAACTCGACGAACTTCTTCATGGTGCGGGGAGGGGAGCTTTGGACGTCGGACGGGGCGTGCTGTTTCAACGGGATCACTCGGGCCACCGTGATGCGCCTGTGGCGCGAGGCGGGCGGTGTGCTGCGAGAGGGGAGCTTCACGCTGGCGCAGACCTATGCCGCGGACGAGGCCTTCGTGACCGGCACGCTTGGCGGGATCACCCCGGTCGCCAGCATCGACGGGCGACCGCTGCACGCCGGTGTTGGCGGGCCGGTGACGCGGCGCGTCGCCGCCCTTTACCAGGATTACGTTGACGGGTGAGGGGGGCAGGGGCGCTGCCCCGTTCGGTCGTGGCGCAACGATGGGGCGTCAGGGCTGCCAGCGCAGGAAGTTCGCGATCAGCCGCAGGCCGACCGTCTGGGACTTTTCAGGATGGAACTGGGTGCCGATGATGTTGTCGCGCCCGACCACCGCCGTCACCGGACCGCCATAATCGACATGCGCCAGCAGATGCGCGGGATCGGTCACCTGAAACTGCCAGCTATGCACGAAATAGGCGTGGTCGCCGGTGGCGATCCCTTCCAGCACCGGGTGGGGGCGGTCGATCACCAGGTCGTTCCAGCCCATGTGCGGCACCTTGAGGCCGGGCGCGGCGATGGCCTGCACCTCTCCTCCGATCCAGTCGAGTCCGGGGGTCTGGCGGTATTCGTGCCCGGTGGTGGCCAGCATCTGCATGCCGACGCAGATCCCCATGAAGGGGACGCCGCGGGACAGCACGGCGTGGCCGATCGCCTCGGCCATGCCGTCAACCTCGCCCAGAGCGGTGCGGCAGGCGGGGAAGGCACCGTCGCCGGGCAGCACGATCCGGTCGGCCTTTGCGGCGATGTCTGGGTCCGAGGTCACGATGATCTCGGCACCTGCCTCACGGCCCATCAGCTGAAACGCCTTTTCGGCCGAATGCAGGTTGCCGCTGTCGTAGTCGACCAGAGCGATCCGCATCACAGCGCCCCCTTGGTCGAGGGCAGGACGCCCGCCATGCGCGGATCGGGCTCGACCGCTTCGCGGAGCGCGCGGGCGACGGCCTTGAACGCGGCCTCGGCAATGTGGTGGCTGTTCAGCCCGTGGATGCGATCCACGTGCAGCGTGATGCCGCCATGCGTAGACAGCGCCTGGAAGAACTCGCGCACCAGTTCCGTATCGAACGTCCCGATGGTCGAGGAGGGAAAGTCCACGTTCCAGACGAGGTAGGGCCGCGCCGACAGGTCCAGCGCGGCGCGCACCAGCGAATCGTCCATTGCCAGCAGGAAGCTGCCGTAACGGCGGATGCCCTTCTTGTCGCCAAGCGCCTGCACCAGCGCCTGGCCGATGGCAATGCCCGTGTCCTCGACCGTGTGGTGGTCGTCGATATGCAGGTCGCCCTTCGCGCGGATGGTCATGTCGATCAGCGAATGCCGCGACAGCTGGTCCAGCATGTGGTCGAAGAACCCCACGCCGGTCTGGTTGTCATAGACCCCGGTGCCGTCCAGGTTCAGCGTGACCTGAACCTGCGTTTCCGAGGTGTTGCGGGTGATCGTGGCCTGGCGCATTGGATGTCCTTCGTGTTCGCGGGCCTTATAGGCCCACGGGCGCAATCAGCCAAGATGCACCTGGCCCGCAGGGTACCGCACGCGCGGCATCATCCGCGTGGCCAGGAAGAAACCCAGCGTCAGCGGCCCGACGCGGCCCAGGAACATCACCGTCATGATGACGATGCGACCGAAATCCGTCAGCTCGGCCGTATAGCCGCGCGACAGGCCGGTGGTGCCGAATGCGGACGAGACCTCGAACGCGATGTCGATGAATTCGCCGTCATGGCTGAGCGCCATCAGGAAGACCGCCGTGAAGATCACCGCCGACGCGATCGAGATCAGCGCCATCGCCTTCAGCACGTCGCCAAGCGCGATGGATCGGCCGAAGGCCCAGATCTCGGTCCGGCGACGCAGGAAGGCGGCCGTGGCCAGCACCATCACCACGACGGTCGTCACCTTCAGCCCGCCCGCCGTCGAGGTGGGTCCGCCCCCGATGATCATCAGCGCCATGTAGAGCAGCGAGGTCGAATCGTGCAGGCCGCTGATGTCCGTGCTGTTGAACCCGGCGGTTCGCGTGGTCACGCCCTGGAACCATGCCACGGTCATCCGTGCGCCCCAGCTGTCGTACTGGCCGAGCGTGCGCGGGTTGGTCCATTCCAGCGCCGCAGTCAGGCCGACGCCCACCAAGATCAGGACGGCAGTGCCGATCATCATCAGGCGGGTGTGCAGGCTCCACCCCCGCCAGAAGGGGCGGTTCCAGATGTCCGCCACGACGACATAGCCGATGCCTCCGACGATGAAGAGCGCGGGGATCACCGTGTTCACGATGGGGTCGATGGCATAGCCGGTCAGGCCCGGCGAAAAGGTCGAGAACCCGGCGTTGTTGAAGGCCGATATCGAATGGAAGATCGCGTGCCACAGCCCCCCGGCCAAGCCGTGGTTCGGCATGAAGGACAGGCACAGCAGCATGGCGCCGGCGATCTCGGCCACGATGACCACGCGGAAAATCGTCCAGACCAGCCGCGTCAGGCGGACATAGGAGGTCTGGTTCAGGTCCTCTCGCAGATAGGTCCCCTGGGTGATGCCGACCGGCAGACCCAGTGCCGACCAGACGAGGACCGCAAAGGTCATCAGGCCAAGGCCGCCCATCTGGATCAGCACGGCGACCACCAGCTGGCCCCAGAAGGTCAGCACGAGTTCCGTATCGATCACCGCAAGCCCGGTCACCGTCACCGCCGAGGTCGAGGTGAAGAGCGCATCCATCAGCGTGATCGGCTGGCGCGTCATCGGCGGCAGCAGCAGCAGGAACGCCCCCAGCACGACCAGCGCAAGATAGCCCGAGGCCAGCACCGCAGGCGGCGGGGTCCGGGACAGCCAGCGGGCCAGTGCCCGGCGCAGCCCCAGCAGGCCGGGTGCCTGTCTGCGCCGCGGCGCGCGGCTCACAGCTGATCGCCGAAGCGGGTCAGGTCCACCCGCTTGCCCAGCAGCAGCAGGCGGTCGTTCGTCTGCAGCACCGGGTCGTCGTCGCGGGTCGACCGATATTCTGTTCCCCGCATCATGCCCAGAACCTCGATCCCGCTGTCGATATGCAGGTCGGACAGCTTGCGGCCAGAGAGGCGCAGCGGGATCATCAGGTTCACGACTGAAAAGCCGTTGCCAAGCGCGACATAGTCCTGCACCGCCGGGTTGTTCAGCATCTGAGCGGCATGGCGCCCCATCTCCAGCCCCGGCAGGATCACGCGGTCGGCGCCGATCTTGGACAGAATGCGGTGGTGGGTGCGGCTTTCGGCCTTGGCCCAGATAGTGCCAACGCCGATCAGGCGCAGGTTCATAGCCGCGATGACGCTGTTTTCGAGGTCGTTGCCGATCGACACCAGGCCGACGTCATAGCGGTCGACGCCGGCCTCGCGCAGCGCGCCCTCGTCCGAGGCGTCGAGAATGGCGACCGACGGCAGCTGGTCCGCCAGCATCGAAACCCGCCGAGGGTCCTTGTCGATGCCGAGCACCTGGTTGCCGAAACGCGCCAGTTCCGAGGCGACTACGCTGCCGAAGGCGCCAAGGCCGATGACGACGAAGCTGCGACTCACTCTTCCCATAAGGGACCTCTTGCAACAGGCAAAACGTCGGGATGCTTCATCTGTGCGCAAGTCGAAGTCAAGCTGGGACGTCGCGGCGCCGAACTTGGCCAGTGGCCAATGTGACGGAAATGTGAGATAGCTTGCCCTGTTATGCCCGCAACGGCCGCGGGGCCAAGGCCCCGGTGTCGGGGCCGACGCCCGGCAGGACTCCGAAATGAAAGGCGACGATGACGAAGAAACCCACAAGCCAATCGCCGGGAACGCGTGACGCACGCAATCCTCGGGATGCGCGCGAACAGGACGCGCTGAGCGGCCGCTTTCCGGCCAAACCCAATAAGCCGCTACCTGCGCCCCCGCTGCCAGTGGCCGAAGCGGACGCCAGCCTCGAGGCGCTGCCCGAGCCCGAAGGGCCGACGGAAATCATCGAGACCGACTATACCATCGGTCAGGACAATATCGAGGGGACGGCCCCGTTCGCCTTCGACATACACAACCCGGTCTTCGGCGTGTCGGCAGCCGCAGTGGTGCTGTTCACCGCAGCCACTTTGATCTTTCCCGAGCAACTGGGTCCCGTGTTCGGCGGGATGCGCGACGGGCTGACGGGGAACCTTGACTGGTTCTTCCTGATTGCGGGCAATATCTTCGTGCTGCTGTGCCTGGCGCTGATCGTATCTCCGCTTGGTGCGATCCGCCTCGGCGGTCCCGACGCCACGCCCGATTTCGGACTGATGGGCTGGTTCGCGATGCTGTTTGCGGCAGGCATGGGCATCGGGCTGATGTTCTATGGTGTCAGCGAACCCTTGGGCCACTTCGAGGCTGCCTTGGGCGGCCCTGTGGTCGAAAACGGCGTCAGGACGGACTGGGCGCCGCTTGCCGGGGCAGAGGGTGATCCACTAGCGGCGCGGCGGCTGGCGATGGCCGCGACGATCTTCCACTGGGGCCTGCACCCTTGGGCGATCTATGCGGTGGTGGCACTGGCGCTTGGGCTTTTCGCCTATAACAAGGGCCTGCCGCTGACCCTGCGGTCGGTGTTCTATCCGATCTTCGGGGAACGCGTCTGGGGCTGGCCCGGCCACATCATCGACATCGTCGCCGTGCTTGCGACGATCTTCGGGCTTGCGACCTCGCTGGGGCTGGGTGCACAGCAGGCGACGGCGGGACTGGCCTTCCTGTTCGGCATCTCCGACAGCAACCTGACGCGGATCGTCCTGATCGTGCTGATCACGATGGTGGCTGGCGCCTCGGTCGTGCTGGGGGTCGAGAAGGGGGTCAAGCGCCTGTCCGAGCTGAACATGCTGCTGGCCGTGCTGCTGCTGGTCTTCGTCATCTCCGTCGGCCCTACGGCGACGATCCTGACGGGGTTCTTCGGCAACCTGCGCACCTATGCCGCGGACCTGATCCCGCTGTCGAACCCCTTCGGTCGGACGGACGACAATTTCCGCCAGGGCTGGACGGCGTTCTATTGGGCATGGTGGATCAGCTGGTCACCCTTCGTCGGCATGTTCATCGCCCGCGTGTCGCGCGGCCGGACCGTGCGGCAGTTCCTGGTCGCCGTGCTGATCGTACCGTCGCTGATCTCGGTGCTGTGGATGACGGCACTTGGCGGCACGGCCATCGACATCACGCTTGGCGGCTTCTTGGGCATCACCGAGGCCCCGCTGGAGCTGGAGTTGTTCCAGATGCTGGCGCAGCTGCCGCTGTCGTCGATCACCAGCTTCGTGGGCATCACCCTGGTGATCGTGTTCTTCGTCACATCCTCGGATTCCGGGTCACTGGTGATCGACACGATCGCGGCGGGGGGCAAGGTGAACGCGCCGGTGCCGCAGCGGATCTTCTGGGTCAGCGCCGAGGGGCTGATCGCCATCGCGCTTCTGCTGGGCGGCGGCCTTGTTGCGCTGCAGGCGATGGCGGTTTCGACCGGGTTTCCGTTCACCATCGTGCTTCTGGGCGCCTGCTATGCGCTGGTGCAGGGGCTGATGGCCGAACGGCGGGAACTTGCCTGATCACGCGGTGACGCGCAGGGGACGGGCGGCTTTTGCCGGCCGTCCTTGTCATATCGGTCCGAGGGTGCCAGAAACCCATGAAACGCTATCGAAGGACCGACGCCGATGAGCGACATCACCGCCAGCGAACGCCGGCTCAGTGCCGCGCTTGACCGCATGGACAAGCTGCTGGACGCAAGGCCGGCGCGCGACGGCGGCGACCCGGATGCGCTGGCGGACCTGACCCGCCGCCTCGCCGACGCCGAAAGCCGCAACGCCGATCTTAAACGCCAGCTGTCCGAGGGGCGCCAGCCAAGGGGCGACGCGGACCTGCAGGCGCGTCTGGACACGGCGACCGAGCAATCGGCCCGACTGTCCGCCGCCAACGAGGAGCTGATGGCCGCGAACCGCAACCTGATCGATGCCGACCAGACCGGCGGCGTCGGAGAGGACGAGCGGCGCGAGGCGCTGGAGGCCGAGATCTCGGCCCTGCGCGCCGCCCGGGAAACCGAGATGGCGCAGATGAGCGAGATCATGACCGAGCTCGAGCGCCTGCTGGCGAATGATCCGGCCGCGGCGCCTGCTGCAACCGCTGGCGAAGACAAGGGGGTCTGACATGGCCGAGGTCGAATTCACCATCGGACACAAGGAATATCGCGTCGGTGCCCAGGACGGCGAGGAGCGGCTGCTGCAGCGCGCCGCCCAGATCCTGGACGACGAGGCGCGCCAGATCCTGGACCAGGCGGGCCGGGTGCCAGAGCCGCGGCTGCTGCTGCTGGCCGGGCTGATGCTGGCCGACCGTTACGCCACGCTGGAGGAGCGTGCCGAGAAGGCCGAGCGCCACGTAAGCCGCCTGCAGCAGAACCCGCCCCGGGTCGAGGTGCCGGTGATCCCCTCCGACCTGCGCGAGGCGATGGCAGAACTGGCGGCACGGGCCGAATCGCTGGCAGACCGCCTGGAAGAGCAGCAGAAGTAACGCTTCGTTAAGCTGTCGCTGCGATGCTTCGCGCATGATGCGGATGCTTTGCCTGATCCTTTTGCCGCTTCTCGTGGCGTGCACGACCCCGTCGCCTGATTTCCTCGGCGCGCCGCGCTTGGATGCCGTGATCGAGGGGACCCGGTTCGCGGTCTATCGCCGCGGAAACGAGGCGCAGGTGATTCGCCTCGACCGCCTGTCCCGCGCCGAGTTGGGGGCCGTTCCCGACCGGATGATCCGCGCCGCCGGAGAGGCGACGGGATGCGCGCCGGTCGCCCGCAGCTGGCGGCCGGTGGGCGGGCCCAATTCGGCGGTGGCGCGGGTGAACCTGCGGTGCTGAGGGCGTGGCTTGCTGGCATCAAGTCTGCTTCGCCCTTGCCGGCCCCGGTTCCCGCAAGACCGCCGTTATCTGCCAGCAGTCAGCGCCCCAGTCAGGCGCGGACCTTCCGTCACGCAGATCACGTGGTGGGGCTTCCTCTCCGGCGGCGACGGTGCCCGGATGAAGGCTCTGTTCGGCCAGTTCGGTAAGGATCATCGCGACATCCCCAACAATGCGACGACTGTGAAATCGGGCACAGAAGCCCCTTGAGGTCGCGGTCACAATGGGCTGCACGAAGCAGCAGGTCGCCTTCTCAAGCGGGTTCTGCCGTCGGCAAACGAGACCGCCCTGCCGCGACCGTTCCCTTGGGCCCAACCAAGGGATCGCGTGTCAGGCGCGATCCCGCCCGTCGCCCAGGAAGGCCGCGAGGGTCTCGGCCACGGCCTCGGGCGCGTCGGCATGCAGCCAATGGCCTGCGTCCTTCAAGGTGACGACGCGCACCTGCGGAAAGAACTGGCGCAGGGCGGCCTCTCCGGCGTCACCGACATAGTCGGACCGCGCGCCCCGCAGCGCCATCGCCTTGCCGGTGAAGGTGCCGCGAGGCAGGTCGTCCGGCCAGCCGACGATCTGCGGCATCTGCTGGCGCAGCGCCGGCAGGCTCAGCCGCCAGACCGGCGGGCTCTCCTTCAGGTCAAGGCTCTGCAGCAGGAAGGCGCGAACGCCCGGATCGTTCACGCGCTGCGCCAGCGCCTGGTCGGCTTGGCTGCGGCGGGTGATGCCGGTCAAGTCCAGCCCCTCCATCGCGTCGATGTGGGGCGTCTGGTCGTGGTGATACGCCAGCGGCGCGATGTCCATCACGACCAGCCGCCGGACCAGCGCCGGTTGCGTCAGCGCCAGCACCATCGCGGCCTTGCCGCCCATGGAGTGGCCGACAAGGTCGACGCGCCCGCCCAGGTCCGCGATTAGCCCGGCCAAGTCCCCGGCCAGTGCGGCATAGCCCGCATCGGCGTCATGCGGGCTTTCGCCGTGGTTGCGCAGATCCACGGTGACCACCGGCCGCGTCTCGGCCAGCCTGCGGGCCTGGGCGCCAAGGTTGCGGCCCTGGCCAAAGAGACCGTGGACCAGAAGGACGGGCAGCCCGTCGGAGGGGCCGGAGATGACGTGATGAAGCTTCATGACGCCAGCTTACGGCGTCTGGCGCCGGGCCGCCATCCCGTCTAGATTGCCGCCATGACGCGCAGCGCAGACAGTTTCGAGGACATTCCCCGCATGGCGGACGAGGTCGCCGTGCTGATGGCCTCGCGGTTCGGCGGAGCCCGTCGTGGCGAACGGCCGCCGCTGGCGGCGATGCTGAAGCGGCGGGGCGGGGCGCTGCCGACCCGGCTGCGGCGTCGCGCGGCGCGGCTGGCGCAGGCGGACCTGCAGGCGGCGCAGCCCCGCGTGGCGCGGCAACTGCCGCTCGAGGCGCTGGCCCGCGACCACGCCGCCCTTCTGGCGCATCTGCAGCCGTTGGGAGCGATCGCGCGCTGGCAGGGCCGGGCGATCAGCTTCACCGCCTCGGTCATCTTCGGGCTGCTGGTCCTGGCGGCCGTGGCGATCTGGATCATGGTCAAGCGGGGACTGCTGTAGGCGCCTTGCGCATGATGCAACCCTGACATCCGGCTGCGGCTCTTGCCAAAGCCCGCGCAAGCTGGTGTGAGGGCTAACATCCACGCAGGAGCGAGCATGACGCAGACACCCGATTTCCGCGCCGCGATCCTGGCGCTGGCGCTTGGCGCCTTTGCCATCGGCACTTCGGAATTCGCGGCGATGGGCCTTCTGCCCTTCTTCGCCGCCGACCTGTCCCTGACGGAACCTCAGGCCGGTCACGTCATCAGCGCGTATGCGCTTGGCGTCGTCGTGGGTGCGCCCCTGACCGCGATCCTGGGGGCGCGGCTGCCTCGCAGGCGCTATCTGGCGGCGCTGATGGCGTTCTATGGGGCGGTGAACCTTCTGGCAGCGGTCATGCCGGGGCTGGCCCTGCTCACGGGCACGCGCTTTCTGGCGGGCCTGCCGCATGGCGGCTTCCTGGGCGTTGCGATGCTCTATGCCGCGGATGCGCTGCCGGCAGGGCAGAGGGCCCGAGGCGTGGCGCGCGTGCTGCTTGGGCTGACGGTTGCGAATATCGTGGGCGTCCCGCTGGCCGGCTGGATGGGGCAGAGCATCGGCTGGCGCTGGGGATTTGCGCTGCCGGGCCTGCTGGCGCTGCTCTCGGCCTGGCTGATCCTGCGGGTCGCGCCGCGCGTCGGCGGCAACCCCGATGCCCGCCCCTGGGACGAGCTTCACGCCCTGAAGAACCCGCGCGTGCTGTGGGTGCTGGCCGTGGGCGCCATCGGCTTTGGCGGGCTGTTCGCGGTCTATGCGTTCCTGACGGCGGGCATTCTTGCCACGACGGACGCGCCGGGCTGGGCCATCCCGCTGACGCTGGCGGTCTTCGGCGTCGGCGGCACGCTTGGGACCTGGGGCGCCGGACGCGTGACCGAGATCGTGGGCATCGACCGCGCCGCCTTCCTGTCGCTGGGCGCCATGGCCGCGACGCAGGGCTTCGCGGCGCTGGCCGTCGGCAACTGGCCGCTGATGGTGCTCTCGTCCTTCCTGATTGCCGCGGGGGCCGGGCTGGTGATCCCGCTGCAGACGCGGCTGATGGACGTGGCAGGCTCTGCCCAGAACATGGCCGCCGCGATGAACCACGCAGCCTTCAACGCCGCCAATGCGCTGGGGCCGTTCCTGGCGGGGCTGGCCTTGGCCGCCGGCTGGGGCTGGCGGGCGCCGGGACTGGTCGGCGTGGCGCTTACGGCTGCGGGTGCCGTTGTTCTGGCGTTCGCAGTGCGACGGGACCGGAAAGTGCAGGCGGCGGCAGCGACCGCAGGATGACTTGGCGGGAGGTCGAGGCGAACTCTCGCCGCCAGGTGACCCATAGCACGATCGCCGTTCCCACCAGCAGGGTCCAGGCGCCCATCAACCAGCCGAGCGAGCCGAGCGCGAAGTAGACGCTGCGCAGCCCGGCGTTGAAGCTGCGCGCGGCGGTGATATTCAGGTCGGCCGCCTGCATCGCACGCTCCATCGCGTCGGGGTGGTCGGGGTCATTGGGAACTGCGGCCATGATGACCGCGCAATAGCCGAACAGCCGGTGCGCCCACACGAACTTCAGGAATGCGTTGACCACGAAGAACATCGTCACCAGCAGCCGCAGCTCCCATTCCGTGTCGGCGGCGGGGGCCAGTTCCAGCCCGCTGGCGATGTTGCGCAGACGTTCGCCATTGCCGATCAGGGCCAGAAGGCCGCCGGTCGCGATCATGCAGGCCGACGCGAAGAAGGCCGTGCCTTCGCGCAGGCTGGCAAGGATGTTGCCGTCGAAGATCCGGGGCTCGCGGCTGACGAAGTGGCGCAGCCATTCCCGGCGGAACCTTTTCATCAGAACCGAGACCGACGGACGCGTCGCCGGCGGACGCTCGGTGAACCAGCCGATGCCCAGCCAGGCCGCGAACAGACAGGCCAGTGCGATGATGTCGCGCAGGTCCAAGGGATGGGTTGCAAGCAGGTCCAGCAATGTCATGACGCGACATTAGGCGTGCCGCCCGCGCCTTGAAAGCCCCCTGTCGCCGTCCTATCGTCGGTCGAACGGCAGGGAGGAGAACCGGCCATGATCCAGATGCCCCCACCAGACGCGTCGGTCCTGTCGCGCAGGCAGGCCATCGTCCAGGCGCTGCAGCACGCGCTGCCCGGTGCCGTCATCGACGATCCCGCCGAAACGCGCGCCTATGAATGCGATGCGCTGGCGGCCTATAGCTGTGCACCGCTGGCCGTGGTTCTGCCGTCGTCGACCGAGGACGTGTCGCGCCTGATGCGGCTGTGCCATGACCTGCGCGTTCCGGTCGTGCCGCGCGGCGCGGGGACCAGCCTTGCTGGCGGCTCGATGCCCACGGCCGACGCGGTCGTCCTGGGCCTGTCGCGCATGACCGCTGTGCTGGAAATCGCGTCCGAGGACCGGCTGATCCGCGTGCAGGCCGGGCGTACGAACCTGTCGGTTTCAGGCGCGGTCGACGGGCTTGGCTTCTTCTATGCGCCCGATCCCTCCAGCCAACTGGCCTGCGCCATCGGCGGCAACATCGCGATGAATTCGGGCGGGGCGCATTGCCTGAAATACGGGGTGACCACCAACAACCTGCTGGGCGTGACGATGGTCCTGATGGATGGTTCGGTCGTGACCCTCGGCGGTCCGATGGGCGAGGGACCGGGGCTGGACCTGCTGGGCGTCGTCTGCGGGTCCGAAGGCCAGCTGGGCATCGTGACCGAGGCGACGCTGCGCATCCTGCCCAAGCCCGCCGGCGCCCGTCCGGTGCTGATCGGCTTCGACAACAGCGAGACCGCGGGCGCCTGCGTCGCGGCGATCATCCGCGCGGGCATCATCCCCGTCGCGATCGAGTTCATGGACAGCCCCTGCATCCGCGCGACCGAGACCCATGCCGGCGCCGGCTATCCCGACTGCGAGGCGCTGCTGATCGTCGAGGTCGAGGGCACCGCCCCCGAGATCGACGAGCAGCTGGCCCTCATCCGCGACATCGCGCTGGGGTTCGACCCGGTCGAGTTCCGCGAAAGCCGGTCCGAGGACGAATCCCGCCGCATCTGGCTGGGCCGCAAATCGGCCTTCGGCGCGATGGGCCAGATGGGCGACTATATCTGCCTCGATGGGACGATCCCGGTCACGGCGCTCCCCTCGGTTTTGGCGGGCATCGGCGATCTGTCGCGGCAATACGGGCTGGCGGTCGCCAACGTCTTTCACGCGGGCGACGGCAACATGCACCCGCTGATCATCTATGACGCCAACACGCCCGGCGATCTTGACCGGGCCGAGGCGCTTGGTGCGGACATCCTGCGGCTTTGCGTTGAGGTCGGCGGCTGTCTGACCGGAGAACACGGCGTCGGCATCGAAAAGCGCGACCTGATGAGCGTCCAGTTCCGGCCGTCCGACCTGGAAGCGCAGATGCGCGTCAAGGACGCCTTCGACCCCGATTGGCTTCTGAACGCGGCCAAGGTCTTCCCGCTCGACGTCAGCGCGCCGCGGCGCGAGCGTCGCCTGAACCGGCCCGCCGATGCGGCCTGAGACCGAGAGCCAGCTGGCCGACCTGATCCGAGGCACGCGAGAGTCCCTGTCGATCACCGGCGGCGCCACGCGCCTCTGGCCCGGTGAAGGGCAGGGCGCGCGGGTCGACATGACTGCCATGATCGGCGTCACGCTCTATGAACCCGAGGCGCTGACCCTGGTCGTTCGCGCCGGCACGACGCTTGAAACCGTGCGGCACACGCTGGCGGCGGAAGGCCAGATGCTGGCCTTCGAACCGCCCGGCGCGCCCGGATCGACCATTGGCGGCGTTGCCGCGACGAACGCCTCGGGGCCGCGGCGGGTGCAGGCGGGGGCGGCGCGCGATGCGCTGATCGGCGTGCGCTTCGTCGACGGGCACGGCGAGCTCGTCCAGAACGGCGGCCGCGTCATGAAGAACGTCACGGGCTATGACCTCGTGAAGCTGATGGCGGGCAGTCGCGGCACGCTCGGCGCGCTGACCGAGCTGAGTTTCCGCACTGCGCCCCTGCCGCCCGTCACGACGACGCTGGCGCTGCCGGGCCTCGATGCTCCGGGGGCCATCCGCGCCCTGACCAGTGCCCTGGGCGGCCCCGACGACGTGTCCGGTGCGGCCTGGCTGCCGGGCCACGGCGCGCTGATCCGGCTGGAAGGCCTGGCGGCGTCCGTGAAGGCCCGCGCCGCCGACCTGACCTCTCGCCTCTCAACCTTCGGCACGGTCGTTGAAGGTGACCCCGACGCCTGGCGTCTTCTTTGTGCCGATGCCCAGGATGCGACGCTGGATACCTGGCGCATCATCTGCCGTCCAAGCGAGGCACCCATGCTGCTGGCCCACCTGCCGTTGCCGCTGTTCCTGGACTGGGGTGGCGCGCTGATCCACGTCCAGCTTCCGGCAGGCCAGGTCCCGCAGCTTCCGGCCTTCTCGGGCCATGCCCGCCGCATCTCTGGGGCAAGCCCGGCAATCGTGCCCGCACAAGACCCGGTGACCGCCCGGCTGGAGCGCGAGCTGCAGAACCGCTTCGACCCGCGCAAGACCTTTGCTGGACAAACCTGATGCAGACCCATTTCACGCCAGAACAGCTGTCGGACCCGCTGATCGCGCGGTCGAACAAGATCCTCCGGACCTGCGTCCATTGCGGCTTCTGCACGGCGACATGCCCGACCTACAAGGTTCTCGGCGACGAGTTGGACAGCCCGCGCGGCCGCATCTACCTGATCAAGGACATGCTGGAATCCGGCCGTCCCGCCGATGCCAAGACGGTCAAGCACATCGACCGGTGCCTCGGCTGCCTCAGCTGCATGACGACCTGCCCGTCGGGCGTTCACTATGCCCATCTACTGGAACACGCCCGCGAACATATCGAGGAAACCTATCGCCGGCCGTGGCGCGACCGTGCACTGCGCTTGGTCTTGCGGCTTGTCCTTCCTCACCCTCGGCGGTTCCGGGTGGCGCTGCTGGGCGCCAGGCTGGCGCGGCCGGTGGCGGGCCTGGTGCCGGACAAGCGTCTTCGGGCGATGATCGGCATGGCGCCGGCGCGCATTCCGCCGGTCAGCCGCAACGACGACGGCCAGACCTTTCCTGCCATCGGTGAGCGGCGGGCGCGCGTGGCGCTGATGATCGGTTGCGCGCAGCGGGCGCTGAACACCGACATCAACGACGCGACCATCCGTCTGCTGCGGCGCGCGGGCTGCGAGGTGGTGATCCCCCGCGATTTCGGCTGCTGCGGTGCGCTGACCCTGCACATGGGACAAGAGGCCGACGGCAAGGCCCGCGCCCGCGACAGCATCGCGCGCCTTCTGGCGGCCGAGGCCGAGGGGCCGCTGGACGCGGTCATCATCAACACCTCAGGCTGCGGGACGACGATCAAGGACTATGGCCACCTGTTCGCGGGCGATCCGGTCGAAGCCGACGCCCGGCGCGTTGCGAGCCTGGCCCGCGACGTGACCGAGTTCCTGGTCGGCCTGGGCCTGCCCACGCGCAAGGGCGAGCAGGGAGAGGGGATGCGGGTAGCTTATCACTCGGCCTGTTCGCTGCAGCACGGGCAGCAGATCCGCTCGGCGCCCAAGGATCTGCTGACGCAGGCGGGGTTCCGGGTGGTCGAGCCTGCCGATCCGCATATCTGCTGCGGATCGGCGGGAACGTACAATCTTCTGCAGCCGGAACTGTCGGCCGAACTGAAGTCCCGCAAGGTCGCCACGCTGGAGGCCGTCACGCCGCAGGTGATCGCCGCCGGAAACATCGGCTGCATGATGCAGATCGGCGGCGGCACCCGGCTGCCCGTAGTCCACACGGTCGAGCTGCTGGACTGGGCGACCGGCGGGCCGAAACCGCCTGCGCTCATTTCCGTCTGAGAGGGTCTTGAAACGCATCTTCGGCGCTATAGATCATGGAAACCGGCGGCCTGAATGGCGTCGGTGGAACGCCCGCCCGGGATCCGGGGGGCAGCCATGACATCGCTTTATCCGAGGATGTGACCAAGATGCGTAACTTTGATCTGACCCCGCTCTACCGCGCTTCCGTAGGCTTCGACCGTCTCGCCGACGTGATGGACCGCGCGATGACTGCCGACGTGTCGGCATCGACCTATCCGCCCTACAATATCGAGAAGACCGGCGAGGATGCCTATCGCATCTCGATCGCCGTGGCCGGCTTTACGGCCGATGACCTGAACGTGGAGGTGCGTGACGGCGCCGTGATCGTCTCGGCCCGCAAGGCCGACGAGGACGATGGCCGGACCTACCTGCATCGCGGCATCGCCACGCGCGCGTTCGAGCGTAAGTTCACCTTGGCCGACCATGTCCGCGTCGACGGTGCCAGCCATGCCGACGGCATGCTGCATATCGACCTGGTCCGCGAGATCCCCGAGGCGTTGAAACCGCGCCGCATCGAGATCTCCAAGGCCGCGCCGAAGGTCGCGAAGCTGGACGCCTGATTGCGTCCCGCGACGCCCGGGGGATTACGCATCCCCCGGACCCCCTGCATGGCGTGTGAATCTGGATGGGGCTGCGATCGCGCGGCCCTTTGTCGTGTCAGAGACTCCGCCGGGCGCGCAACGCGGCGCTGATCGTGCCGTCGTCGAGGTAGTCGAGTTCACCGCCGATCGGGACGCCCTGAGCGAGACCGGTGACCTTGACGACCGATCCTTCCAGAGCATCGGCAATGTAATGCGCCGTCGTCTGCCCGTCGACCGTCGCATTCAAGGCAAGGATGACCTCGGTGACCCGTTCGTCGTCGACGCGGGTCAGCAGGGCAGGGATGCCAAGGTCGTCCGGCCCGATCTCGTCCAAGGCCGAAAGCGTTCCGCCGAGGACGTGGTACCTGCCGCGGAACGCCTGTCCGCGTTCCAGCGCCCACAGATCGGCCACGTCCTGCACCACGCAGATCTCGCCCGTCGCACGGGCAGGATCGGTGCAGATGGCGCAGACGTCGCGGTCGGTGATATTGCCGCAGACGGCGCATTCGCGCGAATTCTGCGCCACGCGGTCCAGAAGCTGCGCCAACTGGACCATGTGCTGGCCGCGCTTGCGGACCAGCTGCAGCACGATGCGCCGCGCCGAACGCGGCCCAAGGCCCGGAAGCCGCGCCATCAGAGCGATCAGCGCCTGGATGTCGTCGCTGCCTTCGGCCATCGCAGGATCAGAAGGGCAGCTTCATGCCGGGCGGCAGGCCCAGGCCTTCGCTCATGCGGGCCATCTCAGACTGCATCCTGGCTTCGGCGGCGCGTTGCGCGTCCTTGATTGCGGCCAGGATCAGGTCCTCGACGACCTCCTTTTCCGATGGCACGAAGATCGACGGGTCGATCTCGAGCGCGGTCAACTCACCCTTGGCCGTGCAGGTCGCCTTGACCAGCCCCGCCCCGGATTCGCCGGTGACGGTGACAGAGGCCAGGTCTTCCTGCATCTGGGCCATCTTGTCCTGCATTTCCTTGGCGGTCTTCATCATCTTGGCCATGTCGCCAAAGCCGCCCAAACCCTTGATCATCTCTCAGTCCTCATCCTCGAAGGGGTCCCATTCCTCGACCTCGGCCACAGGGCCGTCGGTTCCGTCGTGGGGGTTGCCCGCGCCCTCCGCCAGGTCTTCGACCTGAACCGCAGGGGCGGCACGGGTGATGTTCAGCAGCGTCGCGCCGGGGAAGGCCGCCAGCACCTGCTGCACGATCGGCAGGGACAGCGCCCGGTCGCGGGCCGCCTGCGCCTCGGCCTCTCGCGTCTCGGCAATGGTCGGGGCGCCGCCCGAGTTCGTCACCGTAACCGCCCAACGCTGTCCGCCGGTCCAGCCGCGCAGCCGCTCGGCAAGCCGCTGCGCGAGGTCCGCGGGCGGGTTCGTGCGCGGCTCGAATTCGATCCGGCCGGGGCTGTAGCGGACCAGTGCGACGTGACGTTCAACCATGACCAGCAGCGTCATGTCGCGCATCCGCCGGATCAGTTCCACGACCGACGCGAAATCGGGATAGGTCTCGACCAGCTCTGGCGCCACGGCAAGTGCCGCCGCCGCGTTGGCGTGCTGGGGTATCGCCGGTGCAGGGCGGGCGCGGCGGGCGGCTTGCGGGGCTTGGCTGGCTGCGGCGCCCGCCACCGAAGGTCCGCGGGAAAACTCACCGGCTGCATGCGCCTGCTGGACACGGCGAATCAGCGCCTCGGGGTCGGGCAGGTCGGCCACGTGGGTCAGGCGGATGACCGCCATCTCCGCGGCCATCATGGCGTTGGGCGCGGCCGAGACCTCCTCCAGCGCCTTCAGCAGCAGCTGCCACATCCGCGACATGACCCGCATCGGCAGACGCTCGGCCAGATCCTTGCCGCGCAGCCGCTCGTCCGGAGAGATCGTGGGATCGTCCAGTGCGTCGGGCGTGATCTTCACGACCGAGATCCAGTGCGTAACCTCTGCCAGGTCGCGCAGCACGGCGACGGGATCGGCGCCGTCGGCATATTGCGACTGCAACTCGGTCAAGGCTGCCGCCGCATCGCCGCGCAGCACCATCTCGAACAGGTCCAGCACCCGGCCCCGGTCGGCCAGGCCCAGCATTGCGCGCACCTGGTCGGCTGTCGTCTCTCCGGCGCCGTGGCTGATCGCCTGGTCCAGAAGGCTTGTCGCGTCGCGGGCCGACCCTTCGGCCGCGCGCGTGATCAGCGCCAGCGCGTCCTCGCTGATCTGCGCGCCTTCGGCGGTCGCGATGCGGGTCAGCAGGGCGATCATCACCTCCGGCTCGATCCGGCGCAGGTCGAATCGCTGGCAGCGCGACAGGACGGTGACCGGAACCTTGCGGATCTCGGTCGTCGCGAAGATGAACTTCACATGGGGCGGCGGCTCTTCCAGCGTCTTCAGCAGCGCGTTGAACGCGCTCGTGGACAGCATGTGAACCTCGTCGATGATGTAGATCTTGTAGCGCGCGGACACGGCGCGATAGTGGACCGATTCGATGATCTCGCGGATGTCCCCGACGCCGGTGCGGGACGCCGCATCCATCTCCATCACGTCGACATGGCGACCTTCGCTGATGGCCACGCAATGTTCGCAAACGCCGCAGGGCTCTGTCGTGGGACCGCCGGTGCCGTCCGGTCCGATGCAGTTCATGCCCTTGGCGATGATCCGCGCCGTGGTCGTCTTTCCGGTCCCGCGGATGCCGGTCATGATGAAGGCCTGCGCGATTCGGTCGGCGGCGAAGGCGTTCTTCAGCGTGCGCACCATGGCGTCCTGCCCGACCAGGTCGGCGAAGGTCTCGGGCCGGTATTTCCTGGCAAGAACCTGATAGGCGGGCGGCGTGTCTGTCATCGGTTCCTCGGGCATCGCATCACCATATCCGCGCGTGCCGGGGGCGACAACCTGATTGGCGAAACCCGGTTGAAAGGGGGGCTGAGCGGCCGTGGATTGCAAGATTTTTCATGGCATCGGGCACCGGATTTACATGGCGGGACCTCCCTTCTGACTGGCCAAGGTACATCATCCGCGTGATTTGTCGCTTGTGCCATCTGCACTCATGGCATGGTTGGTGACATCATGCGCGACGATCAGGTGCGTTGGGATGTGGACGGCAGTCTGGACGTTGCAGCCGGTCATGCCGCTGTTCCGGGCGTTGGTCGCGTGTGAGTGCTGGACGTAATTCCCAGAACGGCTGGATGAAAATTCCCGGTTTGGCGCTGATGCCGATGGTCCGGGGGCATGCCCCGGACCATCGGCGGCGCAGAATTACCCCTGCTGCTGCCAAGGGAAGGGCGGGCAGGTGGTAGGATTGACGGAGATCGTGATGATCCTGGATTTGAGACGCGCCAGACCGGGCTCGACCGCAAGACGGTTCGGAAATACCTGGAACGGGGCCTTGAGTCCCCGATGTATGGACCCAGAGAGCCGGGCGATCGGCTGGCAGATCGGTTCCGATCATATCTGGCAGTGCGGCTTGAAGGCTTTCCTGGCCTGTCGGCCCGCAGGCTGCATCGCGAGATCAAGGGGATGGGGTATGCAGGGGCCTGTTCCACGCTGACAGAATATCTCCGGCTGGTCCGGGCCGTGGCGCCAGGGCAGTTCGAGCGTCGCTTCGAAACGCCCGCCGGCAAGCAGGCACAGGTGGATTTTGCCGAGTTCCAGGTGGAGTTTACCTCTGAAGCCGCCGTGCTGCGGAAGGTCTGGCTGTTCAGCATGGTGCTGGGGCACAGCCGCTGGCTCTGGGGGCGGTTCTGTCCGAACCAAGCGTTGGAAGCCGTGATGCGTTGCCATACCTGCCCATCACCAGCGGTGGCGCCAATCTGTTTTTCCAGCTGGTCAACGCACGTTGTGAAAAAGGCGCCATGACCCTGACCTCCAACCGCGGCTTCGCGGAATGGGGCGAGATCTCCGGTGATCCCGTTGTCGCGACGGCGCTTCTCGACCGCCTGCTCCATCATGCCGTCGTGGTCCAGATCGAGGGCGCCAGCTATCGGCTCCGACATCCCGCCGACCTGACCCCGGAGCACATACGCGCCCCCGCCAACATTGTCCCGCCACCGCCGCCCAAACGCCGCGGTCGGCCACTAGAAAACGGGGGCGACCATCAACTGAACGGCTGATCGCCGAACCCGAAGGGTGGGGAATTTTGCGCCAGAACTTCTGAGGAAATCTGATCCAGCATCTACAGTCGCGATTGCGCGGGCATCGGTATTGTCGGCAAGATCTGTCAACCGGTGCGTCTGCCACAGCTGTCACCTTGGCCTGCATATCCTGGACGTGTCGCCGCAGGGACCTGTGGGGCTCGGCCATGCCCCTTCCTAGCTGTGAACCTTGCGGTATTCCCGCCGATCAGCCCACCCGTTCCGGGCGTCAAGTTTTCGGCATCGGCCTCCAGACGGGCGATGCGGCTGTCGATCTTGCCCCTGATTGATCCGGGTTGGCGGTCGGAAACCTGCGCCCGATTGAAACGCTAGCATCCCCGTACATGCCGATACGGCCCAGCTTTTGCGAACCACGCACAAGTGCGGCGACTGCCCGGACCGTTGTCGCTCAGGAAGTAGAACCATAGACGAACGGCCTGAACAGAATGGTTGATCTAGCAAAGGTGCGCCCTCCGCACCGGCACAAAATGCGAAAATCCGACGTCAGGCAGATCAAGCTCGCTGACGGAGACCAAAGCCATACATCGCGGATGCGTCGATCCCGCCGTCGAGCCGATGGGGAAAACGATCCTCCGCCCGCGCGATACTCTTGATGGATCTCGCCCCGCTGATCCCCAGCCGCCATAGCTAGGCCCGCCAGACTTGGCCCAACGCGACCTGCTGCGGCGTTCCACCGGCTTGTCCAAGTTCTTCGACCTTTGCAGCGGCGAGGGGAGGCCGATCTTGTCCTTCGGAGCCTGCATTGTCGGCTTGCGCAGGTCACATCCGGCGTGCTGGCCAAGCATCGCGAAATCGCGAGCGGGCAACGTTGGCATCTTCGTCATGCGGGGCGCAGGACGACCACCGTCATCTCCGGAGGCACTCCGAAGCGGAAGGCGAAACCGGGTGTGTGTCCCGTGCCATTGCTGACATAGAGTCGCATGTTGCCGATCTTGTAGAGGCCGGAGACGAAGCCGCCGTTCAGGCTTCCGACAAGCCTTCTGAGCCCGATGGCCATGCCGCCATGCGTATGCCCGGACAGCTGCAGATCGACACCAGCCTGGGCAGCACGCCTGGCCAGTTGCGGCTGATGAGCGAGGAGGACGACGGGTACGCCATTTCCTTTCCCCGCAAGGGCCTCTCGAATGTTCGGTGCAACATGGCCGTGTCCGGCTGCGACAGGATCGGTGACGCCGGCCAAGACCATCTCCGCGCTGCCGCGACGGATGACAACGTGACCGTTGAGAAGAGGACGGAGGCCGAGGACCTGGAACGTTTCGATCCACCCGACATAGTCGAAGTAGTACTCATGGTTGCCCGGTACCATGAAGACGCCATCCTTCGCCTGCAACAGGCGCAGGGACGCAAGATCATCCTGACGTGTGGCGGGGATGCCATCAACCACATCACCCGTGATTGCGACAAGATCGGCGCGCTGGTCATTCGCCACGGCAACCACATCCGAAAGCCACCGACCGGGAAACAGATGCGACACGTGAAGGTCGGTCAATTGCAGGATACGGTATCCGTCGAACTCCTCGGGAAGACCTTCGAGAGTGATTTCGACCACCTTGGCGTTGGGAACTTGCAGTGCCTGGCTGACCCCGAGAGCTGACAGCGAAAGCGCACCTGCCCCCATCGTCCAGCGCACCCAAGCGGCAGGGCGAACCAGTCGCCGCGCAACGAGCGAGCGCAGAGCGGTGACAACGTCGAGCGCCACCTGAGACACCGTGAGCATGAGGACGGAGGCGAACAGCCAACTGAGGGTGACGATCAACGGCCTCGGCAGGTCGATCGGGTCCAGAGAGCCGAGCAGCAGCTGGCTGAACAGGCGGTTGAGCGACACGATCAGCACCAGCCCCACAAGCAGGTATCGGAAGGGCCGACCGATCGAAAGCCGGTACACAAAGCGAAACCCGACAATCAGTCCGATACACAGCGTGATGGCATGGAGCGTGAGGATCTGTGGAGTGAACTGGCCCATCTTCATCCTGCCGCAGATGACGCGACCTTGTCGGAATCCTGCACGTGCCGCAACCCACGCGATTCGCTCGCAGCGTGACAGCGCGGCAGCCTCGCGCTGATGGGCCTTAGCCTGGTGTGTCCAGCCGGGCGGCTATCACAGCTTGGAATGCCTTCCAAGACCAAGCTATCGTGATCACATCACCTTGTCTGGAGCGACGGATCTGGCTGTTCCGGAGGCGCCTCGACCTGGGCGCAGAACCGCCGTGTGAAGCTGGCGTCGTCTTGTGGTTCAATCGTTGATGCAGCGATGCAGGCGTCTGGGGATCTTCAGTGGGACAAACAGGCCGCGCAGCAGCTTTGCTCGGCCGATCCAACCTTCCCTATCCCGCTCTTCGTCAAGCATGTCCGTCTGTTCAAGTCTCCACTCGGCCGCAGCACGCGCTAATCAGGATACGGGACCTTCGGCGGAAGATGGAACAGGCTCAGGAAGCGGGCAACATCCTCGATCGTGCCACACGTTTGAACGCCGGCTGCCTCGGATGTCATGTTGCCGTAGAAGAGAGCCGCGAGTCGAGAGGCCGCAGCCGCCTTCAACGCAATCTGTGGATCATCCGGCAGACCGCGGAGGACCTCCAGGCGGCACTGTTCCAATCGACCGGTGAAGCGTGAAGTGCCGATGGTGAAAGCCGCCGTGAAAGCCAGCCCACGAGCCGCATTCCGGTCCAGCATCGTCCGCAACGACATCATGAACGAAGCCGCCGACAGCGGCAGCGTCGAATCGTGCATCGGCGAAGCGGCAGCCCAACGTCCCATCTCTTGGACGATGGGTTCTGCAGCCATGCCCCAGGGCGTCAGCTGAAACAGCTGAACGGGCGCGGGTTCGGTCAGGGCCACGCGGCGCAGGATGCCGTTCGCCTCCATCCCGGAAAGCCGCTCGGTCAGGATCTTGGCGCTGATCCCCGGCAGCTCGGCCCGGAGGTCCGAAAAGCGGCGGGGCCCGAACAACAGCTCGCGCAGGATCAACAGCGTCCAACGTTCGCCCAGCAGCTCCATCCCGAAGGCCGTTCCGCAGGCGTCGTCATACCAACGGCCGTGAGAAGGTCCTGACGCTTCGGTGTCTTTTCCTAACTTCATAGTTTCCTTTAGCAACTCGTGCCTCATCCCGTCAAGGCCAGCAGAGGAGCGAATCGATGACCCGGATCTTCATTAACCTGCCCGTCGCCGACGTTGCTGGGGCGACGATCCACGTGATGCTGCTCTCCCAAGTTTCTTATGCGACCTTCACTGACGCGCCCAACATCGACACACCGACGCGGAGCGGCGCCCTGTTCTGCCTGTCCTTCGACAGCCGCGGAGCGGTGGACGAAATCCACCACCTGGCAACAGCCGTCGGCGGGATCGAAACGCGACCGATCAAGGATCACGGCTTCATGTATGGCCGGGCCTTCGACGATCCCGGTGGCCACGGCTGGAAGTCGATTTGGATGGACACTGGTGCCGCCGAGGCGGGCACCCGCGACATGCCGGAGGCCCAACATTGTCGCTTGACCCCGCCGCCCCGATCACCTTCACCGCCTTCGACTGGGTGTCGGGTTGCGCCAAAGCCAAGTGCGCGACCTGCGCGTCAGGCGGACGCTTGAGGAGGACGGCCGGCCCTACGCCGTGCGCTTCCTGTCCCAAGGGGCACAGAAGCGGGCTTCCCACCGGGCGCTTCAGCCCTTCGGGCAGGTCCCGACACAAGAGGAGGGCGACCTTGCCCTGTTCGAAAGCGGCGCAATCGTCTGGCACATCGCCGGGCGGTTCCCCGGATTGATGCCAACGGACGCGGCGGCGCGGGCAAAATCCCTGGTGGGCCTTTGCGGCGCAGACACGCCGGAGCCGCCGATCATGGATCATCCCATCGCCACGCTTTTCGAGGCGGACAAGCCATGGTCGGTCCCGCGTCTGCCGTCCGTGCGTGCGCGCATCGAAAAGCGGCTCGGCGAGGCCGCGGACCGGCTCGGGGATGCAGAGTGGTTCGGCGGCAGCTTCGGTGCGGGCAATCTTCTGATGATCTCGGTCCTTCGGATCATCGATGGCCAGGATATGCTGAGGCCTTGGCCGAACCTCGCAGCCAATGTCGCGCACGGCACCTCTCGCGGTGCCTTCCGCGCGCTGGCCGACCACATGGCAGGCTTCACCGGCACCGCGCCCGACGAATTCCTGGAATGGCAGCGCCAGATGGAAGCCAAGGCGCAGATCACATGACCGATGTCGCAGCATCGACGGCAGCCGCTTCCGGTGGCGATCGGTGCGCCTCTGTTGCAGGGAACCGATTTCTACGCGCGGGGCCAGCGAGGCAATCCGCACCGCATCGGCACGAAGTGCCATCGGCGGGAAGAGACGTTGCAGATCGTGGAGCGGGCGAAGAAAGTTTCCCGACTTGGGACAGAGCGATTAGCAAGCGCCGTCGTCGACACTTGAAAATACCGGCTGCCGTTGCGGATGCACTTGTCGCGGGCACGCCGCATCTGACAGCTGGCCGGATCGCGCCGAAGTCAAGAGATGCTTGGCCGCCGAGGCCTGGGGCTTGGCGGCGCCAGTGGACTTGACGCCGCCAAAGGTTCTAGAAGCTGTGTCGAAGCGTCACCGCGACCTCGCGGCCAGGGTTGTAGTAGTCGGCGCTGCCCCGACCGACGACGTGCTTTTCATCCGTCAGGTTGTGGACGTTGATGGCAACTTCGGTATTTTCGGTCACGTCATAGCTGTAAGCCGCGTCGAGTAGCAGGGCAGCGTCGCTCTTGCCGTTGTTGTTCTGCGTCGTGAAGAAATACGTTCCTGTATACCGGGCGCCCAGGCCGAAGGTCATGTCGCCGCGATCGCCGCCGCCGGGCAGGGTGTAGTCGAGCCAGAGCGACGCCATGTGGTTCGGCACGGATCCCATTTCGTTGCCCGTGACCTCCACGCCTCGCACCGGATCCGACCGCAGCACCTCGGTGTCGGCATAGGAGTATGCGGCAGTCAGGCTGACGTTGGAGGCAAGCTCGGCCTTTGCTTCCAGATCGATCCCCCTTACCCTGATTTCTCCGACGAGCGAGCGCTCGAATGTGTCCGGATCGACGACCGTGATGTTCGTCTTGCTCAGGTCGTAGATCGCGGCGCTGAAGAGGGCATTCGTGCCGAGAGGCTCGTATTTCAGACCAACCTCGTATTGCTCGCCCCGTTCCGGCTCGACGCCGAGGATCGGAGGCGCGACCGACTCGGCATAGCTGGCGTAAGCGGACATTTCGGGCGTGATCTTCCAGGTCAGGGCGCCGCGCAGCGAGGTTTCAGAGAAGTCGTCGCTGGTGGTGGTGCTGGCCAGCAGGTCGTCCACTTGCAGGTCGAGCCGGTCATGACGGGCACCAACCGTAGCGATGAACCTGTCGTCGAAAGAAAGGTTCTGCTGCACGAAGACGGCTTTCGTCCGGCTGTCACGCGCTTCGACCAGATAGGGGTCGAGGCTGGTCGGCGCGCCGGAGTAGTCCGGATCCTCAGGATCGATGGGCGTGCCTGATCCGAAGAAGGAGCTTTGCGAGGACGCTACATCCCGGTACTCGATGCCTGCCAGGGTACTGCTGTCAATGCGTCCGAAGCTGCGGTCATACTGGAGGATCACGTCGCCCGCGATCTCCTCGGCAGAGCCGTCCGTCCCGAAATACCCACGTCCGACAGGAACAACGCCGGCGTCGCCAGAAACGTAGACGTAGCCAAAGTCATCGGCCGTATCGCTGTAGCGCAGGTTCGACCGGAGCGACAGGCCGCTGCCGAAGTCATGTTCGGCGATCAGGCTGACGGTGGTGCGTTCGACGTTCAGATAGTTGAAGTCGGGCTCGCCCAGGAAGAGGTCGCGGTCGTAGTCGCCATGGCGCGGGTAACCGCCGCCGTTGGGGGTTGCCTCGCGGTCGAGGTAGTCGGCGATCAGGCTGATCGAGGTGACGTCGCTCGGCTGCCAGGTCAGGCCGCCCATCAGGAACTTCTCGTCATCCTGAGAGAAGTCATATTCCCGCTCGCTGTCCTGCAGCTTGCCCGTGAAACGATAGGACAGCGTCGCGTCCGGATCCAGGACGTCACCGAAATCGAAGCCGACTTCCTTGCGGTCGTGCGAGCCGAACGTGGTGAAGATCTCGGAGAAGCGGTCGCCGCGCGGACGCTTCGTCACGAAGTTGATCGAACCGCCCGGATCCGCCACACCGAACAGGGTCGAGTTCGCGCCCCGGACGATCTCGACCCGTTCATAGGCCAGTGGTTCCTCGCGGATACCCCGCATCGAGCCGAGCGTGATGCCGTCGCGATAGGTCGAGGCTTGGAAGCCGCGGATCAGGAAATAGTCGTTGCGGTCGTCCGTGCCGTAATAGTCGCTGATCGCACCCGCCGAATACTGCAGGACATCCTCGAGAGTGCGGGCATCGCGGCGCTCGATTTCCTTCTCGGTGATGACGGAGACAGAGGCGGGCGTGTCGAGGATGCTCGTGGCGACCTTTCCGCCGACCGCCATCTCTCTTGCGACGATGGAATTCGCATCGTCGTCCGCGCCCGACACTTCGAGTGTGATGGCGGGAAGCCGGATCACCGGCGAGATGCGCGTCCCCTCTGCTTCTTGCGCCAGGCTGGCGACGGGCAGGAACGACAGGGCGCAACAGCACAACAGCGCGGCGCGGCGCGACGGCAGCCGGATCAGGGTCCTGGCAAGGCGGATTTTCTGGGGCACAACGAATCCTTATTTAAACCGTCGGATATGCATCTGCTCTATGGACGCCGAACTGCTGGTGCAAGCAGCGCGGACACTGCAGCCAGCGCGCGTGACATAAAGGCGACAGTATTTGTAAGTTATTATGGGCTTTCGGCGCGGGTCCTGTGCCGGCCGATGGGCAGCATCATCGGCCGCCCCGAAACCGGATCGGTCACGATCCGGCTTGTAAGCCCGAAGACCTGGTGAACCGTCCGCTCGACAAGCACGTCTTCGGGGGGGCCTTGGACCAGCAGCTGCCCATGGCGCAGCGCCACAAGGTGATCGGCATAACGGGCCGCCAAATTCAGGTCATGCAGGACCATGACGATGGTGGTGCCACGCCGCGCGTTCAGGTCGCAAAGCAGATCCAGGAGTTCGATCTGGTGCGACACGTCAAGAAACGTCGTCGGCTCGTCCAGCATCAGCAGGTCGGTGTCCTGGGCCAATGCCATGGCGATCCAAGCTCTCTGCCGTTGGCCGCCCGAAAGCTCGTCCACTGACCGGTCAGCGAGGTCCGACATCCTGGTGGCATCCAGGGCGGCAGCGACGGCTTCGTCATCTGTCCGCCTCCACCGCGACACCAGCCCCTGATGCGGATGTCGGCCCCGGCTGACCAGATCCGCAACCGTGATCCCCTCGGGCGCCACGGGTGACTGCGGCAGAAGGCCAAGGACGCGGGCCAGCGCGCGCGTCGGCATGCGGTGGATCGAGCCGCCATCCAGCGTCACCTGTCCGGCATCGGGCCGCAGCAGGCGCGACATGACCCGCAGCAGGGTGGACTTGCCGCAGGCGTTCGCGCCCACGATGGCCGTGATCTGGCCAGGCAGCAGGTCGAGGTTCAGGCCCTGGAGGATAGGCGTGCCGCCGTACCCGGCGGTCAGCTCCGTGACGCTCAGTTGGTGATCGACGGTCAAAGCGTTCCTCCGGTCCGGTTGGCGCGGATGATGAGAAAGATCAGGAAGGGTGCCCCCAGGGCTCCGGTGACGACGCCGACGGGATAACGACCGGGAAGCAGGAACTGGCCTGCATAATCCCCTGTCAGAACCAGCAAGGCACCGACCAGTGCTGCCGGCACCAGCACCGACCCATGAGACCCGACGACCCGGGCGGCTATCGGACCAGACAGGAAGGCCGTAAAGGCGATCGGACCCGTCGTCGCGGTTGCGACCGCGATCAGGCCGACCGCGCCCAAAATGACCGTCATGCGTGTCATCCCGACACGAACGCCCAAGGCCGAGGCCACGTCGTCGCCCATCCGCAGCATCTCGAGGTCGCGGCTGCGGGCCAGCAGCAAGCCGCCCAGGACCAGCAGCACCAGCAGAAGAAGGCCGGCTTGGTCAAGCCGCGCGCCGTTGACGCTGCCCGTCAACCAGCGCATCGCCTCTTGAAGGTCCCATGCCGGGGCACGTGCCAAGGCATAAGCAATGAAGCTGTGGATCATCGCCGAAATCCCGATCCCCACCAGGATCAGCCGCGAGCCCGCGACCCCGCCCTTGAAGGACAGTGCATAGATCAGCAGCGCAACCCCCAGGCCCGCCGCAATGGCGATCCCGGAAACGCTGGCGCCGTCCAGCGACAGGAACACGATCGCGAAAACGGCGGCGGCACTGGCCCCCGCGCTGATCCCGATGATGTCGGGACTGGCCAGCGGGTTGCGCAGCATGACCTGAAATGCCGCGCCTCCCATGCCGAAGCACATGCCTGCCAAGATCGAGATCACCGCGCGCGGCAGCCGCAATTGCCCGACGGTGAAGCTGGCGCCGGCCACGTCCCCGCCCAGCAGGACCCGCAGGACATCGGCAGGGGGCGTGACGCTCTGGCCCAGCATCAGGGCCAGCAGGAAGCAGACGGCCAGCAGGGCCAGCAGACCGCCGATCATGGCTCGACGCCAGCCTCTTCGCAGCCTGCGGCCGCGTTGCAGGATGCCGATGGTCGTGCTGGTCATAGTTCGCGCACTCGCTGGCGGCGAACGATCCAGATGAAGACCGGCGCACCGACCAATGCAGTGACGATGCCGACGTCAAGCTCGCTTGGCCGCGCCACCAGGCGCCCGACGATGTCGGACAGGATCAGCAGCGCCGCACCACCAAGCGCCGAAGCCGGCAGCAGCCACCGATAGTCGCCGCCCAGCATCAGCCGGCACACATGCGGCACCACCAGACCTACGAAGCCGATGGGACCGCAGATGGCGGTCGTCGCCCCGCACAGCAGCACCGCCCCAAGCGCAACCACGCCACGCGCCAGCGCCACGCGCTCTCCCAGCCCGGCCGCGACCTCGTCGCCCATGGCCAGCAGGTTCAGCTTGCGCCCCGACAGCTGCGCGATGAGGAAGCCTGCCAGCAGGAACGGCAGCACCAGCCATATCCGATCGAAGGTCGCCCCGCCGACGCCGCCCACCTGCCAGGACCGAACGCCGCCCGAGATGTCGGCCCGCGGCAGCACCACCGCCAATGTCAGCGAAGAGAAAGCGACCGAGGTTGCCGCGCCGGCCAACGCCAGCTTCAGCGGCGTCGGACCGCCACGGCCGAGGGAGCCGACGACATAGACGAAAGTTGCCGTGACAGCGGCGCCGAGGACGGCCACCCAGACGAAGGACGCCGCCGCACTCATCCCGAACCAGGCCAGGCCGATGACGACCGCCAATGCTGCGCCGTTGTTGATACCGAGGATGCCCGGATCGGCCAGAGGATTCCGCGTCACGCCCTGCATCATCGCCCCAGAAAGGCCGAGGGCGGCCCCGGCAAGCCCGGCAAGCATGGTCCGTGGGATGCGCAGGGCAACGGCTGCCTGTCCGATGGTTTCTGTGCCGCCCTGCAGTCCTGCCAGAAGGTCCGTCCATGCTACGATACGCGTGCCCACAGCCGTCGACAACAGCCCCAACACGACCACCGCTACGGCCAACGCCAGCAGCGTCGCCGCCCGTCCTGCGGCGGCCCGTCCTGCGGGGCGGCCCTCAAGCGCAAGCGCCTCGGTCATTCGCCGGCGCTGGCAGCTTCCGCCAGCATGGCGACATAATCATCCAGCACCCACGAGATCGAGAGCGGCGTCGGGTTTGCCCCCGTGCCGACGGCGTCATTGCCCAGCATGACCAACGCCCCGTTCGCCACGGCCGGCATGTGCGACACCAGCGGATCGGCCAGCAGCCGTTCCCGCAGATCAGAGCTTCCGTAGGACACGAAGATGTCCACGTCCTCGAAGCTGTCGATCAGTTCTGCACTCACTTCGCCGGAATATTGGCCCGGCTGCGTTGCCTCCTGCACACTGGCGGGCATCGTCAGGCCGAGGTCCTGGAAGAACTTCACGCGCGTATCGTTGGCCGAATAGAAGCGGATTACGCTCAGGTCGGTGCTGTCCAGATGCGTGATGAACATCGCGGACTTTCCCTCTAACTCGGGATATCCGGCCAGCGTGTCCTGGATCTCGCGTTCCAGGCGCGAGATCAGCTCCTCCCCCTCGGATGCCATGCCCATTCCCGCTGCGTTCAACCGGATCATTTCGCGCCAGTCGGTGGACCAGGCTGCTTCGGGATAAGCGACGACCGGCGCAATCTGGCTCAGCATGTCGTAGTCGGTCTGGCTGAGCCCCGAATATGCCGCAAGGATGACGTCGGGATCGCTGGCGGCCACTGCCTCGAAATCGATCCCGTCGCCTTCGTCGAACAGGGGTGGAGCCTCAGCGCCAAGCTCGTCCAGCCGCGCCTCGACCCAGGGAAGCAGGCCGTCGCCGTCCTCGTCCCCGAAGCCCGCGGCAGCAAAGCCGACCGGAACGATCCCAAGAGCCAGCGGCACCTCGTGGTTGGCCCATGCGACCGTGGCAACCCTTTCGGGCCGCTCGGGAAGGACCGTTTGGCCGAAGGCATGCTCGATGACCAAAGGATAGGAGTTCTCTTGCGCGGCTGCTCCAGTCACCGCAAGGGCTGATAGAAGCGGGACCAGCGCAAGAACAAGGTGATGCGTCACAAGTAGTTCCTTACTGTTTCAGTCGACCTTCCACGCCTGCGCTGGTGTGTCAAGATCTATGCCGCAGCTACTTTGTCCGCATCGCCGGCATGCCAGATGACCGCTCTCGGAAGCCGGAGTGCAACTGTCGCCCAAGGACTAAGCCGCTCCGCGGCACTGGCGCCTTTGGCGAACGTTCGGCGCCGCTTTCACAGTAGCTCTATGTTTGAAGCCTATCCGGGCTGACGATCGGGGTCTTCCTCCTTCATCAGACAGGAGGTTCACATGACGGAGGAACGAACCACCCCGCTTCGGCAGCGGATGATCGAAGACATGCGCATCCGTGGCATGGGCGAGAAGGCTCAGCAGGCTCATATCCGTGCCGTCAAGGATTTCGCAGCCTTTCTGAAGAGCTCGCCCGACACGGCCACGCCGGAAGAGTTGCGGGCTTATCAATTGGACATGACTGATACGGGGGTCACGCCCTCGACCTTCAACGCCCGCATTGTGGCGCTGCGGTTCTTCTTTGGCATGACCTGCGGGCGCGAAGAGATGAAGCGGTTCATGCAGTTCCGGACCGAGCCGCGCCGGTTGCCCGTGGTTTTCAGCGTGGAGGAGGTGTCCGACATTCTGATGGCAGCACCCGGACCGGGTCTGAAGTATCGGGCGGCTCTCAGCATCTCCTATGGTGCCGGACTGCGTTCGGCCGAGGTGTGCAATCTCAGGATCGGCGACATCGACAGCGACCGGATGCTGATCCATGTCGAGCAAGGCAAGGGCAAGAAGGACCGCAAGGTCATGCTGTCGCCTAGCCTGCTGGAGCTGTTGCGCACCTACTGGCGCGAGGCGCGTCCTGACGGCTGGCTCTTCCCGGGCCTGCCAAGGATTAGCCCGATCTCTCCGCGACAACTGCACCGGGCATTCACCTCGGCCAAGAACATGGCGGGGATCAAAAGGCCGCCACGCTGCACACCCTGCGCCACAGCTTTGCGACTCATCTGCTGGAAGCGAACACCGACGTGCGGGTGATCCAAGTGTTGTTGGGACATGCCAAGCTCAGCACCACCGCCCAATACACCCATGTCGCCACGAAGACGATCCGGGACACTGTCAGCCCCTTCGAGATGCTCTCGAAGCTGCAGGACCGCACAATCGAGCGAAGTCTGGAGTGACCCGCGCCGGGCGTGCCCCGGCCCAGGCTGGAGATCGCTGACATCTTCCGCGTCCATGGGCCTGCGTGGCGGCAGGCCAATGCGGGTCATGTCAGCCGGACCCAGCTCAAGGTGATGTCGGCGATCGAGGCCTGCCGGACCGAGGCGCTTGGGCCAGGCACGTGGCGGCGTGTGGCAAGTCCAGCCACCAGCACATCGCCTACAATTCCTGCAAGAACCGGCACTGCCCCAAGTGCCAGGGTCCGGCGGCGCGTGACTGGATGGCAGCGCGCGCTCAGGACTTGCTGCCGGTCGAGTATTTCCACGTGGTCTTCACCCTGCCGGCCCAGATCGCGCAGATCGCATTTTGGAACAAGAAGGCGGTCTATGACCTGCTATTCCGCGCCTCGGCCGAGACGGTGATGACCATCGCCGCCGATCCCAAGCGTCTCGGCGCAAAGGTCGGCATGACGGCGGTGCTGCATACCTGGGGCTCGGCGCTGATCCACCATCCCCATATCCACATGATCGTCCCCGGCGGCGGCCTGTCGCCGGACGGCACCAAGTGGATCGCCTGTAAGCCCGGCTTCTTTGTCCACGTGCAAGTGCTGTCGCGGCTCTTTCGCCGCTTCTTTCTGGATGGGTTGCTCGCCCTTCATCGCACCGGGCAGTCGGTCTTCTACGGTGACCTGGCTCAGCTGAAAGAAACCAGGGCCTTGGCCACGTGGCTTGCCCCGTTCCGCAAGATCGAACGGGTGGTTTACGCCAAACCACCTTTTGGTGGCCCCAAAGCAGTGTTGGCATATCTGAGCCGCTATACCCACCGTGTGGCCATCTCGAACAGCCGACTGGTCAGCGCCGATGCCAGGACCGTTGCCTTCCGCTGGAAGGATTACCGCACCCGACAAAGCGACCGCCATAAGATCATGCGGCTGGCTACCCATGAGTTCATCCGCCGTTTCCTGATCCACGTCCTGCCCGACGGGTTTCACCGCATCCGGCATTACGGCCTGCTCGCCAGCACCAGCCGAAAGGTCAGCATTGCAAAGATCCGAAGCCTGCTCGGGGAGGCGCAACCCGAGCCAGCACCTCAGGTCGCCGTTGAGGTCATCCCTCTTACCCTGCGTGAACCGTGCCCCTGCTGCGGCGGCCCGATGCGGATCATCGAGATCTTCCGGCGCGGGCAGAAGCCGCAGTCACCGGAACCGCAACGCGAGCAGGCAGCATGATGATACGCCCATCACCTTGGCCGATCCGCCGCCGGTTCTGCATCAGACGCCGGACTGTCGGTGCTTGCCCAGGGCTGCTCATTCGGTGGAAAATGGGCGCAATGCACCATCATCAGGATCTGTATGCCCCCGCATTCCTCGATGATAGGGCCGCGCGCGTGCCGCCTCTACACCTGGGGGGCTTGCCAGATGCAATGGCGGCTCCCACCGGAAGCACTCTTTCCCATAGGTGGCGCCAAGCTCCTCGCGGCTTCGTCCTTGGGAGGTTTGCCAACGCGGGCCGCCCGAACACTAGGCGCCACCCTCACGCCACGGCCCGCATCGGAAAACCTTCACCAAAGCGGCATTCACCGTCGCGGCAGCGACTTGCCACAGGCAGCGTCCGCTATTCGAGACGGATCGGCCAATGACCGGAGCGGATTTTCCTGCCGGCATCTGGAAGGCGCCGACAAAAAGTGCCGTGCCCAAACCGATGGCTGCGGGTCACCTAGCAGGGTGCTGACCCGGTCGACGATTTAGATGGTTTCCCGGCTAGGCGATCGACGAAGATCATGGTCGGGTCCTCCAGGGCTCGAGGCTTGGGTGCCTGATGCCCCGTCTGTGGTCACGCCCTCAGAAGCCGGGGTAGCGATGTCTTTATCGAGATTGGCAAGCGCGTCATCCACGACCTGTCGGATCTTGTGCAGCGTGTCGCACAGGAATGCGCTCCTCAAGATCAACACAGCTGAACAGCGACGGGCGTAGCTCTGGCGCAGATCGATCCTGGCTTCTTTCGCCAACCCCACCAGCCGTGCGCGCGCCCGCTCGGAAAGCCGCGCATCCGGGGGATGGGCGATGGCTTTTTCCATCACGGTTGTGTCGACCGCGACCCGCTTCAGGCTCTTGTCGCCGCCCGCGCCGGCGGCTCGGCCTGCTTCAAGGGGTCCTGATCAGCAGCCACTCCACTCCTTCCTCGCCGATCCGCTTGCGCCAGCGCACCAGCGACGAGGGATCGATCGGCGGGCGGTGCCGGAAGAACGTCTCGCCGGTGAAGTGCTGATGATACGGGTTCTCGACCCAACGGGCGACGACGGCCTCGTCCGACAGCTTGAAGGCATGCTGGCGATACATCAGCCCCGCCACCAGGCGCGGCGACGGCGCAGGCCGACCCTGATGCGACGGGAAGAAGCGCGCCCCCCGATCGATCAGTGCCGCAGGCTTCACCGACTCGTGGCGGGTGTCGACCAGTCGGGGGCGGAGCAGGTCATCCTGTTCAGGAGCACGAAAATGGGGCTTCATCGGCGACCGGATCGCAAGGCTTCTGGCCAAGCATACGAAACCCTGCGATTCAACGCGAGCAAATCCGCAGCTTCATCGCGCAAAATCAACGAGCCAAGTGTTGTTCAGGCCGGACAAAGCGCGACAGGTGACGGGTGATTTCAACCATACGAGAGATTTGGTGTGTAATACCGCAAGGACTACACGCTCTCAAACTCAAGGCAAGCTCTACGATAGAACAGCCTACGGAGTTAGGGGGTGAGAGGCTGGACAACGACCCAAACGGGACCCGTTACGGCTGCTTCCTTCCGGACCTGACCGAGTTGGCGGGGCGTCCGCCCGCGCCAACCTCTCGATGCGTGACATAAGGCGCGCGGCTGCGGGATGCAAGCCCTGTCCCGCCGCAACCCGAGCCTCAGAGATACAGCCTGATCCGGGCGAAACCTTCGGGCGACAGACCTGCAGGCTCTGACCGGCACGAGGCCGGCAGGGGGCGGCCGAGGGCCGCCGGCGCAGTCTCGAAGATGACGGTCGCATTTGCCTGCGGAACGAAGCGCCAATGCGGCTTTTCGGGGATCCGGACCCGCCGCTGTTGCCGGACATATCGGCGCAGCACGTCCAGCGTCATCGCGTCCCGCGCCAGTGCCACCGCATCCGGCGACACGAGCGGGCTGAAGAGGCCGCAGGTTGCCAGCCGATACGAGTTGGTCGCCAGGATGAACTCTTGATCCTCTGCCACCGGGCGGCCGCGCCAGCGCAGGTCGCCGATCCGGCGCCCCTCGGGCGAGGCCAGGCTGCCCTCAGGGTGGAACCGCGCGGGCTGCGACAGGTCGATCCGCCACTCAACGCCCTCGATGACGTCGAAGTTGTAGGCCGGGAAGTCGGGGTTCAGCAGGGGCTGGTCAGGGGCGTCTGGGAACACCCTGTTGAAAATGCTGGCAGAGCGTTCCAGCCAGTCGCGAATCTGGCTTCCCGTCAGCCGGACGGCCGCGACGCGGTTCGGGAAGGAATAGACATCCGCCAGGTGACGCTGGTCCATCCGTCCTGCCGGGACGTCGGTGAAATGGTCGGCCCCGCCGCGTCCCCCCGCACGGTAGGGCGCCGCCGCCGACAGGACCGGCAGATGTGCAAGCCTCGTCCTCGACAGGCGCTGCCTGACGTGCCACCGCTGCGCCCGGTTCACCAGCCGCAGCGCCGCATCGTAGCCGATCAGCGAAAAGTGGCTGCTGAGAGCCGTCTCGGTCCGCCCGATGCGCATGCCCAGCTGCCTCAGCGTGCAGCGATGGGCAGAGTTGACCGGCCGCACCACCAAGGGCGAGGCCGGCGTGCCCGGGGCCACAGGCTCGGCCCGGACGCGAAAGTCCGAGATGCGAAACGCGCCGTTCTCGTCGATGCTGAAGTCCAGGTCGATCACCCCGACATGCGACCCGGCAAATCCTGGCATCACGGCGGGCTTGCCCGCAAGCGTGCCGCGGGCCGCGTCGATGCCCTCGCGGCCGTGCCAGCGAGGTGACGGAAACACCTCGTGCGTATGGCCGGCGATCACGACGTCGATCCCCTGCAGCCCCGCCAGCGCCGTTGCCGCATGCTCCATCCTGGGGAACGGGTCGGGCGCGCCGATCCCGCTATGGGCAAGTGCGACGACCAGGTCCACCCCCATGCCGCGCAGGCGGGGCACCAGCTGGCGAGCGGTGGCGATGATGTCCGCGCTGCGCATCTCGTCGCGCAGGTCCTGGTCCCATTCGTCCGTCTGCGGCGGAAGAAACCCGATCACCCCGATCCGCAGGATACGGTGCCGCCCGTCAGGGCCGGTCAGGCGGCGCTCGATGACCGTGTGGCTGGCAAAAGCCGATCCGTGGCGCAGCGAGAGGTTCGCGGCCAGCATCGGGAAATCTGCTTGCGCGACGACACGACGAAGGTACGTCAGCCCGAAGTTGAAGTCGTGGTTGCCAAGCGCGGCCGCGTCGTAGCCGAGCGCATTCATTGCGGCAATCGCCGGATGCGCCGAACCGCCCTGAACAGTGCTCCGCGCAAGGACGTCGCCCATTGGCCCCCCCTGCAGGAAGTCGCCGTTGTCCAGCAGGATCGACGTCTCGGTCTCGTTCCGGAGCCGGGAGATCAGCGTGGCGGTGCGCGCAAGGCCCAAGCCCTCGACCGGCCGGTTCGCAAGGTAATCGAATGGCAGAAGGTGCATGTGCACGTCGCTGGTGGCGAGGATCCGCAGACGCATGGGTGTAGCCGTACCGTCCTGCGCGTCACCTTGCGGAGTGGCCGTCGCTATAGATTGACCTGGGCCATCACCTGGCCGTGCGTGTAGGGTCATGTCCGTCAACTGCCCGGATGAGGCCATCTTGTCCCATGGTTAGCGCGGCAAAGGCAAGGACGACAACCGGAGATTGCAGTTTAACGAATTTTACATGGATAGCGGGAGAGATTCGATCTAATCTGCACATAAGAATCGGAATGCCAAAGCCGATATGTCACATTTGTGACTCGTGCCGAGTGGGGGGCGAAGAATGCTGATGACCTGGTTGAACACGAATGCCGATCTGGACTATCAGCCGGTGGCGGTTTCTGGTTTCCAAGATGCTTCGAGCAAGGTCAGCGGGTTGTTACGCATGAAGTTCTCGACACGCCTCGACGGCGAGCTTCCAGCCGACAAATTGTTTGCCGCAATCGGTAATTTCGACGCAATGGAACGTCTGCTGATCGGTCGGGGTGCAAGCGTGGCCCGCATCGATCCGGCTCAAGAGCCGGGGATCGGCATGGGATGGAACATCGGCTTCGATTGGCGCGGTCGCGCCCGCAGCCTGAGGCTGGCCGTCACCCGCTTCGACCGGCCCGAACTGCTGACGATGGTCGGGCGGTCCGAGGCGGTCGACGTGGCCGTCAATGCGACCGTGGTTGCGCTCAGCCGAGCCAGATCGCGCCTGATCTTCGAGACCGAGGTTCGGCCGCGAAACATGAAGGCGCGACTGATGCTTCAGACGGCCAAGCTGGGCAAGGCGCAGCTGGACCGTCGCTACCAGAACCGCATCCGCGAATTCGTCGACCAGATGAGCGGGCAGGTCGCCTGACGCGTCAGTCCGCCGCCTGCCGCTGCGCTTCGCGCAGGGGATCGGCCGGATAGACGCCCAACACGTTCAGGCTGGACGTGAAATAGGACAGCTCGTCCATCGCCAGCCGGACATTCGCGTCCCCGGGGTGTCCCTCGATATCGGCATAGAACTGGGTCGCGGTGAAGACGCCATCTACCATGTAGCTTTCCAGCTTGGTCATGTTGACGCCGTTCGTGGCAAACCCGCCCATCGCCTTGTAGAGCGCGGCAGGAATGTTGCGCACCCGGAAGACGAAACTGGTCAGCATCCGGTCGGCACGACGGCTGAAATCGGGCTCGCGCGACATGATCAGGAAGCGCGTCGTGTTGTTCTGTCGATCCTCGATCTCGTCGGCCAGGCGGTCGAGGCCGTAGATCTCGCCCGCAAGGGGCGCCGCGAGGGCCGCCAGCGACGGAATGCCGCGCTGCGCCACGTCCTTGGCCGATCCGGCCGTGTCGCCACCCGTCATCGGGCGGATGCCGTGACGGCGCAGAAAGCCGCGGCACTGGCCCAGAAGGACCGTGTGGCTCATGGCGTCGGTGACGTCCACGAGCCGCGTTCCGGGCACGGCGAGCAGGCTGATATGAACGCGCACAAAGGCTTCATCCACGATGTGCAGGCCGGATTCGGGCAGCAAATGGTGGATATCGGCCACCCGACCATAGGTTGAGTTCTCGACCGGCAGCATGGCCAGGTCGGCCTCGCCGGCGCGCACGGCTTCGATGACATCCTCAAAGGTGCGGCAGGGCAGCGGGTCCATCTGGGGCCGGGCGGAGCGGCAGGCTTCGTGGCTGTAGGCGCCGGGTTCTCCCTGAAAGGCGATACGATTCGTCGTCATGGCAAGGTTCCCCGCGTCTGCGAATTTTGGAGGTGCCGGGGTAACTACACCTTGAACCTTCAAAGTGAAAGCGGATACATACCGCTCGACTTGACGAGCTTACCAAGGCGGGGACCGCACGCGATGTTCAACACCATGACCCTGACCAAGGCAGCCGGAGCCTTCATCGGCGCGCTGCTGTTCCTGATGCTGGCCAACTGGGGCGCGTCGGCTCTGTTCCACGTCGGCCCGGCCGGGCACGGCGGGGGCCATGGCGAGGAAGAGATCGCGCAGGCCTACACGATTCCCGTTCCCGAAGCCGCCGAAGGCGGCGCCGAGGAAGAACCCGAAATCAACTTCGACGAACTGATGGCATCTGCCGATGCCGCCGCGGGTGAACGTGAATGGGCGAAATGCCGGTCCTGCCACGCGCTTGACGGCAGCGACGGCGTCGGCCCGCACCTGAACGGCGTCGTCGGCCGCGAAGTCGCAAGCGTCGCGGGCTTCGGCTATACCGACGCGATGGTCGCCCATGCCGCCGAGGCACCGGTTTGGGACCCGAACGCCATCCAGCACTTCATCGAGAACCCCCGCGGCGTCGTTCCCGGCACCGCCATGAGCTTCGCAGGTCTCAAGGACCCTCAGGCGCGTGCAAACCTGATCGCCTATCTGCAGTCGAACTCCTGATCGCCGGACATCGGATGAAGAGGCGTCGCCTTTCGGGCGGCGCCTTTCTTGTTGGCAGGGCGGGGCAGGCGTCAACGGATGCTCACGAAAACGCGGCTTGAGGGGCGGGGTCGGCTGGCCTAGCCTGCCGCAACGTCTGAAGGAGCCTGCCCCATGCGCCATGCCGCCCTCTCTGCCGCCGTTCTTGCTGCCCTGGCCATCGCGGCCCCGATCCACGCGCAGGACCCGGCCCGGACCAGCGAAGACGGCAAGGTCATTCGGGCGCATGGCGTCTCGATCTTCGATGAACTGGCACTGTCCGTCGACTTCGACCACCTGCCTTACGTGAACCCCGACGCGCCCAAGGGGGGTGAGATCTCTCAGTCGATCCCCAATTCCAGCGGCTTCGACAACTACAACCCCTTCACCTTCCGTGGCCGGGCGGCTGCCCTGTCGACGATCATGCTTGAATCGGTCCTGACTGTCCCCGCGAATGAGGTCGGCGCGGCCTACTGCCTGCTCTGCGAGACGATCGAATATCCCGAAAGCCGCGACTGGGTAATCTTCAACCTGCGCCCGGAGGTTAGGTTCAGCGACGGCACGCCGCTGACCGCGCATGACATCCTCTTCAGCTACGAGACGTTGCGCGACAAGGGCCTGTCCAGCTTTCGCACCGTCATCGGTCAGCAGGTCGCCAAGGCCGAGGTGCTGGACGACCACCGCATCCGCTTCGACTTCACCGCCGACTATCCACGCCGCGACCTGATCCAGTCGGTTGGCAGCCTGCCGGTCTTCAGCCGCGCCGACTTTGAGGCCAACGATCGCGACCTGGAACAGACGATGCAGGAGCCCTTCGTCGGATCCGGCCCCTATGTCTTCGACCGAGCGGACCTGAACCGTAACGTCAGCTATCGCCGCGACACGGATTATTGGGGCGCGGACCTCGCGATCAACCGCGGTCGTTTCAACTTCGACCGCATCCGGTACGAGTACTTCTCGGACTATGACGCCGCGTTCGAGGCGTTCAAGGCCGGCGAATACACCTTCCGCCGAGAGGTCAGCAGCATCATCTGGGCGACGCGCTATGATTTTCCTGCCGTCCAGAACGGCTGGGTCAAGATGGAGACGCTGCCCGACGGCAACATCGCCTCGGGGCAGGCTTGGGTGCTGAACCTGCGCAAGCCCAAGTTCCAGGACCCCCGCGTCCGCGAGGCGATCGGTCTGGCCTTCAACTTCGAGTGGTCCAACAAGTCGCTGTTTTATGGCCTCTACGACCGCGTCGACAGTTTTTGGGAAAACAGCGACCTCGAAGCCACCGGCACACCTTCGGAGGGCGAACTGGCGTTGCTGGAGCCGCTGGCGGCGGACCTGCCCGAGGGCATCCTGACGGATGAGGTCGTGACCGCCCCCGAAAGCGGCGCCCGCCAGACAGACCGCCCGAACCTGCGCCGCGCCGCGCAGTTGCTGAACGACGCGGGCTGGGTGACTGGAGACGACGGCCTGCGCCGCAACGAGGCGGGCGAGGTCCTGACGCTGGAGATCCTGAACGACAGCCAGACGTTCGACCGCGTGATCAATCCCTTCGTCGAAAATCTTCGCGCACTTGGGGTCGACGCCCGCAACGCTCGCGTGGACAACGCCGAATACGAAAATCGCCGCCGCAGCTTCGACTTCGACATGATCGGCGACCACCTGGGCCAGTCCGAGATCCCGGGTGCAGGGCTTCAGCAGTATTTCGGCTCCGCGAACGTGGGCGACGTCTTCAACTCGATGGGGCTGGCCAACCCGGCGATCGACGCACTGATCAAGAACGTCGAGGAGGCCGATACGCAGGACGAACTGACAACCGGCGTGCATGCTCTGGACCGGGCGCTGCGCAGCCTGCATTTCTGGGTGCCGCAGTGGTACAACGCCAACCACCTGGTCGCCTATTACGACATGTTCGGCCGCCCCGAGGAACTGCCGCCCTATGCCTTGGGCGAGCTGGATTTCTGGTGGTACGACGACGAGAAGGCCGAGGCTCTGCGCGCGGCCGGCGCCCTGCGGAACTGAGCTTGATTTCCGGGGCGGGATTGCCGACAAGACGCATCAACCAGACGGGGCCGTCAAGGCCCCCGTATTCCCGCCAGGGCGGCAGAGGGGCAGGCTGATGGGCGCCTATATCCTGCGGCGTTTGCTGCTGATCATCCCGACGCTGATCGGCATCATGCTGGTCAACTTCACGCTGACTCAGTTCGTGCCCGGGGGTCCTATCGAACAGATCGCCGCGCAGATACAGGGCGAGGGCGACGCCTTCCGCAACATTTCTGGCGGCGGCGCCGAGGCAGGTCAGCAGGCCGCGCCGTCCGGGTATGAAGGCGCGCAGGGTTTGCCGCCGGAATTCATCGCGCAGCTGGAAAAGGAATTCGGCTTCGACAAGCCGCCGGTCGAACGCTTTCTGACGATGCTGTGGAATTATCTTCGGTTCGACTTCGGCACGTCCTGGTTCCGATCGGTCAGCGTCATTGACCTGGTGATCGAGAAGATGCCGGTGTCGATCACTCTCGGGCTGTGGTCCACGGTGATCGCCTATGTGATCTCGATCCCGCTCGGCATCCGCAAGGCGACGCGGGACGGGACGCGCTTCGACACCTGGACCTCGGGCGTGATCATCATGGCCTATGCGATCCCGGCCTTCCTGTTCGCGGTCATGCTGATGGTGCTGTTCGCCGGCGGCAGTTACTGGCAGATCTTTCCGTTGCGCGGCCTGACCAGTGACAACTTTGCGGACCTGTCCACCTGGGGCAAGATCAAGGACTATGTCTGGCACGCGACCCTGCCGGTGCTGGCCGCCACGATCAGCAGCTTTGCCACGCTGACGCTTCTGACCAAGAACAGCTTTCTGGACGAGATCAACAAGCAGTACGTGATGACCGCCCGCGCCAAGGGTCTGGCCGAGCGCCGCGTTCTTTATGGTCACGTCTTCCGCAACGCCATGCTGATCGTGATAGCGGGATTTCCAGCGGTGTTCCTGGGCGTGTTCTTCGGCTCGTCCATCCTCATCGAGACAGTCTTCTCGCTCGACGGTCTGGGACGGCTTGGCTTCGAGGCGGCGGTCCAGCGCGACTACCCGGTAATCTTCGGCACGCTCTATGTCTTTGGCCTGCTGTCGCTGGTCATCGGCATCCTGTCGGACCTGATGTATGTCTTCGTCGATCCTCGGATCGACTTCGAGAAAAGGGCCGGCTGATGGCGATGTCGGAACTGAACCGCCGCCGCTGGCGCAGCTTCCGCCGGAACGGTCGCGCCTTCTGGTCGCTGGTGATCTTCAGCGTCCTGTTCGTCGTCGCGATGTTCGCCGAGGTGGTGGCCAACGACAAGCCGATCGTCGTCAGATATCGCGGCGATCTGTATTGGCCCGCCTATAACTTCTATCCCGAAACCGCCTTCGGTGGCGATTTCGGAACCGAGGCGATCTATCGCGATCCGGCAGTCCAATGCCTGATCGTGTCGGGCGGCAGCCAGGACTGCTGGGACGATCCGGAAGGCCTGATCGAGACCATCGACACCGGCGCCAGCGAGATCCCCGAAGCCGAGCGGGGTTGGATGATCTGGCCGCCGATCCCCTACCACTACCGCACGATCAACAATGTCGGCACCGCGCCAAGCGTCCCCGATGCGGATCACTGGCTGGGCACCGACGACACCGCGCGCGACGTGCTGGCCCGCGTGATCTATGGCTTCCGCACATCGATCCTGTTCACGCTGATCGTGACGGTGGTGGCATCCACCATCGGCATCGCGGCGGGGGCGATTCAAGGCTATTTCGGCGGGCGCACCGACCTCGTCTTCCAACGGGTGCTGGAGATCTGGGCCTCGACCCCCGGTCTTTACGTCATCATCATCCTGTTCGCGATCCTGGGACGCAGCTTCTGGCTTCTGGTCTTCGTGACGATCCTGTTCGGCTGGCCCGCGCTGGTGGGCGTCGTCCGGGCCGAGTTCCTGCGTGCGCGGAACTTCGAATATGTTCGGGCAGCCCGTGCGCTTGGGGTCAGCGACCGCAAGATCATGTTCCGCCATATCCTGCCCAACGCGATGGTCGCCACGCTGACCATGCTGCCCTTCGTCGTGACCGGCACGATCAGCGGCCTCGCGGCGCTGGACTATCTGGGCTACGGCCTGCCCGCCGGATCGGCGTCGCTGGGCGAGATGGCGCTGCAGGCCAAGCAGAACCTGCAGGCGCCCTGGCTGGCCTTCACCGCATTCTTCACCTTTGCGATCATGCTGTCGTTGCTGGTCTTCATCTTCGAGGGCGTCCGCGACGCTTTCGACCCGCGAAAGACGTTCCGATGAGCCGCCCTGACGACAAGGGCACGTTGCCGCCCACCGTCCTGATGACCGCCGCGCCAGCGCCCGCGCACGAGGATCACGGCCCCGGAGTGCCTGGTCATCCCGAGGGGCATCCGGCACCCTCACCCACCGCGCCTGCGGACGCGGTGCTGGCCGTTTGCGACCTGCGCATCGGCTTCCGTTCCGAAGGGAAGGTCGTGCCCGCCGTCAGGGGCGTCAGCTTCCACATCGGCAAAGGCGAGACCGTGGCGCTGGTGGGCGAATCCGGGTCGGGAAAGTCGATCACGGCACTGTCCACGGTGCAGCTTCTGGGCCCATCGGCCGTGGTCGAGGGCTCGGTCCGCTATGACGGGCGCGAAATGGTCGGCGCCCCCGAACGCACCTTGCGAGAGATCCGTGGCAACGACATCAGCTTCATCTTTCAAGAGCCGATGACCTCGCTGAACCCGCTGCACACGCTGGAAAAGCAGCTTTCGGAAAGCTTGGCGCTGCACCAGGGGTTGACCGGGGCCAAGGCGCGGGCGCGGATCGTCCAGCTGCTGACGCGTGTCGGTATCCGCGACCCCGAAAGCCGGCTGGCCGATTACCCCCACCAGCTGTCCGGTGGGCAGCGGCAGCGCGTGATGATCGCGATGGCGCTGGCCAACGGTCCGGACCTGCTGATAGCGGACGAGCCTACGACTGCGCTGGACGTGACCATCCAGGCACAGATCCTGGAACTGCTGGCCGAACTGAAGACGGCCGAGGGCCTGTCGATGCTGTTCATCAGCCACGACCTGGGCATCGTGCGCCGCATCGCCGACCGCGTCTGCGTCATGAAGGACGGAGAGATCGTCGAACAGGGCCCGGTCGAGCAGATCTTCCGCGACCCGCGCCACCTTTATACACAAAAGCTGCTGCATGCCGAACCGCAGGGCCGGGCCCAGCCCGTGGCCCCCGATGCGCCCGTGCTGGTCGAGACGCGGGACCTGAAAGTCTGGTTCCCCATCCAGCGCGGCCTGCTGCGCCGCACTGTTGGGCATGTGAAGGCCGTGAACGGCGCCACCCTGTCCCTGCGGGCAGGCGAGACGCTTGGCGTGGTGGGCGAATCCGGCAGCGGCAAGACCACGCTGGCGCTGGCGATCATGCGGCTGATCGAAAGCGACGGCCCGATCCTCTTCATGGGGCAGGACATCCAGGGCTGGGGCGGGGGGCAGCTGCGCCGCCTGCGCCGCGACATGCAGATCGTGTTCCAGGACCCTTATGGCAGCCTCTCCCCGCGCATGACGGTCGAACAGATCATCACCGAGGGGCTGGGTGTCCACGGCATCGACAAGTCCCGCGACCGCCGCGCCCTGGTCAGCGAGATCATGGCCGAGGTCGGGCTGAACCCCGAGATGATGCACCGCTATCCCCATGAATTCAGCGGCGGCCAGCGCCAGCGCATCGCCATCGCCCGGGCCATGATCCTGCGCCCCAAGGTGGTCGTTCTGGACGAACCGACCAGCGCGCTGGACATGACCGTGCAGGTGCAGATCGTGGACCTCTTGCGCGACCTGCAGCGCCGGCACGGACTGGCCTTCCTGTTCATCAGCCACGACCTGCGCGTGGTTCGCGCGATGGCCCATCACATCATGGTCATGCGCGCAGGCGAAGTGGTCGAGCAGGGCGACGTGGCGCAGATCTTCGATCATCCGCAGCAGGACTATACCCGCGCGCTTCTGAAGGCGGCCTTTCCGGACGCGTGATGAAGATCCTCTTCGTGCATCAGAACTTTCCGGGCCAGTTCCCGCACCTGGCCCCGGCCCTTGTCGCGCGTGGTCACGAGGTGCTGGCCCTGACGGATGAAAAGAACCAGCGTCCCAGCCCGGTCACGACCCTGCGCTACAAGTCGCCAGAGACGGTGCAGACCGACAGCGCGCTTGGCCGCAGCTTCGCCCAGAACGCCGAGCGCGGCCTTCTGGCGGCGCGCGGCGCGCGGGCGATGCGGGACCGCCACGGCTTTCATCCCCACATCATCATCGGTCACCCCGGCTGGGGCGAGACGCTGTTCCTGAAGGAGATCTGGCCGCACGCCACGCTGCTGGTATATGCTGAGCTGATGTATCGCACCCGCGGCCACGATGTCGGCTTCGACCCCGAGATCAGCCCTGACAGCGACGAGTCGCGCTTCATGACGGTCGCCCGGTCGGCCCACCTGGTCCAGAGCATCGTGCAGGCGGACGCGGCCATCTCGCCGACGCGGTACCAGGCTGACAGCTTTCCGCCAGAGCTGCGCGGCAAGATCGCGGTCATCCATGACGGCATCGACACCTCGGCGGTCGCGCCGGACCCGGAGGCGCAGCTGACCCTGCCGAACGGGCGCGTGCTGCGGGCGGGTGACGAGGTTCTCAGCTTCGTGTCGCGGTCGCTGGAGCCTTACCGAGGTTTCCACGTCTTCATGCGGGCGCTGCCGCAGGTCCTGGCGGCCCGACCGGATGCGCAGGTCGTCCTGGTCGGGGCCGAGGGTACCAGCTATGGCGGCAAGCCGAAGAACGCCGGCAGCTGGAAGCAGGCGCTGCTGTCAGAGGTCGGGGCGCAGCTGGACCTGTCGCGTGTCCACTTTCTGGGCCGGGTGCCCTATGGCACCTACCTGTCGCTGCTGCGCGTGGCGCGGGTGCATTGCTATCTGACCTATCCTTTCGTGCTGTCCTGGTCGCTGACCGAGGCGATGGCGGCGGGGGGCTACGTGGTCGGCTCTGACACCGAGCCTGTGCGAGAGCTGATCCGCGACGGGCAGAACGGCCGGCTGGTGCCGTTCTTCGACCTTGCCGCGCTGTCGGCGGCCCTTGTCCGGGGCCTTGAGGGCGATCCAGATGCCCCGGCCATTCGCGAGGCTGCCCGGCAGACGATCCTGTCGGGCTATGACCTGAGAGCCAACAGCCTGCCCCGGCAGATTGCCTGGGTGGAAAGCCGGGGCGCGATGCGCTAAATCCCTGCGACGATATGAAAGGGGCCCGCGATGGCGCAGATCAGGCTGACCAACACCCGCACCCGCACGAAAGAGGACTTCGTCCCCATCGATCCCGGCAACGTGCGCCTGTACCTGTGTGGCCCCACAGTCTATGATCGCGCGCATCTGGGCAATGCCCGGCCGGTCCTGGTCTTCGATCTTCTGGTCCGGATGCTGCGCCATGTTTATGGCGCCGGGGCAGTAACTTATGTTCGGAACTTCACTGACGTCGACGACAAGATCAACGCCGAGGCGCAGCGCCGCAAGGCAGCGGGGCGACCCGGCACGCTGGAGGATCTGATTGCCGAGCGCAGCGACGAGACCATCGGCTGGTATCATCAGGACATGGATGCGCTCGGGGCGCTGCGGCCCGATCACGAGCCGCGCGCGACCGCCTATGTCGGCCAGATGATCGAGATGACGCGCGACCTGATCGCCAATGGCCACGCCTATGAGGCAGAGCGCCATGTCCTGTTCGACGTCCGGTCCTTTCGGGACTATGGCAAGCTGTCGGGGCGGTCGGTGGACGACATGATCGCCGGCGCGCGGGTCGAGGTCGCGCCCTACAAGCGCGACCCGATGGATTTCGTGCTGTGGAAGCCGTCGGATGCGGACCTGCCGGGCTGGGACAGCCCTTGGGGTCGGGGACGTCCCGGGTGGCACATTGAATGCTCGGCCATGTCGGCGGCGCTGCTGGGGCCCAGTTTCGACATCCATGGCGGCGGCATCGACTTGCAGTTCCCGCATCATGAAAACGAGATTGCCCAGAGCTGCTGCGCCCATCCCGACGCGGGCTTCGCCAACGTCTGGCTGCACAACGAGATGCTGCAGGTCGAGGGCAAGAAGATGTCCAAGTCGCTTGGCAACTTCTTCACGGTGCGCGACCTGCTGGACCGGGGCGTGCCGGGAGAGGTGATCCGCTTCGTGATGCTGTCGACGCATTACCGCAAGCCGATGGATTGGACCGATGCCAAGGCGCGCGAGGCCGAAGCGGTGCTTCGGCGGTGGCGTGGGCTTGTCGCGGGCATCGAGCCCGCGCCAAGCCCGGCGCCCGCCGTCATCGATGCTCTGAGCGACGACCTGAACTCGGCGGGCGCCATCGCGGCGTTGCACGAACTTGCGGCGAAGGGGGACGGCGCGGGGCTGCTGGCCTCGGCGCGGATGCTGGGGCTGTTGCTGCCCGAGATGGGCGGGTGGGCCGAGGCGGGGGACGCGGCCGCGGATCAGATCGCAGTGCTGCTTGCGGCGCGGCTTGCGGCGCGGCAGGCGCGAGACTTCGCAACCGCCGATGCGATCCGCGAAGGCTTTGCGGCGGCAGGGGTCGAGGTGAAGGACACCCCGCAAGGGCCGGAATGGTCGCTGGCGGCGGGTTTCGATCCGGCGCGGCTGGCGGACCTGGCGAAGGCCCACGGCGCATGACGCTGGACGCCTGCACCGAGGCGCTGCGCCAGCACGACCCCGACCGGTTCGGGGCGGTGCTTGCGGCCGAGGCGCAGGATCGTCATGCATTGGCAACGCTTTACGCGCTGAACCTCGAAATCGCGAGAGCGCCGTTCCAGTCGAACGAGCCGATGCTGGCCGAGATTAGGCTGCAATGGTGGATCGACCGGCTGGCAGAGATGGGGCGCGGCACGCCGCCGCCCCTTCACGACGTGCTGACGCCCCTGTGGGAGGCGTGGGGGACGGATGCCGGTGATTTGACCCCGCTGGCCGAGGCGCGGCATCGCGATTGCGAGCGTCTGCCCTTCGCCACGCCGGCCGAGGTCACGGCCTATGTCGATGCGACGGCGGGCACTCTCATGTGGGCTGCGGCCCGTCGTTGCGGGGCGACCGAAGGCACGCGCGACATCGTCGCCCACCAGGCGCGCGGTGCGGGGCTTGCCGCATGGCTGCGCGCCCTGCCGCAATTGCAGGCCCTGGGCCTTGGTCTGGCACGGGCCGACCGAAAGGACACGGCAGCCTTGGCGCGTCAGGCGGGCGACGGCCTGCGCATGGCGGCCCGCCTGCACGGCAAGCTGCCCAAGAGAGCCGCCGCGGCCCTGTATCCCGGCCCCCGCGTGCCGCGCCTGCTGTCCGAGATCGTCGCGGGCCGTGTCGATCCCTTCACCGCGACGCCGCAGATCGTGCCGTTCCAGCGGCGTGCGTCGCTGGCACGGCTGGCGCTGACAGGACGCTGGTGGCGCTGAGCGAAAAGTTGCTTTTCCTGACGGCGCGGCTATGGAAGGAATCGGAAGACCCGGAACGGGCAGCAGGAAAGGGACCGGATGGCCAAGTTCGACGCAGAGGCTCGCGCGGGCCTGTCGCTGATCGCGCCGCCCTTCCTTTATGCGCTGCTGATCCTGGCGGCGCCGATCCTGACGATCCTGGCCTACAGCTTCCTGACCGATGGCTACCTGGAGATCCTGCGCGATTTTACCTGGGTGAACTATGCCCAGGTCTTCACCGATCCGATCGTGCGGACGGTGATGCTGCGGTCGCTGATGGTGGCGGCCATCGTGACGCTGGCGACGGTCCTGACGGCGTTTCCGATCGCCTATTACGTCAGCTTCATGGTCAGGCCGGAAAAGAAGGCCATGTGGCTGTTCCTGATCACGATTCCCTTCTGGACCAGCTACCTGATCCGGGTGTTCCTGTGGAAGGTGATCCTGGGCTACAACGGCGTCGTCAATTCGTCGCTGACCGGGCTTGGCATCATCGACGAGCCGCTGACCTTCATCCTCTACAACATCAACGCCATCGTCATCACGCTGGCCCATGCCTATGCGCCCTTCGCGATCCTGCCGATCTTCGTGGCTCTGGAAAAGATCGACCGGTCCCTGCTGGAAGCCGGGCGCGACCTGGGCGAAAGCCGGGCGATGACCTTCTGGCGCGTGACGCTGCCGCTGGCGATGCCGGGCGTGATCGCCGCGACGCTGATCGTCTTCATCCCGACCATCGGCGACTATGTCACGCCCGAGGTGATCGGCGGCGGCAAGATCCCGATGATCGCGAACCTCATCCAGGTGCAGATGCTGGCGCTGGACAACCGGCCGCTTGGGTCCGCGCTGGCGGTCACGGCGATGGTCGTCGTGGCGCTGGTCAGCCTGTTGTTCCTGTTCCTCAACCGCCGCTTCCTGAAGGTGCGCCAATGAACCGGTCGGGCCGGGGCCTCCAGGCCTATGCAGTCATTTACCTGCTGTTCCTTTACGCGCCGATCATCCTTCTTCCGATCTTCGCGTTCAATTCCGGCACCATCATCGCCTTCCCCTTGCAGGGCTTTTCGACCGAGTGGTTCGAGCAGATGTGGTCCAACACCACGCTGCGCCGGGCGCTGGCAAATTCGCTGACCATCGCGGTCTCGGCCTCGGTGCTGGCGACGTGCCTGGGGATTTTTGCCGCGCGCGCGTCGACCCGCTTCGCCTTTCCGGGCAAGGGAGGCATCATGGGATTCATCATGCTGCCGATGGTCCTGCCCGAGATCATCGTCGCCATGTCGCTGCTGGTCGTTCTGCTGGGGGTGGGCGTCCAACTGTCGCTGCTGACGGTGATCGCCGGGCACACGCTGATCTGCATGCCCTATGCGATCGCGGTTCTGTCGACCGCGTTTTCATCGCTGGACCGCAGCCTCGAGGAGGCCGCCTATGACCTTGGCGAAAGCAGGTGGGGCGCGTTCCGGCTGGTCACGCTGCCGCTGGTCATGCCGGGCATCATCAGCGCGCTGCTGATCTCCTTCACGATCAGCCTGGACGAGTTCATCATCGCCTTTTTCCTGGCCGGGAACGAGCCCACGCTGCCGACCTATATCTTCAGCCAGCTGCGCTTTCCGCGCGCGATCCCCGTCATCATGGCGCTCGGGACGGTGCTGGTCCTCATCTCGATCGTGCTTCTGGCGATCGGTGAATATTTCCGCCGCCGGGGCAATGCCCGCATTGGCGGCTCGCCTACCGGAGGGTTGCTGTGACCGAGGCCATGATCGCCTGCAAGGGCGTGCACAAGTATTACGGCGACTATCATGCGCTGCGCGGCATCGACCTGACCATCCGCGCCGGAGAGTTCTTTTCGCTGCTGGGACCGTCGGGCTGCGGGAAAACCACGCTTCTGCGCACCATCGCCGGGTTCGAGGACATCAGCCAGGGCGTCGTCCTGATCGACGGGCGCGACATGGGCGAGGTTCCGGCGAACAAGCGCCCGACGAACATGGTGTTTCAGTCCTATGCAATCTTCCCGCACCTGACGGTGGCCGAAAACGTGGCGTTCGGCCTGCGCCGCGATCCGCGCCCAAAGGCCGACAAGGCCGCCGCGGTCGAGGAGGCGCTGGCGATGGTCGGTCTCAAGGGCTATGGCGCCCGCTCCGCGCATGCGCTCTCGGGTGGCCAGCGGCAGCGGGTTGCGCTGGCCCGTGCGTTGATCCTGAAGCCCAAGGTGCTGCTGCTGGACGAGCCCTTGTCCGCGCTGGACCGAAAGATGCGCGAGCAGATGCAGGTCGAACTGATCAAACTGCAGCGCCAGGTCGGCATTACCTTCGTCCTGGTCACCCACGACCAGGAGGAGGCGCTGGTCATGTCGGACCGCATCGCCGTCATGTTCGAGGGCGAGATCGCCCAGCTTGACGGTCCCGAGGCGCTTTACGCGCGTCCGGCCACGCGCCGGGTCGCGGATTTCATCGGCGTGATGAATTTCCTGCCCGCGCGGATCTTGTCCGAATCCGCCGGCACCGTCACGGTCGAGGTCGCGGGTCTGGGCCAGGTCGAGCTGCCCGAGCGCCAGATCAGCCGCGCCGATCCCGAAGACGACGGGCCGATGATCGGATTTCGGCCGGAAACCATGACGCTGCTGGGTCCGACCGCCACCCACAGCCAACCTCGCGAAACCAACGCCAGCATCGACGAGGTCGTCTATTACGGCGACATGACCTATTACGACTTGCGGCTGGACGGGGCAGATCAGCTGGACGGCAAGGCGCGTCCGGTGCGGATTTCAATGCGCAACGTCTTTGGCCGCGACGTGCAAGAGGTCGGCACCCGCACGCGCCTGGCCTGGTCGCCGGGTTCGCTGGTCCTGTTCCGCTAATCCGGCAGCGCGGCCTGTACCTTGCGGGGCAGCGTCGCGCGGATCAGGCGATAGCTGGCGGTGATGCGGTGTTCCAGCTCGTCTCGCGGCGCCTCCAGCGGCAGGGCGATCCAGCCGGCGTGCAGATAGGGCGCGCGCTGGCCGACTTCGGCCTCGATCAGCATGGCGGCCATCACGGCGCTTTCGGTCTTGACGCTGACGGTGGGCGTGAGGGCGCCGGTGACGGCGAACATCTTTCCGGCGACCTTCCAACAGTGGTGCCCGCCGCCCCAAGGGTCGCTGCATTCCGCGCCGGGCAGCGCGGCGCAGATGTCGTTGACGGCCTCGCGGCTCATCGATGCTCCTCTCGCGGTGTCAGGCGCAGCCAGATGCCGTCGGCTGCGCGAATGGTCAGGCGGGCGACCGGCATGGGCTGTCGTTCGGTCACCTCCAGCCGCCAGCGTCCGACAATCGCGGCCAGCATGACGACGCCTTCGACCATGGCAAGCCCGGCGCCGGGGCATGCGCGGGGGCCGGCCGAGAAGGGGATATAGGCGCAGCGGGCGCTTGCCTTGCCTTCGGCGGTGTCCCACCGCGCCGGGTCGAAGGCGTCGGGACGGTCCCAGAGGCGATTGTGACGGTGCAGGTGCCAGGGTGACAGGACCAGCTGCGCCCCCCGCGGCACGGCGCGGGTGCGGAACGTCTCTGACCGCGTCGCCTCTCTCGCGAACATGGCGACGGCGGGGTAAAGGCGCAGCGCCTCCCGGAACACGGCACGAGTGGTCCTCAACGCGCCGACGCTGGCGAAGTCTTCAGTCAGCAGCGTGCTTTCGGCCGCAACGCGGTCCTGCCAGTCCGGATGCGCCGCAAGAAGCCACAGCGCCCATGCAAGGACCGAGGCGCTTGTTTCGTGACCGGCCAGGAACAGGACCGCGACCTGGTCCACCATCTCGGCCCGGCTGAAACAGGTGCCGGTCCTGGGGTCCGGTGTGGTCATGATCCTTGTCGCCAAATCGTCCGGCGCCGTCCCGGCGGCGACGGCCTTCTGGCGGTCGTGGACCAGCCCCGTGATCAGCCCCCGGATCTGCGTGGCGGTCGCCCGTGTTCGGTGGGAATGCGGGCGCGGGACCCAGCGGGGCAGGGGCAGCAGCGCGGCCAGGTTCACCAGCGGCTGCGCAGCCTGGTGGTCGCGGAAGGCGGCAAAGACCTCGGCGGCGATGCGGTGTTCGATGGGCAGGGAAAACAGCGTCCGGAAGATGACATCTGCCGCGGCATGGGTCGCCTCGGGCTCCAGGTCCTGGGTGCCGGGTTGCAGCCGGTCCGCCGCGGCGCGGGCGGCATCCAAGACGGCGGGATAGCTGTCGCGCAGCCGCCCGCCTTCGAAGCTGGGGTCGATGATGCGGCGCTGGCGGGCCCAATCCTCGCCGTTCGAGATGAAGACGCCGTTGCCCAGAAGCGGGGCCAGCCCTTCGCGCATCCGGCTCGACTTGGGAAAGTCGGCGGGCCTATCCTGCAGGATCAGGCGGACCAGCGCCGGGTCGTTGCAGAAGAAGCTGTGGATCAGCGGGTTCCTGAACTCGGCCATCCATGCGCCATAGAGCCGCTCTGGCAGGGCGGAAAGCAGGTCGCGCCGAAAGCCCCGCATCAGGCCGCGCAACGTGCCGCGCCCCGTGGCGCCCTGCGGACGCGGGGTCATCGCGCGCCGACCGGCCGGGTGATGCGCCCGGGGGAATGCCTGCGGCTGGCAAAGCGCTGCGCCAGCGTCAGCGGCCCTGCCGTGATCGCGAAATAGTCGTAGTTGTGCGGCAGATCGAAGGCGCGGAGATACTGGAAATGCAGCGTCAGCCAGCGTCCCCGCAGCGCCGCCCGCCGTTCGGGCGACAGCGTCTTTCGGAACGCGGCCGACAGCACCAGCGGCCAGCGCTGGTCCGCGCCGCCCCCACCGCACACCGCCACCGGGTCACAGAGCGCGAAGCAGCAGGCGTCGCCCGGCGCCGTCACGTCCGCCCAGAACAGCCCCTCGGCACGGCCAAGGAACGCCAGGTCGTCACGCAGCCGGCCCGCATCTGGCAGGAACGCCGCCATCGGGACGACATGGCCAAGCGTCAGCAGCGACAGTGCAGGCGCACCGGCCGGACCCTGCCGCAGCAGATCGGCCACAAGCGAGATCGCAAGATAGGCGCCCGAGGAATGGCCGACGACCAGCACCTCGTCGGTGCCCTCGTCCAGGATCGTGCGCAGCCGGTCGCGGAACTGCAGCAGCCGCGCCTCGAGCGCGGGGGGATAGGCGCCGCGGTGCTGGGCCGTGAAGGCATAGTCGTGCATCAGGTAATAGGCGTAGAACCGGTGGTCCAACCGCCGCCCCAGCCACAGGACGCCCCCGGCCATCGCCGCGCCCAGAACGCATCCCGGCAGCAGCCCCGCGCCGCCGCCGATCGCGGCTGTCGCGCCCCAGGCAGCAACCGCTCCGACCAGCAGCGCCAGCAGCAGCTGGCCCAGCAGCACGACGATGGGATAGAGTGCGGCGATGACCGGCCCCCGCCGCAGCTTCATCAGCCGCCACAGCGCCCCCGTCGCGACATAGGCGTGGAAGGTGCGCAGAAGCTGGCCATAGGTGCCCAGGATTCCCCGCCGCATGGACGCCTGCACGAGGTCTGACCAGAGCGCGACTTCGACGGTGGCCAGCGTGTCGCGGCCCTCGACATGACCTTCGACGAACCAGGCGTAGCGGCCGGCACTGGCGGGACGCAACTTCAGGCGGTGCCCCGAGATGCGCGCCTGATCGGTGGCTTCCTTTCGGTAGAGTTCGCGGTAGCGGCGCGGGGGAACCGGGTCGAAGCCGGGCAGGTAGAGGACATGGCGGCGGAACGGTCGGGTCATGGGGCCTCGGGGTTGAGGCGCAGAATACCCTTCATTGTCCGCGCCACAACCCTGACGATCATCCGTCCCGCCAGCGGGCCTCGTGCGCCTCGATTGCGGCGATGCGGCGGGCGGTCGGCGGGTGCGACAGGAACCAGGCGGGGGCGGTGCCGCGGTTGCCGGTCAGCCGGTCCAGCTTGTGGAACAGCGACTTCTGCGGGCCGGTGCCAAGGCCCGCCTTGATCATCAGCGCGCTGGCGAAGCGGTCGGCCTCGAATTCGTCCTGGCGTGACAGGCGCGCCGCGACGGCGGTGGCGACGGCATTGGCGATCCATGCGCCGATACCCGGCAGAAAGCGGCCAAGAACCCCCGACAGCGCCAGCCGGATGGCGTTCTGGCCCGCGAAGTCGATCATCCGCCGACGCGAATGCCCCAGCGACACGTGGCCCAACTCGTGTGCGATGACGCTGGCCAGTTCCTCGGCCGTGACCTCGCAGGCGTCCAGCTTGCGGATGAAGCCGCGCGTCAGGAAGATGCGCCCGTCCGGGGCGGCGAGGCCGTTGATCGGCTCGACCTCGTAGATGTGGGCCTCGATCGGGGGCAGGTCCATCGCGCGGCCGAGGCGTTCCAGCATCGGCGTCAGGCGCGGGTGGCGCAGTGGGGTGGCCTTCTCGTTCAACTCGTGCTTCAGCCGCCATGCGGAAAAGAACCACATCGCGGCAAGGTAGAGGCCCAGCAGAAGGATCGGCGTGAACTTGAGCATGTGCCCAATATGGGCCCGCCGCGCCGGCGGCGCCAGATGCGCGACGCCTAGAGGCCGAGGCCAAGCGCCGCAGCCACCGCCTTCAGCGCCGGCGCCTCGGTTCTGCGGAAGCCGCGTCCCGCCTGGCGGCTTAGGGCACACGGTGGACGGTGGTCCAGATTGTCACCCGGGGGGATGCTGGCTGCCATGAAACGAGGCAGCGACAGGCTTGCGGCGCAGGCGACGTAGTTACTGGACGGCCCCAGCGGCGTCACAAGCCAGCGTGACGGGAACACCGCCCGCGCCGCGCGACCGGCGCCTGCGCGCGTGCCAGCACCGCATCCCGACGCCAGCCGAGGCTGCAGCCGCCGCGCCAGCAGGAAGGCCACCCAGTCGCCAAGCACGGCGCCGACGACTGCCGCAAGGCCGTTTCTGCCAGCTGTAGGTGGCCCGCCCCGTCAGCGCCCGCGCGCCCACCAGCAGGACCGAGGTCGGGACGGCACCATCATGCAGGACAGGAACGCCGAGAGACCCAGCAGCCACGGTCCCCACGCCGGCAGCAGTCGGGTCAGGGCAATCACCCCAGCATCCGCATGGCGCGGGTCAGCCCGTCCAGCGTCAGCGGCATCATGCGGTTTTCAAAGATCTGGCCGATCATCCCGATCGACTGCGTGTTTCCCCAATGGGCCTCGGGGACCGGGTTCAGCCAGGTGTGGTCGGTCCAGGTCTGCGTCAGGCGGCGCAGCCAGACCTCTCCGGCCTCGGGGTTCCAGTGTTCGTTCGCGCCGCCGGGGACCGCGATCTCATAGGGCGACATCGACGCGTCGCCCACCACGATGCACTTGTAGTCGCGGCCATAGCGGTGGAGCACGTCCCAGGTCGGCACCTGTTCACCCCACCGACGGCGATTGTCGGTCCACAAGCCTTCATAGATGCAGTTGTGAAAATAGAAATGCTGCATGTGCTTGAATTCGGCGCGGGCGGCGCTGAACAACTCGTCCACGACGCGGATATGGTCGTCCATGCTGCCGCCGACATCGAGAAATAGCAGCACCTTGACGGCGTTCCGACGCTCGGGCCGGGTCTTGACGTCGATATAGCCATGATCGGCGGTGGCGCGGATCGTGCCGGGCAGGTCCAGCTCTTCGGCCGCGCCGTGGCGGGCCCATTGCCGCAGGCGCTTCAGGGCGACCTTGATGTTGCGGGTGCCCAGTTCGACCCGGTCGTCAAAGTCGCGGAACTCTCGGTTGTCCCAGACCTTGACGGCGCGGCGGTGACGGCTTTCGTCCTGGCCGATCCGGACGCCCTCGGGGTTATAGCCATAGGCCCCGAAGGGCGAGGTGCCTGCCGTGCCGATCCACTTGTTGCCGCCCTGGTGGCGGCCTTGCTGTTCGGTCAGCCGCTGGCGCAGCTTGTCCATCAGCGCCTCGAAGCTGCCGCTGCCTTGGACAGCGGCCTTCTCGGCGTCGGTCAGCAGCTTTTCGGCCAGTTTTTCCAGCCACTCGCGGGGCAGGGTGCGGTCGTTGACCAGCGCCTCGACCGGGATGTCCTGCAGGCCGCCGAAGGTTTCCGCGAAGGCGCGGTCAAAGCGGTCCAGGTGCCGCTCGTCCTTGACCAGCACCAGCCGCGCGAAACCATAGAAGCCGTCGACCGTCCAGCCTGCGACGCCCGCCTGCATCCCCCCCATCAGGTCCAGCCATTCCCGCAGCGAGACCGGAACCCCCTGCCGGCGCAAGCTGTCGAGGAAGGGCAGGAACATCAGGCCATCCGGTGAATGATGATCGTGGCGAACAGGCCGATCATGGCAAAGCCCAAGGCGAAGGCAATGGCGTATTGCACCTTGTCGCGGCTGTTCCCACGAAGCTGGGCGGCGCGGCGCCAGCCCAGCAGCGCTCCGATGATGGCGGCGGCGATGACGATCATGGCGGTCCTTTCGGGGGGGCCTGTCTGTTGCCGTTGCAGATAGCCCGCGCCACGCGCGACCGCAACTGCAAGCGCCGCCTTGCCCCGGTCCGGCACCACAGCTAGCGTCCTGGGCAGGGAGGACGGGGATGCAGGATCTCGGTGAATACGATTACGTCATCGTGGGCGCGGGCTCGGCCGGATGCGTTCTGGCGAACCGGCTGTCGGCCGACCCGCGCCACCGTGTCCTGCTGCTGGAGGCCGGGGGCCACGACAACCGCTTCTGGGTGCATGTGCCGGTGGGCTATCTATACGCGATGGGCAACCCGACGCTGGACTGGTGTTACCGGACAGAGCCCGAGGCCGGGTTGAACGGGCGGCGGTTGAACTATCCCCGCGGGCGGGTGCTGGGCGGTTGTTCGTCGATCAACGGGATGATCTACATGCGCGGGCAGGCGGCCGATTACGACCGCTGGCGGCAGATGGGCAATGTGGGTTGGGGCTGGTCCGACGTGCTGGCGCATTTCCGCGCCACCGAACGCCACTATGGCCCCGCCTGCGACTTTCACGGCGACGCGGGGGAGCTGCGGGTGGAACAACAGCGGCTGCGCTGGCCGATCCTCGAGGCCGTGTCCGAGGCCGCGCAGGAACTGGGTTTGCCGGCCTGCCCGGACTTCAACTGCGGCGACAATGAAGGCGTGGGCTACTTTCCTGTGACACAGCGTCGCGGCATCCGCTGGAACGCCCGCAAGGCTTTCCTGGACCCGGCGCGCGGCCGCCCGAACCTGCGGATCGAGACGGGTGCGCAGGTCCAGCGGCTGTCGCTGGACAGGCGTCGCGCGACCGGCGTTCTGTTCCACCGGCACGGCCAGACCTTCGTTGCGCGGGCGCGGGGCGAGGTGATCCTGGCGGCAGGGGCGATCAACTCGCCCGCGCTGCTGGAGCTGTCGGGCATCGGCCAGCCCGACCGGCTGGCGGCGGTCGGGGTCGCGCCGGTCCACGACCTGCCGGGCGTGGGAGAGAACCTGCAGGACCACCTGCAACTGCGCACCGTCTTCCGCATCAGCGGGGCGCGGACGCTGAACGACCGGGCGCGGACGATCTGGGGCAAGGCCGGGATCGCGCTGGAATACGCGCTCCGCCGCAGCGGGCCGATGGCGATGGCGCCCAGCCAGCTGGGGATCTTTGCCAAATCCTCCGGCGCGTTCAAGACGGCGAACATCGAATACCACGTCCAGCCGCTATCGCTGGGCAAGTTCGGCGATCCGCTGGACGATTTTCCGGGGCTGACCATCTCGGTCTGCAACCTTCGGCCGGACAGCGTAGGGGCCTGCCACATCACGTCACCCGATCCGGCCGCCGCCCCGGCCATCGCGCCGCGCTATCTGTCGGCGGCGTCGGACCGGCAGGTGGCCGTGGAGAGCCTGCGCCATGCCCGGCGCCTGATGGCCACGCGCCGAATGGCCGCCTTCGCGCCGGTCGAGGTCAAGCCCGGCCCCGATCTGGTCAGCGACGAGGATCTGGTCCGCGCGGCGGGCGAGGTCGGGACCACGATCTTTCACCCGGTCGGCACCACGAAGATGGGCAGCGACCCGATGTCGGTTGTCGATGCGCAGCTGCGCGTCCGCGGCATCGCCGGGCTGCGGGTCGTCGATGCCGGCGTGATGCCTTCGATCGTATCGGGCAACACCCACGCGCCGGTGACGATGATCGCGGACAAGGCCAGCAGCATGATCCGGCAGGCGGCGCGAGAAGGCGCGCTTTAGCCCCGCAGCATCCTGTGGAACGCGTGCCAGCTGGCCTTCGGCGTCCGCGCCATCGTGTCGTAATCGACGTGGACCAGCCCGAAGCGCGGGCCGTAGCCCCAGCCCCATTCGTAATTGTCCAGCAGCGACCAGTAGAAGAAGCCGCGCACGTCGACGCCTTGATCCATCGCCGCCCTGGTGGCGCGCAGGTGGTCCGCGATAAACTCCACCCGGCGGTCGTCCTGCGTCACGTCCGGTCCCGCCCCCAGTGCCATGCCGTTTTCCGTGACATAGAGCGGCAGGTTGCCCGTGTGGTCGCGCGCCAGCCGGGTCAGGAACTCGGTCAGGCCCTCGGGGCGGATCTCCCAGTCCATCTGGGTCTTGGGCAGGGGGCCGGACAGTTCGGCCGCATGCGGCCAGAGGCCGGGGTCGGGGGCATGGAGCTTGCGCGTGTAGTAGTTCACGCCTAGCCAATCCAAGGGTTGCGCGATCAGCTCCATGTCGGCTTGCCAGCGGTCGGGCAGGTGCGGGCCGATCCCCTCCAGCGCGGCATCGGGATAGCCTTGTCCCATCAGCGCGCGGATGAACCACTGGTTGTAGATCGCGTCCTGCGTCTCGGCGGCCCTTGCCGCAGCGGGACTGTCGTCCGCCGGGTGACAGGTTTCGAAGTTGAGGACGATGCCCAGGCTCGTTGCACCCTCGGCGCGCAGCGCGCGGATGGCGGTGCCATGGGCCAGAAGGACGTGGTGCATGGCGCGGCTGGCAGCGTGGATGTCGCGCAGCCCGGGCGCGTGGTGGCCCAGGAAATGCGACAACCAGGCGATGCACCACGGCTCGTTCAGGGTGGCCGCGCTGGCGATCCGGTCGCCGATCCTGGCATGGACGGCGGTGCAGAAGTCGGCGAACCGCGCGGCGATGTCGCGGTTCTGCCAGCCGCCGTTGGCGGCCAGAGCCGCCGGCAGTTCCCAGTGATAGAAGGTCAGGAACGGCTTCAGCCCCCGTTCGACCATCCCGTCCACCAGCCGGTCATAGAAATCGAGGCCATCGGGGTTCACCGTCAAGCCGTCCGGCATGACCCGCGCCCAGGATGTCGAAAAGCGATAGGCGTCGAAGCCCGCGTCCCGCACCAGGTCCAGATCCTGCGGCCAGAGGTTCAGGTGATCGCAGGCCCGGCTGCCGTCGCTGTCGTCGGCGATGTTGCCGGGGGTGGCGGCGAAGCTGTCCCAGTGCGACAGGCCGGCGACTGCCGTGCCCTCGATCTGGTAGGCCGAGGTGGCGGCGCCGAAGGTGAAGCCGGCGGGGAAGTCTGATCGGGACGGCAGCATCGTGTTCTCCTCTCGTCTCGACGCATGCTGGCACGACTGCGCGCGGTGGGAAAGCGTCGGGCGGGCAGGTTCGCGACAGGGTGCCGGTCGGTGTGCGTGGACGGCGTGGCCGCGGCATCACTTCCATCGGGCTGAACGGGCGTCTACCTGCCGCCTGATTGCGTCCCGCGATGGCCGGGGGGCCGGCCCCCCGGACCCCCCTTGCCTGCCCGTGACGTCGGAGGGCCGGTGCTTGATGTGGAAGCCGCGTCTGGGGGCTTGATCCTTTGCAGGGATGTCCTTGAAGACGCACGCGAAGCGTGTTGTCAGCTGCCGCGCAATGCAGGAGGATGGGGCGATGATCTATCGAGGCATACAAAAGGGCAGGAAGTTTTGCAGGATCGGAACGATCCGGGACGGGCGGCTTCTGCCGATGGACGGTTGCACCTGGTCGGGCCCTTTGGTCATGACCGGCTCTGCCAGCAGTCTTGTCCCGCCAGTGGGGCGGTCGGCGGCACTTGCCCTGCCGGAGCATTCCCCGATAGATCGTGCCACGGGCCGCGATGCCTGGTCGGGATCGGCACATTGGCGGGTGGAGGCAGCATGTCGGGCGAGGTCGACCTGCGGGTCTTCGACAAGATCATCTCGGACCGGGGGTCGCGCTATGCGGTCTCTGGCGGGCCTGCGTCGGCGGCGACCGACGTGGCTGCGATCCTGGCCGAGCTGAAGCGGACGAAGCGGTTCGCCAAGGCGACGCATCACAGCTGGGCGGCGGTTATGGGCGGCGAGCCCGCCAAGGATGACGACGGCGAAAGCGGCGCGGGTGCGCTGATCCTGCAGATGCTGGAGCGGGCGGGGCTGCAGGATCACGTCGTGATCGTCACGCGCTGGTATGGCGGCAAGCATCTGGGCGGCGACCGCTTTCGGCACGTGGCGGATGCGGTGCGCCATTACCTGCGCGAGACGGGGCTGGGCTAGGGCCGGAACATGATCTTGCCCTCGCGCCCCGGCGTCAGGGCCGCGGTGACGGCATCGGCGGGACGATCCAGGCCGAACTCTCCGCCCGAACGCAGCTTCAGCTTGCCGTCCATGACCAGGCCGATCAGTTCGCCGAACATGCGCTGGCGATCCTCGGGGGCGGTGGCGGGCATGACACGGGCGCCCCAGAAGCCCTTCACCGTCAGGTGCTTGAAGATGATCGGCCCGGCGGGCAGTTGAAGCGCATCGCCGGTCACCGACCCGAAGGTGACAAGCAGGCCTTCGACTCCCAACAGCTCGACCAGACCGGTCGCGACGCTGCCGCCGATCGAATCGACGGCCGCGCGTGCACCGTCTGGTCCCACGATGTCGCGCACGCGCTGGACCCAATCGGAGTCGTTGGTGGACACGATGTCGGTCATGCCCATCGCCGCCAGTTCCTCGGCGGCATTGGCCCGGCGGACCAGGTTGACCAGGCGCACGCCCCGCGAAGCCGCTAGCACCGCCATGATTTTGCCGACAGCGCCGTTGGCGGCGGTCTGGATGACCCAGTCGCCGCGGCTGACGTTCAGAAACTCCAGCAGGGTGATGGCGCTGAACGGCATGGCGATCAGCTGGGCCGCGGCCTCGTCGGGCATGCTGTCGGGGACCGGGATCGCACCCGCTGCGTCGGCCAGAGCGTATTCGGACCAGGACCCCTTCAGACCTGCCGCGGCGACGCGGCGGCCCTGCAGCGCAGCATCGACGTCGTCGCCAACCTCTTCGATGACGCCAACGGCCTCGCTGCCGCCGATGGCGGGCAGGTCGGGGCGCACGCCATAGCTGCCGCGCACCGTCCAGAGGTCGTGATTGTGGATCGGCGAAAGCGTCACGCGGATCAGGACCTGGCCCGGTCCGGGCTGCGGCCGGTCAGAGGTCGCGGCGGCAAGAACTTCTGCCGGTTCGCCGAAGCGGCCGTGGATGACGCTGCGCATGGGGTATCCTTTCATCGCGGTCGTATCTCTACGCCCGACGTGGGGCCGGGCCCGACAGGATGCCAGAGGCGACCTTGCGTCAGCCAGCCGTGTCCCGCAGGCGGGCGGCGCGGCGCAGGGCGGACGCCTCGGCGCGGTCCAGCGAGGTCAGCGCGTCCCGGGGGCAGGCACCCGCGGCGCGCGCCTTCGTCCACAGCCGCAGGCAAGAGGCCGGGGACCAGGGCAGCGCCGCCTGCGACAGCCACTGCCGCAGCGGGACGGGCAGCGCGTCATAGGCGGCCATCGGATCGCCCGTGCGGTGACGCAGCCGCTGCGTCACCTGGCCCAGATTGCCACCCCGACGCGGCGTGGACGACCGGGCTGCCATCATGCGGCAGCCTCGGCCTGAAGGCGTCATGCGGGGAAGGGGTCCGGCATGCCGGACCAGCCCGATGGCGACTCGCCCCATTCCTCGCCCAGCAGGCAGGCGTCGAGGCGGGCGCGGAGGCGGTCCTCATCCATGCCGGCTCCGATGAAGACCAGTTCTTGCCGGCGGTCGCCGAAGGGTTCGGCCCAATGGCTATCAAGATAGGCGCGGCCCTGGGGGTGCGTAGGCCAGCGGTCCTGCGGCACCGACGCCCACCATTGCCCCAGCGGCCTGACAGACGACAGCGCACCGGCAAGCGAGAATTCGGCAACCCAATCAGGGCGGGTCGCGACCCAGAAATGACCTTTCGCGCGGATCACGCCGGGCAGGGGACCGTTCAGGACATCGTGGATCTTGCGCGGCTCGAAGGGCAGGCGGGCGCGATAGACGAAGCTGGTGACGCCGTACTCCTCGGTCTCGGGCGTGTGGTCGGCGAAGCCGTAAAGCTCTTTCGCCCACATCGGGTGTTCATGCGCGCGATCGAAATCAAAGAGGCCGGTGTTCAGGATTTCGCTTGGCAAGACGCGGCTGTGGTCGGTTGCGACGATGCGGGCGTCGCGGTTCAGGGCGCGGATGATCTGGCGCGCGGCGTCCACGCGGTCGGGCCCGGCGTCGCTGCACTTGTTCAGCACGATCACGTCGGCGAATTCGATCTGGTCGGTCAAGAGGTCGACCAGAGTGCGTGTATCCCCGTCGCCCATGACCTCGCCCCGATTGGCCAGAAAGTCGTGGCTGGAGAAATCCTTGAGCAGGTTCACGGCGTCGACCACCGTGACCATCGTGTCCAGTCGCGAGACGTCCGACAGGCTGGCGCCGTCCGCGTCGGCGAATTCGAAGGTGGTGGCGACGGGCAGGGGCTCGCTGATGCCGGTAGATTCGATCAGCAGGTAGTCGAAACGCCCCTCCTGCGCCAGCTTGCGCACCTCTTGCAGCAGATCCTCGCGGAGCGTGCAGCAGATGCAGCCGTTCGACATCTCGACCAGGGTTTCCTCGGTTTGGGCCATGCCGCCCTCGGCGCGGACCAGATCGGCGTCGATGTTCACCTCGGACATGTCGTTGACGATGACGGCGACGCGCAGACCATCGCGGTTGTTCAGCACGTTGTTCAGCAGCGTTGTCTTGCCGGCGCCCAAAAAGCTCGACAGGACGGTCACGGGAAGGCGGCGATCTTGGCTCATGGCTGGCTCCTTTGCGATGCGCGATTTTAGTTATAGTATAACATATCTATCGGCAAGCCCGTGTGCCAGCGCTTGCGACCTTCCGCCGAGGCATTGACGACCCGCGCCGCATGCGTCATGCCCCGCGCATGCTGCGCATCGATGACATCAACTATTCCGTCCAATGCCGCCCCTTGCTTGTGGGGGCCACTGCCACCGTTCCCGAAGGCCACAAGGTGGGCCTTGTCGGGCCGAACGGGGCGGGTAAGACGACCCTGTTCAAGCTGATCCGCAAGGAACTTGCGCTTGACGGCGGCTCGATCAGCCTGCCGTCGCGCGCGCGCATCGGCGGGGTGGCGCAGGAATCGGCGGCGACCGGGCGATCGGTGCTGGACACGGTGCTGGACGCCGATCTGGAGCGGACGGCCCTGATGGCGGAATCCGCGACCGCGACGGACCCCCATCGCATTGCCGAGATCCAGACCCGCCTGACCGACATCGACGCCTGGTCGGCCGAGGCGCGGGCGGCGACGATCCTGGACGGGCTGGGGTTCCCCACGGCCGATCAGGCGCGGCCCACCAGCGATTTCTCGGGCGGCTGGCGGATGCGCGTCGCGCTGGCCGGCGTGCTGTTCGCGCAGCCCGACCTGTTGCTGCTGGACGAGCCCACGAACTATCTGGACCTGGAAGGCGCCCTGTGGCTGGAGGGGTATCTGGCCCGTTATCCGCACACGGTGATCATCATCAGCCACGACCGGGGTCTTTTGAATCGCGCGGTGGGCCACATCCTGCATCTCGAGGACAAGAAGCTGACGCTGTATACCGGCGGCTATGACAGCTTTACCCGCATCCGGGCGGAAAAGCGGGCGCTGCAGGCGGCCGAGGCCAGGAAACAGGCCGACCGCCGCGCGCATCTGCAAAGCTTCGTGGACCGCTTCGGCGCCAAGGCCAGCAAGGCCCGCCAGGCCCAGGCCCGCGTCAAGATGCTGGCCAAGATGGAGCCGATCACCGCGCCCGAAGAGGCCAAGTTCTTCCGCTTCAGCTTTCCCCAGCCCGAAGAGCTGTCGCCGCCCATCGTCGCGATGGAGGGGGTGTCGGTCGGCTATGGCGAGCGCGCGGTGCTGCAGAAGCTGAACCTGCGGATCGACCAGGACGACCGGATCGCGCTGCTGGGCCGCAACGGGCAGGGGAAATCGACCCTGTCGAAGCTGTTGGCCGACCGGCTGGCGCCGATGGCGGGCAAGGTCACGAAATCGAACAAGCTGCGCGTGGGCTATTTCGCCCAGCATCAGGTGGATGAGCTGCACCTGGACGAGACGCCGCTGGACCACATCCGCTCGGTCCGCCCGAACGAGGGGCAGGCGAAACAGCGCGCCCGGCTGGCGGGCTTTGGCCTGATGGAGGCGCAGGCCGAGACCAAGGTGCGTCAGCTGTCGGGCGGCCAGAAGGCGCGGCTGTCGTTGCTCTTGGCAACCATCGACGCGCCGCACCTGCTGATCCTGGACGAGCCGACGAACCACCTCGACATCGAATCCCGCGAGGCGCTGTCCGAGGCGCTGAACGATTACACGGGCGCGGTCGTCCTGGTCAGCCACGACATGCACCTGCTGGGGCTGGTCGCCGACCGGCTGTGGCTGGTCAAGGACGGTGCCGTGGCGCCCTATGACGGCGATCTGAACGATTACCGCAAGTTCCTGCTGACCGGGGATACTCCGGCCGAGAAGCCGGCAGAGCCCGTCAAGCCCGCAGCCCCGAAGCGCCCGTCGCGCGACGCGGTGCTGGCGCTGCGCTCCGAGGCGCGCAAGGCCGAGGAACGGGTGCAGAAGCTGACCGAGATGATGGGCAAGCTGGACGTCAAGCTGGCCGACCCCGCGCTCTATAACGACCCGTACGAGGCCGAGAAGTGGGGCAAGAAGCGCGCCGAGGCCGTTCGCGCCCTGGCCTTCGCCGAGGAACTTTGGATGGGCGCGCTGGAAAAGCTGGAAGCGGCGGAAAACGTCTGACCCGCCGCCGCTGTTGCGGAAATGTGCCGCGTCCATCCGAAGATGCAAAGGGCGGTTGTGCCGGCCGCGTTTCCGCCCCTAGATGATGACAACCCTCGATCCGGATTCGCACGATGAAACTTGCCCTGGCCCTCGCCCTTCTTCTTGCTGCCCCTGCTCATGCGCAGGATTTCGGCGCAACGGGCGGCCGCACCTTTTCGGTCGACCTGGGCTTGGGCGCAGCGCTGAAGCCGGTCTATCCGGGGGCAGAGGATGCCGAGGTCGCGCCTTGGATCATCTGGCGCAACGCCGGCTTCGGCGAAGTGGGCGACGCGCCAGCGCAGGGCTTCTCGATCGCGCCGTCCTTCGGGATCGTCGGCCCGCGCGACAGCGATGACGACGACGGGTTGACCGGCCTGAACGACATCGACCGGGCCTATGAATTGGGCCTGCGCGTCCGCTATGGGATGGGTCCGTTCAACGCCTATGCCAGCGCGCGCCGCGGCTTTGACGGCCACGAGGGTCTGACCGGCGAGGTGGGCGTCAAGTACCGCACCGAATTGAGCGACCGGCTGGCCCTGTGGTCGGGGGCCGAGGTCGTCTATGGCGACGACGAATACAACGACACGTACTTCGGCGTGACGGCCGACGAAAGCGCGGCCAGCGGGCTTGACGCCACGGCCCCGGGCGGCGGTTTCAACGAGGCTGCGATCACCTTCCGGGCGCAATACGCGTTGAACGACCGGACCGCCCTGCTGGGCGAAGTCCGCTATGGCAAGCTGATCGGCGACGCCGCGGATTCGCCTGTCGTGCAAGAGGAATACCAGCCGTCGCTGCGCCTGGGCGTGACGCGTCGGTTCTCGTTCGGGTTCTGATCGGACTGGCCCCGCAACCTGCGTGGCTACCGAAAACCTTTCAAGCCTGAAATAATTTCTTGACAGGTCGACCCTCCCTGAGGCGTTCTGGATGCAAGGCACCAGAACCCGCCGCGGCCAACGCGGCACCGCCAACAGGGAAGACATCCATGACACTGACCCGCACCACGTTCGCAGTCCTGGCATCGGCAACCTGCCTGGCCGGGCCTGCTGCCGCGCAGGATGACGACAAGCTGACCATCGGCGTTCTGCTGACCCTCTCGGGCCCCGGCGCGGCACTGGGAGAGATGGCCAGGAACGGCTTCCAACTGGCCGCCGAGGAGATCGGCGATTTCGGCGGCATCCCGACCGAGATCATCGTGGTCGATGACGAACAGAAACCAGACGTCGCCGCCAACAAGGCGCGCGAACTGGTCGAACGCGACGGCGCCGACATCGTCGTCGGTCCGATCTTCTCCAACATCGCCGGCGCGATCGTCCAACCGGTGACCGAGGGCGACGCGATCCTGATCAGCCCCAACGCCGGGCCGTCGAACCTGGCGGGGACCGACTGCAACAAGGCGTTCTTCGCGACCTCGTACCAGAACGACCAGATGCACGAGGTGATGGGCGCCCATGCGCAGGCGCAGGGCTTCCAGAACGTCTTTCTGCTGGCGCCGAACTATCAGGCAGGCCAGGACTCTCTGGCCGGGTTCAAGAACAGCTATGAAGGTGGCGTCGCCGGAGAGATCTTCACCCAGCTGGGCCAGTTGGACTATTCGGCAGAGCTTGCACAGATCGCGGCGATGCAGCCGGACGCAGTTTTCGCCTTCATGCCCGGCGGCATGGGCGTGAACCTGGTGCGCCAGTACCGCCAGGCGGGCCTGGAGGGCATTCCCTTCCTGTCGGCCTTCACCGTGGACGAATCCACGCTACCCGCGCAGGCCGATGCCGCGCTTGGCTTCTTTGGCGGGTCGAACTGGGCACCCGACCTGGACACGCCGGAAAACGCCGCCTTCGTTCAGGCTTACGAGGCCGCCTACGACCAGGTGCCGGCGGTTTATGCGATGCAGGCCTATGACGCCGCGCACCTGATCGACGGTGCGGTGAAGCAGGCGGGCGGCACCGACCGCGACGCGCTGATCGCCGCGCTCGAGGATGCGCCCTTCACCTCGGTCCGTGGCGATTTCAGCTTCGGGCCCAATCACTTCCCGATCCAGGACTTCTACCTGACCAAGGTCGTCCAGCGAGAGGATGGCAAGTTCGCCACCTCGATCGTCGAGAAGATCTTCGAGGACTATCAGGACACCTATGCCGCCGACTGCCAGATGAACTGAGCCGATGACCAGCCTGTTCCTGCTCCAGCTGCTCAACGGCGTGCAGCTGGGCATCCTGCTGTTCCTGATCGCCGCCGGGCTGACGCTGGTCTTCGGGATCATGGACTTCGTCAACCTGGCGCATGGCGTGATCTACATGGTTGGCGCCTATCTGGTGGTCAGCCTGAGCGCCTGGACCGGCAGCTATGGCTGGGGCCTGCTGCTGGTGCTGCCCGCGACGCTGCTGATCGGGCTGCTGGCCGAGGCGCTGATCTTCCGCCGCCTGTACGACCGCCCGCACCTGGACCAGGTCCTAGCGACCTTCGGGCTGGTGATGATCGTGACCGAGCTGGTCGAGATCATCTGGGGAACCTCTCCGCTGCTGGTGACCGCGCCGGACGCGCTGTCGGGGTCGATCCCGCTGATGGGTCCGCTGCGCTATCCGGTCTTCCGGCTGGTGGTGATCGGGGCGGGGCTGCTGACCGCGGTGGGGCTGTGGTTGGTCATCACGCGGACGCGGATCGGCATGCGCCTGCGGGCGGGGGCCAGCAACCGGGCGATGGTTGCGGCGCTTGGCGTCGATATCGGGCGGCTCTTCACGGTGATCTTCGCCTTCGGGGCAATGCTGGCGGGCTTTGCCGGGGCGCTGGTCGCGCCGATCCTGTCGGTCGATCCCGGCATGGGCGAAAGCGTCCTGATCCTGGCCTTCGTGGTCATCGTCATCGGCGGTATCGGGTCGGTGAAGGGCGCGTTCGCGGGCGCGCTGCTGGTCGGTCTGGTCGATACGCTTGGGCGCAGCTTCGGCCCCATCGTCCTGAGATCGGTGATGGAGCCTTCGGCCGCCGCCCAGACCGGCCGCGTTTTGGCGCCGATGCTGGTCTATCTGCTGATGGCCGCGATCCTGGCTGCCCGGCCGCAGGGCCTTTTCGGGGCGCGGCCTTGATCCGGGCGCTGAGGCAACGGCGGGTTGCGGCTACGCTGCTGTTCCTGGCCTTCGCGCTGCTGCCGATAATCGCGGCGGCGGCGGGCGATCCCTATCTGGTCATCGTCGCGACGCGCATCCTGGCCTTCGCCATCGCGGCCTTGGCGCTGGACCTGATCCTCGGCTATGGCGGCATGGTCAGCTTCGGTCATGCTGCCTATCTGGGGATCGGGGCCTATTCGGTCGCGATCCTATCGGGGGCGGGGGTAACGGACCTGGGCGCGCATCTGGCGGCTGCGGTGGTCGCGGGCGCGCTGTTCGCGCTGTTGACCGGAGCGATCAGCCTGCGTACGCGCGGCATCTATTTCATCATGATCACGCTGGCCTTCGCGCAGATGGCGTATTTCTTCTTCGTCTCGCTGTCGGCCTATGGCGGCGATGACGGGGTGACGCTGGCGGCGCGGTCGACCGTGCTGGGCCGCGACTGGCTGCGCGACGACCGGGTGCTCTATTACACCGCGCTGGCGCTGCTGGTCGGGCTCTACCTGCTTTGCGTGGCGATCACCGGATCTCGCTTTGGCCGGGTGCTGACGGGAACGCGGGAAAACCCCGTTCGCATGGAGGCGGTGGGCTTCACGCCGTTCCGCTATCAGCTGACGGCCTTTGTGATCTCGGGTGCCATGACTGCGGTGGCGGGTGTGATGCTGGCGAACCAGGCCAGCTATGTCTCGCCCGCGTTCATGAACTGGCACAGGTCGGGGGAACTGGTCGTGATGGTCGTGCTGGGCGGCATCGGCAACCTGCTGGGCGCCATCGCCGGCGCGACGCTGGCCCTGCTGCTGGAGGAGTGGCTGGCGGTCCTGACCGATCATTGGCCGCTGATCTTCGGGACGCTGCTGATCCTGGTGGTGATGTTCTCTCGCGACGGCTTGACGGGGCTGTTCAGGGGGCGCCGGGGATGAGCCTTCTGTCCGTGCGCGGATTGCGCAAGTCCTATGGTGCGCTGAAGGTCACCGACGACCTTGACCTGGAAGTTGCCGAGGGCGAGCTGCATGCCATCATCGGCCCGAACGGCGCTGGCAAGTCCACGCTGATCGCGCAGCTGTCGGGGCAGGCGCGATCGGACGGCGGCTCGGTCCGTTTTGCCGGGGCAGAGATGATGGGCAAGCCGATGCCCGCGCGGGTGCGGGCGGGGATGTCCCGCAGCTTCCAGATCACCTCGATCCTGCCAGCCTTCACGGTTCTGGACAACGTCGCGGTGGCCGTTCAGGCGCGCGACGGCAGCAGCTTCCGGTTCCTGCGGTCGGTCGCCCGAGAGGCTCGGCTGAACGAGCAGGCGATGCAGGCGCTGGCGCAGGTCGGGTTGCAGGACCGCGCCGATCTGCGCGCGGGCAGCCTGTCGCACGGCGAAAAGCGCGCGCTGGAACTGGCCATCGCGCTGGCCACGCGGCCCCGCCTGCTGCTGCTGGACGAACCGCTGGCCGGCACCAGCGGCGCAGAGGCCGAGCGGCTGGTCGAGGTCATGGCGGCGCTGAAGGGCAGGGTGACGCTGGTGCTGATCGAACACGACATGGACGCAGTCTTCGCCTTGGCCGACCGGATCAGCGTTCTGGTCTATGGCCGCATCGTCGCGACCGGCACACCTGACCAGGTGCGCGCCGACCCGAAGGTGCGCGCGGCCTATCTGGGGGACGGGTGATGCTGGTGGTCGAAGGATTGCAAGCCGGCTATGGCGAAGCGGCAGTGCTGCACGACATTCATCTGTCGGTGGACCAGGGCCAGGTGGTGACGCTTCTGGGCCGCAACGGCATGGGCAAGACGACCACGATCAGCACAATCTTCGGCCTGCTGCCGGCGCGCGGCGGGCGGGTCAGCATCGGCGGGCGCGATCTGACCAATGCCCCGCCGCATCGGATCGCACGCGCGGGGCTTGGCCTCGTGCCGGAAGGGCGGCAGGTCTTTCCGACGCTGGACGTGCGTGAAAACCTGCTGGCAACGGCTCGACCGGGCACGTGGACGCTGGCGCGCGTGCTGGACCTGTTCCCTCGCCTGGCCGAGCGGATGGGACATCGCGGCGACCAGCTGTCCGGCGGGGAACAACAGATGCTGGCCATCGGCCGGGCGCTGATGACCAATCCGCGCCTTCTGGTTCTCGACGAGGCGACGGAAGGCCTCGCCCCGTTGATCCGGGACGAGATCTGGGCGTGCCTCACGCGCCTCAAGGCCGAGGGCGAGGCGATACTGATCGTTGACAAAAACCTCGGCGCGCTGACGCGATTTGCCGACCGCCACGTCGTGATCGAGAAGGGTCACACGCTCTGGACCGGCGACAATGACACCCTGCGTGACAGCCCCGAGATCGCGAACCGCTACCTGGGTGTCTGAGGCCTTTGCCATGGATGACGGAAGGGACTGCAAGTCCGCAAGGCTCTCGTGGCGCTGACGGGTGAGCGGCTTTTGCGGCGTACTGACCGGCCGGTTGACCCGCCCGCGTTCCATTTGCCACCCGTCCTGTCGGCGGCGGGGGGCATAGAGGGCTTTGCGTTCAAAATGCCCTTGCCGCCTATGTCGCCCGGTTGGGTGACAGGGCGGCTGACGGTATGAAGGCAATTCAAGGTTTGACCGGATGATGCCGGGACACCGCCGTTTCAGCAAGATAGAGGACCGTGCAGGGTCGTCAGGTGAAGGATCGAAGTGCTGTGCGCCGCCGACGCAGGACCCTCATGCGGTTCGCGAAGCCACCGAGCACCGCCGGTGCGGAAGTTGCGGCGCCAGCAGCTCATGACTTGGCGGAAACTGGGGTCACGCGCCATGGGCTCCAATATCACGTGCGCCATGTCGGGCCAGACAGTTCTGGCGTCGTGTTGAGGCCCTACCTGATCGTCTCCAGCACTGAAGGCCACGTCCAGCACGAAGGGATATAGATTATCGACGTGATCGCGACTCGACGGAGTTGTCGCCACTTGGAACAGCGGTATCATTTGCAGCCGGGCAACAACCTGCTGTTTGACGCGGATGCGCCTGACACTTCAAAGCAGCCGATTCAACTGCCCGGGCGCCAGCCGCACAAGCGAAATGACCGCGGGCACCAGAAAACGCCGGGCGCCCGCGCTGTTTCGCAGCAAGAACTTGCTGCGCTGATCATCCCGATCTTGCTGTGGTCATACTATGTCACCGACGAAGGCCGTTATCCGGCCGAGGTCGGGGATCGACCTGGGCTTCGGCCGCGACGACACCAGCTTCAAGCCGCGGCGGGTCGGCATCCTGCTGTACCTGACGCTGGCAGCGGCGTCGCCATTGTGGTGGTGGTCACCCGGGTATTGCAGGTGCCCGGCTGATCCAGCCTGCACAACGCAGGAAAGGCGACCCTCGCGCGTGGCCTTTCCTGTGTGTCGCGGCAGGTGTCAGGGCAGCAGCAGCACCTGCACGTCGGCCACGTTGGTCCCCGTCGCGCCGGTGATCAGCAGATCATCGGCATAGCGTAGCGCCTGATAGCTGTCGTTGTTGGCCAGCAGCGCATCTGCATCGCCGCCGGCCGCGGCGATGCGCGCAGCGGTTCCGGCATCGACCACGCCACCTGCGGCGTCCGTCGGACCGTCACGGCCGTCGGTTCCGCCGCTGAGGAAGACCCAGCCCTTCGGCAGGTCGGCCCTGCCCATCGCGACCCGCAGCGCCAGTTCCTGGTTGCGACCGCCGCGCCCGGTGCCGCGTAGGGTGACGGTGGTTTCCCCGCCGAATACCAGCGCCGTCCGCTGCTGGCCCCCCGCGTCCGAGGCTGCAGCCAGGATGCGCGCCGCCGCGTCGCCGACATCGCCGGTCAGGCGGTCGCTGACGATGCGGGCGGTCCAGCCGGGCGGCACCGCGTCGCACATCGCCGCCAACGAGATCTCATTGCTGCCGATCAGCGAATTGTCGGCCGTGGGCAGCCGGGCAGGGGCGTCGGGCGTCTGCAGCAGCGTGCGGACGCTTCGAGGGACCCGGTCCAGGATCTGGTACCGTTGCAGCAGGCCTTGCGCGTCGGCGCGCGTTCCCAAGGGCAAGGCTGTTGGGCCGCTGGCGATGGTGCCAAGATCGTTGCCGATCACGTCCGACAGGATCAGCGCCGTCACCGGGGCCGGCGCGGCGTGACGCAGAAAGCCGCCGCCCTTGAGGTCGGACAGCTGCTGGCGGATCAGGTTCATCGCGGTGATGTCCAGCCCCACAGACAGCAGCAGCCGGCTGACCGTCCGCTTGTCGTCCAGCGTCAGCGGTGCACGCGGGGCGGGCACAAGTGCCGACCCTCCGCCCGAGATCAGCGCCCAGACCCGGTCGCGCGGACCGGCGGCGTCAAGGATCGCGATGATCTCCTGCCCCGCCCTCAGCCCGTTCTCGTCAGGTTCGGGGTGACCGGCGGTCAGGACGCGCGCGCCCTCGACCGCCTGCTCGTTCTCGTAGTGGGTGACCGCAAGTGCCGTCGCCGCATGGGAAACATGGCGCATCGCCTCTCGCAGCATGGCCGGGGCGGCCTTGCCGATGGCGATCAGGATGTCCTTCCTGCCGGCCATGGGTGCGGCCGGCGGGTGCATTTCGAAGTGCCGCCGAACGGCCAAAGCCGGGTCGGCGGCCAAAACGGCCTGATCATACAGGTGCCGTGCCAGCGTGCGCAGGTCGGTTGCGGTCACGCGGCGATCTGCCGGGCTTTTTCGACCAGCACCTCGGCCTGACGGATCGAGGCATAGTCGATCAGCCGTCCGTCCAAGGACACGGCACCCTTGCCCTCGGATTCGGCCTTGGCCATGGCGTCGAGGATCTTCTGGGCACGTTCGACCTCGGCGGGCGAGGGGCTCATGACGTCGTTGGCCAGCGCGATCTGGCTGGGGTGGATCGCCCATTTGCCCTCGCAGCCCAGAACGGCGGCGCGATAGGCGGCGGCCTTGTAGCCGTCTGGGTCCGAGAAGTCGCCGAAGGGACCGTCGATCGGGCGCAGTCCGTTGGCGCGTGCCGCGACGACCATCCGCGACAGGGCATAGTGCCACATGTCGCCCCAATGGGTCTGCCGCCCGCCGTCCTGCGCCGGATCGGTCAGGACCGAATAATGCTCGTTCACGCCGCCGATGACGGTCGTACGCGCGCGGGTGCTGGCGGCATAGTCGGCCACGCCGAAATGCAGGCTTTCATTGCGCTTGGAAGCACCCGCGATTTCACTGACGTTCTGCATGCCGAGCGCTGTCTCGATGATGTGCTCGAACCCGATGCGCTTCTTCAGCCCCGTCGCATCCTCGATCTGGGTGACCAGCATGTCCACGGCATAGACGTCGGCGGCGGTGCCCACCTTGGGAATCATGATCAGGTCCAGGCGCTCTCCGGCTTGTTCGACCACGTCCACGACGTCGCGATACATGTAGTGCGTGTCCAGCCCGTTGATGCGGATCGACATCGTCTTCTTGCCCCAGTCGATCTCGTTCAATGCCTTGATGATGTTGCGCCGTGCCTGCGGCTTTTCGTCAGGGGCGACCGCGTCCTCCAGGTCGAGGAAGATCACGTCGACATCCGAATCAGCCGCTTTCTGGAACATCTGCGGTTGGCTGCCGGGCACCGCCAGTTCACTGCGGTTCAGACGCGCGGGGGCCTGTTCGATAGGAAAAAAGCTCATGGCGAAACGCCTCCTGATGATGTCGGGGAATGGGGTCAAAGAAGTTATAATAATCTTGCCTGTCAATGATTTTCGTGAATCATTTGTTGCGCAACCGACTTTCGTCGGAACCCGTGCCTGCCGTCGGATCCCGTCGATTACGGCTTGAATAATAGAAGGCGATGGCTTGCGCGCGGTTTCGGACCGACAGTTTGTCGTAAAGGTTCGACAGGTGGAACTTCACCGTGTTGGTCGAGATTTCCAGCTCTCGCGACAGTTCACGATTCGTCAGGCCCCTGGACAGCGCTTCCAGCATGGCGCTTTCGCGCCGCGACAGCGTGTTCATCGGGTCCTGCTGCAACTGCCGCACGTCCAGATAGGGAAACACCATCCGTCCCGAGGCGACGGCCATGCACGTTTCCAGCAACTGCTCGACCGGGCAGTTGCGCGCGACGAACCCCGCGGCCCCGGCGCCAAGCGCGGTGACATGCGATTCGTCCGAGGGCTGCGCGTAGACGACGACTCGCGGCGGGCTGTCCTGTTCGCGCAGCACCTCCAGCAGGCGGGCACCGCCCAGCAGCGGCAGGTTCCAGTCGATCACTCCCACCTGCGCCGGCACGCGCACCATCGAGGCCAGAAACCCCTCGGCCGTGGATGACGTGGCCACCAGCGAGAATCGCGGATCGCGTTCGAAAGCCTCGGACATCCCGCTCAGGACCAGCGGATTGCTGTCCGCCAGCATCACCGAAACGATGGGTCTTGCATCCTGTATCAGCGCCATTCACCCTCTCCTCCCTTCCAGACCCACCCTTTCGGGCGGGTGATTCCGGTGGATTTTTCCAGTTCCGCCCGAAAGGGTGGGTAATTTCCCACCTTTTTAGATACCTGAAAGCAGCATAATGTTACGTTGTTGATGATGTCGACTGATGTTTCATTTCCGTTGAGAAAAGTTGACAGCAAGGAAACGATCATGGCCGATCCGACAGTCTTTCCCCCGCTCGAGATCCCGCAGACCATCGCGGCGGGTCCCGGTCCCGGCAACACCGATCCGCGTGTTCTGCAACGTTTTGCCAGCGCCGGCGTGGCCGACCACATGCAGGCCGATGTGCTGCGGGGCATGATCGAGTGCAAGAAGATGCTGCGCCAGGTGATGGGCACGGCCAATGTCCACACCTTCGGCGTCGCCGGAACGGGGTGGAGCGGCCTTGACGCGATGTTCAACGCGGTGCTGCCCGGCGACAAGGTCGTCGTCTTCGCCAACGGCACGTTTTCGGGTATCGACGGGCTGACCGTCCGCATGAAGGCCGCCACGGCCGAAGAACTGACCGCGAACCCGATGGACCCGCAGCCCGCCTCGGTCACCGTGGTCACCGTGCCGCACGGTCAATCCGTGACCGCCGAGATCGTCGAGGATGCCTTGGCGAGGCACAAGCCCAAATGGGCCGCGATGGCGCATTGGGAAACCGGATCGGGCCGGATCAACGACCTGCGCGGGTTTTCCGATGCCTGCGAACGCTACGACGTGATGGGGTTGGTCGACGCGGTGTCCTCGCTCGGGGTCGAGGATTTCAGCATCGACGACTATCCGGGCGTCCATGGCTGGGCCTCTTGCCCGCAGAAGGGCATCTGCTGCCTGCCGCTGACCTATGCGCCGGTGTCCTTCACCGACCGCTACATCCAGAACCTGCGCGCCACCGGCTGCCGCAGCTTCGTCCACCATCCGATCCTGGAAGCGCGTCACTGGGGCATCATCGACGGCAAGGACGTCGAGAAGGGCACCTACCACCGCACCCACAGCGCCTATGCCGTCGCCGCCTTCCACGAGGCGCTGCGGATCACGCTGCAGCAGACGGTGGCGGCCCGGGCGTCGTCCTATGCCTTCCACGAGGCGGCGCTGCGCGACGCGGTAACCGCGATGGGCTGCACAGTGACATCGAACATGACCTCGCTGGTCGTCCTGAACCTGCCGAAGTCGCTCGCGGGCCGCGAGGCCGAGCTGGTCCAGAACTGCCGCGCCCAGGGCTTCGGCATCTGGCCGACGCTGTCCGAACCGGTGCAGGTGCGCATCGGCATCCTGAACCTGCTGAACCAGCCTGCCATCACCGACATCGTGACCCGCTTCGGCGCCGCCATGGCCGCCATGGGCGCCGAGGTGGACATGGGCGCCGTGAACGGCCGCCTGGAAAACCATTACGCCGCAGCCGTCGCTGCCGCCTGACCTTAGGCCTTTGGGAGGAGGCACGACATGGACATTCACGAATATCAGGCCAAGGAAATCCTCAGCCGCTTTGGCGTCGGCGTGCCGCAGGGCGCTTTGGCCTATAGCCCCGAACAGGCGGCGTATCGCGCGCGGGAAATGGGCGGCGACCGGTGGGTCGTCAAGGCCCAGGTCCATGCCGGCGGACGCGGCAAGGCCGGCGGCGTCAAGGTCTGCGACAGCGACGTCGAGATCCAGGAAGTCACCGAGGGCATGTTCGGCCAGAAGCTGGTGACCCATCAGACCGGCCCCGAGGGCAAGGGCATCTACCGGGTCTATGTCGAGGCGGCCGTTCCGATCGCTCGCGAGATCTATCTGGGCTTCGTCCTGGACCGCGCCAGCCAGCGCGTGATGATCGTCGCAAGCGGCGAGGGCGGGATGGAGATCGAGGAGATCTCGGAGAAGCGTCCTGAGAGCATCGTCCGCGCCACGGTGGAACCCGCCGTCGGCCTGCAGGAATTCCAGTGCCGCGAGCTGGCCTTCAAGCTGGGCATCAAGCCAGCAATGGTCCAGCAGATGGTCCGCACGCTGCGCGGCTGCTATCGCGCCTTTCGCGAGCTGGACGCCACCATGGTCGAGGTGAACCCGCTGGTCATCACCAGCGACGACCGCATCCTGGCGCTGGACGCCAAGATGACCTTCGACAACAACGCGCTGTTCCGTCATCCGCAGATTTCCGAACTGCGCGACAAGTCGCAGGAGGACCCGCGCGAATCCCGCGCCGCCGACCGCGGGCTGTCCTATGTCGGCCTCGACGGCAACATCGGCTGCATCGTCAATGGCGCAGGCTTGGCGATGGCCACCATGGACACGATCAAGCTGGCCGGAGGAGAGCCTGCGAACTTCCTCGACATCGGCGGCGGCGCGACGCCGGAACGCGTGTCCAAGGCCTTTCGGCTGGTGATGTCGGACAAGAACGTGCAGGCGATCCTGGTCAACATCTTCGCGGGCATCAACCGCTGCGACTGGGTGGCCGAAGGGGTCGTCCGCGCGCTGAGGGAAAACCCCGTGGACGTGCCAGTCGTCGTCCGCCTTGCCGGCACCAATGTCGAAGAAGGCCAGAAGATCCTGGCGCAGAGCGGCCTTCCGCTGATCCGCGCCACCACGCTGATGGAGGCCGCCGAACGCGTCGTGGCCGCCTGGCGCAGCGACACCACCCGCAACACCAACCTGAGGGCCGTCTGATGAGCATTTTTCTGGATCGCGACACCCGCGTCATTGTCCAAGGCATCACCGGCAAGATGGCCCGCTTCCACACGCGCGAGATGCTGGACTATGGCACCACCGTCGTCGGCGGCGTCGTCCCCGGCAAGGGCGGCGAAACGGTCGAGGGCGTGCCCGTATTCAACACCGTGAAGGAGGCCGTGGAAGAAACGGGGGCCGAGGCAACGCTGGTCTTCGTCCCACCCCCCGCCGCCGCCGACAGCATCATGGAAGCCGCCGATGCGGGCCTGCGCTATTGCGTCTGCATCACCGACGGCATCCCGGCGCAGGACATGATCCGCGTCAAACGCTACATGTACCGCTATCCCAAAGAACGCCGGATGATCCTGACCGGCCCCAATTGCGCGGGCACGATCAGCCCGGGCAAGGCGATGCTGGGCATCATGCCGGGCCACATCTATCTGCAGGGCAACGTGGGCATCATCGGCCGCTCGGGGACCCTGGGATACGAGGCCGCGGCGCAGTTGAAGGAACGCGGTATGGGAATCTCGACCAGCGTGGGCATCGGCGGCGATCCGATCAACGGATCCTCGTTCAAGGACGTGCTGGCCCATTTCGAGGCCGACGACGAAACCCACATCATCTGCATGATCGGAGAGATCGGCGGCCCGCAAGAGGCCGAGGCGGCGGAATACATCCGCGATCATGTGTCAAAGCCCGTTGTCGCCTATGTCGCGGGTCTCACCGCGCCCAAGGGGCGGACGATGGGCCATGCGGGGGCGATCATCTCGGCCTTTGGCGAAAGCGCGTCGGAAAAGGTCGAGATCCTGACGGCCGCCGGCGTCACCGTGGCCGAAAACCCCGCCGTCATCGGCGAGACCATCGCCCGCGTCATGCAGTGATGGGGGCGGCGATGGCAAAACCCCGCATCCTTGTCACCAGGCGCTGGCCTGCCGCGGTCGAGGCGCGGCTGGCCGACCGCTTCGACGCGGTGCTGAACCGCAGCGACACTCCGCTGGCGCCCGAAGAGTTTCGGGCGGCCATGCGGGACTATGACGCGATCCTGCCGACGGTGACCGACAAGATCGGCGCCCCGGCGCTGGAGCTGGAGCGCCCGCAGACCAAGATCCTGGCCAATTATGGCGTCGGCTACAGCCATATCGACCTGGAAGGCGCGGGCCGGCACGGCATCGTGGTCACGAACACGCCGGACGTCCTGTCTGAATGCACGGCTGACCTGGCCATGACGCTGATGCTGATGGTCGCCCGCCGCGCCGGAGAGGGCGAGCGAGAGCTGCGCGCCGGCCAGTGGACCGGCTGGCGGCCCACGCACCTGGTCGGCACCAAGGTGTCGGGCAAGACGCTTGGCATCATCGGCTATGGCCGCATCGGTCAGGAAATGGCGCGCCGGGCGCATCACGGGTTCGGCATGAAGATCCTGGCCTATAACCGCAGCCCGGTCGCGCCAGACGTCCTGGCCGCCTGCGATGCTACGCAGGTCGCCAGCATCGACGAACTGATCCCCGAGTGCGATTTCATCTCTCTGCACTGTCCGGGGGGCGCGGCGAACCGGCACCTGATCGACGCGCGCCGCCTGTCGATGATGCGGCCCGACGCGTTCCTGATCAACACCGCCCGCGGCGAAGTGGTGGACGAGGTCGCGCTGACCCAGGCGTTGGCCTTCGACACGATCGGCGGTGCGGCGTTGGACGTCTTTGACGGAGAGCCCCGGATCAACCCCGACCTGATGCAATCCGACCGGCTGGTCATGCTGCCCCACCTGGGCAGCGCCACCCGCGAAGCGCGCGAGGCCATGGGGTTCCGGGTTATGGACAACCTGACCGACTTTTTCGAAGGGCGCGAACCGCGCGACAGGGTGAACTGATGTCGGGTGGGGCAGCACATGCGGGCAGGCCACGTTCGGGCACACGGCGCGACGGCTATGCCGACGATCTGAGGGCCGAACTGCGGCAGCTGTGGGCCAATGTGCTGGCCCGCCGCGCGCCGCGCGTCCTGCCGCTGTTGCAGGGCGGCGGTGGCCTGCCCGACGGGCAGGACATCAGCGACTATCTGCAAGGTCTCAGCATCTGGTTCCAGATCCTGCGGATCGTGGACGAAAACGCGGCCACCCGCGCCCGCCGCATGGTCGAAACCCGCGAAGGTGCCGCCGCGGTCGAGGGCAGCTTTGCCCGCGTCCTGAAGGACGCCGGAGCCGCGCCCGAGGTCTTTGACCGCGTGGCGTCGGACATGTCGGTCGGCCCCACGCTGACCGCCCACCCGACCGAGGCAAAGCGCGTCACCGTGCTGGAGATCCACCGGCGGATCTATCGCGACCTGGTGCAGCTGGAAACGCATCGCTGGACGCCCCGCGAACGCGCCGACCTGCTGGCGACGGTCGAATCCGAGATCGACCTTCTGTGGCTGACCGGAGAGCTGCGCCTGCGCCGTCCGTCCCCCGAGGACGAGATTGCCTGGGGCCTGCAATTCTTTCGCGACGGCCTGTTCGAGGCCGTGCCGAACGTGGTCCGGCAGTTCCACGACGCGGCGGCGGCCCATTACGGCGACACGCGGCCGCCTGCGCCGTGCGTTCGGTTCCATTCCTGGATCGGCGGCGACCGCGACGGCAATCCGCATGTCACCGTTCCCGTGACCCGCAAGGCGCTGGAGCTGGGCCGCGATGCGATCCTTGACCGCTATCGCCAGGCACTGACGTCGGCCGCCCAACAACTGAGCATCAGCGGCACGATCTGCCGCCTGCCCGAGGACGCGCGCGCGCTGCTGTATTCGGTGGTCGACGGCATGCCCGACGACCTGCTGCAGCGCAATCCCAACGAGACGTTTCGCCAGGCGCTGTCGGCGATCGGCCTGCGCATCGCCGCCACAGCCAAGGACGGGGCAGGGGGCTATCCGCATCCCGCGGTTTTCCTGGCCGACCTGCGCAAGGTCGAAGCCGCATTGGCGGCCGTCGACGCCGATGCCCTTGCGCGCCGCCTGATCCGGCCCCTGCGCTGGCAGGCCGAGGTCTTTGGTTTCCGCACCTTCACGCTGGACATCCGCCAGAATTCGAGCGTCACGACGGCGGCGCTGTCGGACATCTGGACGGACGGCGGCACGTTGCCCGAATACGGCACGCAAGCCTGGTCCGACCGGCTGCGCCGCGAACTGGTCCAGCCCCGACTGCCGGACCTCGACCGCGACCGGCTGCAGGACAAGTCGACCGAGCTTCTGGACCTGCTGGGCCTGATGCTGCAGACGCGCTTCGGCCGCGACCCGCAGGCCATCGGGCCTTTCATTCTGTCGATGACCCGCTCCTGCGACGACCTGCTGGGCGTCTTCCTGCTGGCGCGCTATGCGGGCTTCGGCGCCGAACGCCTGGACCTGCGCGTCGTCCCGCTGTTCGAGACGATCGAGGACCTGCGCGCCGCCCCGGCGATCCTGGACCAGCTGCTGCGGGTGCCGCTGGTGCGCCGCAGCCTGGACGGCGGCAACCGGCGGATCGAGATCATGCTGGGCTATTCCGACAGCAACAAGGACGGCGGCTTCCTCTGTTCCAGCTGGGAGCTGGAGAAGGCGCAGCGCCATATCTCGCGGGCGCTGGCGGCGCATGACCTGGTGCCGGTGTTCTTCCACGGGCGCGGCGGATCGGTCAGCCGGGGCGGTGCGCCGACCGGGCGCGCGCTGGCAGCCCAGCCCCGCGGCACCATCAACGGCCATCTGCGCACGACGGAACAGGGCGAGGTCGTGTCGTCGAAATTCGCCAATCGCGGCACCGCCCAGCACGAACTGGAGGTCGTTCTGTCATCGGTTCTGGCCCATTCGCTGGCGACGGAACCCGAGGCCGTGCGCCCCGAGTTCAACGACACGCTGGAGGCGCTGTCGGGCATGTCGCAGACGGCCTATCGGTCGCTGCTGCACCGTCCGGGCTTCATCGACTATTTCCAGCAGGCGAGTCCCGTCGAGGAACTGGCGATGCTGAAGATGGGTTCGCGCCCCGCGCGCCGGTCCGGCATGTCCAGCCTGGACGATCTGCGGGCGATCCCCTGGGTCTTCGCCTGGTCGCAGAACCGGCACCTGCTGACCGGCTGGTACGGGTTCGGGTCCGCCATCGGCGCCTTCCGCCGCTTTCGTGGCGACGACGGCGACCGGCTGCTGCGGCGGATGTTCCGCGACTCGCGCATCTTCCGTCTGATCGTGGACGAGGTCGAGAAGTCGCTGTTTCACACCGACCTGCAGATCGCCGAACGCTACAAGGCGCTGGTGACGGACCAGGACATGGCCGGGGACATCTTTGGCCTGATCCGGCAGGAACACGCGGCCAGCCACGATGCGATCCTGTTCCTGACCGGGCAGGACGACATCGGGGACCGCTTTCCCCGGATGACGGCGCGGTTCGACCGGGTGCGGCCGGACCTGGACCGGGTGCACGATCTTCAGATCGCGCTGCTGAAGCGCAACAGGGCAGGAGAGACGCCGGGCGTCCCCGTCGCCCTGATGCAGACGATGAATTGCATTTCGACCGCGCTCGGCTGGACCGGCTAGCGACAAACAGGGAGGTGATCACATGAACACGCAGCAACCCATCTCGGGCTTCTTCACCGACGACATCACCGACAGCGACCCGCTGATCTTCGGCGCCATCGAGGATGAGCTGAAGCGCCAGCGCCACGAGATCGAGCTGATCGCATCGGAGAACATCGTCAGCCGGGCGGTCCTGCAGGCCCAAGGCTCGGTCATGACGAACAAGTATGCCGAAGGCTATCCGGGCCGCCGCTATTATGGCGGGTGCGATTGCGTGGACGTGGCCGAACAGGCCGCAATCGACCGCGCGAAAGAGCTGTTCGGCTGTGACTTCGCCAACGTGCAGCCGCATTCGGGCAGCCAGGCGAACCAAGGCGTCATGCTGGCGCTGCTGAAGCCCGGCGACACGATCCTGGGGATGAGCCTGGATGCGGGCGGTCACCTGACCCATGGCGCGGCACCGAACCAGTCGGGCAAGTGGTTCAATGCGGTGCAATACGGCGTTCGGCGCGAAGACAACCGGATCGACTATGACCAGGTACAGGCACTGGCCACCGAACACCAGCCGAAGCTGCTGATCGCAGGCGGCAGCGCAATTCCGCGCCAGATCGATTTTGCCCGCATGCGCGAAATTGCGGATTCGGTGGGTGCGTGGCTGCTGGTCGACATGGCCCATTTTGCGGGACTGGTCGCGGGCGGCGAACATCCCAGTCCGTTCCCGCATGCCCATGTCGTGACCACGACAACCCACAAGACCCTGCGCGGCCCACGCGGCGGGATGATCCTGACGAACGATGCCGACATCTCGAAGAAGGTCAATTCGGCCATCTTCCCCGGCCTTCAAGGCGGGCCGCTGATGCATGTCATCGCCGCCAAGGCCGTGGCCTTCGGGGAAGCGCTGCGCCCCGGCTACAAGACCTATATCCGGCAAGTGATCCGCAATGCGCAGGCGCTCAGCGACCAGCTGATCAAGGGCGGGCTGGATACGGTGACGCATGGCACCGACACCCATGTCGTGTTGGTGGACCTGCGTCCGAAAGGCGTGACCGGCAAGGCGACCGAGGCCGCGCTTGGCCGCGCACTGATCACCTGCAACAAGAACGGCGTCCCCTTCGATCCGGAAAAGCCCACGATCACCAGCGGCATCCGCCTTGGCAGCCCGGCCGGCACTACGCGCGGCTTTGGCGAGACCGAATTCCGCCAGATCGCCGACTGGATCATCGAGGTCGTCGACGGCCTTGCCGCCAACGGAGAAGACGGCAACGGTGCGGTCGAGGCCCAGGTCCGTGAACAGGTCTCGGCGCTCTGCGAGCGATTTCCGCTGTACCCGACGCTATGATAGCAGCGGTGCCGATCCCGCCGGCCAGGTGGCGGGATCGGCAGAGATAAACGGCCTCTCCCTTGATCCTCGACCGGACGGCGCCCAAACCAGGAGCGCCGAACCTGCTTAAGCAGGCCGCTGAAGAAATCGCCGAGGCGGAGCGGTTTTCTTGGGACCGGCCCGGCTGCGTTGAGCTTCCGGCCTGTCGGTGCAAACGGTGTGCGCGGCCGATGCCGCCTTTCGTCTTCATGCGCTCAGCAGTCGTGGCAGCCGGGCCAGGATGTTGGCCAGCAGGAACTTTTCTGCTTATTGTTGAATAATGAGGATCGAGATCCGCACGCCATTGTCAGAACCAAAGCGGGCGCGCACCCGTGCGACGCCGCGGCAGACGGTCTGTGCCATGCCGCCGACGGTCTTGGCCCATTGCCGCGGATGGGCGTCGGAGATGTCCCGCTGTTCGCCAACACGCCTTCCGGACGCGCTTTGATCCAGTTCCGATCCTTTGCCTTGGCGGCCAACCAGCGCGTCCTTCTGCGCGGCCTGCAGGAGGAGAAGGGCAAGTTCTGGGGCGGCGTGACCGGCATGGCCGCCATCGGCGCCTTGATCTACTGGGTCATGAACCTAAAGGCGGGCAGGGAGGTCTCGGATAACTAAAGCACCTGGATTGCGGAAGGTATCAACCGCTCAGGCATCTTCTCGATTGGCTTCGAGATCAACAATGCATGGGAGAAAGCGGGCGGCTTTGGCATCTACCGAGGTGCAGCGGCGATGTTCCCCAACGCCAGTCAGAAGGCTCCGGCTTTGACCCAAAGATGGGGACGGGACTCGATTAGCGACAGGCGATGGCAGTTGAGATGTTCCCATCTGTACTTCGCGGCTTCGACCTCCATCAGCTTGCGCTGGAAGCTAGCCTCCGCTTTGCGCAAGGCGACCCGCGCCGCCCTAGCCTCCAGCTTCGCCAGGTCCTTGTCTTCCAGCTCCGCCTCTGGGAGCGGCGCGAGGAGCTTGGACATGAAGTCGGTCGCGGCCTTTTTGGTGACCTTCCGTTTCATGCTGCACCTCCTTTATTCTCTGCGATCTGCCGCTGAATGTCGGCAAGCATGCAGGTCGCCGCGCCTCGCGCTTTCGAGACCTGATCTTCGTGGCGAAAGGCCGTCGCGATGCCGCCTGCCATCTCTGGGGGAAGCAGCAGCACGGCCCTTTTTATATCCTCGAGGGCCCCTCTCAGCAGCTGATAGTTTTCGAGGATTGCGTCAGCCCAAGCCTGATGAACTTCATCGCTTCCGCCCTCTTCTTCGGTGAAGTGAAGGCCGGTATCGCCGATGACGCCAGCCGTGATCTCTACGGCCCATAGCTTCTGACCGATCTCAGCTAGGGCGTTGTTCTGATGGTCGATCATGCCGCACCCCTAATTAGAGCCTTGGCCCGGTCGAACGCCTGCTGATCGCGGAAAGCCGTAGCGCCGTAGGCACCCACGATCATCTTGAGCAGCGAAACCTCACGCTGCCGGACGACCATCGCCTGCTGCGCCTCAACCGACTGCCCCTTGCTGTCGATGTATTCGAAGCCGTCCTTCTCCAGTACGTTCTTGAGGATGCCAGACTTAAGCCCGGTCTGGGTGGCCAGAAACTTCTCTTGGTGCAACAGCCCCTTTCCCCGAAGGATGTAGCCTGGGTGATTTTTCTTGACCCCGTGCCTGTTGCAAAAGTCCATTACCCGGCAAATACACTCCTCAGCCAGATAGGCCTCATATTCATCGACCTTCGGCTGCATCGCGCTGATTGCTTCATCCTTCGGCTCTTTCGATCTGCAGCGCGCGGTTCGCCTCGAATTGTTCCGCCCAAGCACGGGCGGCGGCACCGGGATCGGTGAAGTCGGGCAGTGCGAAGCCGCCGGAAGACTTTTCCTTACGCAGCCGCTCCAGGTCCTTAATGATCCGGTAGCGCCGGTCGGTACGGTATCCAGACACCAGCGTCAGGACCAGATATTCGGCGAGGTTGAAGCAATCGTAGGTGTTTCCGCGCTCGGTCTTGTACGTTCCTGAAAAGTCAGGAGCGTGAAGCCCGATGTCTGCAAGCATCTTGCTGATATCGGACATGACGTTGTCGTGACGCTTCTCGCATAACTTTGCGATCTCGCGGGACGACATCGGGACGACATGGTGACGGGACCGTTGCTATCTCCGCCGAATGGTATCATATTCATCTGCGATCCCTTCTGCACAGTTGGTTTCAACGAGGCCGTAGGGAATGCACTCCCTGCGGCCTTTCCTATTTCAAGTCCTTGCATGATCATCCTCCATCGCCTTCGCGAGGATGCGGTTGATCACATGGTTCTGCGACCGGTCTTCGCGCTTCGCCTTCATCTTGATCCAATTCTGGACTTCCTCCGGCATCCGCAGGCCAAACGGCGTCCGCTGCAATTCCACTTCGCATCTCCTTCTCTATAGAATTACCATAGTTCTACATTACCGTAATGCGATTGCAGGTCAAGCGGAAACATTACAGTAATGCGGTGATAACCGGCGGAGGCAGCAGTGGTAACAGTCGGGCGAGGCGCAGAGCAGTACACGGTCCGTTTGCCTGACGGGTTGCGGGATCGGATCAAGGCCGCCGCGGATGCCAAAGGCCGGAGCATGAACAGCGAGATCGTCGCGACGCTCCAAGAGAAGTACCCCGCCCTTGAGGATATCGATCGAGACATGCGGCGGATAGAGGCTGCGGTCCGCGCGGCAGCCTCATCGCGCGGGCCCTTGGATCGAGCTAGGAGATCCAAGGTGGCCCAGGAGGTCCTTGCAGGACTCCTCAATAAGATTTCGCGGCCTCCCGAGTGAGATGCGCGCGATGAGGACTGACTTGTCGACTATCCGCAACGAGCAGACAAAGCTGACGGCCACGTTCCTGAACGGCCTGGCTATTGCCTCCTTTGCTGTTGGCGGCCTGGCCCCGTCTGTCGGCATGGCCTCAGGTTCGGTCCCGGCCAGCCCGCTTGTTGCGTTTCTTATGGCTTATTGCCTGATCGCCTCTTTGGCCCTACATTTGATAGCACGACGCTTCTTGCGGAGGATGACGACATGACCGGCCTAGAGCTCTCACTGCTGATCACCCCAACCGCCGGCCTGCTGATCGCCGGGTTCCTCGTCTGGTTCACAAGGCGGCCGAAGCGGCGCGACCATCCGGCCGAATGATGGAGCCCGCCTCGCGGGAACGCTGGCTTCAAAACGAGATGGAGCGGGATGCAAAGAAGCATTTTGATCTGGGAAAAGAAATTGACCGACTTGAAATCATTCAAGTGGGCTTTATCTTTGCCACATGTCTCATTTTTGTACTCTATCGGATCTCTGCCGAGTATTACGACATCCAGATAATCGTGTCATCCGTCGCAATAGGCGTGTGCGCCCCGAAAGTCTTTAGTTGCATCGGCTTGCGGAAGCAGTAAAGGCGCCTGTTGGATCGTTGGCAAAAAGAAGGATGCGATCTTCGCGACGTCATCAGCCGGATGCGCTAGCGGCTCATCTCTTCCTTCAGCGGAGCCAAAATCTGACCGTCGATGATCCAGCGCCAATATGGCAGGGACACGAAGGGCGCCATGCGGCGAAGCAACGAGACATCGCCAGCGGACATGTCAACTCTCTCCCCGGTCTCGATGCCCTCCATGCTCCGGTTCGCCAGTCCGACCGTATCAACAATATCCGCCCCCAAGCCGAAGGTTGGGCCAAAGAACCCCGACCAGGTGTTCCGAGTCGCAAAGGGCGAATGCTCGAAGGCGAAAGGGGAGGTCTTCGCGAAGGTGGCGGAATTTATGCTGATCCCGGCGCCGTCAAAGAAGTACTTTAAGTTCAAGGAGCGGCTTGTGAAGGTCGGCGGGAGGGAGAGGGACTTCGCTCCGATTATCAAGGCAGAGCGGGAGAGGCTTTACGCCTGATTGACCCGGCCAGTTGGCTAGGCCCGGCTGCTCGCGCGGCCGGGTTGTTCTGCTAAGCACCTGCCAACATATATCGGGCAACCGCGGCTTCCTACCCTGCTCACGACCACAGCAGGGCAGGGCCAGATGACCGTTGAGAGCGCAACCAACAAGGCCGGGCCATTCGAAGTCGCGGCTTCCTTCGGCACGTTCCCCCGGAACTTCCGCGCGCAGGACGAAACGCACGTCCGGGTGATCCGCGTGAGGGGCGGCGAAGAAACCGACCTGACGTCCGGCGTCGGGCATACCGGCATCGGCGATGCGACCGGTTCCGTTGTGATCTCCAACGGCATTCAGTCCGGCGACCAGATATACCTGCTGCGCTCGGTGCCGCTGATCCAGCAGAGCGACTACAACAACCAGGGCCGGGTTCGACCGGATCAGGTCGAGAATGATTTCGACCTGCAGATGATGGCGATGCAGGATCTGGCCGAGCGGCAGTCCCGCGCACTGACGCTGGATGTCTCTTCGGACGTGTCGGGGTCCGAGGCCATGGCGGCAGCGGTAGCCGCGCCGGGCTACGCCGCGCTGGCGCAACAGGCTGCGGCCGAAGTGCGCGCCTTCCGGTTCGGCAACGCCTTCGACATCCGCGCATTCGGCGCACGGGCGCAGGCCGGGTTCGACAATGGCCCGGCGATCTCGGCGGCGATCCTGGCGGCCAGCAACGAGGCGGCCGGCGCGGTCATCATCCCGGCCGGCGAATACGAGACGCGGACCGCCATCGATGTGACGCTCGGCCAGTGCCGCGGACTGGCGATCCTTGGACAAGGCTCGAAAGCCTCGATCATCAAGGGCCCGGCCGGTACGTTCCATGGGCTGATGAAGATCACCCGGAGCCGCAAGGATCAGTTTCTGCAGGTTCAGGGGTTCAGCCTGCTCTGCGACAACCCTGCGGCGGAGGTGAACGAGCGCCCGCACGGCCTGCACTTTACCTCAACCATCGGCCTGAACCCGGACGCCTCGCCGATGACCGACTACGGGTACGGCAAGCGGCGCAACTTCATCGCCCGTGACCTTTTCGTCGGCGGCTACGACCGGGACTTCCCGTTCCGTGGACGCCTGCGCAACGGGATCATCTGCGAATTCGGGCGCTTTTCCGCTGATCGAGAATTGCACGGTCGACACGGGCTCACGATGGGAGGATCTGGCCGCCTTCCCGACGACCTACATCAACGGCATCGGGATCTACTTCAAGGACTGCTACTACGGCATGTGCATCGAGCCGCGGGTGTCGGGCCGCTGGCGGCACGGCATCCGGTTCGAGGGCAACATGTACCGGACCGGGAGCGTGCATGCAGATTTCGAAGGCGCCATCGTCTCCGGCGGCGAGGTCGTCGGCTGGCCCGAGATCGGCATCAGCATCAACCACCTGGCGCGTCTCGAGGACGAACCGTCGATGTCGTTTAAGGAGCCGGGTTTCTTCCTCAGCCGGACGCATGTCCACGCGCATCTTGCGGGTATTCGGGCGCATCATCACTCGCTGATCTCGATCCTGGACTGCAACATCGTGACGACCGATGGACAGGTGGCATCCGGCGCGCGGCGCCAGAACGAGTGCCACATCGACCTTCACGACGTTCACAGCGTGATCATCGACCACTGCCATTTCTGGGGGCAGGGCTACGACAACGGCGACACGGATTGCACCCGTGGCATCGTGATCAACGACAAGGTCAACCACGTCAGCATCAACGGCAACCACTTCATGCACCGCGGCATCGGGGTTCTGGTCGGCAACGCGGACGCGATGAACATCATGGTGGGGCCGACGAACGTCTGGGGCGGACGCGCGGTCGGCTCCAACGTCTACCAAGTGATCCAGCCTCGCATCCGGGTTCAGAAGCGGCCGGATGGTGCCGACGTCGTCATCCCCCGTATGCACGACGCCGCGGTGTACGACGGCCAGGTCTGCGCCAAGACGTTCGACCGCGGCCCCGGGTACTGGACGCAGGCCTTGGGCTGGGCGGAGATCGTCACGACGGTCCCAGGCGGCATGGACCCTCGTTTTACTCACGCACTGCAGTTGAACGCATCTGGTTGCGAGAGCCGTTGGGTGCCGGATCAACTTCCCAATGGGGCGACGCTCCGGGTGACTGCTGTGCTGCGGAATGCGCAGAACCCCTACGCCGTCAATCTCGGAGTGCAGGTCCGCAACGCAGCGGGAACCATCGTATCGAAGGTCCAGAGCGCGGCAACGGCCGGTCAGGCTGGCTGGGTAACGGCGTCGGTCGAGGTGCAGGCGACGGCTTTCGAGTGCGGCGCCGGCTGGCGGCCGCTGATCCAGATGGCAGGCATTGGGTCGAACACCAACGCAAACTGCCAGGTCGCCTATTTCGATATCGAGTGGGTCCGGCGGATGGTGTCGGCATGAGACGAAACCCGACTCTTCGCATCATGGAGATGATCGACCACGATGGGCGCGGCACGGAGTGGTTGACGTCTGCGCTCAAGATCGGAGCCGCGATCCAGTTGGCTCGACCAAAGGATACGCTGAACCTGGCTACGTATGCGGGCCTTCAGGAGATGGGCGTCAGCGAATTTGCCCTCGCCCTAGTGCTGCTTTTCTTCGGTGTCGTTCATATTGCCGCGCTCATCGTCAACGGCAGATGGAAGCGGACCCCCCAGTGGCGCGGGTTCTGCTGCTTGGTCGGGGCGGTGATCTTCACGGGCCTGGCCTATGTGACATGGCTATCACCCACGAGCGCCCCCGGTCTTCTCCCAGTGTTTTTCACGGTGCTGATCATCTTTGAGATTGTTGGCTGCCGAAGGGCCGGAGCGGATGACCGATGCTCGATCCCTCTGTAATCAAGTTTTTCGACGAGCATACAAAGCAGTTCGGCATCTGGGGATTGGTCGCCTTCGTCGGGCTCTACTGCATCCAGATATACATGACCGCCCGCCGCGCGACACCCGCCGCAGCGCTACGCGACGCCAGTCACGACGAGATCATGGGGACGCTCCGGAACGTGCAGACGTCGGTCGAGGCTCTGGGCCGCAAGCAGGACGCGCAGGCCGCCCGCCACGAGCAGATGCACGCGGATGGGGAGCGGGACCGCGAGAGCATCAAGCGCGACCTGGCGATGATGGTGGGCATCATCCAGGGCGGGCGGCGCCATGACTGAACCATCAGCGATTGGAGGACGAGATGACTGAGCAGACACCCGAAACCCCCGAGGACCGCGACACCGTCCTCCTTGCCAACTGGACCAAGATCCTGCGCCGCGCGTGGAGCGTGCGCTTCATGGGGCTGGCCGCCGTGCTGTCCGCCATCGAGGTGGGGCTTGCCCTGACCGACGCGCAGGCTCTCGGCCTCTCCCCCGGCACCTTCGCCGCGGCATCGGCCGTCGCCACGGCTGCCGCCCTTGTCGCGCGCCTCTGGGCGCAGCGCGATCTGGAGGAGTGACCATGTGCAGCAAGCGCACCACGAAAGGCGTCGCAGCCGGCGCGGCCGCCGTCATCGCCCTGGCCACGCCTTTCATCGCCGGATGGGAGGGCAAGCGCAACTACGCCTATATCCCGACCCCGGCGACCGGCCCACCATCTGCTACGGCAGCGCCGAGGGCGTGAGGCTGGGCGACTACAAGACCGACGCCGAGTGCGAGGCGCTGCTGCGGCAGGAGGTCGGCGAGTTCTGGGGCCGGATGGACCCCTGCGTGGCGGATACCGTACCGATCAGCGTGCAGGCCAGCATCCTCGAGCTTGGCTACAACGTCGGCACCGCGGCTGCCTGTCGGTCCACGATGGTCCGCAAGGCCAACGCCGGGGACTATGCCGGGGCCTGCGCCGAGCTTGACCGGTGGGTGAATGCCGGCGGCCGGCGCATCCGGGGGCTGGTGAACCGCCGCAACGCCAGCCAAGTCATGTGCGTGAGGGATCTGTGACCCGCTACCTCATCGCCGGCGCGCTGCTGCTGTCGCTGGCCGGGTTCGGCTGGTTCCAGACGCAGCGGGCGGGTCGACTGGCTGATCAGCTGGACGCGGCCGACGCGCAGCTGGTGGAATATGCCCGCGTGGCCGAGATCCAGCGCCAGTCGATCAAGCGGCTGCAGGCCATCGCGGAGGACAGCGCCGCGCTGGATCGAGAGTTTCAAGAAGGGGAGGGGGCCGATGCGCCGCTTAGCGATACTCTGCGTTCTGGTGCTGGTCGGCTGTGGCCCTGAACCTGTGCCCGTCGCGGTCCCTCCCGAGATGCTGACGCCGTGCCCGGGGTGGCATGGCAGGGTGCCGGAGACTGAGGGGGAGCTGCTGCGGGCGGCGCTGGCGGAGAAGACGGGCGGCTCTGCGCGAACGAGAAGCTGCGCGGGGTGGCCGAGATCGTTGGTTAGGGCAGGGCGGCTGATTCTGGCTATCTTGTGCCGGAAGCTGTGCCGTTCCCGGACTCTGATTTCAGAAAGCCTAGCATTTGCTGGTGCACCCGACAGGATTCGAACCTGTGACCTCTGCCTTCGGAGGGCAGCGCTCTATCCAGCTGAGCTACGGGTGCGGACGTGGTCTGATTAAACGGGACGACCACCCTCTGCAATGGTGAAAATCGTCACGACCAGTGTCGCGCGTCAGGAAATCGCGGTGATGATTGGCACGAAATCTGCTGCCTTGAGGCTGGCGCCGCCCACGAGGGCACCGTCGACGTTCGGAATTGCGAAGATTTCGGCCGCATTCCCCGCCTTGACGCTGCCGCCGTAGAGAAGCGTCACGTGTCCGCCGTCGGACAAGCGCGCGGCAAGGTCGCTGCGCAGCTTCTGATGGACCTCGGCGATCTGTGCGGCGTCGGGGACGCGGCCGGTGCCGATGGCCCAGATCGGCTCGTAGGCGATGACGGTGTTCGCGGCGGTCGCGCCTTCGGGAACCGACCCTGCCAGTTGCGAGGCGATGACCTCCAAGGTCCGTCCGGCGTCGCGCTGTTCCTCTGTCTCGCCCAAGCAGATGATCGCAACCAATCCGGTCGCATGGGCGGCGGCAGCCTTGGCCTGGACGACGGCGTCGGTTTCTCCGTGATCGGCCCGGCGTTCGGAATGGCCGACGATCACATGCGTCGCGCCCGCATCGCGCAGTTGCTGCGCCGAGACATCGCCGGTATGGGCGCCCGACATGTTGCCGTGGCAGTCCTGCGCGCCGACCCGGATGCGCCCTGCCGCGCGGGCCACCATCTGATGCACCAGCAGGGCCGGCGGGCAGACCAGCACCTCGCAACGGGCGCCGTCCGCGGCATCCGCGATACCTTCGATCTGGTCCAGCGCGGCCAGGTCGCCGTTCATCTTCCAGTTTCCAGCCACAAGCCTGCGCGGTGCCATGCTGATCCTCCCGTTGACGGCCGAGGCTTAGCCAGCGGGGCAGGGCGGGGCAACCGCGATAACGCTCACATGAGGTCAGTCTTGTGCGCGGCTGCCTTCAAGAGGCTCAAAGCGCACGGATTCGCCGCAGCCGCAGCTGTCGGTGACGTTCGGATTGCGGAACTTGAAGCCGGATTCCAGCAGGCCGGTTTCATAGTCGATCTCGGTCCCGAACAGGAACATTTGCGCCATGGGCGCGATCAGCACGCGCGCTCCGTCCTTGTCCACGACCTCGTCATTGGCGGCGGGCTCGGCCGCCAGCTCCATCGTGTATTCCATGCCCGCGCAACCGCCCTTCTTCAGGCCAATCCGCAGGCCGTAGGCGTCCTTGCCAGCCATCAAGCGCGATATCTGCGCGGCCGCCGCCGGCGTGATAGTCACAGGGGCAGTACCGGGGATCGAGAACATGGCGAATTCCTTTCGACGTCACACCAAGATAGGGACGCGGACCCCCTGGCTTCAAGCCTACATGAAGCCCAGTTCCAGCCGTGCCTCGTCCGACATCATGTCCATGCCCCATTGCGGCTGGAAGGTCATCTCGACATCGACCTGCTTGACGCCGGGCAGGGGTTCGACCGCGTCGGCAACCCAGCCCGGCATCTCGCCTGCCACGGGGCAGCCGGGGGCGGTCAGCGTCATGATGACCCGGACCTCGTTTTCCGGGTTGATGTCGATCGTGTAGATCAGGCCCAGGTCATAGATGTTCACCGGGATCTCGGGGTCGTAGACCGTCTTGCAGGCCTCGACGACGGATTCGTACAGCGGGTGGTCGGTGGACGAGGGCGCGATCAGCGGCGCGCCTTCCATCAGGGGTTCGGTCATCGGCTCATCCTTCAATTCCGACCGATTATATAGGGTGCCGCGGCGTCCCGGTCCAGTGGGCCGCATTGCGTGCGTCACGCCGCAGCGTTACAAGCGGCCGGTTCCGCAGACAGGCAGAAGCATGACGACGCGTTTCCAGTTCACCCTTCAAGCGACCGACGGCGCGGCGCGCACCGGCGTCATCGACACCGCGCGCGGACAGATCCGCACCCCGGCCTTCATGCCGGTCGGCACGGCGGCCACCGTCAAGGCGATGCTGCCCGAAAGCGTGGCCGCCACGGGGGCCGACATCCTGCTGGGCAACACCTATCACCTGATGCTGCGTCCCGGCGCCGAGCGCGTGGCGCGCATGGGCGGCCTGCACCGCTTCATGAACTGGGACCGGCCCATCCTGACCGATTCCGGCGGCTTTCAGGTCATGAGCCTGGCCGGCCTGCGCAAGCTGACCGAGGAAGGCGTGACGTTCTCCAGCCATGTCGACGGCTCCAAGCACCACCTGACGCCGGAACGCAGCATGGAGATCCAGCGCCTTCTGGGCAGCGACATCGTCATGGCCTTCGACGAATGTCCTGCCCTTCCCGCGACCGAAGACGCAGTGGCCGGTTCCATGCGCCTGTCGATGCGGTGGGCGCAGCGGTCGCGCGACGCCTTCGGCGACCGGCCGGGCCACGCCTTGTTCGGGATCATGCAGGGCGGCGTCACCCGCGAATTGCGCGAAGAATCGGCCGAGGCCCTGCGCGGCATCGGCTTTGACGGCTACGCCGTCGGCGGCCTGGCCGTGGGCGAGGGGCAGGACGCGATGTTCGGTGTGCTGGACTATGCGCCGGGTTTCCTGCCGCAGGACAAGCCGCGCTATCTGATGGGCGTGGGCAAGCCCGACGATATCGTGGGCGCCGTGCAGCGCGGCATCGACATGATGGATTGCGTGCTGCCGTCGCGGTCGGGCCGCACGGGGCAGGCCTGGACGCCCCGCGGGCAGGTCAACATCAAGAACGCGCGCCACCAGGACGACCCGCGCCCGCTGGATGAAACCTGCGACTGCCCCGCCTGCACCGGCTATTCCCGCGCCTATCTGCACCACGTCTTCCGCGCCGGAGAGATGATCAGCGGCATGCTGCTGACCTGGCACAACCTGCGCTATTACCAACGCCTGATGGGCGGATTGCGTGACGCGATCGCCCACCAGCGGCTTGACGCCTTCGTGACCGAGTTCCACGCGGACAGGGCCAAGGGCGACATCGAACCGCTCTGAAGGTCGCATCCGGGCGCAAATATGCCGCATGGCACTTGGCGGCGGTCGTGGCACGGTCTATCTTGAACCTGTTCTCAGGGCGGGGTGAAATTCCCCACCGGCGGTCACAGCCCGCGAGCGCCCTTCCGGTGGAAGGGGTCAGCAGATCCGGTGAAACTCCGGGGCCGACGGTATAGTCCGGATGAAAGAGAACCGCGCCTGGCCCGTCCCGGGGCCATGCGTGGTGATTGCCTTGGGACCTGACGCAACGTATCGTAAGGTTCCTGAAAGATGACCAAATCCCCCCGTATCGCCTTCATCAAGGCCCGCTGGCACGCCGATGTCGTGGACCGCGCCCATGACGGTTTCCTGGCCGAAGCCGCCCACCTGATTCCCGGCGCCCAGGTCGAAGGCTGGGACGTTCCTGGCGCGTTCGAGATGCCGCTGCTGGCCAAGAAGCTGGCCCAGACCGGCAAGTATGACGCCGTGGTCGCCGCAGCACTGGTCGTGGACGGCGGCATCTATCGCCATGACTTCGTTGCGCAGGCCGTCGTGTCAGGCTTGATGCAGGCGGGGCTTGAAACCGGTGTGCCGTGCTTCTCGGTCTCGCTGACGCCGCATAACTATCAGGAGACCGAGCTGCTGACGGGTTTCTACCGCGAGCACTTCGTCAAGAAGGGCGCCGAGGCCGCCAACGCCGTGGCCCAGATGCTGGCGGTCGAGGGTCGGCTAGCCGCATTGGATCAGGCCGACGCCGCCTGATCCCTTCGCAGACGATGCCGCGTCGGCAGCGTCGTCTGCATCTGCTCAGGTTTCTCCTCGCGCGAGAGTTCGCTGTGGTCTGGCGCAGCGGGAGAGAGACCGGCGATGGCCGACAGGTCAGGCCGCGGCAGCTGGCCGACTGTCCCATCAGGCGCAAGATCAAGGCAGCGTACGCGCCTGCTCGTTCCAGACCAGTCGGTCGGGCCTCCGCCCACTATGGTCAAGACCTGCGCCATTTGCGGTGACGCCCCTGCCGTCAGCTTGGCGGCGGCGTCACGGTATGTCAGCAGCGCCCCCAGCCAAGCGGTCGCCCTCCGCGGCGCCGCGACCGGTTCGCCCGTTCTGCCGCATCCGAGGTCGCATTGCGCCCGCCGCCGCGTAGAATTTCCTCAAGCCGTGCGACTTGCCTCGTCGGAGTTCGTGACGCGCCCGTGGTTCAGCACGAGCCATGACGAGATTACGCGCCTGCAGTCCTAGCCAACCTCCCACACCAGTGGGCGCAGTGGCAGCGGCTGCATGATACCGGGCGGCCGCCGCGACGAGACGCGTCAGGAACGAGATCGTCCGCTAGACAGGCTTATGACCGGATCTGGTGTCACTTCATCAGTCGGTATCGGTCGCCGGCGTCGTAGATCCCGGTCCTTATCCGCAGTTTGCTGCAGCTGCGCGGCGCATTGATCGAATTGGCTGGTGCCCGCCGCGCCCTGTCAGCCCGAGAATTATGAGATGACCGCCATAGCGATGCACTCTTCAGCTGCTAGAGAGGTTTCCGCGCGGGCAGGGCACCTCGTCAAAGTTGTCTGGCTTCGCGATGATGCGTCTGTGGGCAGTCGCGGTGACGCGGTCGCCGAGCCGCCGTTCCGTGGCTCCGCAGGTGGACGATTCCATGCTGATCACTGCGAATGACACTCTCCTGACGCTCGTGATCGTGCCGAAGGACGGCCGTCAAGCGTGGCGATGGCCGAGTTGCTTCGCGACTATCGATATCATCCGCGGGTCGCCTCGGGGCTCTACCAGCTCCTCGAGGTCGCGATCGGCGACAGCGGGCTGTTTCCGAACCCCCTCGTGAGGTGTCGATCCGCAGGCGGCCCTAGACATTGGGGAACCGGGCGACCCGCCGGCGAGGGTCCGTGCGGCTCTCAGACGCGAACTTCCCAGGCGATAACCGCTGCTCGTTCAGATGTGTCTGGTGGTGATGGGGACGCGGTTTCCCGCGCCCCCGGACGGCGTCACTGGTCCAGCACGAAGGGCGCGCTGTATTGATCGACGTTCTCGGGCGTGATCAGCAGGCAATCGAACAATTGCTTTTCGACGTCGACACCGGTCTCGCCGGTCTTGATGAAGTTGTCGGCCTGGCGCACGGCCTCCTCGCTGAAGATCGCGACGGGCTGGAGAACAGTATAGGCCATCTCTCCGGCCTTCACCGCGTCCACCGCGTCCGGAGAGCCGTCGAAGCCGCCGACCACGATGTTCTCCAGCTGGCCCGCCTCTTTCAGTGCCGCGATCGCACCGAGTGCCATCTCGTCGTTGCCCGAAATCACGCCGTTGATGTCAGGGTTCGCCTGCAACAGCGACTGCATGCTCTGATAGCCTTCGGTACGATCCCAGTTGGCGACTTCCTCGCCGACCTTTTCGTATTCGGGGTACTGGCTCAGCACGGTCTCGTAGCCGTTCGACCGGGTCTGGGCGTTGTTGTCGGACGGTGCGCCGAATAGTTCGACGTACTTGCCGCCCTCGGTGCCCATCGCCTCGACCCAGGCCTGTGCACCAAGCGCCGCGCCCTGGGCGTTGTTCGACACCAGCTGCGCCTTGGCCAGGCCCTCCTGGTTGATCTCGGCGTTGACCAGGAACACCGGGATGCCCGCATCGACGGCCTTCTGGACGGCGCCGACCGAACCGTCGGCGTTGGCCGGGTCCAGGATGATCGCGACCGACTGGTTGGTGATCGCGGTGTCGATCAGCGTGCTTTCGGTATTGGTGTCGCCGCGATGGGCGGCCACGTTGGCGGTATAGCCCAGTTCCTCGGCGGTGGCCTTGGCGACCTCGCCTTCGGTGAACCAGTAGGGGTTGGCTGGATCGTTTACGATCACGGTGATCAGCCCCTCGGCCCAGGCCGAGCCGGCCATCAGCGGCACGGTGGCCACGGCCGCCATCAGCATCCGACGCGTCATCTTCATCATCTCTCTCTCCCTTTGGGTGGTTGTGCCGCTTGGGCAGCGTTCCCGCCGCGGGCCTGCCCGGCCCGGGGCGAATTCCGGATGCGGGGTCAGCCCTTGCGGGCGCCGCCGCCGTATTGAAGCGAGTTCATCAGCACGGCCAGAACGATCACCGCACCGGTGAAGACCGTCTGCCAATACGAACTGACGCCGATGATCACCAGGCCCGCCGACAGGAAGCCGATCACGAAAGCGCCCAGCATCGTGCCGCGCACGTTGCCGCGCCCGCCCGTCAGGGCCGCGCCGCCGATCACGACCGCGGCAATGGCCGTCAGTTCATAGGTCATCCCCGCCGTCGGCCCGGCCGAGGTCAGCTGCGAGGCCAGCACAAGGCCCGCGACGGCGGCCAGCATGCCGGACACGACATAGACGGTGATCTTGACCCGCTTGACCGGCACACCCGACAGTTCAGCCGCACGTTCGTTCCCGCCCGAGGCATAGAGCCAGCGCCCGAAGGCCGACCGCTGCAGCATCAGCCCCGCTGCGATGGCAATCACCGCCAGGACGATCACGCTGATCGGCACCCCCCCGAGGCGATAGAAACCCAGCCAGTTGAAGCCGGTGTTACCCAGTTCCTCGGAACCGCGGAGGTTGTTGTAGGTCAGCCCGTTCGTCATCAGCAGCGCGACACCCCGCGCCACGTACATGACGCCGAGCGTGGCGACGAAGGGCGGAACCTTGAAGAAGGCGACCAGTACGCCGTTCACCGCGCCGACCGCCGCGCCCACGCATAGCGTCAGCACCACGACCGCCCAGACCGGCGGGTAGAGGATGACGCCAAGCGCGTCGATCTCGATCCCCTGCATCATGGCGCCGGCGCAGACGCCCGCCAGCGCAAGGATGGATCCCACCGACAGGTCGATGCCGCCGTTCAGGATCACCAGCAGCATGCCCACGGACAGGATGCCGAAGATCGCAACCTGGCTGGACATGATCAGGAAGTTGCCAAGCGTGAAGTAGTTCGGCGACAGGAAGGAAAAGACCGCGATGATGGCGATCAGGGCGAAAAAGGCGCGCCCCTCCAGCAGCAGGCGGCCGATGTTCATCTGGCGGCCTTTCGCGGGGGCGGTGGTGGTGGTTGCGGACATGGGTTCCTCCCTCGCGGTCTCAGGCGGCCACGGACTCGCCCGAGGCGGCCATGATCTTTTCCTTGGAAACGCTGCTGTCGAATTCGGCCGAGATGCGGCCCTTGTGCATGACGATGATGCGGTGCGCGATGGACAGGCACTCGCTGACTTCGGAGGTCGAATAGATGACCGCCAGCCCCTGCCGCGCGCCTTCGGCCAGCAGCCTGAAGACCTCGGCCTTGGCGCCGATGTCGATGCCGCGCGACGGTTCGTCCAGCAAAATGACGCGGGGCTGTGTCGCGAGGATCTTGCCGATCACGACTTTCTGCTGGTTGCCGCCGGACAGCGACCCGATGGCGGCATGGCCGCCTGATGTCTTGACCGTCACCTGCCGGATCGAATCGTCGATCAGCTGCCGTTCGTCGCGGCGGCTGGTGAACATCCCGCGCGTGAAGCGCCCGATCGAGGCCAGCGACAGGTTCTGACCGACGCTCATGGTCTGGACCAGGCCGTCGCGCTGTCGATCCTCGGGAACCAAGGCCAGCCCACGGGCGATGCGTTCGGCGATGGACAGGTGCGATATCTCGTGCCCTTCCAGCACGATTTCCCCGCCCGACGCCGACAGCCGGCCGGCGACGGTTTCCAGCAGTTCGGTCCGGCCGGCGCCCATCAGGCCATAGATGCAGACGATCTCGCCTTCGCGGACGTTCAGGTTCATGCCGCGCACCAGGTCCTGCCCGGTCGTGTCCGGCACCGACAGGTCGCGGATCGACAGGGCAACCTTGCCGATCATGGTCTGCGGGGGCGATCCTAGGTCATAGTTCTCGCCCACCATGTTGCGCACGATCCAGTCGAGGTCGATCTCGGCCCGCGGGGCATAGGCGGTCATGTTGCCGTCGCGCAGCACCACGGCGTGGTCGGTGATGGTCAGCGCCTCTTCCAGGTGGTGCGAGATATAGACGATGCTGACGCCCTTGGCGGTCAGGTCGCGGATCACCTTGAACAGCACCTCGACCTCGGATGCCGACAGCGCGCTGGTCGGTTCGTCCATGATCAGGATGCGGCTGTCCACCGACAAGGCGCGGGCGATCTCGACGATCTGCTGCTGGCCGAGGCGCAGGTCCTCGACCGGGGTTAGCGGGTGGATGTCTTCCTCCAGCTCCTCCATCAGGGCGCGGACCTGGCGTTCCTCCTCGGCGAAGTCGACGCCGGTGGGGCCCTTGATCTCTCGGCCCATGAAGATGTTGTCGCGCACCGACAGGTTCGGGGCCAGCGACAGTTCCTGATGGATGATGGAAATCCCCCGGTCGCGCGCGTCATTTGCATTGGCGAAGGCCACCGGCTGCCCGTCCAGCACGATCTGTCCGGTGGTCGGCTGGATCACGCCCGACAGGATCTTCATCAGCGTGGACTTGCCCGCGCCGTTTTCGCCAAACAGGGTGGTGACCTGGCCGCGATGGATGTCGAAGTTGACGCCCTTCAGCGCATGCACCTGGCCATAGGACTTGGCGACGTTGCGGGCGGCGAGGACGACTTCGTCTGTGGTCTCGCGGGTCATTGGACCTCCATCGCGACGGGGGTGATCATCCAGTTGCGCGGGTTGATCAGGCGGAACGCGCCGGTGACGGTGACTTGCTTGCCGGTTAGGTTTGCCGTGTCGATCGGCGCCAGCACCTCGGCCGCCATGGCGCGGTTGATGCCCGACCCGGCGTCCTGGTATTCGATTTGGTTCTTGAACTCGCCAAAGGCGATGTCGCCCGGCGCGTCGCGAAGGTCGGTGCCATTGATCGCCGGGCCTGTCTGAACGCGAACGGTCAGATCCTCGGGCAGGCCATCGACGGTCAGGGGATAGACGCCGGCGCGCGGTTCTCCCGCAACGCCCGTCACGGTCGTCATCATGATCGCCCCGGTCGAGGCGGGGGTGCCGTATTCCGCGACGGCGGCCTCCTGGTCGGCACCGATGGCGGCAGCCAGATCAGTCGCGGGCACGGCCCGTTCGATCACGACGTCACGGATGCGCGGAAATGCCTCGGCGCCATAGGCATCGGGGGAAAACGCCTGCTGGCGCACGTCCGATTCCGAACCGACGCGCACCACGGTCGTGTCGAGCGCGATGGCGCCCAGGACGGCGGCGCCCAGGATCAACGACAGGTAGAGGCCACGGCGCGACGAAGCTGGGGCCTTGGGGGCGGGGGCGGACATGGTCATGGTCTGGCCTCGGACTGGCAGGGGGTGGGAGTAGTCGGGCAGGCGCCGAACACCGTCATCTCGCACAAGGTTCGTGCGACCGACGCCGTGAGGCAAGAGCGAGCTTGAGCATATGGATGCACCACGTCACCCGCATGGGGTTGCGGCGGCACCTGATCGCCCTGTCGCCTTGCAGACGACAGGCGGATGTGCCGACGTGTTCCGGGAACCTTGTTCATCAGGACCGGCCTCCCCTCCGATCGGTCAGCGATGGAACCGCCTGTTCCTGCGGTCGTTCGGGCGCTGTATCAGGTGACTCTAACTGAAATAAATTGCTGTGTCCGTAAAAAAATGCATGTCATGTGAGATCGCCGTGTTATAAGTCGAATGAAGGATGCGTGGCGCTTGCCCGCAGAAGGAGGGGTGATGACACCAAGCGGCGCACCGGTCGACGGGCGCGATGTCCTGATCGGCATCGACGCGGGAACCTCGGTCATCAAGGCCGTGGCATTTACCCTGTCCGGGCGCCAGATCGGCGCCGCTTCGGTCACGAACCGTTACATTGCCGGCCCCGACGGCTCGGCCGTTCAGGGGCTGGAGCAGACATGGGCAGATTGCGCCTCTGCGCTGCGGGGGCTTGGCGACAAGGTGCCGGACCTGGCAGCGCGGGCGGCCGCCCTGTCGGTGACCGCACAGGGCGACGGCACCTGGCTTGTCGGCCGCGACGGTCCCGTAGGCGATGCCTGGCTGTGGCTGGACGCCCGCGCTGCGCCGACGGTCGCGCGGCTGGCGGGCGGTCCCCTGAACCGCGTCCGGTTCGAAGCGACGGGCACCGGGCTGAACACCTGCCAGCAGGGCGCGCAGATGGCGCATATGGATGCGCACCATCCCGACCTGCTGGACCGGGCCGAGGTCGCGCTGCACTGCAAGGACTGGCTTTATCTGAACCTGACAGGGGTGCGCGCGACCGACCCGTCCGAGGCGAGTTTCACCTTCGGCGATTTTCGCACGCGCCGCTACGACGACACCGTAATCGAGGCGCTGGGCCTTGCCGCCCGGCGCCACCTGCTGCCCCAGATCATCGACGGCACGCAGATCACCTACCCGCTGACCGCCGGTGCTGCCCGCCAGACGGGGCTTTTGGCGGGAACGCCCGTCAGCCTGGGCTATGTCGACATGGTCATGACCGCAATGGGTGCGGGCGTGGTCGGCGGGGCCGGCGACGTGGCCTGTTCGACCGTGGGATCGACGGGCGTCCACCTGCGGGCGGTGCCCTCGGACCGGGTGCACCTGAACGATCACGGCACCGGCTATGTGATCTGCCTGCCGGTTCCGGGCGTCGTCACGCAGGTACAGACCAACATGGCGGCGACGCTGAACCTGGACTGGGTGTTGTCCATCGCCGCCGGGATCATGTCCGACATGGGGCAGGCGGTGACGCATCGCGACCTCGTTGCGCATCTGGAGGGCTGGCTGGCGCAGGCGAAGCCGGGGCAGATCCTCTATCATCCCTATATCTCGGATGCGGGCGAGCGGGGGCCGTTCGTCAACGCGGACGCGAGGGCAGGCTTTGCCGGGCTGTCGGCGGGGCACCGCTATCCCGATCTTGTCCGGGCCGTGGCCGAGGGGCTGGGAATGTCGATGCGCGACTGCTATGCCGCCATGGGACCCTTGCCATCCGAACTGCGCCTGACGGGCGGGGCCGCACGGTCGCCCGCGCTGCGCGGCATGCTGTCAGCCTGCCTCAACGCGCCGGTGCGAGTGTCGGAGCGCGACGAGGCCGGGGCGGCGGGTGCCGCGATGATGGCCGCCGTGGCCATCGGCGCCTATTCCGACATGGACGCCTGCGTTGCCGAATGGGTGACGCCGCTTCTAGGCGCGGCGGAACAGCCCGATCCCGCCTTGGCGCAACGTTACGACCGGATGTTCCCGGCCTTCACCGCGACCCGCGCCGCGATGCCGCCCGTCTGGGACAGGCTGGCCCGGCTGCGCGAGACAACGACAGGAGAATGAGATGACCCAGGAAACGATCGACCTGTTCGTGATCGGCGGCGGCATCAACGGTGCAGGCGTCGCCCGTGACGCGGCCGGGCGCGGCCTATCTGTCGTGCTGTGCGAAAAGGACGACTTGGCGCAGGGCACCTCATCCCGCTCCGGCAAGCTGGTCCATGGTGGCCTGCGCTACCTGGAATACCATGAGTTCCGCTTGGTCCGAGAGGCACTGATCGAGCGCGAGGTGCTGATGAACAGCGCCCCGCACATCATCTGGCCGATGCGCTTCGTGCTGCCGCACAGCCCCGACGACCGACCCGCCTGGCTGGTGCGGCTGGGGCTGTTTCTTTACGACAACCTCGGTGGTCGCAAGCGGCTGCCAGGCACGCGCACGCTGGACCTGCACCGAGCGCCCGAAGGCGCGCCGTTGCTGCGCAAGTACCACAAGGGCTTCGAATACAGCGACTGCTGGGTGGATGATTCGCGTCTGGTGGTGCTGAACGCAGTCGACGCGGCCGAGCGCGGCGCAACCGTGCTGACCCGCAGCGCCTGCACCTCGGCCCGGCGCGAGGACGGCGCCTGGACCGTCACCACCAGGAACGAGGCGACCGGAGAGGAGCGCATCTTCCGCGCCCGCTGCGTGGTCAATTGCGCGGGTCCCTGGGTCAGCGACTTCATCACCCGGGTCGCCGGGTCGAATTCCACCCGCAACGTGCGCCTGGTCAAGGGCAGCCACATCATCGTGCCGAAATGGTGGGCGGGCAACCACGCCTATCTTGTCCAGAACCACGACAAGCGGGTGATCTTCATCAACCCCTACGAGGGCGACAAGGCGCTGATCGGCACCACCGACATCGCCTATGAGGGCCGGGCCGAGGACGTGCAGGCCGACGAATCCGAGATCGAGTACCTGCTGGCCGCCGTCAACCGCTACTTCAAGGAAAAGCTGCGGCGGCAGGACGTGTTGCAGACGTTCTCGGGGGTCAGGCCGCTGTTCGACGACGGGCAGGGCAATCCGTCGGCGGTGACGCGCGACTATGTCTTCGACCTGGACCGGACGGGCGGTGCGCCGCTGATGAACGTCTTCGGCGGCAAGATCACCACGTTCCGCGAACTGGCCGAACGCGGCATGAACCGTCTGAAGGGCGTGTTCCCGAAGATGGGGTCGGAATGGACGGGAGAGGCGCCGCTGCCGGGCGGCGACATTCCGAATGCCGATTTCGAAAGCTTCGCCAACCTGCTGAGAGAACTTTACCCGTGGATGCCGCGCCCGCTGGTCCAGCACTATGGCCACCTCTATGGCACGCGGACGCGCGACGTGGTGGCCGGGGCGATGACCCTGTCGGGCCTGGGACGCCACTTCGGCGGTCAGTTCTACGAGGCCGAGGCGCGGTACCTGGTCGCAAAGGAATGGGCGCAGACGCCCGAAGATATCCTGAAGCGCCGCACCAAGCACTACCTGCACCTGACCGACGACCAGCAGGCGGCCTTTGCCGACTGGTTCAACGCTTCAGACCTGGCGCAGGCTGCCTGAAAGGACCCCGATGCCCCTGACCCTGTCCCTGAACACCAACCCGCTGGTCAACCGTTTCGCGGAGCCCGACGATCTGATCGACACGGTCGCCCGCGACCTGCGCATCCGCGACCTGCAGCTGACGCACGAATTCATCAACCCCGGCTGGCCGGCCCCGGTGATCCGCCGCCTGACGCGCAACATGGGCTGCGCGCTGGACCGCACCGGTGTGCGCGTGACCAGCGGCATGACCGGCCCTTATGGGCGGCTTAATCACTTCGGACATCCGGACGCTGATGTGCGCCGCTACTATGTCGACTGGTTCAAGACGTTTGCCGACATCACCGCCGACCTGGGCGGGCGCAGCGTCGGCACACAGTTCGCGATCTTCACCTATCGCGACTTCGACGATCCCGCGCGGCGCGAGGACCTGACCCGCATCGCCATCGACTGCTGGGCCGAGGTGGCCGAGCATGGCCGAGCAGCCGGACTGGAATACGTCTTCTGGGAACCGATGAGCATCGGCCGGGAATTCGGCGAAACGATCGCCGAGGCCATGGCACTGCAGGATCGGCTGACGGCGGCCGACATGGCGATCCCCATGTGGATGATGGCTGACATCGACCATGGCGACGTGACCAGCGCCGATCCCGACGACCTGGACCCCTATGCCTGGGCGCGGGCGGTGCCGAAGGCAAGCCCCATCATCCACATCAAGCAGTCTCTGATGGACAAGGGCGGCCATCGGCCCTTCACTGCCGAGTTCAACGCCAAGGGCCGCATCCAGCCCGGACCCCTGCTGGCCGCCTTCGCCGAGGGCGGGGCCCAAGACAACGAGATCTGCCTGGAACTGAGCTTCAAGGAGCGGGAGCCGAACGACCGGCAGGTGATCGCTCAGATTGCTGAAAGTGTCGCCTTCTGGGCGCCGTATGTCGACACGGGGGCCGATAAGCTGAATATCTGAGCGTCATCAACGATGGATCGACCCGTGGCCAGCCCCTTCGCCTTCGTCACCGCGACCGAGATTCTTTTTGGTCGCGGTCAGGTTGCCGCCGCTCCGGCGCGGATTGTTGCGCTGGGGTGGCAGGTGCTTCTGGTGCACGGCCGGGACCCATCGCGCAGCCAAGCGCTGGTGCAGGCTTTGCGTGGGGCTGGTTGTGCGGTGACATCCTTCACGGTTCCGCGAGAGCCCGACATGGCGCTGATCGACCAAGGCGTCCGGGCGGCGTCTGGCACCGATGTCGTCGTTGCCATGGGCGGCGGTGCGGCCGTCGACGCGGGCAAGGCCATCGCCGCCCTGCTGCCGGCGACACGGCCGATGCTGGACCATCTGGAGGTGGTGGGGCGGGGACTTCCGCTGGACCATCCGCCGTTGCCCTTCGTGGCCATCCCGACGACGGCCGGCACCGGAGCCGAGGTGACGCGGAACGCGGTGATCGGCGTGCCGGACCGTGCGCGCAAGGTCAGCCTGCGCGATCAGCGAATGCTGCCCCGTCTGGCCATCGTCGATCCGGCGTTGACGGACGGGTGTCCGCGGACGGTGACTCTCGCATCGGGGCTCGATGCCGTCACGCAGGTGATCGAACCGTATATCTGCACGAAGTCGAACCCGCTGACCGACGCGCTCTGCCGCGATGCGATCCCGCGGGGGCTGTCCGCGCTGGTGCGCCTGATGCAGTCCGAGGATCCAAAGGCGCGTGACGACATGGCCTGGGTCAGCCTTTGCGGCGGACTGGCCCTGGCAAATTCGGGACTGGGCGCGGTGCACGGTCTGGCGGGGCCACTGGGAGGGATGACAGGCGCCCCTCATGGCGCCATTTGCGGCGCACTACTGCCGCATGTGCTGGTCGCCAACCGTCGCGCCGTGACCGATGACGCTTTGGCGGCACGGTTGAACGAGGTCGGGGCCTGGATCGGCCAGGCGTTGGGACAGCGTGACGCCTCGGTCGAAGAGGCGGCGCGGCTGCTGGTGCAGTGGTCGCGACAGCAGGGGCTTCCGACGCTCTCCGCCCTCGGCATAGATGCCGAAGCGCAGGCCGCGAGTGCCGAGGCGGCGGCGAGTTCGTCGTCGATGAAGGCAAACCCGGCACGGCTGAGCGTAGCCGACCTGCGGGCGCTGATGCAGGAGGCCGGGTAATGGCGCGGCGCGGCCCCGAGGACCCCGAGCAGAGCCTGGCGATAAGGGCGGCCTGGCTGCATTACGCCGGCGGCCTGACGCAGGCGGCAGTGGCCAAGCGGCTTGGCCTGCCGAGCGTCAAGGCGCACCGCCTGATCGCGCGGGCGGTTGCTGATGGCGTGGTGAAGGTCTCGATCGATGGCGAGATCGTCGAGTGCGCCCGGCTGGAAGACCAGCTCTGCTCCCGCTATGGGCTTTCCAGCTGCGAAGTGGCCCCCGACCTGGGCGAGGATGGCATCCCGATGCGGGCGCTCGGGCTGGCAGGGGCGGCATTCTTGCGCCGCGAAATTGAGCGGGGAGAGCACCCTGTCATCGGCCTTGGTCATGGCCGGACCTTGGCCGCGGCCGTGCACCAGCTGCCGCGCTTTGACGCCCGGGGCGTGCGCTTCGTGTCGGTTCTGGGTGGCCTGACGCGCAACTATGCCGCAAATCCGCATGACGTCATGCACAGTCTGGCCGAGAAGACGGGTGCGCAGGCCTTCGTCCTGCCGGTGCCCTTCTTCGCAAACTCGGAAAGCGATCGCGCGATCCTGCTGGCGCAACCGGGTGTTCGGGACATCTTCGACCTTTCGGCCAGCGCCACGTTGAAGCTGGTGGGAATGGGCACGGCCGATGCAGGTGCGCAGCTGGTCGCGTCCGGCATGATCGAGCGGCGCGAGATCGCCGAGATCAACGCCGCCGGAGGTGTCGGAGAAATGATGGGCCACTTCTTCGACGCCCAAGGAAACATGCTAGAAACCACGCTGAGCGCGAGGACGCTTTCGGTCGAGTTGGCCCGTTCGACCAAGCAGCACATCGTCGTCATCGCCGGCGGACCCGAAAAGCAGGCAGCGATCCGCGCAGTGCTGAAAAGCGGCCTGCTGGCGGGGCTTATCACCGATGAAGCGACCGCACGGGCACTTGCCGCCTGAAGAGACATCTTGGACCGGAACCAGGACGGACCGGGCAAAGCCCGGTCCGGTCGCTGCCGCTGGGCCCCGCGCGCGTTGCGCGCGGGGAGGATCGCGTCGAGGCCGCTTGCGGCCTCGTCCACTTGGTTGATCAGCGGTTCGTCAGGTGCTTCGCGCGTTCAACAATGGCATCGGCAGTGATGCCGAATTCCTTGTAGAGACGGTCGATCGGGGCCGAGGCGCCGAACCCGTTCATGCCGATCACGTCGTCTTCCGACGCGACGTAGCGCGTCCAGCCGAACTTGCCGGCGGCCTCGACGGCGATGCGCGGGGCGATGCCGAGCACCTCGGCGCGATACGCCTCGGGCTGCGCATCGAACAGCTCCCAACTGGGCATTGACACGACCGCGACGGACATGCCTTCGGCATGCAGCGCCTCGGCGGCCTGGACGGCGATGGCCACCTCGGTTCCGGTCGCGATCAGGGTGACGTCGCGGCCCTCGCCGAACTGGCGGATCACATACGCGCCCCTCGCGGTCAGGTTCTCGGACCCCGCCTGCAACCGCAGCTGCGGGACGTCCTGACGCGACAGCGCCAGCAGCGACGGGACCTTGCGGTTGCGGATCGCGATATCCCACGCCTCCAGCGTCTCGACCGTGTCGGCGGGGCGCAGGACCGTCAGGCCGGGGATGGCGCGGAGGGACGCCAGATGCTCGATCGGCTGGTGGGTCGGGCCGTCTTCGCCCAGGCCGATGCTGTCATGGGTCATGACATAGATCGTGCCGACCCCCATCAGAGCCGAGAGGCGGATCGCGTTCCGGGCATAGTCCGAGAAGACCAGGAACGTCCCGCCATAGGCGATGAAGCCGCCATGGAGGTTGATGCCGTTCATGGCGGCGGCCATGCCGAATTCCCGCACGCCATAGCCGATATAGCGGCCGGGCGCGTCCTTGGTGTACTGGCTGTCCACCGCCTTCACGCGGGTCAGGTTCGATCCGGTCAGGTCGGCCGAGCCGCCGATCATCGCGGGCACTGCCGGGGCCAAGGCCTCCAGCGCCATCTGGCTGGCCTTCCGGGTGGCGGCCTTCTTGGGGTCGGCGAACAGCGCATCGCGAGCGGCGTTGACGGCGGCGTCATAGCCCTTGAGCAGATCGCCCGACAGGCGCTGCGTCAGCGCATCGCCGCGCGGGGACGCGGCCAGACGGCCTTCCCAGGCCTGCCGTGCCTCGGCGCCGCGGGCGCCGATCGAGCGCCATTCGGCGGCCAGATCCTCGGGGATCTGGAACGGTTCGGCGACCCAGCCAAGCGCTTCCTTGGTCAGCGCGGCCTCATCCTTACCCAAGGGTGCGCCGTGGACCGAATAGGTGCCGGCGCGGTTGGGCGACCCGAAGCCGATGATCGTCTTCATTGCGATCAGCGACGGCTTGTCGATCTCGGCCTTGGCGGAGGCGATGGCCGCGTCCAGCGCCTTGGCGTCATGGCCGTCGCAGGTCTGGACATGCCAGCCACAGGCGGCCAGACGCGCGGGAACATCCTCGGAAAAGCTGATCGAGGTCGGCCCGTCGATCGTGATCGAGTTGTCGTCATAGAGCGCGATCAGCTTGCCGAGGCCGAGGTGGCCAGCCAGGCTGATCGCCTCTTGCCCGATGCCTTCCTGAAGGCATCCGTCGCCCAGCATGACGTAGGTGTGGTGGTCGACCAGGTCATCGCCAAATTCACCAGCCAGGGCGCGTTCGGCCAGCGCCATGCCGACAGCGGTGGCAATGCCCTGACCCAGGGGACCGGTCGTCGTTTCGATCCCCTTGGCGTGGCCATATTCCGGGTGGCCCGCCGTGATCGCGCCCCACTGGCGGAAGTTCTTTACCTGCTCCAGCGTCATGTCTTCGTAACCCGTCAGGTGCAGAAGGCTGTAGAGCAACATGGACCCGTGCCCGTTCGACAGCACGAAGCGGTCGCGGTCCGGCCAGTCAGGGTTGGAGGCGTCGAACTTCAGATGGTTGCGAAACAGCACCGTGGAAGCATCGGCCATGCCCATCGGCGCACCGGGATGGCCGGAATTCGCGGCGTTCACGGCATCGATGGTCAGCGCGCGGATGCAGTTGGCCAGCGCGAAGTTCTGCGGGTCAAGATCGGCCTTGGCGGCAATGGCGGGGTCTTTGGGGGTGTCTAGCGGCATGGCGTCCTCCGGTTTCGCGGAGGACATAGCAGCAGTGACGGCTCGTCACAAGAATAAATCACAAAGTAACATAATCAATGTTGCATTGTGCCGTTTTGCTGTTACAAGACCGGCAACGGGAGAGAACCGATGAAACGCGAAGAGCGCAGACAGGCGATCATGGACGTGCTGGTGTCGGCGCGGGCGGTCGATCTGGACAACCTGGCCGACCGGTTCGCGGTCAGTCGGATGACCATCCACCGCGACCTCGACGATCTTGAACAGGCGGGCCTGCTGCGCAAGGTCCGCGGCGGCGCGACCATCGAGGCCGGCACCCAGTTCGAAAGCGACTTTCGCATCCGCGAATTGCAGGACAGCGAAGCCAAGGCCCGTATGGCGCGCGCGGCGCTGGACCTGGTCGAGCCGGGGATGACCGTGATGGTCAACGACGGGTCGATGGCGGCGCTTCTGGGCGGCAGCCTGACGGAACATGCGCCGCTGACCGTCATCACCAACAACGCTGCCGTGATCGAGCGGCTGAAGGACGCGCCCCGCGTCACGCTGATCGCGCTTGGCGGGATCTACAGCGCCAAGTTCAATGGCTTTTTCGGGATGGTGACCGAAGGCGCTCTGGCCGGGCTGCGGGCGGATCTGGCGTTCATTTCCACGCCTGCCGTGGCTGGATTGCAGGCGTTCCACATGGACGACAACGCGGTGCGCGCCAAGCGGGCGATGATGGAGGCGGCCGAACGCAGCGTGCTGCTGGTGAACCACGCCCGCTTCGGGCGCAGCGCGCTGCATGCGCTGGCCGACCTGTCGGCCTTTGACGCCATCATCACCGATGCCTCGCCCGCGCCGGAGGATCGCGCCGTGATCGACCGCGCGGGGATCGCGCTGACAATTGCAAGGGACTGACATGACGGATTTCTGGATCGGCACCAGCTGGAAGATGAACAAGACCCTGGCCGAGGCGCAGGCCTTTGCCAGCGGCCTGATCGGCGCGCCCGAGGACCCGCGCATCCAGCGCTTTGTGATCCCGCCCTTTACCGCCTGCCGCGAGGTCAAGGCGATGCTGGCGAATACGTCGGTCAAGGTGGGTGCGCAGAACATGCACTGGGACGACGCCGGCGCCTGGACCGGGGAAGTCAGCCCGGTGATGCTGACCGATTGCAACCTTGACCTGGTCGAGCTGGGCCACAGCGAACGCCGCGAGCACTTCGGAGAGACGGACGAGACGGTGGGTCTCAAGACCGCCGCAGCCGTCCGCCACGGCCTGACGCCGTTGATCTGCATCGGCGAGACGCTGGCCGAACGGGAATCCGGCCGCGCGCAGGAGGTGCTGGAGCGCCAGGTGCGCGGCGCTCTGGCAGGCGTGGCGGGCACGGATGCTACGATCCTGCTGGCCTATGAGCCGGTCTGGGCCATCGGCGTGAACGGCATCCCCGCGACATCTGACTATGCCGATGCGCGGCAGGCCGAGATCATCGAGGTGGCGCAGGACGTGCTGGGGCGGCGGGTGCCCTGCCTTTATGGCGGCTCGGTCAACCCCGGCAACTGCGAGGAACTGATCGCCTGCCCGCATATCGACGGGCTTTTCATCGGCCGCTCGGCCTGGGCGGTCGGTGGTTATCTGGACATTCTGGCGCGCTGCGCCGCAACCATCGGAGACAAAGCATGAAACTGGCAATTGCAGGCGACAGCGCGGGTGAGGGTCTGGCCAAGGTGCTGGCCGAATATCTCAAGGACAAGCACGAGGTGGCCGAAATCAGCCGCACCGACGAAGGGCCGGACGCCTTCTATGCGAGCCTCTCCGACCGCGTGGCGTCGCAGGTGATGGACGGAACCTATGACCGTGCCATCCTGGTTTGCGGCACCGGCATCGGCGTCTGCATCGCGGCGAACAAGGTGCCCGGCATCCGCGCCGCGCTGACTCACGATACCTACTCGGCCGAGCGTGCGGCGCTGTCCAACAACGCGCAGATCATCACCATGGGTGCGCGCGTCATCGGGGCCGAGGTCGCCAAGACCATCGCCGACGCCTGGCTGGCGCAGACGATGAACTTTGATAAGGCCGGGAAGTCCGCGGGCAACGTCGATGCCATTGACGCGGTCGATGCCAAGTACAACAAGGCATGATGCTGCGTCTTCCCAACGACGGGCCTGTCCAGGGCGCGCCGCTGGCCGACATGCTGGCGGACGACGGTATCCCCGCCATCGTTCTGGCCATCGCCGATGCGCTGCCGCCCCTGGCGGCGCGGCTCGCCGCCGGTCGCCTGCACGGCGACCCCGAGGCCATCGTCGGCACCAACGACAGCGGCGACAAGCAGAAGGCGCTGGACGTCGCGGCCCACGACCACATGATCTCGGCCCTGCGCGCCGCCGGCGTTCGCAGCGTCCTGTCGGAAGAGGCCGAAGAGGTCATCGAACTGCATTCCGGCGGTGCCTTCGACGTCGCGATCGATCCGATCGATGGTTCTGGCAGCATCGGCATCGGTGCGCCCTTGGGGATGCTCTTCAGCATCCTTCCCGCCGCGCCCGAAGGTTTTCTGCGCACGGGTCGGGCCGTCGTGGCGGCGGGCTATGCGTCCTTCGGCCATTCGGTCGATTTCGGATGGTCCACGGGGCAGGGGGTGCATGTCGCGACCCTGCATGACGGCACGTTCCACGTCTCGCGCCGGGACCTGCGGCTGAAGCCCCAGGCTTCGACCATCGCCTACAACGCCTCGAACGAACGGCACTGGCCCAAGGGGCTGCAGGTCTGGGCGCAGGACCTGCGCGCGGGTCGCGACGGGCCGCGCGGGCGCGATTTCAACATGCGCTGGCTGGCCGCCGCCGTGGGCGAACTGCACCGCATCCTGCTGAAGGGCGGCGCGTTCCTGTACCCCGCCGATGCGCGGCCGGGATACGAAAGCGGCCGGCTGCGGCTGAACTACGAATGCGCGCCCATCGCCTTTCTGGTCGAACAGGCTGGCGGCGCGGCCAGCGACGGGCAGGCCCCGATCCTGGACCGCCAGCCCTTGGGCCTGCACGACATGACACCCCTGATCTTCGGCGCGACGGAAGAGGTCGCCGCCGTCCAATCTGCCCTTGCCAACAAAGGATGACCCGATGGCCATGATCACCCTGCGCCAGCTGCTGGACCACGCGGCCGAGCATGGCTATGCCGTGCCCGCCTTCAACATCAACAACATGGAACAGGGCCTGTCGGTCATGAAGGCCGCGCAGGAAACCCGGTCCCCGGTCATCCTGCAGGCCAGCCGCGGCGCGCGCAGCTATGCCAACGACCTGGTTCTGGCCGGGCTGATCGAGGGTCTCTCTCGCGCCTTTCCCGACATCCCGATCTGCATGCACCTGGACCATGGCAACGGGTTGGAGACCTGCGCGACCGCCATCCAGAACGGCTTCACCAGCGTGATGATGGACGGGTCGCTGAAGGCGGACGGCAAGACACCGGCGGACTATGACTACAACGTCGATATCACCCGTCGCGTGACGCAGATGGCCCATGCCTGCGGCGTCTCGGTCGAGGGCGAGCTGGGCGTTCTGGGCAGCCTCGAGACCGGCATGGGCGATCAGGAGGATGGCCACGGCGCCGAAGGAAAGCTGGCCGAACACCAGCTGCTGACCGACCCGGACGAGGCCGTACGCTTTGTCGCGGACACCGGTGTCGACGCACTGGCCATCGCCATGGGCACCAGCCACGGCGCCTACAAGTTCACGCGCAAGCCCGACGGCGCGATCCTGGCGATGCACGTCATCGAGGAGATCCACCGCCGCCTGCCCAACACGCATCTGGTGATGCACGGGTCCTCCTCGGTCCCCGAGGATCTGCAGGCGATCATCAACAGCCATGGCGGCGACATCCGCCCAACCTGGGGCGTCCCGGTCGAGGAGATCCAGCGCGGCATCCGGTCGGGCGTACGCAAGGTCAACATCGACACCGACAACCGCCTTGCGATGACAGCCGCGATCCGCCGCACGCTGGTCAACGACCCCGCGGAGTTCGACCCGCGCAAGTACCTCAAGCCCGCCATGGAGATGATGTCCGATATCTGCAAGGCCCGCTTCGAGGCCTTCAACACCGCCGGACAGGCGGACAAGCTGCGCCCGCTGCCCTTGACCTCCATGGCGGCCCGCTACGCCGCCTGAGGGCCATATCTGCCGAACGTAGCTGGTCGCTGATCGATCGTCGTGGATCGCTAGTAGGCCGCTGAAACAGTCGGCACTCGAGGCGGATTGCAGAACATGATTCGCTGCCTGGAAGAAGACGGCGGGGGTCATCATGCGCGGAGCGGACGGAAAGAGCGGGTCGCGGTTCAGCTATGTCGCGGAGGGAGTGTAACAGATACCGAACTCTCTCCCGTACTGATTGGATCGGCACGGGATTGCCGTAACAGTCTGCGCATCAACGGGACGCTGTAAGCCCGTTGCCGCCAGAAGAACCGCTCAACGGTCGCCCGACCACTTTATATTTGTTCTCCGCGGAGAAGACTCTGATGCTGACGAGCCATTGGAAGCTCCGGACACCGCCGGGCACGTGCGAGAAGAAGCGCCAACAAATTCAATTGCTTTAAGCCCGCTTTCGGGTGCTCACGCTTGGCCACTCGGATAGGGTGGCCAGGAGCACAGAAAACGGGTGCGCATAGTTAGCGTGCGCACCGACCGGGCCGGGAGAGCTTGATGGACAACGACAGGTCGGAACTGCGCTGGGGCGTCGAGCAGCGCCTCGAGTTCATAGAGTTCCGCCTGTTCTGGGACGGACATGTGAACCGCGGCGATCTGATGGACCAGTTCGGGGTCTCGGTGAACCAAGCGTCCACCGACCTGAACCGCTACATCGGCTTCGCACCGGACAACGTGGTCTAGAACAAGAGCGCGGGGACCTATGTCCGTGGCTCTGACCGCCTGTCCCTTTGCACGGCAGACCGGACACAGTTCGCGTGGCGGCTTCACTGTGACCACGGGGGCGAAGGCAGATTCAACCGGTCGTCGCAAGACCCCATGATTGGAGGTGTTGTTGATGTCAGGAAGACGGAAGTCGGAGCGTTCGACGCGACGCAAATTATCCTCGCCAAGTCGGCCACCAGTCTGGCAGCGTGAGCATCTGTGCCGGTTCTGGCGGGAGATTGCAGC
>NZ_JAOTBD010000079.1 GCF_026162625.1 Paracoccus beibuensis | reverse complement strand
ACCCAGGGAAGTGAGAAACGAATTCTTGGCACACATTGCGAAACGCATTCCCATCAAACGATGAAAAGGACTTCGCAATACCGCCTCAGCTAAGCAACGTGGGGCTCAGACGCCGCTTACCGCAGATCTCCGTATGGTAGGTTTCTCCGATATCGGCTCTGCACGCCGCCAAAGTCACGCCGGCACGTCGCGCCGCACGGGAAACCGCCGAAACTCCGAGGTTTCTGGCGGTCAACGGCACGCAAGAAGGCTGAGGGCATCGTCGACAGAAGGCGGCGGCTTTGTCCTGTACTTCGTCCTTTCGGCCAACACCTTTCCGGTGTCGTGCCGCAACGGCCGCTTCCGAGAAGCCATACCACCCCACCTGGGGGAGCCTGATCGGCCGATGGGGGCCGCGATCCATTGGCGCACTCTCCAACGGTGGCATCCTGTATGGCCGTGTGCCTCACCAAATTGCGGAAGGCAGTGAAGCCTGCCGACGGGTTGCGGCGTCCGGGATAGTAAAGGCTCGAGCCCGGCCGGGGCGGGGTCCAGTCGTCGAGCAGCCCCACCAGGTGTCCGGCGGCGATGTTTTCAGCCACGTCTTGTTCGATGAAGAACCCGATGCCTGCCCCATCCAGCACGGCTGTCCGGGCGACGGCGGCCTCGTTCAAGGTTAGGCGGTCCGGAGCCTCGATCTGCACCGGCTCACCGTCGCGCTGGAACGACCAGCGGAACAGTGCGCTGTTCGGCAGGCGAACGCTGATGCAGTCGCGCAGGGGCAGATCCGCCGGGGTCAGGGGTTTGCCATAGGCCGCTACCCAATCCGGCGACGCGGGCACGGCATAGCGCTGCGGTCTCCCCAAATGCAGGGGATCATGTCGCGCGGCACCAGATCGGCGGGCGCAGCTCCAGATCGAACCCCTCCGCCACGATGTCCACCAGCCGCCCTTCAGTGACCAGATCGACCTTCATGTCCGGGTCTTGACGCAGGACGGCCAGGACCAGCGGCGTGATCTCTCGTCCTGCGTGAACCGACGCGTCGATCCGCAGGAGATCACCCGGTGTCCGGCGCTGCGACCGCACCGCCTCCATCGCTCCGCGGATCTCGGTCACGGCAGGAGTGATCCTCGACAAATTTGCGCCCTGCGTCGTTCAGGGACACGCTAGGCGTGGTGCGGTTGAAGAGGCGCTCGCCCACGGCGGCTTCGAGCCGCGCGATGGTGTGCGATAGCGGGGTGGTGGACATGTTCAGATCCCGTGCGGCCGCCCGGAACGAGCCGGGGCGTGCGATCGCCAAGACAGCCTCCAGCCGGTTCAACCCGCCATTCATTGTCGCGATCCGGTCATCTTCAGATGCCGATTTATCCTGAATATCCGCGTGACCGTCCAGCTCTATGTTGACCGGTAGGCGAAGCCGAAAGGAACAGTCATGCAGCTGACACGCCCCGTGACTACCTGTTTCACCGCTCGCGCGCCGCAGGACGCTGATGTGCTTGCCGCAGCGTGCAGGACGAGGGACAAAGCCATTGCGTCCCGCAGGCGATCCTAAACTGGTGGCTGACTGCCAAGGCCAAATATCACCATCGGGCCGACCCCATCGACGTGTCGCAGGCCTGAGGAAAGACTGTCGTCCCAGTGCCCGTCACCGGCGATTTTTCCGGCAGCCCGTTGGTGTTGTCCTTCACCTTCGGGCTTTCCAAGGACCATATCTCCCACCCCGAGATCGGATGATGCCCGAGTTCCTTACGCTGAAGAGCAAGCGAGTCCTGATCACCGGCGGCACGCAGGGCGCGAGCGCAGCCACCGTGGCGCTTTTTCATGAGCTTGGTGCGCAGGTTCTGACCACCGCGCGCAAGCCCGCGGGCCTGCCGGAAGACAGTTCGTCGCCGCCGATCTGACGAGTCTGGAAGGATGCCAGACAACTGCCGCGGGCGTGCAGGACCGGATTGGCGGTGCTGACATTATTGTCCACATGCTTGGCAGGTCCTCGGCTCCCGGCGGTCGTTTTGGGGCCTTGAGCGATGAGGAATGGCAAGCCGAGATCGCGCTGAACCTGCTGCCCGCACTGCGTCTTGGCCGAGCGCCGGTGCCGGGCATGGTCGCACAGGGCTCGGGCGTGGTGATCCACGTCACGTCAACCCAGCGCCTGCTGCCGCTCCCCGGGGCTACCACGGCCTATGCCGCAGCGAAGGCAGCCCTGTTGGTCTACAGCAAGAGCCTGTCGAAGGAAGTCGCGCCCCAAGGCGTTCGCGTCGTGCCCGTGGCACCGGGCTGGGGACACGCGCTGCTGCATGCCGCCCGACAGCCGCGGCGGCAGCGCGTCGGCCCAAGTCCCGAGGCCGACCTGATCCAACGTCTCCAACGCCCTCGCGCGCCATTCGGCAGCGGCGATGCCCTTGACCTTCAGGCCATAGGCGACGTTCTCGATTACGGTCCAGTGCGGAAAGTCACCGTGAAGGTGACGTCGCGGCGGTGCAGGCTGCGCATGTAGGGCACCAGGTTCATCGCCATCACCCCGGGCGCGAAGCTGCGGTCGGGCGTCACGATCTCGATCCGTGCGCCGGTCGCAGCGATGGCATCGGCGGCCTGCAGGCCCGCGTCGTCGAAGACCAGCACGTCCTGTCCGGGCTTCACATCCCCCAATGATGTCTCAGGCCGAACAGACCAGGTCGTTCCCCTCGGCCAGAACATCGGTTTTAGGTAGACCGCCGGGCCAACTCGGTCCCGTTGTCGCTGACGATACAGTCGGGCTTGCCGTAGATCCGCACCGGTGCATCCAACGCGCGGGCCACCCTGGCGCCCCAGATGCAGGTGTCGGCGATCAGACACGGGTTCTCGCGGCAGCAGTCGTCGATCACCGCCAGGATCCGGAAGTTGCGCGACGCCCCGAACGTGTCCGCCACGAAGTCCAGCGACCAACGCTGGTTGGGCATCAGGGCCAGCAGCATCGGCGTTCGTGCGCCTCGGGCACGCTTGCGGCCACGCCGGCGCCGGACCGACAGCCCTTCATCGAGATAGAGCCGATACAGCTTCTTCGGGTTCATCAGCA
>NZ_JAOTBD010000078.1 GCF_026162625.1 Paracoccus beibuensis | reverse complement strand
CCGACTCCGCGTGCGTGGGCGCGCGCGGCGGGTGGGGGTACGGGGGAGGGGAACCCTTCTCAATCGCAACTCTGGCGGAGGGGCAGAAGGGGCTTGTGAAGGGGATGGCGGCAAGGCCGCGCTTCAACCGGAAGCTGCTGTTGGCGCGATATGGGGTGTTATGCGGCCGCACGAGGAGAGGGCGGGGGATCAGCCGGGGGTTGTGGGGTGGGAAAGATCCTGCAGCCATCGCTTTAACCTCAAAGTCTCGACCCAGCAGGGGGCGCATGTTCACGGGCCGGAGCCATTGTGCGGGAGGCGCAAGACTGCTCCGGGCGCTTGGTTAACATCTTCTTAAGCCAAAACATCGAGGATCGTGCGGCAAAGCCGGGACATCCCGGCGAGGACTACAACTGTCGATGCGAACGGGTTCCCTTCGTCGCCGGTGAGACCGAATTCGGATTTCACGAGTTCACCACGATCCTTGCATCGAGCTATGATCGGTGGACCAACCTAGATTTCGTTCGCCACTATTATAATGGCGGCGGACGCGCGGTGACCCTGCTAGAGATCGGACATCTCCGAGAGATTGCCGAGCAATACGCCTATGACGATGGGACCGAGGGCGCGTTCCGCCGTCTCGCGGACCAGATCGCGAATGAGGCGCGCGCGTCGGGCGCGGGGTCGTTCAGCTACGACTTCGGCGCTCCGTATGATTTCGGTGATGTCGCATTCTCGCACGGCGATGGTGTGGTTCGCGGAGCTTTTGTCGGTCGCGTCGAAGACCGTGGCGCGATGCTCCGGATCAGCGGTGAAACCACTTTCGAGTTCAGCGACATTTTTGAGGATCCGCTTGATATCGGCATCGAGGTTGGCGGTACACCGTATCCAATCACCGGCAACTGGAGGACACCTTTCTCCGCCGATGTGATGAAGGACGCCGGGAGAAGCGAGTATGGTAGGGGCGGTGATATTTAGGGCGCGATCTCCCGCGGGTACGTTTGCCCGATACACTTTGCTCGGACTTGCCGGGCTAATCCTTCTCTGGGCATGCTTCGCCGGTACAAGGTGGGCGATGAGCTTCCAGGAATCCGTGACCCTGCCGAACGGAATGCAGTTGGACCGGGAGTTTGACTGGAACCGCTATGGAAGGTGGGATCTGTCGGGGCTGGATGGCAAGCATCGCCTGGTACGCGACGTTGAGCTCGTTTGCTTCGATGACCGCTACGTTTTCGTACAGTCCTACGACCGCGCTCTCAATGGCCTTTACGATGCGAAGACCGACAGCAGGATACCTGTCGATAATTTTGAAGCGACGCACATCAAAGGTCTCGGCAAGCCCGGTGAAGATTGTGGCGGATACTATACGAGTTGGCTCGGCCCCGGCCTTCTGCGCGACAACGGGCGTCCACCACTTGTTCCATTGTGTGCCTGGCTTAATATCGAAAACAATGCGCTTCGCTACCGGACATGGTTCGATCGCCCTTGCGCGCCGGGACCGTGGAGTAGCCTTAGCCTGAAATACGACACTTCACAGGTTTGCCTGATGGCGGGAGCGTAGCTCTGGCGTGATCATCATGATGCCTCGCCCCAAGCTTCGTCCAGCATCGGCTTGTCGCTTGAGCCATCTGAGACAAAGCCTTCCCGCTCTGCCCGCTCCTGGATCGGCCTGACCTTCTCTGCTAGCGTCTTGGCCGTGCGATCCTTTGTGGGCGGTTCCCGATTGTTGCTTTGATCTGGCATAGCGGCTCTCCTTCGGTGGAAGTGTACTGTGGCAAGAAATGCATCGGTAATTTTTTACGCCTCTCGCAGCCCGTCGATCCCTGGCCCGCAGCGCCCCCGCAAGGCTGGCAAGGGCCGGGGGATCGAGCCGCCGTAGGCGGCTTCTCTTCCTGTCAACGCAACGGTTGCCCATTGAAAAAATGTGCCCTTCCCCCGTCAGGGGCGAACGGATAATTTGAACGCAGGACAAATTGTCTAGCGAGTGCACATTTTTTTGCACATTTTTTCAAATTGGTGGGACGGTCACTTCTGTCACCCTTCGCGCGAGGAGATCCCCCTCGATGCCCGCGGCGAGCTCAACGCCCGCGAGCTGGTCGGCGGCAAGGTCACCCTCAGCACGATGCAGACCGATTTCGCCCGCGAGGTCGGCCAGGATTTCGGCCTCGAGCGCGGGCGTGAGCGCAGCCAAGCCAATCACCAGACCATCAAGGAGTACTATGCCCCCGCCAATGCACCCGTAGAGGCCGATTTCCGGCTCCCTGAGCGCCAGAAGGGCAATCTCCCGGGGGGTGGGAAGGGAATGCGACGAGGAATGGCGTCAAAGGGCCACAGAAGCGGCCAAGGAGGCCATCGCCAGGACCAAGGCGGTCTACGAGGAACGGCTGCAGCAGATCGAGCGCGGCGCGGCCCAGCTCCTGGCTGGGGTCAAGGCGCAGGAAAAGGCCCTGCGCCGCGAGTTCGGGCGCACCACGCCCGAGGAGCGCCAGATAGCCAGCATCCACATGAACGGCCTGCTCATCACCGCCCGCACCCGCGATCTGTCACCGTCGCAGGCGCGTGAACTGGTCGAGGCGGCGAAAACGGCGCTTGGCCCCGAGGGCACTGCCAAGCTGTGCCAGGGCGATCTCAGCGACTTTTCCCGAAGAGACTTATCTGGACCGGATCGAGTCTGCCGCCATCATCCTGCGCGCCTATGACGATCAGGGGGTGGACGTGACGGCAGCGGTGCAACGGCTCTCAGACCAGCTCGACCGCGAGGAGGAGGATCAGCAGCAGGCGGAACGGCCTGCCTACGGCAAAAGAGGCGTACATGGCAGGAAATGCGGAATGTATACTTCGCCGCTGTTCCACCCTGTCCCTGCTGGTCAAAATGGCTCTGGTGGCGAAGAACGGCGACGTGGGCGGGTGTAAAAAATTACGCTTCCATTTCTTGCCACACTGACAGCCAAAGGCGGCCTGTAGCATCGGTTGTCCATAGCGCGGCTTCCAGTCAAAGCGCAGCTTCGTCGCTGATCCTTCTCACAAGCAATCTTGTTCGTGCCGTCAGAGCTGCGGTTGAGCAGGTTTCCCCTCCCCCGGACCCCCACCCGCCGCGCGCGCATACGCACGCGGAGTCGT
>NZ_JAOTBD010000077.1 GCF_026162625.1 Paracoccus beibuensis | reverse complement strand
GAACTCGGCTCTTTCGCCTTTTGTCGTCCCCGCTTAGAACGCGCGGGAACGATAGGCAAACGGGTGATGGGGGTCTGGGATGTCCGAGAGGGCTTTGGCGGTTGTTGTTCTTGCGGCGGGCCAGGGCAGCCGGATGCAGTCGGACCTTCCCAAGGTGCTGCACCGGCTGGGGGGCGTGCCGCTGGTGGGCCACGCGCTGGCCTCTGCGCGCAGCCTGGGACCCGAGCAGGTCGTCGTCGTGACCGGCCATGGCGCTGACGCGGTGGCGCGGGCGGTCGCGGGGCTGGACCCCGATGCCGCGACCGTGCTGCAGGCCGAACAGCTGGGCACCGGCCACGCCGTCGCGCAGGCCCTGCCCGCGCTGGAAGGCTTCGAGGGGCGGGTGATCGTCCTTTACGGCGACACGCCCTTCATCGGCCGGGACACGCTGGCGGCGCTGGCCGGGCACCGGTCGGACGTGGTGGTGCTGGGCTTCGAGGCCGCCGTTCCCGGCCGCTATGGCCGCCTCGTGACCGGCGGCGGGGGGCTGGAGCGGATCGTGGAATGGAAGGACGCCGACGCCGCCACGCGCGACATCGCGCTGTGCAACTCGGGCGTCATGGCGCTGGACGCGGACCTGCTGCGCCGGCTGATCGTGGCCTTGGGCAACGACAACGCCTCGGGGGAATACTACCTCACCGACCTGGTGGCGCTGGCCCGGGCCGAAGGCCGGCGCGCCGACGTGGTGATCTGCCCCGAGGACGAGACGCTCGGCATCAACACCCGCGCCGAACTGGCCGCCGCCGAGGCCGCCTTCCAGGCCCGCGCCCGCGCGGCGCTGATGGCCGACGGCGTGACGCTGACCGACCCGGCCAGCACCTTCCTGGCGCTGGACACGGTCATCGGCCGCGACGCGATCATCGGCCCGAACGTCGTCTTCGGCCGCGGCGTCACCGTCGAGTCCGGGGCCGAGATCCTGCCCTTCTGCCACCTGGAAGGCTGCCACGTGTCCTCGGGCGCGACCGTCGGCCCCTTCGCGCGGCTGCGCCCCGGCGCGGAACTGGGCGGCGACGTGCATGTCGGCAACTTCGTCGAGATCAAGAACAGCGTCCTGGACGAGGGCGTGAAGGTCGGCCACCTGACCTACCTCGGCGACGCCCATGTGGGCGAGCAGACGAACATCGGCGCGGGCACGATCACCTGCAACTATGACGGCGTGATGAAGCACCGCACCACCATCGGGCCGCGCGCCTTCATCGGCAGCGACACGATGCTGGTGGCCCCCGTGACCATCGGCGCGGATGCCATGACCGGATCGGGCAGCACCATCACCGAGGACGTGCCCGACGGCGCCCTGGCGCTCGGCCGGGCCCGGCAGGTCACGAAACCGGGCCTCGCCACGCGCCTGATGGCGGCGCTCCGCATGAAGAAGGAGGCACGCTGATGTGCGGCATCATCGGAATTCTGGGCAGCCACGAGGTCTCTCCGCTGCTGGTCGACGCGCTGAAGCGGCTGGAATACCGCGGCTATGACAGCGCCGGCGTCGCCACCGTCGACGCCTCGGGGCGGCTGGACCGGCGGCGCGCGGTGGGCAAGCTGATCAACCTGTCGGACCGGCTGGTCCACCAGCCCCTGCCCGGCCACGCGGGCATCGGCCACACCCGGTGGGCCACCCACGGCGCCGCGACCGAGGTGAACGCCCACCCGCACCGGTCGGGCCGCGTGGCCGTCGTGCACAACGGCATCATCGAGAACTTCCGCGAGCTTCGCGCCGGCTTGGCCGAGCTGGGCATCCAGCCGCAGTCGCAGACCGACACCGAAACGGTGGCGCTGTGGACGGCGCATCACATGGACCGGGGCCTCGGGCCCGTCGAGGCCGCCCGCGCCACGCTGGCGCAGCTGCACGGCGCCTTCGCGCTGGCCTTCCTCTTCGAGGGCGAGGGCGACCTGATGGTCGCCGCCCGGCGCGGCAGCCCCCTGGCCATCGGCCATGGCGACGCAGAGATGTTTTTGGGCTCGGACGCGGTGGCGCTGGCGCCCTTCACCGACCGGATCACCTATCTGGAGGATGGCGACCATGCCGTGCTGACCCGCGCCGGGGTGCAGGTCTGGGACGCGGACGGCCACCAGGCCCACCGCGCCACCGCCCGCATCGACGTCGGCGCGACCGTGATCGACCGCGCCGGCCACCGCCACTTCATGGCCAAGGAGATCGCCGAGCAGCCGGTGGTGATCGGCGACGTGCTGAACCACTACGTCAAGGGCGACCGCATCGTGCTGCCCGAGGGGCTGGACTTCGCCGCGCTGGACCGGGTGACCCTGGTCGGCTGCGGTACGGCGCACCTGGCCGGCCATGTCGCGAAGTACTGGTTCGAACAGCTGGCCGGCCTGCCCTGCGACATCGACGTCGCATCCGAGTTCCGCTATCGCGAGCCGCCCCTGTCGCCCGCCAGCCTGTTCGTGGCCGTCAGCCAGTCCGGAGAGACCGCCGATACGCTGGCCGCGCTGCACTATGCCCGCGGCCGCGTCGCGCGCACGGTGGGGCTGGTGAACGTCGGCACCTCGGCCATCGCGCGCGACAGCGACATCGCCCTGCCGACACTGGCCGGGATCGAGGTCAGCGTCGCCTCCTCCAAGGCCTTCACCTGCCAGCTGAGCGTGCTGGGCGTGCTGGCGCTGAAGGCCGCCCATGACCGCGGCCGCATCGACGATGCCACGCTGACGGCGCATCTGCGCGACCTGCGCGCGATCCCGGCGCTGCTGGGCCAGGCGCTGGCGCTGAGCGAGGACTGCCGCACGCAGGCCGAATGGCTGGCGCAGGCGCGCGACGTGCTCTACCTGGGCCGCGGCGCGCTTTACCCCGTCGCGCTGGAGGGCGCGCTGAAGCTGAAGGAGCTGAGCTATGTCCACGCCGAGGGCTACGCCTCGGGCGAGCTCAAGCACGGCCCCATCGCCCTGATCGACGGCGACGTGCCGGTGGTGGTGCTGGCGCCGCATGACGAGCTCTTCGACAAGACCATCTCGAACATGCAGGAGGTGATGGCCCGCCACGGCCGCATCCTGCTGATCTCGGACGCCGAAGGCATCGCCGCGGCGGGCGACGGCGTCACCGCAACCCTCGCCCTGCCCACCGGAGGCGGCATCTTCCGCCCCATCCTCTACGCCGTCCCAATGCAGTACCTCGCCTACCACACCGCCGTCGCAAAAGGCACAGACGTCGACCAGCCCAGAAACCTCGCAAAATCCGTAACCGTGGA
>NZ_JAOTBD010000076.1 GCF_026162625.1 Paracoccus beibuensis | reverse complement strand
AAGCTCACCGTCGCGACGGATGTCAGCGTCCATTTCTGCAGTCCCAAAAGCCCTTGGCAGCGCGGCAGCAACGAAAACACCAACGGGTTCTTTCGCCGATACGTCCCGAACGGGACAGACCGATCCGTCCACACTCGAAGCGACCTCGACCACGTTGCCCTGCGACTCAACACACGGCCACGCACAACGCTTGGCTTCCAGACGCCGGCTGATACCTTCGAACGAGCCGTTGCGCTGACCGGTTGAACCCACCGGTGCTTTTTTCAAGCTCGAGTCCCCGGACCCGTCAGTGCTGTTAGGTCGGGACGTAAAGGCAATGCGGCAGGGTCTTCTCGAAGACATTCGTCCTGTCGCCAAGAACACGCCGGTCCCGACCGCCGCGGTGACCCGCATCTTTCCTGCGACCATGACCAGGGTGACCTCGCCTTCGCCGGTGGCCTCGCCGGCTGTCTGCCCCGCTCGCAGCCGAAACAGCGTGAAGCCGACATGGCGTCATCCGGCATCCGCTGGATGCACGCCAAACGCTTCTGGCCTACGTCGCTCAGACGTTACCGCAAGTTTGCTGACAGTATGACGAGGAACGAAAGAGGTCGCTTCGTTCGTACCAGTTTTGCGCCGCCTCGGTTCCCGACTTCGACGGCGCCTCACTCATCAGAGGCCGACCGTTGAAGGTGGCTTCGATGTCATCCAAGATCAGGCCAGCCATGGCGTCGTGGGTCTCGACCGTGCCCGACGCTTGCGGCGACGGGGTAAAGTTCGGCCACGAGGTCAGGCGCGGATCTGGATCAGGCTCGGAGGCAAAGACGTGCAGTGCGGTGCCACCCAGGCGGCCGCCGGAAGGTGCCGCGATCAATGCGTCTTCGTCGACCACAGATCCGCGCGCCGCGTTCACCAGCAGCCCGTCGGGCCCAAGTGCAGGACCGGGGCCTTAATCCCCTCGCCCCCCTCCACCGCCACGGCAACCCCCACCATGTCGCTTTCGCACGCCGGTCCGACCAAGGTGGGAACCGCGCGCCATGGCAAGGCCTTCGGACTGCGGTTCCAGTATGCGACTGCAAGGTCGAGCGTCTCCGCCACCTTGTGCCCGATGGCCCCGATGCCAACGATGCCCAGTCTGCGGCCGCGATGCTCCCTGCCGAACGGAAATGCACCCACCTTCGCCCATGATCTGTCGTGTACCCTGGCATCGGCGGCCTTAGCAGGCCGTTGAAATATCCGCCGAACGGGACGTTTTTCCCGTCTTGGCGATCGATGAGGATCATGGTCGGGGTCTTCGGCACTGGAAGGCATGGGTGCCTCATGGGTGCCTGATGCCCGGTCCGGTGATTGCGCCCCCAGCAACCGAGGCCGCCGGGCCAGGTTGTTGGCCGCCATTGTCAGGATGAAGCGGGACCTCAGCCATTCGACACCGCGGCAAACGGTCTGGGCCATGCCGCCGATGGCCTTGGCGCGGCCGAAGGGCTCCTCTCCGCTTCCGGTGCCTGATGGAGAAGGCATAGCCTTGGTGTCGGGTGGTGCGTCCGTCGACTGCCGAATGCCGCGGCGCAGATCGGCCACGACGCCGGCGGCATCATGGGCCTTGTCAGCTTCCGGGTTGAGCCAGAGTGACGATGCGCCATATCAAGCGCGGCCTTCCGTTCGGCATGACCGTCGGCCTGGGTCAGGTCACCCTGGACAACCAGCCCCTGGCGGTTCTCCAGCGCATGCCCCATGAAACAGGGCATTGCGCCCGCGCCAGGCGGTTCCTGTAAAGCCGTGCCTCCGGGTCGTGGAGGCACGGGTTGCGTTGGAGCGCTTCCCGCCCTTGAAGTCGACCTCGTCGTTGGAGCAGTCTCGGAGCTGGTCTCGGCGGTTGGCGTGTCGGGGCTCACAGCGGGGGTATCACCCTAGGGGCGGGCCGCCGTGACCCTCGTCATCGGGCGGCGTGCCCTCTGCCTTCAGCTTGAAGCCCTTCGACGCCCAGGCCTTGAACGTGCCATCGACCGGGAAATGATCGTCCGACAGGAACGGCGCGACCTGGTGGTGCTCGCCGCCATCACCTTGCGCGACATCCCGGTCGTCGGCAGCCGGCTGCGGTTCCTGGTGGACACGGTCGGCCTTCGGCCCGGGGCCTCGCCCGTTCAGGGCTGACGCCCTTCACCCCAGACGGGGTCATCGATGAAGCCCCACGGACCAGCGGAACAGCAGGTTATACTGCATCTGCTCCATCAGCTGCCGCTCGGAGCGAACCGGAAACAGGATCTGGAGCAGGCCGGCCCGGATCAGCCGCTCCGGCGCGATCGAGGGGCGACCGAAGTCGGTGCAAAGCCCTTCGAACTCGGCATCCAGGCTGGCCGGCGCGTCATTCACGACCTGCCGGATCTTCCGCAACGGGTGCCGCGCGGGAATGCGGCGCTCAAGATCGATAGCTGAACAGCGACCGGCTCTATTCGTCCGCTCCGCGCATGATGACCCCCGCCGTCTTCCTCCAGGCAACGGATCATGTTCTGCAAACCGCCTCGAGAGCCGACTGTTTCAGCGGCCTGTTAGATACACTCCCTTAACGTTCTCCACTGCAACCCGCCAATCAGGACGGTCATTCCTCACCAGCGCCTCAAGTTCTTCAAAGGAGAGGTCGATCTCGTCGAAGCTCGGGAAAGCCAGTCCGGCATAGGCTTCACGCAGAGATTCGCTGACGGTGAAACCCACATGGTGCGCTCCCATACGGGGTCGGGTCGTGCGATTGCGATAGGGAGAGTGAAGCTATAGCCGTCCGGCGAATCCCGCGCCCTGATCCGTTGATTCCACATCGCAACGAACGGGGTGCCTTGCAAGGACCCGAAAGACGCCACCAAACAACCAAGTGTCGGGTTGATGGAAGAACTGGATGAGCGAGAAGATGAGCGGACGGTTAAAATCGTTGCGTCCGGGCCTGTATTCTTGCCAACCCCGCCATTCGTCTCGGCTCCGCGCCCAGACTTCAAGTGGCTGAGAATGCTGATTGTAGCGAGCGAAGTGCAGTTTGTAATCGCGCGGGTTTTCGACGGGCCATATATCGCAAAGAAAAATTGTCATGTGCCGATGGTGCAGCAGTTGCCGGCGGATGACCGGTCCTTGCTGTGCAAGCGGCGCATCCGGGCCGGATACCTCGTCCAGCCAGTGCAGCTGATATCCCTTTTCCAGCCGCAGAAGAGCGGCTGGCAGGGTTCAGCATCAGGACAAGAGGCGTTATTGCCCGAGATCTCGCGGCATCAGGGCTTCGGGCAGGTTTTGGTAGCAGACCGGGCGCAGGAAGCGGCGGATCGACAGCGTGCCGACCGAGGTGGCGCCGAAATTGGTGCTGGCGGGGTATGGGCC
>NZ_JAOTBD010000075.1 GCF_026162625.1 Paracoccus beibuensis | reverse complement strand
TACCTCAGGGCAACTTTGGAAGCGGTGGCCACCGGTCACCCGCAAGCAAGGATCGACGACCTGCTACCCTGGAACTTCGAGCCTTCAAGCTGAAAGCGCGTGGGGCGCAACCGCCGCTTACTTTGGAATAGACGGGCTGATTTTGTGGCGGACAGTTCGGTTTCATCTGACGCAGGTTATGCTGTCCGACGCTGATGGCGGACATGGATGGCTCACGGAATGCTCCAGATTATGAGCCCGCAGGAATGCTGCCCAGTCCGTGCTGGAGAACTCACTACCATGACCTGAGTGAATCAGCACATTGCCCCTCGGCGTGTGCCGCCAGTCAGCCACTAGCAAGGCCTGCAGAACGACATCCTTTGTCTGCCGACTGTGCATCGGCCAACCAATCCCGCGGGGGGTCAGTTCCGCGCTAAAATCAACAGTTCCTAAATGTGCAGGCTCAGGATCGCCTCCACGACGCGTCGGGCACCTGCGATGGGATTGTCCAAGCTGATCGTCGCGGGAAGTTCCACGCGGAAGGCGACCGACTGCGCATCCACATGCTGATGGGTGATGACATCATGGCGCCGCAAGACCTCGACGGCCGGGTCTGCCATGTCGTACCCACGGACGAAGGTCACGCTAAATGGAGTTGCAAACGGTGCCTCGTTGACCATCGTGGCATGCTCGTATCCGATGCCGGACTCTGTGCCGTACACAGACACGCGCGTGAGAAACTCGTCGACTAAGCCGCTAGCCCCGGTGGCGTTGAGTCGCTCAAGAATGCTCTCTACCAAGGAAGGGATCGACAAAGCGGGCTCATTTAGATCTGCTTGGCGCAGACCGATGCTTACGAGCAGCAGGCGCGCTTCCCCTGTGGCATCATCCCTGGCAGGGGTGGGCTCGATTTGGTGGACGCCATGGATGGCGTGACTTGAAGTGGTGAGAGTAGTAGTCTTTATCTCTACGCCAGTGCCTTCCCATGTGAAGTCCCTTGCCGAGCGGCGCCAACCATCCCAAGCCTGAACAATTGGTCCCACCTGGGGATCGGCCGCGCGGCGGCAGAGAGCGTCGAGTAGGAGCAGTTCCCCAACGAGTCCGAGGATCGCGTTCTCGGAGATCTCCATGCGCTTAATGGCGAGTTCGATCAGCGGCTCGGTGACGGCGAAGGCGCTCTCCAAATTAGAATCAGCTTTCTCGCGCAGCAGTTCAGCGGCAATAAATGCACAGACCTGGTCGAAATGCCCCAGTGCGGGTAAACAAATGCGGTTTGCGTTCAGCGGAGGCAGGGTGTCACGGTGCCAGGAGTGGTAGCGCATCGCGTTATTCACCGTGCCGGTCCGGGGCCTTAACTCGTCGCCTGCAAGGAACAGTTCCAAGTGACCGCGGCTATTCCGAGCGACCCCGACCACCTTCGAATCCGTCAACCAGGCAATGGTGCGGTCTTCTCCAATGGTGCCTGCTGGAACGGCTTTGATCTGGTTTAGCACTGCTTCGTAGCTGGTCATGGGAGTTCCTTCTTAGCGACCGTCGTTTCCAGCACGGGTGGCTGAGAACTGCTCCGGACCTCCCGCAGGGAGACAGACTGCAACTGCGACTGTGGGGTGCTCGTCACCGGGGTGTTGATTGACGTAGAAGAGGATTTGACCGTCGGAGCCGCTGGGTCGCCACCCTGTGCTGTTGCTCGACGGCACCTCAGCCGAACGGTGGTAATAATCGAAGTAGACGTCGCCGCGATACTGGTTCGGGCTGGCGTTGGGGGCACTCGCACCCCAAGTGGTCTTGAGTTCGCCTTCGGCCACCCTCTTTGTGGTGGCGCGTATGTTAAATGGGAGCAGTGCCAGCGGACCTTTGGATACGAGGGCACCATCTCCGTAACGAATGCCGATCCAGAACCGTGGTCGCTCAGCGCTCTTGCGCCTAAGGTCGGCGTAGGACCATAGATCGCCGGGCTGGCCAGTGACAAATAGGCCCGTGATCGACCGAGTGAGGCAGGCCGACCAAAGTCGAAGGTAGGCGGCGATGGCATAGGGACAGGCTCGCCTTGGCTGGTCTCCCTCACCATGCCTCACCGGCGGGCGATAGAAAGGTGAATCCGCTAGTGGGGCAACTGCGTTTGCCCGGGCTTCGATACCGCTCCAGAAGTCCGCGTGAAACCCCTCGCTCCCGGGTTGGTAACCTGGGAAAGCGAGGCTACCCAAGAGTTCGGCGGCCTCGGTTAGTTCGAGTGGAACATTTAGGATCCGGCCCCGCAACACACGGGCGACAGTGAGGTCGCTGGATGGCCGAACGAAGAGTCTAGCCACGATGTCTGCATTGGGATCCGCCTGCCGGCTGTCATTGATGACCGTAACAAATGGGCGTGCCCCTGGTGATAGTGGTAGATGGCCCACGCCTGCGATCTTGCCGGTAGCTTCGAAATTAAAACCCTGCAAGACGGTCGGTTTAGGGGCGTCGCGCATCATGCGCTCGGTGATGGCAGTTCGAACCGCTTCGTCGACATCGTGATAAGCACGGAAGAGCGAGAGCTGGTCGCTGGAGGCGAAGATGCGGCACAACTCAATATGTGACCCGCGGTAGCCGAACCAGCGCTGCATCTGCATCTGGGTGTCGGCCAGCGGGTTGGCCGATGAACGCTGAAACAACGCCGTGGTCATCCCTTCCAGCGTCAGTCCCCGGGCCATGACATTCCCCGAGACGAAGATCGTGCAGAGGTCGCGGGCTGCTCTCCATTTACCGGTGTCTGCATCCTGGCTCGGTGCGTAGGCAGGGCGATCGTCAGCGTTAGGGTCGCTGTTGACCACGGCGATCCTAGTTCCAGGGATCACCTCCCGAATTAGTAGGTTTTCGACGGTCTGCCAGTCCGGGAAACTCGCCGGTGGCAGGACGTCGAACTCCTCCTCTATTACTCTGGCGGAGGCGCGATACTTTTCGAGCCATTGCACCCATGGGGCGGGGTCCGCAAGCAATTGATCCACTAACGCGTGGGGGAACCTGGCATCTCCCGCATCGAGCATATCTCGCGCCGTCGCTCGATCCCGAATTCCCGCCCAGATCAGGAGATCCTCAGCGCCCCGGAAGTGGTGCTGGATTGCCGCAGAAGGGTGATATAGCATCGAGTGCGGCGAAGCCGCGTTGGCAAGGGCTTCTTCCTTGGTGTCGAATTGCTTTGCGAGTGCGGACGCTGGGCCGAGCCTCCCAGACCGGTGTAGGCGGATTGCGCCCGCTACCAAGAAAGCTCGGACTGCGTCGGCCAGGTCCTGCTGCACGAAGTTGGTGGTGGGCACGCATAGTTTGGCTGCTTCCGCACGGCGATAGAATACCTCACCGCCGGTGTAGAAAGAACGGATCCCAACTGCCTCTGGGTAGGTCGATGAGCGAGGAGCATTGAGATTGCCAGGGTTGGTTGTATCTACTGGATGGCCAACGTCGAGTGGCGTGCGGAGAGAAATCAGGAAGTCTCGTGGCGCCAGGGGGTTGTGATCCTCCTGAAGAAGGTTGGCCTGAGGTGTCGCCGTGTAGGCGATGTAGGTCGAGAACAGATTTTTAGGAGAACCCTGGGGAGGATCCCAGAGGTTGGCGATCGCACGTGGGATCTGCTTTAGTCTGCCGTAAATAGGGTCTTGTGAGGACTCAACGATGGCATCGAGGATTGAGCCGTCGTCGGCCTCATCGTCGAGCACGAGCATATGGACGCTGCGATCAAGCTCCTTAACTTCGTTAAAAACGTTGTTGCGCAGGCTTGCGGCCAAGGCATGCAGATGATCGGTCTGCTTCATCGCCACGATGATTAGAGGCTTGCGCTGACCCAGCCGTTGTCGCACTTGTGCCGGCGTCAAGCCGTAAGTGGTTGCTAGTGGGTAGGCCTGTTCTGACAGAGCGATGCCAGGCGTAGGGCACAGCAGGCGGCGCTTAATCTTCTGTACGTTTTCCTCGCCTGAGTCCAACTGCTGCACCAGCCTCTCATAGGTCTGGCGCCACAAGGAGAGACGGGTCCCGGCGAGGACGACGATGATGTCGAGGCCGTTGTCGATGGCCAGGGCTGAGACACCCAGCATGGAAGCCGTCTTGCCAGACTGTACCGAGCCCATGACGAGACCCGTGCGTGATCGGCGGGATGACCACTCTTCGGGTTTCGCGGTGTCTGCTGCCAAGATTCCGCGCTGGAGAATATAGCGGGAGTCTGCCTCAACTGAGGCACGCGCTGTGTCGGTCAAGCCGGCGAGTTGAGTCTTGTATCTAGCCCACCACGAGTCCGCCTCCTGAGAAGCGGGTGGGTTGAAGTAGACGTGCTCGACGAGTGGAAAACTTCCTGGCACCACTCTTAACTCTTCGGTTTGATAAGCATCTGCTGCAACGACGCGTACCCGGAGTGACCTGCCCCCCGGAACGTCCCTCGCTCTGATGTAGAGTTTGCTTCATCAAGAAGGAGCAGACGACATGAGGAAGAGCCGCTTCACCGAGGCGCAGATCATCGGAATGATCAAGGAACAG
>NZ_JAOTBD010000074.1 GCF_026162625.1 Paracoccus beibuensis | reverse complement strand
CCGGCCAGGTAGACCGCCGCGAAGGGTTTCGGCCCTCTTCGTCAGCCGCCTGTAGCGTGGCAGCGCCTTCGAGCGCCATTCGGTGATCTTGCCGGCCTCGTTCTCGATCCGGGCGCGCGGCCAGCGCCTCCTGAAAATCTCCCATCGAGATACCACGCAGGTAGAGGACCGGCAGGAGGGCTGCGCGACCGCTGCGCCCATTTCGGCAGGATCTCTTCACTTCGACGCTGACCTCGGCGCCGTCCTCTGCACTAGCGTGACCCCTTATCAGGCAGTCGAGGACTATTTCCGGAACCGCCACTTCAAGGACATCACATTTCTCGCCGCCGACCGCTTGCCCGACCATTTCGAGGTCTCGCAGCAGGCTTTCGAGGGCGAAGGCGGGCTTGCGGACCCGTCGGCGCTGCAGGCAGGCAAAAACCTGGCCGGCGGCGAAGCGGCCTATGAGATCCCCGCAGGCATTTTGCAATACAACCTGTCGCTCCCTGCAGGCGCATCCGAGCGCTTCAGGTTGGTATTCGGGCCGGCCCGCGACAAATCCGAAGTCGCTATGCTCATCGAGAAGTACCTGCGGGGCGACGCAGACGCGGTGCAAAGCACCTCCCGCGCCTATGTGGCCGGCGGGCTGGGCAGCTTCGAGATCGAATCGCCCGATGCCGCGTTCGACGTCTTCGTAAACCACTGGCTGCCGCGGCAGGTCTTCTATCACGGAGATACTAACCGCCTGACTACAGATCCGCAGACACGGAACTACCTGCAGGACGCGCTCGGCATGGTGTTCATCCGGCCCGACACGACTCGCGAGGTCATCCTCCGCGCCGCAAGCCAGCAGTTCGTATCTGGCAAGGTGCCAGACGGTATCCTGCTCCGCCCTGATGCGGCGCTGAAGTACATCAACCAGGTCCCCCACACCGATCACGCGGTTTGGCTGGTGATCGCGACCTGCGCCTACCTGGACGAGACGAACGACCGCTCCATTCTAGCCGCGCCGACCGGGTGGGCTGACAGCGACAGGACGGACAGCCTCTACGACCACGTCACCCGAGCGCTAAGCTTTTTGGCTCGCGAGGTGGACGACTGCGGCCTGCCTCTGATTGCGCAGGGCGACTGGAACGACCCGATGAATATGGTCGGATACAAGGGCAAGGGCGTCTCAGGGTGGCTGGCTGAGGCGTCAAGTTACGCGATGTCGCTTTGGGCCAAAGTCTGCGACGCAGAAGCCGACCAAGAAACAGCTGGCTGGCTGCGGCGAGAGGCCAACGCCATGGTCGAGCGAATCAATGCGCATCTGTGGGACGGCGACTGGTACGCCCGCGGCATCACGGACGCCGGAAAGCCTTTCGGCGTGTCGGCTGACGTGGAGGGGCGGATCTACCTGAACGCCCAGAGTTGGGCGATGCTCTGCGGCGCGGCGGACGAGGATCGCAAGGCTCGGATGCTGCGCGCCATCGATGACCAGCTGGAGACGCCCTACGGCATCGCCATTTTTGCGCCCGCCTACACCCGGATGCGTGAGGATGTGGGCCGGCTGACCCAGAAATGGCCAGGCGTTGCCGAGAACGGTGCGGTCTACAATCATGCCGCCGCGTTCTATGCCGCGGCGCTCTACCATGTCGACGAAAGCGATCGGGCTTACCGCGTGTTGCGCGCAATGCTAACCGATCCCCAGGCGGATGACATTGCCCTCCGTGGCCAGCTGCCGCTCTACATCCCGAACTACTATCGCGGGGCGCTGCACCAGTATCCCCAGACCGCAGGACGGTCGAGTAACCTGTTCAACACCGGGACGGCCTCCTGGTTCTATCGTCTGGTGATCGAGCAGCTTTGCGGCCTTCGGGGCATGCGCGACGGGATTGTCATCGAGCCTCAGATCCCCTCAGACTGGGATCGCTGCCGCTTTCGCAGGACATTCCGGGGCGCCATCTTCGAGGTTGAAGTTGAGCGCGTCGGCGGCCTGACCGATCGGGAGATCGACGTCGACCGGAAGCAGCTCGACGGGTCCGTCCTGAGTCATATCGAACGCGGAAGGACGTACAAGGTAACGGTAAGGCTCCCCGAAAGCGCCCAGCAGTGTCGCCGGCACACGGCCGCATAGCGCCGTGACTGCTAGTCACAGCCGAGCCGCCGCAGTGTTCGTCGGCTCGGACCCACATTGTCGGCACAGACACCTACTGCCTACCTAGGAGAGCGCCATATGTCTGTAACACGGTGGGGGTTAATTGGCCCCGGGAATATTGCCCGGAACTTCGCCGAAGGAATGGCGGAGGCACCTTCAGGAGTTCTCATCGCCGTGGCGAGCCGCACCGAAGCGAGCGGACGCGTGTTCGGAGAGCGCTACGGTCTGGACAAGGCGAAGCGATACACCGACTACCGGAATCTGTGCAGAGATCCGCACGTGGACGCCATTCACATCGCGACTCCGCACGCCTTTCACGCCGAGCAGGCCTTGATGGCGATCCAAGCCGGCAAGCACGTGTCGGTTGAGAAGCCGGCTGGAGTCACCGTCGCCGAAGTCAGGAGGCTCGTCGAGGCAGCGGCGCAGAACCGGGTCTTTTTCATGGAAGCCTACATGTACCTGTGCCATCCGCAAATCGCGCGGGCAGTGGAGATCCTACAATCAGGCGAAATAGGCACACTCCGGCACGTGCGCGCGACGTTCGGCTTCCATGCACCCTTTGATTCCGGCTCCCGACTGTTTTCGCAAGAACTGGGCGGCGGGGCAATCTTGGACGTCGGCGGCTACCCCGTTTCCGCTGCACGCCTTTTCGCAGGAGTCGGGCAGAGGCAGTACGCGGAGCCAGAAACCATCAGTGGCGTTTGCTTGATTGGCCGGAGTGGTGTCGTCGAAGTTGCGCACGGCGTGCTGGGATTCGCCGGCGGCATCACCGCCGAGATCGGCTGCGCGATCAGCCAGACAATGGACAACATCATATGTGTCGAAGGCGATCGAGGCAGCCTGCTGCTTCCGACCCCCTGGACTCCCGGGCGCGACGGGGGGCCGTCGGACGCACGTATCCATGTGACCGCAGGGGGACATGAGCGCGTCGAAGATCTGTGCCATTCGGAGCATCTCTTTACGTTCGAGGCCGAAGCTGCGAGCCGGGCCATTGCCGAGGGCCGCCTAGGCCTCAGCTGGCCGCGAATGGACCCCGCGGCCAGCATTGGTAACAATACCGTCCTTGAGCGGTGGCGGGCACAGATCAAGTAGTGCCAACAGCCTTGATCTCTGACTCGCCGGGGATGAGAAACTCGTCCACGGGAGCGGCGGCATGGAACTGCTGCGGGCGGCGTAAAACTTGTCTATCCTTTCCCTTTCTGCGGCAGCAGGGAGGGTGCGAGGATTTTCAGCGTGGAACCATACTCAGAGTTCGCCAGGCCTGCGTGGCAGGTTTGAGCCACCGTCAGGCGGCGAAGGCCTTCAACATCTCCCGCGATACGATTGCGAAGATGATGACGTTCTCGGTGCCGCCGGGTTACCGGCGGCCGAGGTCAGGCGGCGGAAGCTCGATCCCTTTTTCCCGATCATTGAGGGCCGGCTTGAGGCGGACCGCTCCATGCCGCGGAAGCAGCGAAATACGGCGAAACGGGTGTTCGACCGCCTGCGCGACGAATGCGGGTTCACCGGCGGCTACACGATCACCAAGGATTACATCCGGGAGCGGGGACGGCGGAGCCAGGATGCGTATTCCACGGCATCCGACCGCTTATTTCAGCAACAACCGACCAGTCGTTCCAGGAGTATCCGACCGGTTGACGGTAGCGGCCTGAGGCAAGTTCTTCATGGTTGATCAGGGTGCATCCGGTCAAGGATGACGCTGGTGCGGAGGGTTGTCCACGGGAGGACCCCGCGTGCCTGGCGCCGCGCCCGCCAGCAACCTGGCGACGCCGGGCACGTGGGAGGGACCGGTGGGCACGCCGGGATCGGCGTTGTGTTCATTCTAGCGGCGCCAGAACATGATCACATCACAGGAACTCGCTGAAGTTCGCGCGTGCGGTGCGGTAGGAGACACGAATGCTTTATTCTACGACGCCGCGGGCGCAAAGGTCGATCATCCGCTGAACCGATGCACCATTGGCCTGGGCTTCGATGATCTGCGCAAGATCTCGACGGTCGCGATAGTGGCGGGACGCAGCAAGATCTACGCTGTAATAGGCTTCCTGAAAAGCGACATAGTCAGAGGCCTGATATTGACCGAGACACAGCTCTCGACTTGCCCGACTCAATTTGACACCCAACCCTTCTATCGGAAACCTTCCCGTCGAGCCCATCATGGTGCAGGCAAAGCCCAGCCACTCGGCGCTTCCCGCCGCCGATTAGCCCGTCGCGCCAGCGATTCGGACCGTTGGTATTAGATGACGATCGTGGCCTCGGTCGCGGCGCGGAGGTCGTCCTCGGTCACGCCGTCGGCTGTTTCGACTATCTTCAGGCCGCCGGGGACAACGTCGAGGACGCCCAGGTTCGTGATGATCCGGTCG
>NZ_JAOTBD010000073.1 GCF_026162625.1 Paracoccus beibuensis | reverse complement strand
GGTGTCGAGCGGCTGAGGTCCCGCTTCATCCTGACAATGGCGGCCAACAACCTGGCCCGGCTGCCTCGGCTGCTGGGGGCGCAATCACCGGACCGGGCACCAGGCACCCATGAGGCACCCATGCCCTCCAGTGCCAAAGGTCCCGACCATGATCCTCATCGATCGCCAAGACGGGAAAAACGTCCCGTTCGGCGATTATGTGAGCGGCCTGTTAGAACCCCGGGGCAGGCCGCGCCTTCATGGTGACGCCGACTGTCAGTGGCGTCCGCGTTGGCGGAACTGTCGACATGGCAGGACTTGATGCTGCACCGGATCTCCGTCGCAGCAAGATAAATGTGCGACGTGTGCAAACGACGCTGCCCAATCCGCGTTGCGAGAACTTCACCGAGTGGATGGAGCACCGCCCCGCGTTTCCCGATACTGTTCCGGTCATGTCTGCTTCGGCCAGAACCCGCGGCGTCTTCCACGTTGCTGGTTGCGGTCATTTGGGCGTGACATACGTCGCAACCGACGCGCGGTTCATGGGAAATCTGATCACGAGCGTGACACCGCCCTTGGATATTTCTTCCTATCGCCCTGATCGTTTTTGAAAATGAGATCCCGATGACCCACAAGGCACCGCCGCGTATGTCGGGTGCGGAGCGCGCCGTTGTACTGCGGCGCATGGGCGATCTGGTTGCCGTGCGGAAGGACGAACTTCTCCGCATCGAGGTCCGGGACAATGGCAAGCCCCTGCCGGAGCGATTTTGGGACATCGAGGACACGGCAGGCGTGTCTCGTTTCTAAGCTGATCTGGCGGCACGGCTGGACAACTGAATCCATCAGGACATCGAACTAGCAGTGGAGGGTTTCGAAGGCCGTGAAGGAACCTGTCGGCGTTGCAGGTGCCATCATCCCGTGGAACTTCCCGATGCTGATAGCCAGCCGGAATGTTGCACCGGCAATGGCGGCTGATTGCTGCATGGTGCTGAAGCCATCACAGCTCACGCCGGTGACTGCGCTGGAACTGGGCCAGATCGCGCTGGATGCGGGCCTGTCGGCGGGCGTCCTGAACATCGTGACAGCTTTAGCCCCGAGGCTGGCCAGGCGCTGACCGAACACCCGGACGTGGACGAGCTGGCTTTTACCGGACCGGTTCCCACCGGTTCTAAGGTCATGGCGACGGCGGCGCGCGACATCAAGGCTATCAGCCCGGAAATCCGTGGCAAGTCCCCGCTCAACGCCTCTGGACGAGGCCGTGGAATGGATCATGTTCGGCATCTTCTTGAGCCATGGCGAGGTTTGCGCGACGATGTCGCGCGTGCTGATCGAGCAGTCGATCCATGAGCCTCTGCTGGAGCGGCTGGGGGAAGAGGCCGGAAAGATCCGTATCGGTCACGGCCTCGACGAGGACGTGCTGCTGGACCCGCTGGTCAGTTCATCGCAGCACGAAAAGATGCTGGAGGTGATCGAGCGCGGCAAGACCGAGGGACGTCTTGTGGCCGGGGGCAGTGTTCCGGCGGGCCTAGAAAGCGGCTGCTATGTCAAGCCCACGATCTTCGCCGATATGGCCGAAGACCGCTCGATCTGGTGCGAGAAAATCTTTGGCCCGGTTGTGCGCGTCAAACCTTTCGAGACTGAGGCCGACGCGATCCGCATGGACAATGACAGCCGCTTTGGTCTGGGTGCCGCAGTCATGTCCGCAGATCTGGACCGGGCCGAACGCATGGCTCGCCGCTTCCGCGCCGGAATTATCTGGATCAACTGCAGCCAGCGAACTTTCACGGAGGCTCTGTGGGGTGGCTACAAGAAGTCTGGCATTGGACGCAAGTTGGGCGAACGGGCCTGAACAACTATCTGGAGACCAAGCAGATCACCACGTTTGACCGGCCGCGCCCTGGGGTGGTACCTGAAATGACAGCCGATCAGTCGCTGGACATTCTGCTGGTTCATTGTCAGGGCGAAAGCGGAAACGTGCTGATTTCCGACGTGCCCGAGATCCCGGGCACGTCCATCCTGAACAAGATGAACCACCTCAACGATGTCGATCCCAGCCTGGACCTTTTCCTGACGAGAGAGCCACGTGCTCAGGCCGTTCACATCACCAACTGGCTGCTGCCCTCGATCCGGCACCAGGTTCTCGGGACTCGTCCTTGTCCGTTCCGCCTCATCCCGAAGCCGGTGCCGGATTTGCCCTGCCAAACCTGCGATGATGCCCGCACAGCCCTCCATCGAGCCGCCCAATCAGCCGCCGAATTTGCAGTCTGATCCGGCCTCTTCATGGAAGAAGAAGTCTCACTGTCAGACCCGGCATGAGGGAAAGATGTGCCGCTTTCAGATAACCCGACGAAGTGGGTTTTGATCGACCGGCTGTCGCCTAGCCTTCGTTACGGCGCTGCCTCATTCCGCACGGCCGATTACGCAGATGCATTCATCGACGTCCACCACTCAGATATGTTGCGTCACTTGAGGCACGCCGCTGGAGGATCAGTCGGAATGGCCTGCGCAGGTCTTGCTCGGCGTTCCGCCAACACAGCCTGGAAGTTCGACAGCAGAATGATCGCTCCGCCGAGAAAAACCCATAGGTCGATCGCCTCGCCATACGCATAGTATCCGACGATCGCGGCCATCGGTACGCGCAGAAAATCGATCGGAATGACGACCGATGCTTCGAGCCGCTTGAGCGCCTGCGCCTGGCAGAAATGGGCGCTGAGGGCTCCAATGCCCGCGAGCAGCATCCATGGAACGGCGCTGAACTGGACTGGGCGCCAATCCGTCAGGGATGCCACGAACCCCAGAGGCAGTTGAATCAGGATCATCCAGATGACAATCGCGCCGGGGGAGCACTGGCGCGTCAGGTTCTTGACCATGATCAGAGACAGGCCGTATCCGGCCGCCGCCACCAGGACCAGCCCGGCCGCAGGATCAACCATGCCGATGCCCGGGCGCACGATCACGAGAACACCAACAAAGCCGCCTGCTGTTGCAAGGAGTCTGGGGCCGCTGATCCGTTCGCGCAGGATAAGCCAGGCAAACAGCGTCACCCAGATCGGCATTGTGAATTCAAGCGCGAAGACCGAGGCCAAGGGCAGCAGCACGACGCCGATCGTCCAGAAGTACTGGGCCGTGAAGTGCACGACATTGCGTGCAACATGCAGTGGAAACTTGTGCATCTGACGAATTTCCGGAAACAGGGATCGCGCAACCAGCAGGATCACTACAAACCCTACCAGCGCACGAAAGAACAATACCTGCCGGATCGACATCGTTGCCGCCATTTCGCGCGAACCGACGGACATCCCGATGAATGAAGCCATGCTCAGTGCCATCCAGAGAAGGCCTTGGCTGAAGGATGAGTCCGCCAAGGCAGGCATTTGCATTCTGTTCCGCATCACGGTGTCTCCGGAAAAAGATTGTGGAGTGGCTCTGCTCGGTCCACGGCAGGTAATCAGGTCCGACTGAGACACAGCCCGTAACGCGACACGAGCGGCGGCGCCAGTTCCTATTCCATCCTCTAGGAGGATGACCTCCCCTCCCGCCAGCGGGACAGGGGGACGGGCCCTTGGAGCCGCTCCGTGCTGATGCCGTCGCAGGGCATGTGGATCCTGGTGGCGACCAAGCCGGTGGACTTCAGGAAGGGGCACGACGAATTGGCGGCGCAGTCGATGCTGGCAGAGGATCCCTTCACCGGCACGATCTTCGTGTTCCGTTCCAGACGTGCCGACAGGCTGAAGATCCTGTTCTGGGACGGCAGCGGGCTGGTGGCCTACAAGCGCCTGACGGCCGAGAGCTTCACTTGGCCCGCCGTCCGGGACGGGGCCATGACATTGAGCCGAACACAGTTCGACGCGCTTTTTGCAGGCCTCGACTGGCGCCGGGTCCGGCCTCTGGAAACCCCGAAGCCAGCCGTTGCGGAAAGACCTGGACGCAAGAAAAAAGCGTTCAACTACAGACGGATCAGGGTATGATGACAGCGTGACGGCAGCCCCGTCCATCGACCTGTCCGTCCCCCCCGAAAGCCAGCGCGACGCCGTTCTTGCCGTGCTGCGCGAACGGGACGCGCTGCGGGAAACCAACCGGCGGCTGGAGCATCTGATCGCCGAGCTGAACCGTGGCATGGGCCCCGGCCAACGGCACTCCACACGTCTGGCGCGCAGTGCGCCGTTCGTCGCCGCCTTCGGCGAACGGTTGCAGCTGCAGCGTCGGCGGGTATCGGTGAAGTCCCGTCTCGGCGAAAAGCTGGCGTATACGCCAGCGCGACGAATTGCTGAACGAGCGGATCTTCGACACTTTGGATGATGCCCGCCGCAAGATCGCCCTCTGGCGCCTACGGCTACGCCGCCGTCAGGCTGCACTCCTCGCTCGGCAACCTGACGCCGCTTGAGGCGCGTCGGTCGCTTGCGCAACCTGATGACTTTGGCCGCGCCTGCTTCCACCTGATGCCCGTGATCGACCACATGAAAGTCCATCTGCGCGCCGCCGAGCGGATCTTCGTGGACGAGACCCGCGCACCGGTGCTGGATCCGGGCCGGAAGACTACCAAAAGCGGCTACTTCCGGGCCGTCGTCTCCGACGACCGCGGCCATGGCGGCGCCGGCCCGCCCATCGTGCTGTTCCATTGCGCCCCCGGCCGGGGGCGGGAGCATCCGCTGAAGTTCCTCGCCTGATACCGCGGCCGGTTCCTGCAATGCGACGCCTACCAGTCCTACAACGCGCTGACCGAGATTGCGCGCGATGAAGGGCCATGGCAGCCGGTCTATTGCTGGACCCATGTCCGCCGCCGCTTCGTAAGCGGCGGTTGCGCCCCACGCGCTTTCAGCTTGAAGGCTCGAAGTTCCAGGGTAGCAGGTCGTCGATCCTTGCTTGCGGGTGACCGGTGGCCACCGCTTCCAAAGTTGCCCTGAGG
>NZ_JAOTBD010000072.1:2500-5599 GCF_026162625.1 Paracoccus beibuensis | reverse complement strand
CCTTCAGGTTATGAGCCTGACGAGCTACCGGGCTGCTCTACCCCGCGCCGGGATTGTCCTGATCGGGTTTGATCGTGATCAGAGAGATTACTGCGTGTCTTTCCAGGTCTGGCGGTGACCTACTCTCCCACGTCTTAGGACGCAGTACCATTGGCGCAGCGGCACTTAACGGCCGAGTTCGGGATGGGATCGGGTGTTTTGCTCGCGCTAGGGCCACCAGACCGGGAAAGACACGCTCAGCGTCGGCTCTGCTTTTGCAGAGCTGATGTTGTCCAAGGATGCATTGGAGGAAGACGAGAAGTCTGTCTTCTTCCGGATCAAATCAAGCCTATCGAGCCATTAGTACCGGTCAACTGAATGCATTGCTGCACTTACATCTCCGGCCTATCGACGTGGTGGTCTTCCACGGCTCTCAAGGGAGACCTTGTTTTGAGGGGGGCTTCACGCTTAGATGCCTTCAGCGTTTATCCTGTCCGGACATAGCTACCCTGCACTGCCGTTGGCACGACAACAGGTCCACCAGTGGTCCGTCCACCCCGGTCCTCTCGTACTAGGGGCAGCTCCTCTCAAGTCTCCAACACCCACGGCAGATAGGGACCGAACTGTCTCACGACGTTCTAAACCCAGCTCACGTACCTCTTTAAACGGCGAACAGCCGTACCCTTGGGACCTGCTCCAGCCCCAGGATGAGATGAGCCGACATCGAGGTGCCAAACGATGCCGTCGATATGGACTCTTGGGCATCATCAGCCTGTTATCCCCAGCGTACCTTTTATCCGTTGAGCGATGGCCCTTCCACTCGGGACCACCGGATCACTATGGCCGACTTTCGTCTCTGCTCGACTTGTCAGTCTTGCAGTCAGGCTGGCTTCTGCCATTGCACTCAACGACCGATTTCCGACCGGTCTGAGCCAACCTTCGCGCGCCTCCGTTACTGTTTGGGAGGCGACCGCCCCAGTCAAACTACCCACCACGCAGGGTCCCGGACCCGGATAACGGGCCGCGGTTAGACATCAAGAGTGCGAAGGGCGGTATCTCAAGGACGGCTCCACGAGGACTGGCGTCCCCGCTTCAAAGCCTACCGCCTATCCTGCACATCGCAATCCTGATGCCAGTGCGAAGTTGTAGTAAAGGTGCATGGGGTCTTTCCGTCTAACCGCGGGAAGTCTGCATCTTCACAGACAATTCAATTTCGCTGAGTCCACATTTGAGACAGCGGGGAAGTCGTTACGCCATTCGTGCAGGTCGGAACTTACCCGACAAGGAATTTCGCTACCTTAGGACCGTTATAGTTACGGCCGCCGTTTACCGGGGCTTCAATTCAAGGCTTGCACCTCTCCTTTTAACCTTCCGGCACCGGGCAGGCGTCAGACCCTATACGTCGTCTTGCGACTTCGCAGAGCCCTGTGTTTTTAGTAAACAGTCGCCACCCCCTGGTTTGTGCCCCCGGCCTCTGCTTGCGCAAAAACCGGGCCTCCTTCTCGCGAACTTACGGAGGTATTTTGCCGAGTTCCTTAAATGTGGTTCTCTCAAGCGCCTTGGTATTCTCTACCAGTCCACCTGTGTCGGTTTCGGGTACGGTCTTGTGGAGGGCTATTTCCAGGAACCCCTAAGCAGCCCGATCAATCCGTTAAGATCGAACTACCCTCGGGATCCGTCACCATCTCCTGGCCCAGGAATATTAACCTGGTTCCCATCGACTACGCCTTTCGGCCTCGCCTTAGGGGCCGGCTTACCCTGCTCAGATTAGCTTTAAGCAGGAACCCTTGGACTTTCGGCGACAGGGTCTCTCACCCTGTTTGTCGCTACTCATGTCAACATTCTCACTTCTGATCACTCCACCGGTTGCCTCACGGCCCGGCTTCACAGTCAGAACATTGCCTCCGCAGACCATTGCTGGGCTGAAGAGGCAGCGTCCTATATCACAGAACGCTCCGCTACCACGCACCCTAAGGTGCATCCAAAGCTTCGGCTCGTGGCTTGAGCCCCGTTACATCTTCGCCGCAAGACCTCTTGATTAGACCAGTGAGCTGTTACGCTATCTTTAAAGGATGGCTGCTTCTAAGCCAACCTCCTGGTTGTTTTGGAAGTCTCACATGCTTTCCCACTTAGCCACGAATTGGGGGCCTTAGCTGTTGGTCAGGGTTGTTTCCCTCTCCACGACGGACGTTAGCACCCGCCGTGTGTCTCCCGGACAGTTCTCTTGGGTATTCGGAGTTTGCTTAGACTCAGTAAGGCTGTGGGCCCCCATCATCCATGCAGTGCTCTACCCCCCAAGGAATACATCCGAGGCGCTACCTAAATAGCTTTCGCGGAGAACCAGCTATCTCCGAGTTTGATTGGCCTTTCACCCCTAGGCACAAGTCATCCCGACCTTTTTCAACAGGTGTGGGTTCGGACCTCCAGTACGTGTTACCGTACCTTCATCCTGCTCATGCCTAGATCACTCGGTTTCGGGTCTGATCCGTCTGACTAAAGTCGCGCATTTAACACTCGCTTTCGCTGCGCCTACACCTAGCGGCTTAAGCTTGCCAGACAGACCAAGTCGTTGACCCATTATACAAAAGGTACGCCGTCACCCCTCAAGGGGGCTCCGACTGCTTGTAGGCGTCCGGTTTCAGAAACTGTTTCACTCCCCTCGTCGGGGTGCTTTTCACCTTTCCCTCACGGTACTGGTTCGCTATCGGTCAGTAAGGAGTACTTAGCCTTCGAGGGTGGTCCCCCGATCTTCAGACAGGATTTCACGTGTCCCGCCCTACTTAATATGTCCCATCGAGCTTCCGATACGGGGCTGTCACCCGCTATGGCCAGACTTTCCAGTCTGTTCTCGTCACTCTCAAGGCTCGGCTGGTCCGCGTTCGCTCGCCACTACTAGCGGAGTATCTGTTGATTTCCTTTCCTCCGGGTACTTAGATGTTTCAGTTCCCCGGGTTCGCTTCTTAAACCCTATGTATTCAGGTGAAAGATACCTGGTTATGCCCACTGTTGATATCCAAGGGATAACAACAGCAAACATTCAGGTGGGTTTCCCCATTCGGAAATCCATGGATCAAAGCTTATTCTCAGCTCCCCATGGCTTATCGCAGAGTATCACGTCCT
>NZ_JAOTBD010000071.1 GCF_026162625.1 Paracoccus beibuensis | reverse complement strand
CGTCGGATGCACGCCGTATTCGGCCGCCAGCTCCGACACCGTGCGATCGCCCTTCAAAGCCTCCAGCGCCACGCGCGCCTTGAAGCCCGCGTCATGGTTCCTGCGTTTCCGCATTTCTGATTTCCTCGTCCTCGGAGATCAGCAGACGTCAGGTCGTAGCTTCCGACACTGTCCGATTTTCGGGGAGTAGCTCAGTTTCGTATGCGTTGGGCAGAAGCCTTGCGATCCGGTCGCCGATGAAGCTCATTTTCGTGCTCCTGAACAGGATGACCTGCTCCGCCCCCGACTGGTCGACATGATCGCCACCAGCTGGTGAAGCTTGCGGAACTGATGGATTGGCGCGCGCGCTTCTTCCCTTCGCATCAGGGTCAGCCTGCGCCGTCGCCGCGCCTGGTGGCGGGGCTGATGTATCGCCAGCAAGCCTTCAAGCTGTCGGACGAGGCCGTCGTCGCCCGTTGGGTCGAGAACCCGTATCATCAGCACTTCACCGGCGAGACGTTCTTCCGGCACCGCCCGCCGATCGATCCCTCGTCGCTGGTGCGCTGGCGCAAGCGGATCGGCGAGGAAGGAGTCGAATGGCTGCTGACCGGGACCATCGAGGCAGGCCGAGCCGCCGGCGCGGTCGGCGACAAGAGCCTGAAGCGGGTCGCGGTCGACACAACCGGAATGGAAAAAGCCATCGCCCATCCCACGGATGCGCGGCCCTTCCGAGCGGGCGCGCGCACGGCTGGTGGAGGTGGCGAAAGAAGCCAGGATCGATCTGCGCCAGAGCTACGCCCGTCTTGCCCCGCGACTGGCCCTTCAAGTCGGGCGGTATGCCCATACCCGGAAAATTCAAGCGCATGCCCAAGGCCCTGCGCCAGATCAAGAACTTTGCCGGAAGGCTCTGCCGGGACCTGCGCCGCCACTCGCAGGACATTTCCGAAGGTCCGCTGCGCGGACGGGTGCTGGAGGCGCTCTGGCTGGTCGGCCGCCTGCTCGAGCAGACGCCGCAGAGCAAGAACAGGGTCCATTCCCTGCACGAGCCGGAGGTCGACAGCATCTCCAGGGGCAAGGCCCGCATCCGCTACGAGTTCGGCACCAAGGTCAGCCTCGCCACAACCCTCGACGGAGGCCTCGCTGTCGGCGCCCGCAGCTTCCCCGGCAACCCCCACGACGGCCATACCCTGGCGCCTGCGCTGGAACAGGTCGCCATCCTGACCGGCCAGGTGCCGGCTCTGGCCGTGGTCGGCCGCGGCTATCGCGGCCACGGCGTGGAGACGGCCAGGGTCCTGATCAGCGGCACGAGACGCGGCATCACCCCCGCTATCGGCCAAGCTCATCAAGCGACGAAGCGCCCTCGAGCCTGAGATCGGGCACATGAACACAGGCGGTCGCCTCGCCAGGCGCCCGCTGAAAGGCCGCATCGGCGATGCCGTCCTCTGCGCCTGCGGCCACAACATCCGCAAGATCCTCGCCCGTATGAGGGTTCGTTGGTGTCTGCTGCTTCACCTGACCAAGGCCAATATCTGGCGCGAAAGACACTGCCAGAGCTTCGCGCTGGCCGTCCGACACAGTTGTTCAGGCCGGACTATTTGGGACAGAAACCTGCAATGCCTGCACGTCTCGGGGCGCTCGTGGCTACAGATCCTTGACCAGTCTGAGGGCATCGTGGATGGCGGCGTGGGTGTTGCGGGCGGCCACGGCGTCGCCGATCCGGTAGAGGCGGAAGCTGCTGCCGGGATTGTGCAAGACGGCTTGCCGCCGTCCAGCGATCAGCGCGTCGTAATCGACCTCGCCCAGGTTCCTCGACAGCGGCTTGAGGTCGAAGTAGAGGTCGTCCAGCGGGCGGGTACCGTGGTTCACCACCACCTGGTCCACCAGCCGCTTGCAGGTCATGTCGCCGTAGTCGCTGCCAAGCGTCGCGCGCAGGCGGTTGCCCTCGCGCACCACGGACAGCAGACGCCAAGTCACCGTGAAGGTGACGTCGCGGCGCTGCAGGCTGCGCATGTAGGGCACCAGGTTCATCGCCATCACCTCGGGCGCGAAGCTGCGGTCGGGCGTCACAATCTCGACCCGTGCGCCGGTCGCAGCGATGGCATCGGCGGCCTGCAGGCCCGCGTGGTCGCCCGCGTCGTCGAAGACCAGCACGTCCTGTCCGGGCTTCACATCCCCCGCAATGATGTCCCAGGCCGAACAGACCAGGTCGTTCCCCTCGGCCAGAACATCGGTATGAGGAAGGCCGCCGGTGGCGACGATCACCTCGTCGGGGTGGGTGGCCAGCACGTTATCCACCTCGGCAAAGGTGTTGAAGTTGAAACTCACGCCGTGCTTCTCGCACATCGCCATCCGCCACGAGATGATCGAGATCATCTCGCGCCGGCGTTCCTGCAGCGCGGTCAGCCGGATCTGGCCACCGGGCCGGTCGGCGGCCTCGAACACGGTGACTTCGTGCCCGCGCTCGGCCGCGACGCGGGCGGCCTCCAGACCGGCGGGTCCTGCCCCAACAACCGTCACGCGGCGCTTTTCGGGCGCGGGCGGAACGTCATGGGGCATCGTCTCCTCGCGCCCGGTGGCGGCGTTGTGCAGACAGAAGGCCAGCCCGCCCTGGTAGATGCGGTCGAGGCAATAGTTCGCGCCAACGCAGGGGCGGATGTCGTCCTCGCGCCCCTCGATGATCTTGCGGACCAGGTGCGGGTCGGCCATGTGCGCCCGCGTCATCCCCACCATGTCCAGAAGGCCCGACGCAATGGCATGCCGCGCCGTTGGCACGTCCGGGATCTTGGCGGCGTGAAAGGTGGGAAAGCCGGTGGCCTTGCGGATCTCTCCGGCAAAATCCAGGTGCGGTGCGTTGCGCATCCCATGCACCGGGATCACGTCGGTCAGCCCCGCGTCAGTGTCGATATGACCGCGGACGACGTTCAGGAAATCGACCAGTTTGCTGTCCTTCAGCATGTGAGAGATCTGGAAGCCTTCGTCGCGCGTCATGCCGCCCGCCAGGACCTGATCGCCGGTATAGCGCAGGCCCAGGATGAAGTCCTCGCCGCAGCGCCTGCGGATGGCACGCAGCACCTCCATCGTGAAGCGCAGCCGGTTCTCCAAGCTGCCGCCCCAGGGCGCCTCAAGGTCGTTGGTCAGCGGCGACCAGAACTGTTCCAGCAGGTGACCATAGGCCTCCAGCTCGATCCCGTCGACGCCCGCCGCCTTCATCCGTTCCGCCGCATCAGCAAAGTCTCCGATGATGCGGGTGATGTCCCATTCCTCCATCCGCTTGGGAAAAGCCCTGTGCGAGGCCTCGCGCTCGTGGCTGGGGGACACGACCGGCAGCCAGTCGCCCTTGTCCCACCGCGTGCGGCGGCCCAGGTGGGTCAGCTGGATCATCACCGCCGCGCCATGATCGTGACATTCGTCGACCAGCTGCTTCATCCAGCCGACGATCTCGTCCCGATAGGCCAGGATATTGTTGAAGACGGGCGGACTGTCCTTCGACACCGCAGCGGAACCTGCAGTCATCGTCAGTGCGACGCCGGCCTTTGCCCGCTCCACATGATAGGCCCGATACCGCTCCTTGGGCATGCCATCCTCGGGATAGGCCGGTTCATGGCTGGTGATCATGATGCGATTGCGAAGTGTCAGGTGCTTCAGCTGGTAGGGCTGGAGAAGCGGGTCGTTGGACATTTTCGACTGCCTGCGTGGGGGGGGTCGGCTGATGAACCACGAAATGTTCATGTATGTCAAGAAGTCTAACTTCATTGATTGTCATCTAGACTTCACTGAACATTTTCTTGCGGGATGGTCAGAGGATCGGTATGATCGGCTGATGAACGAACATGCCATTTCTTCTTCCGGCTGGCGGGGTTCTCGTGACGGCTGGCTCGAGGCAGGCTACCGCACCCTGATCGAGAACGGCGTCGACGCGGTAAAGATCATGCCGCTGGCCAAGCAGCTGAACCTGTCGCGCACGAGCTTCTACTGGTTCTTCGAAGACCGCGAGGCGCTGCTGGCCGCCCTCCTGGAGGGCTGGGCCGCCCGTACGACCGAGCCCCTTGTTGCCGCGACGTGGCACTATGCCGAGACGCAGGCCGAGGCGATGCTGAACGTGATCGGCTGCTTCCTTGCGACTAAGACCTTCGATGCGCGGCTGGAGTTCGCCATCCGCAGCTGGGCACTTCAGGATCAGGGCGTGGCGGACAGGGTCAAGGCTGCGGACGACACCCGCCTCGGCGCGCTGTCGACGATGATGCAGCGTTGGGGACATGATCCAGTGGCCGCGGACGTGCGGGCGCGAACCATCTACCTGGTTCAGATCGGCTATATCTCGATGCAATCCGCGGAGGACCTGCAGACCCGCCTCGACCGCATCCCGACCTATGTCCAGATCTACACCGGTGCGCTCCCGGAACCGAGAGAGATCGCGCGCTTCAACGCCCAATTCCGGGACAGGCAGGCCTCATGACGATCGGCATCATCGGGGCTATGGGTCGGCTCGGAACGGCCACGGGCGCGGGATTTCTGGCGCACGATGTCAAAGCCGTCAGCGACCTCAGCCTGTTGGAACGCACCGGCGCCAAGGCGGACTAAACGGCCATCGCGACGTCATCTGGGCCAGCAATGCCACCGGTCTGGTCGAACGAAGCGACCTCGTCATCAGGTCGGTCCGGCCGCAGGATTGGCTTTCGCTGCGGTTTGCCGCGTCCGGCAAGCTGGTCCCATCCTTCATGGAGGGCGTCATGCTGGCGCATTTCGCGGTCTGCGGCGGCCGGATCTTCCTTATCATGCGCATTGCAGCCATCGGGATCGGAGCCTGCTATTCCGCCTGGTCCGCGCCGCCGGGGGTCACGGATCAGGACCGCGACCGGATACACGCGGACCTCTCCGCGATCGGGATCGACAATCAACTGGCAGAGGAAAGTCAGATCGATCGGGTGACTGCGGCCTCGGGATCAAGTTCTGCTTATCCGGCCTGACGGCTGCGACGACTGCGGATTGGCCGAACCAAAGCGGACTACCATACCAAGCCGCCTAATGACGCCGCGGGCACGGCATGCGGCTGCTGCAGAGGCGAATCGACCAGGCCCGCACCTGATGGAGGCCGGCACGGTCAACCTGGTGGCGGCCGACGACGGGTGGGATCTTCACGAGGTGAAATTTTGATCGACGGCAAGGAACATCGGCGCTGGCGTGCCGTCAATCCGCAAGTCGTCGTCCTCGACATCCTGGTCCAGAGCCGCGGTGATGCTGGGGCCGAAAGGCGCCTGTTGCGCAAGCTGATGAAGCGGCAGGGGCGCATTCCGCAGATTATGAGCCCCATAAAGCCGGACAGATGCAGCGGTTTCTCGTCACCTACGATCAAGTCGCCAGTCGCTTCCAAACGCCAAACACCGAAGACAAACCAGACGACAGCCTCACGCGATCTGCCGACAACGCGCGACAATCGCCGTCGCTTGACGAGCCGACGAAAAAGGTGCCCGTCAAGCTGAACGCGGCAGGCTGACGATGCCGCGCCGCTAGCTCGGCCGCAGCCACGTATCCGATGGCAGATGTGGAGTCCAAGTGTTGATGCAGGCGAGGTCGGACCACGGGGCGGTCCGACCGCGTTGTCAGGCGAGATCTCGCGGCATCAGGGCTTCGGGCAGGTTTTGGTAGCAGACCGGGCGCAGGAAGCGGCGGATCGACAGCGTGCCGACCGAGGTGGCGCCGAAATTGGTGCTGGCGGGGTATGGGCC
>NZ_JAOTBD010000070.1 GCF_026162625.1 Paracoccus beibuensis | reverse complement strand
GAGCGCGACTTCAATCAATTGTTTCTGATGCGCTAAAGGGCGTCTTCAAAATATTTCATTTCTAAAGTTCATGCCCCCAGTCCTTGTCGCGCTCCCGCCGCGCCTCCCACTTCTGCTCCCATTCCCGCTCTTTGCGTTCCTCGACCAGCGTCACCGTTCTTTGAGCAACGCGTTCACCTGCTGCACCAAGCTCATGGTTTGCTCGGTCTGAGTGTTGAAGGACCGCAGCAACTGCGCCTGAAAGCGCTCGATCTCGTTCTGTTTCTGCTCGATCTTGTCCAGGCGCTTTCGCACGGTCTCGGACAAGGTCCGCAACTGCTTCGACGTGGCTTCTGACGCTTCGAGCGAGGTCTCGGAGGTGCTGACCAATGTCTCGAACTGTGCGAGCAAAGCCCGTTCGAAGGCTGTTAGTTGGTTCATGGCTCACATCCCATTCGGCAGTTTGAGGCACAGAAACGGCTGCTCGCCTTGGCAGATCATCGGTTCGGTCCCGTCGGGCAGCATCAGATAGCTCTGCCCCCCGCTCCTGAAGATCGGAAACGGGTCCGACGCGGGACTCATCCAGTGCCAGACTGACAAGCCCGCGATCACCAACCACGTCACGATCAGCGCCACCCACCACCAGCGCGCGGTCAAGCGCACGATCTCCAACTCGTCGGCCATCATCAGGCTCGTGCCTTGGATATCGTTCTGCATGGTGCGCAGCGCGGCTTCGGATTGTTGCCTCAAGCTGCTCGCGAGCCGCGTCAGCTCGGCCGAGGTCAATGCCTCGATCTCGGCCGTCTGACTGGACAGCCGCTGTTGCAACCGCGCGGTCAAGCTCTCGGTCATAGGTCCATTCCTTTTCGTAGATCCTGCCCTTCATGCGGAATTTCTCGCCGCTCTCCGGGTCGTGGACGGTCAGGTAGTCCTTGCCCTGCCGGGGAACCTGCAATCCGGCCTCCTGCAAGGCCAGAACCATGCTCTTGCGATCTGTGATCCTCTCAGCCTCCACAAGCGCCGTCAGATAGGAGTGGATGCCTTCCCGGCCCTCCCGGAGCCGGAAGCTCTCATTGGCCCTCTCCGGGGCTCTGTGAAGCTCTGTGGCCCTGTCTGGGTCGTCGGGCCGCGCCCAGCCCTGAGACCAATTCAGCGCGTCCCTGAGCGGCGCGTAGGACCGTTCCCAGCCCGGGGGCGCCACGTTCAGCGCCTTGCCGGTGGTCAATTCCATCCGAGGCGTCACGAAATGCAGCTCGACCCGCCCGCCCTCGGTGTGCTGATGGCGCACCCACGTGATGTCGTATTGCTCGGGGTCCATGCCCGCGAAGGCCAGACGCTCGAAGGCGTCCATGGCCTCCTGCTGCTGGTCATAGGTCGGCGCGTCCTCCAGGGCGAAGGACAGAACGCCGTGGGTGTAGCTCCACTTGCGGTCGATGCTGTCGATCAGGTCGCGGGTCCGCTCCATGTCGCCCCGCACCACCTCGGGCGGTGCATGGTCGCGCCCCTTGCGGTCCGCGGCGGTCAGGTAGTCCGCAATCTCGGCCCCGCCGCCCCGGCCCCCGCCCGTGAACTTAATCAGCATCGGCGGGCCGCTCATGCGCCGCCCGCAAGGCGGACAGCTCCCGGTCGATCTCGATCAGCCGCACCAAGAGCGCCGCAGCCGGCACGGGCTGCCGGCGGTTCGCGGCGCGGGCCAGCTGGTTGAGGTTGTTTCCCATCCGCGCCAGTTCCCGCAGCAGATCGGGATCGACTCTCGGAGGCTCCCGCCGCTTCCGCAGGCGCTGCCCCCCAAGGGCAGAGCGCACCAGTTCCGACAGTGACACCCCCTTATTCTCAGCAATCTCCTGCCAGCGCCGCTTTTCCTCCGGTGTGGTGCGGATCTCGATCCTCATGGCAAAGACCTCTTCTGGGGTGCAGGGGCGATGCCCTTGCCGGGGTTCAGGGGCAGGCCCCTTCCGGCTTGTCGGAACGGGGGATTGAAGGGGGCCAGCGGCCCCCTCACAAGCGCGAAGGACGGACACACAGTGTCCGGACAAGAGTATGCTTGCGTTAGTGTTGCACACAAGGGCATTGATCGGCACAATCCAAACTGGGGAACAGTGCCGGATGGACGTGCGGACCACGATGCAGAGCTATCTTGAAAAGCGCGATCCGACGAAGAACTTGGCCCGCTTTCACAGCCTCATGGTTCTTCCCGATCTCTTTGGGGGATGGACCTTTGAACGGGAGTGGGGGCGGATCGGACAGTCCGGACAGGTTCGCCGCATCCATTTCCCCTCCCAGGAAGAAGCCACACAGGCTCTCTTGGAGGTAGAGACAGCAAAGAAACGGCGGGGCTACTGGCTGCGCCCGGAACAGTTGGGCCTGTTCTGACGCCGTTTACACTTGTAAGCTATCAGCTTACACATACCTATGATCAAGACCTTTGCGAACAAGCAGCTGAAGGCCCTTTGGGAAACGGGAAAATCGAGGCTCGACGCGCGAATGCACAGCCGCATCCTGCGCCGTCTGGACGTCCTCGACGCCGCTACGGTGCCTGAGGATATGAATCTACCTGGCTTCGACTTCCACGCGCTGCGAGGCCACACACCGACCCGCTACACGGTCCATGTGAACGGCCCGTGGTGCATCACCTTCGAGTTCCATGACGGCGACGCTCATGTGCTGGACTTCGAGCAATACCACTGAGGAGGCGAGGATGAGCCGCAACCCCGACCGCTGCCCGACGCATCCGGGCGAATTGCTGCGCGAGGACGTGATCCCCGCCACCGGCAAGCCCAAGGCCGAGATCGCCCGGATGCTCGGCATCTCGCGCCAGCACCTCCACGACGTCCTAGCCGAGCGCAAGCCCGTCAGCCCCGAGGTCGCCGTGCGCCTTGCCAAGCTGTTCGGCAATGCCCCCCTGGTCTGGATCAGGATGCAGGGGGCCTACGACGCGTGGCACGCCACCCGAGAGGTGGACGTTTCGGCCGTTCCCACCTTAATGGCCGCCGAATAGCCCCTCAGCGCGCTTCTGGGGCGCCCTGTGACCTGTTCTTGGCCTTTGTCTTGGTCCGAATCTACCTCGCTGCCACCTGCGCTGTCGTGGCCGTGCAGCGCAGCCCCCTGCACTTCCCTTTTCCCCAGCATGTCCTGCCCGTGCTGCACGCTCGACAGGGCAGTTTGCGTGCATCGGTGCCTCTTAGATTCTTAGGATATATGGATACGCTGGTGCATTTTGGCCGTTTTAGCCTTGCTGTGCTGACAAATTAAGAAATTGACAGTTGTCTGTCAGACAACTTAAGTTGTCCACCAGACAACTATCGAGGCGAGGGATGGGCAGGATTTCACTTCACGAGCTGCGGCGCATGGGGGTGTCTGCAGAAGACATCGAGGCGGCGAAGGTTACGCAGCTGGCGCAGCGTCGGACCGGCGCACCCGTGCAGTCCATCGGCGTCATTGTCGGGGCCGCAGAGCAGCGCCAGCGCACCAACCCCAATCCTCCCGCCGATCTGACGGCCCGTGCCCTGCACAAGCGCGGTGCCTACGACCAGGCGGCGCTCCTGCTGGATCAGCAGGCTTTGCGGGAGAGCAGCCCTGAGCGGGCTGCTATGGCGCGGGAAGCCGCTCTGGCGGCAAAGGAACTCTCCGCCAGCAATCAGCTTGAGTTTGACTTCTTCGGAGGGGGCAACGTGTCCATTGCATTCCAGTATCAGGACGCCGTGACGGAACGCCTGTTCGCGGCGGCAAAGACTACAGCGCAAGCATTCCACGCGCAGGCGGTGCTCTGGCAGATCACCCGCAATCTCGGGTGGCAGTCCTATGAGTGCACCAAGACTGCTGCTGACCTGTGTGAAGTGATGCGGACCGATAAGGCACAAATGGCTCGCGCTCTGGACCTTCTGGAGCAGGTAGGAGCGATCCGGCGCGTGAAGCGTGGGCGGGTCAAGATCATCACCGTGACGCCGGAAGGGGCTTTCAGGGGCAACGTGCATAACCATGCCCAAGCGGTCGAACGCTACAAGCTTGACGTGATCGACGGCGGCAAGTCTGAACAGACGCCCGAGTAGCAGCCGACCAGTCCAGGACCGGACCTCAAAACCAAGACTGACCGGCTCCGACCACCAAGGAAGACCACCTGTGGCGCTAACGCTCAATCAGGCAGCTAAGATTTGCAGCCGCTCCAAATCGACCCTGCTTGACGCCATTCGTAGTGGGCGCATGAGCGCGCCCAAGGATGATCGAGGTCGCTATGTCATAGACCCGGCAGAGCTGCACCGGGCATTTCCGTTTCAGTCTCAGAACCGGTCGCCTGACCAGTCTCCAAAACCGCAACCGACCAGACTTGAGAACCAGCCAGAACCGGCTGATCCCGCCTTGAAACGCGAAATCGAACTTCTGCGTGAGATGCTGGGCAAAGCCGAAGCCAATGCCGACCACTGGCGCACGTTGGCGGAGCGTCAGCAGGCGCTTCTGGAAGATAAGCGACCCAAGGAACCTCGCAGCCTCTTTCAGCGCCTTTTCAAGCGATAACTAGCTTGACGCTGTGCAAAGCTAAGGGTGCAGTAGCTCCTGCCTGCCCGCTCGGATCAGAGCGGGCTGTAGGGCAGGCAGGAGCGATCAAGTTAAAGCAGACCGATAACAGGGAATATCAATGATTAGGATTGGAGCAGGGGCAGTTCTCGGCATGATATTGCTGGCTGGATGTGACACGCGCCCTCTGAATGAATTAACCTATGCTGAAAAGCAGGAGATGCTAAATAAGTTTACGGCTACGTGTGCTGCATTGGGGATTACGGAAAGTAGTCCTCAATATAGAGAATGTGTTCAATCTGAGATAGATGCAGAGAATGCAAAGCGCACACGTCAGTCGGCAGGGATGACCAGCCTTGGCAACGGAATGTCTGCTGTAGGGCAAAATTATTCATCAGCAGCTAGAACCAACCGGCCCATAACTTGCACGACAAGACCTCCTGTTGGCTGGGGAAGCGCAACCACCACCTGTTACTAATGATAGTAAAATTCCTGACATCTTATAAATACGCCTGTGTCGACCTAAAGCCCCTTCACCAGAAGAGGTGTCCTCAGAGCCTGAGCAATGCTGATGAACGACACAGATAGAAATCTATTGCATGTCAAACAATCTGCTGAAAACCCGCTTTTTCGTCTGTTCAAAGCCAAAGACAGATCTGAGTTTAAGAAACTGGCCAATGAAGTTACATTATCTTCCAAAGACCTAAACAGCATAATCCATTTTTCAGCCCTGAAAACTTCTTCGCTTCGCCACATGTTTGGACACAGGTCCTCAAATCCGATTAAGTTGACAGAAAAAGACTGGGAGAAAATCCGCAGAACTCATAAATCTAAAAAGCTTCTAAGCGCAATAATGCAAAGCAAAAGATCAATGTTTTTCGCATTTTGGCTTGATCTTGGGGGAGATGAAGGGCCGTGGTGGCTGATCTGGTATGACTTACAAGATAGACAAGTCTACGGAAATCACTGGAAGGCTACAGGCTCTCCCCATGCTCACATGATTTCGCATTTGACGCATCCACGCGAATGCTTGAATAAATACACTAAAGCTTTAGCAAATGACCCAAACTATAAGCTTCCGCATAGCGTGCATATCAGATTTGAGGATGATGGCTGGCAAGATATTGTATGGGGTTAGAATAGCAACCGTTTTAGCAGAGCGCGACTTCAATCAATTGTTTCTGATGCGCTAAAGGGCGTCTTCAAAATATTTCATTTCTAAAGTTCATGCCCCCAGTCCTTGTCGCGCTCCCGCCGCGCCTCCCACTTCTGCTCCCA
>NZ_JAOTBD010000006.1 GCF_026162625.1 Paracoccus beibuensis | reverse complement strand
TACCTCAGGGCAACTTTGGAAGCGGTGGCCACCGGTCACCCGCAAGCAAGGATCGACGACCTGCTACCCTGGAACTTCGAGCCTTCAAGCTGAAAGCGCGTGGGGCGCAACCGCCGCTTACAGAGATAGCCCGTCTTCGTGCGCCCCCTGCCGGGGTCCAGCACGGGTGCGGTTGTGTTCTCCGGGGCTTACGCGGCCCCACTGGGGTCACGGTCCCCTGCGAACTTCATGAACAGCTTGGTCGACGTCTTCAGGTGTTCGGTCAGCCGATCAACCACCGGGCCGAGGTGGAAAGCGGCAATGCCAAGCCCCCTCGTCCTGTTGCGTCTCCGCCTCGGCACGGCCGTTTACATATCCTCGAAGGCCAGCCGACGCTCGTCGTCGTTCAGCTTTTCCGAGCGTTTGCCATGCACGACCTGGTTCAGCTCGGCGATCAGATGCTCCAGCCGCCGGTTGGTTTCCCGCAGCGCGTCCCGTTCGCGCAGCACGGCTGGAACGGCGGCGCGCTGGCTTTCGGGGATGACGGACAGGTCGATGGACGGGGCTGCGGACGTGCTGTCATCACACCCTGATCCAACTGTAATTGAACGCTTTTTCCTGCGTTCAGGTCATTCCGCAACGGCCGGCTTCGGGATTTCCAGAGGCCGAACCCGGCGCCAGTCGAGGCCTGCAAAAAGCGCCTCGAACTGCGTTCGGCTCAAGGTCATGGCCCCTTCCCGAACCGTCGGCCAGGTGACCTGCGCGCGTCAGGAAACATGCGCGAACTCCGCACCATGCAGTTTGACACTTGGACCATCGGTTACACCTTTGACACCCTCCAAATCGGCTGCCAGCGCCACGCCACCGATAAGTGGACCGAGTGGGACACCGAACCAAGGCGGCAAGCTCTACTTCCCTCTCGATGTGATCGAAGCGATCGCGGTCAAAGCCCGTGAGATCGAGACTGAGACGGAAGCTCGGCAGGAGGAGAGCAATTGATGCCTATCGCACCCCTCAAGGACTGGATGGACTTAGCTGCACAGCCCGACATCGAGGGTCGCCTCCGGCCGTAGCATGACTGGGCGCCTCCACAAAAGGACAATCCCAAGATGAACACGCACCACATGTCCTCCTCGCACACGACCGTCGAGACCCTGATAAGCGGCATCGGGAAGGAGGAGTTCCGCCTAGTTCACACCATCCTCCTCATCCGCAACCCGCGCGACCGCGCGAACCCCGACCTCTACATGGCGAAGAACCGCAACGGCCCGACCGGCGCGGTGGCCAAGGAGAACGGGAGAGGTGGGTCGGGATGTCCCGTGAGGATGCCCTCGATCACAACCAGCACGACCCTGCCTAGTCGCCTCCACTATAGGAACATTCGCACAACTATCATCTAACGGAGAACCGAAAGATGAAACCTTACGTCTGGATTGTGCTGTTCCTCTGGGCCTGCGCTTTGGCTGCCCTCGCGGTGTTCGTGCAGGGCACCGACCGGGTGGACCGGGGGACGTAGACCATTGAACTCGCCGCAGCTGAAGGTGCTATGTGAGATCGATGTTCGCATGAAGATGCAGAACGCCGCCGCCCTACCGGCCGTGAAGTGGGGAATCGGGAGGCGGCATATCGTCTCTGCCGGTCTCGGGTCGATCACCTGGCAAGGGAGCGAGGACGAGGTGGCGGCCATGCTAAGGAAGTTGACCTCAGTGCGGCGCCGCGAACAATGAGGTGTATAAAGAAGAAAGACATTCCCGCATCCCTCATCGGTGCAGCTGTCGGCGCCCGCGTTGCGACCCTCGGCTACGCCGCCGCGGACACCGCATCGCTGCATCTTCTGCCCCACCTCGGCGGTGGGGCCTTGACGGGAAGCCTGTTGACGTGGATGTATCGCAACACCTGAAGATGCCCGTCTGGCGGAATTGGCAGACGCACTTGGTTTAGGTCCAAGCGCCGCAAGGCGTGGGGGTTCAAGTCCCTCGACGGGCACCAATATCTTCCTCAAGTCACCAGTGACATAGGCTGTGACATGGCGCCACCAATCTGCGCCATGCCTTCTACATTCCGTTGAAAACTAATGAGAACCTGAGTGCCTTGCCATCTAGGTTTTTGCGCCGCAACTGGCGGTATGCCCCAACTGGCCATCTAGATGGTCAGGTCATAGCTGAGTTGCAGAATGCAGTCTCCGGCAGGCTGGACGACATATGCCTGCAACGTCTGATCGGTGAACAGGTTGAGCGGCCTACGCTGACCGAATTGCAGAATATGATGGGGCCTCCCGAGGACGGGCCGCGCAAGAAATTCGGTGGCCTTTATGATATGCTTGCTGTGGAGCCGTGCCCCGAGGAAGCACGGCCGTTCCGCACGATCCTGCATCAGCACATCCGCGAGACGTGGCCGTTTGGACCGGGAGATGAGATCTTGGGTGACCCGCAGTTCGGAAGCGGATCGTTTCAACAGGCGAAGGCGGGCTGACGGCAAAGAACAACCCTAAATCACATCAAAACAGGAAGCAGACAGCAACACCCCCTAAAAACCATTCACGCCGCCGGCATCGTCTAGGATACCGACCCGACCGGCAAAGCCGCCGTCGTCACGGGCGGCGCATCCGGCCTCGGCCTCAGAATGGTCCGGACGCTGACCTCTAGGAACCGTCGTGCCTGACCGTGATCATGCGGCAGGCGCCGCTGTGGGTGACGTGGCCGAGGTCCGGTCCATGGACCTTCTAAGACCGGCGTCGATCACCGCCTTGGCGGACACACTGAGGGCCGATGGCACACGGCTGAGCGATGTCCCTTCGCACGCCCGACGGCCGTTACATCGTTGTGCGCGGCCGGTTGCGGCGCGCCACCAACCCGCACCTGCCCGAAGCGGAGCGGCAGCGCCTGACCCATAAGCTGATGGACGTCTGGCAGGCGGTGAAGCATGGCGACGACCCCTGCTGATCATCGGCGACGCCGGATCGGGCAAGACCAACACACTGGCGCACCGCGTGGCGCATCTGCTGAAGGGCGGCGCCAATCCGCAGCGCATCCTCTTGATGACCTTCTCGCGCCAAGCGGCGTCGGAACTGACGCGGCGGGACGGCATTGTTGCAGAACCCAGCCTCGAAGCGTGCTTTCCCCTTTCCCCATCAACCTCAGGCCACGCGTTCGATCTCGGCGGTGCCGCCCGCGCTGAAGCGGTTCAAGAGTGCGACGCGGATGTGAACTTCAGCGGTCGGTCTGTCCGGGTCTCGCGAGGCGATCCGCTCGCCGAAGGATTTGAGGCAGCGCATTTTTGCCTCGATCCGACTTCGGGCGTGATAGCCGGACCAGTTGCTTCCGGTTGGCCCGACCAAAGCGCCTGGTCGCCCGGAGGATCTCGTTGCGGGCGCGGGCGGCAGGGCAGCCTTCCTTCCAGAGGCGGCCGTTCCTGCGGATGTGTATGACGGCGGTGCCGCCGAGATCCACGATTGCGGTGTGGCATCGCCGGGTGTCGAACGCGCCGTCGTCGATCACGGTGCCGACCTGTTCATCGGCCGGATCTGATCCAGCAGATCCGGCAGCACAGGGCTGTTGCCTTCGCGGCTTGAGGTGAACTCCACCGCCCGGACATCGCCGATGGCTGTATCCATGGCCAAATGGATCTTGCGATACTGCCGCCTGCGGTGCGTGCCATGCTTGCGGGCCAGCCAATCTCCGTCACCCAGAAACCTGATCCCGGTGCTGTCCACCAGCAAGTTCAGCGGCCCCGGCACGCGGCGGTGGTATGTCGACCACCAAAGTTCCTTGCCGGCGGCTTGAGGCGTGGAGAAGTCGGGCACCGGCCAGTCGAGCCCTGCCATCTCCAGAATGCTGGCCACCATCCCTGTGCTTTGCCGAAGCGGCAGGCCAAAGAGCACCTGCAGAACTGGGTTGCCGCATCGGAGAACACCGGCGGGCGGCCTGGACGCCCGACCTTGGCGGCCAGCCACACCAAGTCCTTGTCGAGCCAGATCAGCAGCAACCCGCGCCGCCTCAAGGCCTCATTGTAGGACTTCCAGTTCGTCGTTGAATGCGCGCCACCTCCGAACCGGAATGCAGGTCATTGAGGGCTTGCTGCCGGACCCGCCGAAAGTGGTCTACACCGTGCGTCGCGCCCGCAGGGCACGGAACCCGGCGCTCGGTGCCCTTATCACCAATATCGAGGCGAAATCAGGCTTGACGGAGGTCTGGCCTTCACGGGGTGACCATCGCGAACCCGGTCTATTCCCTAGTCTGCGGTCGCTCTACCATTTATGCAGGAGGCCTTAAGTGTGTAAGCGCGGAGCTTTACGATAATCGGTATCGAGGTCGGCTTCGTTCCGCAAAATGGTCGTGCTGGGCTTTCCGCGGCGCCAGATGTCGGTCATCGGCGGGATGGGATATCGACCATCCGGAAAGCACACGAGAGGTGCCGCGCGGCTGGAGGAATGGCTATTTGGACGAGATGGCCAAGCTTCCTCTTTCCGTTCCTCTCATCCCTGGCGAAACCGCAACCTCTTTGGCCTCACGTCTGGCGCAGATGAACCGTGCTTTCTTGCGCGAGTTGCTGCGTGACATGGGCATACGGCAAAATGATTTGACGGCCGGAGAAGGCGTCGCCATGGAAAGGCTGGCGGACCTGTCCGGTGTTGCGTTAACCGAATTGCGAAGGGGGACACCGAAGATCAGCGATGGCGGGGTAAGGTTCGCCGGCATTCGCTTTCCCGCCACCAGCGCCGGAGGCAAGGGGGGCCGCGGGTGCCCGACTGCCTGCAAGTTTGCCCAGGATTGCGTGGCATCTGGTCTTTGCCCTTCGTCACGATTTGTCCCGACCATAGTCGACCGCTGGTTACGTTGTGGACGGCTCAGGACAAGCTGGATCGTTATGACGTTGCCGAACGACTGTGTGACCTTGATCTGGCTGCCGAGGCACGTCCTGTCCATCGCGAACCTTTCCAGTTCGACTTGTGGTTTCTGGGTAGACTGGGCGAAACCGCTGGCTCCGATCATTGGTTCGACCAGTTCGACCTTCATGCTTCGGCGCAATTCTGCTTCGAACTGGGTCGGGCGGCGATTGCGACCGGGGTGCTGAAATGGCGCTCGCTTCCAGACGATCAGCAATGGTGGCCAGCGGATGTCGGATACCGGCTGTGCTCTGGTGGCGAGCAGGCACTTCGTGCTGAATTGACCGGATTGCAGCATATGATGGGCCAACCCGAGGAGGGACCGCGCAAGATATTCGGGAGTCTTTATGACTTGCTCATTATGGATCCATACCCGAAGGAATTGTTGCCGTTCCGGGACATCCTGCAGCGGCACATTCTGGGAACCTGGCCGCTGGCGCCGGGCGATGAGGTCTTGGGCGAACCGGTGCTGCGGCGGGCTGCATGTCGCGGCAGGCAGTGGCGCGCCTGATGCAGATGCCAGAAGCCGATGTTCTGGCCCCAGCCATGGACGACGGCCGCTGTCCGCTGGCATGGAAGCTGATCGACACACCGGTAGCTCGGGCAGTGTTCTCTCAAGGTTTGGCCGAGCCCGAGTTCCTGAAGGCCCTGTCGCCTACGTCACAACAATTTGCACGGGCGCAAGAAGCGGGACTGATGGAGGGCGCCAATGACCAGCTTTGGAACGCATGGACCTCGCAGGATTTGATCGACGGGTTGTCGCGGCTCATCTGGGATGGAGCGATCTTCAGGCGCGGCTTGACACAGGCGGGACACAGCCGGCGGGCGGCAGCGCGAGGATTTACTCCCGCGCTGAGATCAGTCAGTTACCCCTCTAACTGCACGACCCGCGCAGATTTCGCTTGACGCCCTTGCGCACGCTTCCGCTTTTCTGGCACTCTGGCACTCTGGCACTCTGGCAGCAGGCGAGGACGTTACTTTTGCGGTTTGCCGGCGACATACGTTTGGGCAACGGCCCGGTCGTCGCCCATGATCTGCAGGACGAACAGCTCTTCCGCAAGGCTCTCTGCGCGTTCGGCGCGAAGAGCCATGGCGGATGTGGCGCGGGCATCCAGCACGACAAGGTCGGCGGCGCTGCCGGGGGCAAGGGTGCCGATCTCGGCCTCCATGCCCAGGGCGATGGCGTTTCCGCGCGTGGCCCAGTGGAAGGCCGCCAAGGGGTGAAGCTTTTGGCCGCGCAACTGCAGGATCTTGTAACCCTCGTTCAGCGTCTGCAGCATCGACCAGCTGGTGCCTCCGCCGACATCCGTGGCGATGCCACTGGTGATGCCGGCGGCCCTCAGCCCGTCCGCATCAAAGAGACCCGAGCCGAGGAAGAGGTTCGACGTCGGACAGAAGACGGCGCGGCTGCCGGTCTCGGCCATGCGGGCAATCTCACGAGGTTCGAGGTGGATCGAGTGCCCCAGCAGCGTGCGCTGACCCAGAAGGCCGTAGTGGTCGTAGATGTCCAGGTAATCCCGCGCCTGGGGATAGAGGCTCAGGGTGAAGTCGATCTCGTCCCGGTTCTCGGACAGGTGGGTCTGGACGTGGCAACCGGGGTTTTCGCGGGTCAGCGTGCCCGCCATCTCGAGCTGCTCGGGCGAGGAGGTGATCGCGAAGCGCGGGGTGATCGCATAGCGCTGGCGACCCTGTCCGTGCCAGCTGTCGATCAGCGCCTTGCTGTCGTCATACGAGGACTGCGGCGTGTCGTGAACGGCGGGAATGGCGTTCCGGTCCATCATCACCTTGCCGGCAATCATGGCCATGTTTCGCGCTTGGGCAGCGGCGAACAGCGCCTCGGCGCTGGTCCTGTGGCTGGAGCAGAAGGCGACGGCGGTCGTCGTGCCGTGCGCCGTCAGCTGGTCCAGGAACAGCCCCGCCATGTGGGCGGCGTGGTCGGGATCGGAAAACTGCGCCTCGGCCGGGAAGGTATAGGTGTTCAGCCAGTCCAGCAGCTGCGCGCCCCAGCTGGCGATGACCTGCAGCTGCGGGAAATGGATATGGGGGTCGATGAAGCCCGGCAGGATCAGGTGCGGGCGATGGTCGATTTCCTCAAGGCCGTCGCGTGACAGGTCGGCGTGATCGCCCACGGCCAAAATGCGGCCATTCTCGACCAGGATGGCGCCGTTCTCCCAGAACCGGTGATTGTCCTGCGTCTTTGCAGGATCGGCGAAGAAGTCGAGGACACGGCCCCGGATCAGCTGTTGCATGGGTATATGTTCAACGAAGATGAGGTGAGTCGCGCCATCAGTTCGGCGGCAGTGAAGGTGGCGATGATCTCGGGCCGCTTGTCGCGGCTGAAGCCTGCGCCGATGGGACAGACCAGCCCGGTCGGATCGATACCGCGGTCGCGGGCAAAGTGGGTGAACTGCGCACGCTTCGTTGCGCTGCCGATCATGCCGACATAGGACAAGTCGGTCCGCGACAGCGCCTCCGCTGCCAGCAGGAAGTCCAGCGCGTGGTCGTGCGTCAGGATCACCACACTGCTGCCGGGCCGGGCGGCGCGGATCTGCGCCTCGGGCAAGGGGGTCAGCAGGGTCGGACCGGTGGCGCGGTCCAGTTCCTCGGGCCGGCTGTCGATCAGCAGCGCATTCACCGGCAGCGGCTGCAGCGCCCGGGCCAGCGCCCGCCCCACATGGCCCGCCCCGAAGATCATCACGTCGGGATGGACATCGGGCGTCGGCGCGTGACGGTCCAGCGACAGGACCACGCGGCCACCGCAGCATTGGCCGATCTCGGGGCCGAGGGGGATGTCCATCCGCGCCTCCGCCTCGTCGCGCGCCAGCATCTGGCGGGCGCGGTCGATGGCCATGTATTCCAGCTGTCCGCCGCCGATCGTGCCCTGCGTGCCGTCGCGGGTCACGATCATCTCGGCCCCCGCCTCGCGCGGGGTCGAGCCCCGCGCCGATATGACCCTGACACGGATCATCCGCGCAGCCGTTCCACCGCCATCAGCACACGTTCCGGCGTCGCAGGTGCGTCCAGCCGCGCGGGTTCGCGGTAATCCGCGACCGAAGCGACCGCCATGTTGATCGCCTCGAACACGCTGATGCCCAGCATGAAGGGTGGCTCTCCGACGGCCTTCGATCGCTTGATCGTGCGTTCTGCGGCCTCGGACCAGTCGGTCAGCCTGACGTTGAAGACACGCGGCCGGTCGCTGGCCAGCGGCACCTTGTAGGTCGAGGGCGCATGGGTTCGCAGTCGTCCCTGCGCATCCCACCACAGCTCCTCGGTCGTCAGCCAGCCCGCGCCCTGCACAAAGGCGCCCTCGACCTGGCCCTTGTCGATGGCCGGGTTCAGGCTGCGGCCCACGTCGTGCAGGACATCGGCGCGGTCGATGACGTATTCGCCGGTCAGCGTATCCACCGACACCTCGGATACCGCGGCGCCATAGGCATAGTAATAGAACGGCCGCCCCTTGCCGGTCGCGCGGTCCCAGTGGATCTTGGGCGTCTTGTAGAAACCCGCCGCCGACAGATGGATGCGCGCCATGTAGGCCGCCTTGATGACCTCGGTGAAGGGGATCTCGTGGTCGCCCGCCCGGATGTGGCCGGGCACGAAGGTCACGGCGTCCGGCGGCACCTGCCAGCGTTCGGCCACGAATTCGACCAGCCGGGCCTTGATCTGGTCCGCCGCGTCCAACGCCGCCATGCCGTTCAGGTCGGTTCCCGACGATGCCGCCGTGGCCGATGTGTTGGGCACCTTTTCCGTTGTCGTGCGGGTGATCTTGATGCGCTTGATGTCGCATTGAAACGCCTCGGCCACGACCTGCGCAACCTTGGTGTTCAGCCCCTGCCCCATCTCGGTTCCGCCATGGTTCAGCATGATCGAGCCGTCGGAGTAGATGTGGACCAGCGCGCCCGCCTGGTTGAACCAGGTTGCGGTGAAGCTGATCCCGAACTTGACCGGCGTCAGCGCGATGCCCTTTCGGATGACGCCGCCCTCCGCATCCATTCGCGCGTTCCAGTCCAGCACGGCCTGCCGGCGGGCCTGGTAATCACTGCTAGCCTCCAGCTCGTCCAGGAGGCGCGGCAGGATCTGGTCGTTGACCTCCTGATGGTACGGGGTCAGCTGGCCGTTCTCGTAAAGGTTGCGGCGCCGCACCTCCAGCGGATCGAGGCCGAGGGCATAGGCGATCTCCTCGATCATCCGTTCGGCCACGATGACGCCCTGCGGTCCGCCAAAGCCCCGGAAGGCGGTGTTGCTGACCGTGTTCGTCTTCATCGGGTGGCTGCTGACGCGCACATCGGGATAGAAATAGGCATTGTCGGCATGAAACAGCGCCCGATCCGTCACGGGGCCCGACAGGTCTGCCGAAAAACCGCAGCGGGCATACCAGTCGCCCTCGACAGCCCGGATGCGGCCTTCATCGTCGAAGCCCACTGCATAGTCGACGACGAAGTCGTGGCGCTTGCCGGTGGCGATCATGTCGTCGTCGCGGTCCGGGCGGATCTTGACCGCCCGGTTCCAGCGCTTGGCCGCCAGCGCGGCCACGCAGGCGAACAGGTTCATCTGCGTTTCCTTGCCGCCAAAGCCGCCACCCATGCGCCGCACGTTCACGACGACCGAATGGCTGGGCACCTTCAGGACATGGGCGACCATGTGCTGCACCTCAGACGGGTGCTGGGTCGAGACGTTGACGACCACGTCCTCGTCCTCGCCCGGCAGGGCCATGGCAATCTGGCCCTCCAGATAGAAGTGGTCCTGACCGCCGATCGCGAACCGCCCCTCGATCCGCCGGGGCGCTGCGGCCATGGCGCGTGGCGCGTCGCCCCGGCGCAGGGTCAGCGGGTCGGTGACATAGCCCATCCCTGCATCGCGCGCGGCGATCGGATCCAGCGCATGGGGCAGCTCGTCATAGGTGATGCGTGCCTTGTGGGCCGCCCGGCGCGCCTGGTCGCGCGTCTCGGCGATGACGGCGAAGACAGGCTGGCCCCAGAACTGCACCAGCCCGTCGGCAAAGATCGGGTCGTCGTTCTTGCCGTTCGGAGAGACGTCGTTGACCCCTGGAATGTCGCCGGCCGTCAGCACGCCCAGCACGCCGGGGCTGGCCAGAGTTTCCGCGAAGTCCGTGCCGATGATGCGGCCATGTGCGCATTGAGACAGGCCCAGATAGGCGTGAACCAGGTTCGCGGGCGCGGCCAGATCGTCGGTATAGTCGGCGCGTCCGGTGACATGCTTGACGGCGCTGTCATGGGCGGTGTCCTGATGGGCCAGGCCCCGGATGGTGTTCCCGTCGTCCTTCATCGGTTACGCCCCCACGGCCTGGCGCAGCTGCACGGGCAGGCCGGTTTCCGATTGCTCCAGCCAAAAGCGGCGGAACAGGTTGCGTGCGACGGTCGCGCGGTATTCGGCGCTGGCGCGCATGTCGGTCAGCGGCTGGAAGTCGTCCGCCACGACGCGGGCCGCGGCATCGAACGCGGCCTTGGCAAAGGGCTGGCCTTGCAGCGCAGCCTCGGCGGCGCGGGCGCGGCGGGGCGTGGCGGCCATGCCGCCGAAAGCCACGCGCGCCTCGGTGATCGTGCCGCCCTCGACGGTCACGCAGAAGCCTGCCGCGACGGCGGTGATGTCGCTGTCGCGCCGCTTGCTGACCTTGTAGGCCGCGACTCGTGCCTCGGGCCGGGTCGGGATCAGGACCTGTTCCACGAACTCCGCGGGTTGGCGGTCCTGCTTGCCATAATCGATGAAGAAGTCGTCCAACGCGATCTCCCGGCGCGTGGCGCCCCGGCGCAGCACGATCCGCGCACCAAGCGCGATCAGCAGCGGCGGCGTGTCACCGATGGGCGAGCCGTTGGCGATGTTCGCGCCGATGGTGCCCATGTTGCGGACCTGCCACCCGCCGATGCGCAGCCAATAGTCGTGCGCGGCGGGAATGTGGCGGGCGATCAGCGGCGCGGCTTCGGAATAGGTCACGCCTGCCCCAAGCCGGATCGTGTCGCCGTCGACGGCGACGTCCTTCATCAGGTGTCCGATGAAGACGGCCGGGCTGATGTCGCGCATGAACTTCGTGACCCACAGGCCCACGTCGGTCGCGCCCGCGACCAATGTCGCCCCCGATTCCTCCAGCAGGATCTGCGCCAGGTCATCCGCATCAGCCGGGATCAGCGCGCGGTCGGCGCCGCGCGCAAGGGCAACTCGGCCGCCCCGCATTCCGGCCAGGCGCGCGGCCACCGCCTGACGCTCGCGCGCCAGCGCGTCCTGCGTCTGGCCCCCCGCGGAGCCGGCGGCCAGTGCGGCCGTCACGATCGGCTCGTAGCCCGTGCAGCGGCAGATGTTGCCTTGAAGCGCGATCTCGATGGCCTCGGCATCCGCCGCCGGGTTCGTCATCCACAGCGCATAGAGCGCCATGACGATCCCCGGCGTGCAGAATCCGCACTGGCTGCCGTGGTGTTCGACCATCGCCGCCTGGATCGGGTGCAGCCCGCCATCGGGGCCGTGAAGATGCTCGATCGTGACCACATGAGTTGCATGGCAGGAGGCCAGCAGCCTGATGCAGGCGTTCACCGGCTCATAGACCAGACCCGCGGCCGTCAAGCGGCCCACCAGCACGGTGCAGGCGCCGCAATCGCCCTCGGCGCAGCCTTCCTTCGTGCCCGTCAGCCGCCGCGCGAGCCTCAGGTGGTCCAGGAGCGTGTCCGAGGCCCCGACGTCGGTCAGCGCAACCTCGATGTCGTTCAGCAGAAATCGCAGCTGGGTCATGGTGGTCCTTCCTGGCATGGCAGCGATGCTAGGCGCGAAATAGCGGTTGCGAAATCGCCCGCGTTCTAGAAGACTTTACACGTCTCGTTGAAAGCCGATCATCACATGTCATATCTGGAAAGCCTGCGCGTGTTCGTGCGCGTGGTCGAACTTGGCTCGATCACCGCGGGGGGCAGGGATCTGCGCCTTTCGCCGGCAGTTGCCTCGAATCGTATCAAGGATCTTGAAAATCGCTTCGGCGTCCGGCTGCTGAACCGCACGACGCGCAAGCTGACCACGACCGAGATCGGCCGCGCCTTCTATGACCATGCCCGCCGCGTGATCGAGACCCTGGACGAGGCCGAGGCCCTGGTCAGCAGCTTTTCCGGCAAGCCGCAGGGCGTGATCCGGCTGACGGCACCGCTAGGTCTGGGCCGACGGTTGATCGCGCCGCTGATCCCCGCCTTTTGCGCCGATAATCCGGGGGTCGAGATCCGCCTGCGCCTGTCGGACCGCAGCGTCAATATCGTCGAGGACGCCATCGACCTGGCGTTCTTCCTGGGCGAACCTGCGGATTCGACGCTGAAATGGCGCAAGATCGCCGACTGCCCCCGCGTCCTGGTGGCGTCGCCCGGTTATCTGAAAGCGGCGGGGACACCCCGCACGCCGGACGACTTGGCCGACCACAACTGCCTGTTGCTGCGCTATCCGCGCAGCCCCGAATATTATTGGACGCTGCGCACGACGGAGGGTCCGCGCAAGATGACGGTGTCCGGGCGCTATGACACAGATGACGGCGACGTGCTGACCGGTTGGGCGCTGGAGGGGCACGGCATCGCCAACCGTCCGCTCTACGAGGTCGCGCAGGATTTGGCTGAAGGACGCCTGGAACGGGTGCTGCCCGATGTGCCGCCCCTGCCCGCGCAGTTCGGCTGCCTGACACCGCATCGGCGGTTGCAGGACCCGAAGGTCAAGATGTTCTCTGACTATGCCGTGCGGGAATTGCGCCCCAGTTTCTGACTGCGGCTACAGCCCCGCGACACCGAAGGCGCCGACCTGGCGGAACCAGCGCAGGATCAGGTCGCGCTCGGCATCCTCCATCCCCGTCAGGTTCGCCGGGGGCATGGCGTGCGTCAGCCCCGCCTGGACATAAATCTCTCGCGCGGCGCGGGCGATGTCGGCGGGCGTTTCCAGCAGCACCCCCTTTGGCGCGTGGTGGATACCGTCCCAGACCGGCTCTCGCGCATGGCACATCGAGCATCGGCCGATCACGGTGCTTGCGACCTCGTCGAAGCCTTCAGCCTTGGCGAATCGCGCCTCAGTGGGGGTCAGCGGGCGGGCCATCGCCTCGTCATAGCTGTCCCGGTTCACCCCCAGCGCCGACAGCCACATGATGCCGATGAACAGCATGGCGGTGACGGCCCATGTCCACCACAGCTGCCCCTTGCGGGCATGCATGGTGTTGAAGAAGTGCCGGATGGTCACGCCCATCAGGAAGATCAGCGCCGCGATCAGCCAGTTCCATTCGCTGGCGAAGGCCAGCGGATAGTGGTTCGACAGCATCAGGAAGACGACCGGCAGCGTCAGGTAGTTGTTGTGCGTCGATCGCAGCTTGGCGATCTTGCCGTATTTCGGATCGGGCGCCCTGCCCGCCTTGAGGTCGGCCACGACGATGCGCTGGTTCGGCATGATGATCAGGAACACGTTCGCGGTCATGATCGTCGCCGTGAACGCGCCCAGGTGCAGCAGCGCGGCGCGGCCCGTGAACACCTGGTCATAGCCCCAGCCCATCACCACCAACGCCACGAACAGCAGCAGCATCAGCACCGTCGGCCGGTTGCCCAAGGGCGACTTGCAGAGCCCGTCATAGATCAGCCAGCCCACCGCCAGCGACCCGCCAGAGATCAAGATTGCCTGCCAGACCGCAAGATCGGCCTTGGCAGGGTCGATCAAAAACAGGTTCGCGCCGGCCCAGTACGTCACCATCAGCAGCGCCGCGCCCGACAGCCAGGTCGAATAGCTTTCCCATTTGAACCAGGTCAGGTGCTCGGGCATCCGCTCTGGCGCCACCAGGTATTTCTGGATGTGATAGAAGCCGCCGCCGTGGACCTGCCATTCCTCGCCATGCGCGCCCTTGGGCAGGTGCGCGGCCTTCTGCAGGCCCAGGTCGAGCGCGATGAAATAGAAGGACGACCCGATCCAGGCGATGGCGGTGATGACATGCGTCCAGCGGATGGCGAAGGCCAGCCACTCCCACAGGATGACGGTTTCGGGGATCATCTCAGCTGCCCCGATAGGTGGAATACCCGAAGGGCGAGACCAGCAGCGGCACGTGATAGTGGTCGTCCTGCGACATGCCGAAGCGGATGGGGATCACGTCCAGGAAGCGCAGGCTTTCCGCCGCGACGCCGCTTGCGTCCATCCAGGTGCCGGCATGGAATTCCAGCTCATAGGTGCCGATGGCGAAGTCTTCGGCGGGCAGGATATGGCGGTCGGTGCGTCCGTCCGCATTCGTGACCAGCCGCGCCAGTTCGTGCCGCTCGCCGTCGCGCAGGCGATAGAGGACGATCTCCATCCCTTGGGCCGGACGGCCCCGGGCAGTGTCCAGAACATGGGTCGTCAGAAAGCCCGGCATCATCGCCCCCTTCGTGTCGGTTCGCCCAATGGATACCCGATCCGCGCGCGGGCGCGAGGCGAAAGGGGCGCAAGGCAGTCTTTAGGATTCCTGCATAATCCCCGCGCTCTGCATAGCCGCCGCCGGGTCATCTTCCTGCAGCTTGGGGCGCATTTGCGCATTTTTCCCTTGTGCCCGCTGATTTTCGCGGCAGACACGAACCATCTTGAACGGAGGGAAAAGTATGGCCGATCCGACCCGCCGCCGCGGCCGTCCGCGCAAGGCGCTGCCCGACGCGCCCGGAACCGTGCAGGCGCTGGACCGCGCGCTGGATCTGCTGGACCTGCTGGCCGCCCATCCCGGCCTGACCCTGTCCGAGGTGGCCGAGCGTGCCGGCCAGCCCGCCTCGACCGTGCACCGGGTCCTGCACACGCTGGCCACACGCGGCATGGTCGAAAGCGATGCGGCGACGCAGGCCTGGAATATCGGCCCCACCGCCTTCCGACTGGGGTCCGCATTCATGCGCCGGTCGGGCATCATCGAGCGCGCCCGACCCGTCATGCGCCAGCTGATGGAGCACACCGGAGAAACGGCCAACCTGGGCATCCTGCAAGGCGACGCGGTGCTGTTCGTCAGCCAGGTCGAGACGCAGGAGACGATCCGCGCCTTCTTTCCGCCGGGAACGCGATCGCCCCTGCACGCCTCGGGAATCGGCAAGGCGCTTCTGGCGTTCGGGCGAACATCCGCGGTCGATGCCCTGCTGAACCGCAACACGCTGGAGCGGTTTACGGACAAGACGCTGATCGAGCCTCAGGCGCTGCAGGCCGATCTTGCGCGCATCCGCCATCGCGGCTTTTCCTTTGACGACGAGGAACGCACCCGCGGCATGCGCTGTATCGCCGCCCCCGTCTTCGACATCGCCGGGGAGGCCGTGGCCGGGATCTCGGTCAGCGGCCCGTCGCATCGCATCGGGGCGGAACACGTCAAGACGCTGGGGGCGGTCGTCGTCGCCGCCGCCGCCAGCCTGACCGAGGCGATGGGCGGACGCACGTCGTGACCGCTTGCGCGTCGCTCGCGGACGGGTTACGTCAGGCGCGCCGAAAAACGACAGGCCGGTTGGTCATCCCGGCCCTCGCATCCTTCGAGAGCTAGTCCGGGTTCGCCCGGAACCCGCGGCATCCACCCAAATTCGGGGGATGCTGTGCATGTGCAGCCCCTCGTCCGACGAAAGGAACGGCTGCATGCCCAGAAAGACGATACTGACCGCACAATTCCTGATCTCGACGATGATGGCCTGCCTGATGAGCGGCTATGCGACGCTGGTCCACATGGGTGCCGGTCCCGGCTTCGTGGGGCGCTGGCTGATGGCCTTCCTGACGGCGTGGCCGGTGGCCTTCGCCCTGTCGCTGGTGGTCAGCCCGCTGGCCTTCGCCGCGGCAGGCAGGCTGACCCGCCGTCAGTGAGCGCCGTAGAGCGCGTATTTCGCCACGAACAGCGCCGCGATCAGCCAGGTCGCGGCATGAACCTCGGACGCGCGACCGGTCAGCAGCTTGATGACGGCATAGCTGATGAAGCCGAAAGCCAACCCGTTCGCGATCGAATAGGTCAGGGGCATGGCGATCGCCGTCAACACCGACGGCGCCGCCTCGGTGACGTCGTCCCAGGTGACTTCTGACAGTTCGCGCACCATCAGCGTCGCCACAAAGAGCAGCGCCGGCGCGGTCGCATAAACCGGAACCGACCCTGCCAGCGGCGCAAAGAACATTGCGGCCAGGAACAGCACGCCAACCACGACGGCGGTCAGGCCGGTGCGCCCGCCCGCCTGCACACCCGACGCGCTCTCGACGTACGCCGTGGTCGATGAGGTGCCCAATAATGCCCCTGCCGTGATTGCCGTGGAATCTGCCATCAGCGCGCGGCCCAGGTTCGGGTTCTGGTGCGTCGGTCCCTCGGTCAGCAAGCCGGCGCGCTTGGCCACGCCGATCAGCGTGCCGGTGGCATCGAAGACCTCGACCAGGACCATGACCAGGACCACCTGGAAGATGCCGAAGGTCAGCGCGCCCGCCAGGTCAAGCTGCAGGAAGGTCGGCGCGATCGACGGCGGCATCGAGACGACCCCGCCGAAGCTGCTGACACCCAGCAGGATCGCGATGACCGTGACGATCAGGATGCCGATCAGGATCGCCCCCGTTACCCGCAGCGCATCGAGGGCGACAATAAGGAAGAACCCGCCGATCGTCAGCAGCGTGCCGATCTGCGTCAGGTCGCCAAGCGCCACCAGCGTGGCCGGGTTGTCGACGACGATGCCGGACCCCTGCAGCGCGATGATCGCCAGGAACAGCCCAATGCCCGCCGCGATGGCGCTGCGCATGGATGCGGGGATGCCCGCGATCAGCCAGCGCCGGATGCCGGTCACCGACAGGAACAGGAAGATCAGGCCGCTGATCAGCACGGCGCCCAGTGCCTGCTGCCAGGTGAAACCCATGACGCCGACCACGGTGAAGGCGAAGAAGGCGTTCAGCCCCATCCCCGGTGCCATGCCGATGGGCCAGTTGGCCCACAGCCCCATGATCAGCGACCCCGCCGCCGCGGCCAGGCAGGTGGCCACGAAGACAGCGTCCCGATCCATCCCCGTGGTCGACAGGATGTCCGGGTTCACGAAGATGATATAGGCCATGGTCAGGAAGGTGGTCAGGCCCGCGATCACTTCGGTCCTGATGCTGCTGCCCTTTTCGGACAGCTTGAAATATTCGTTCATAAGTTCCCCTCGCTCGGCCCCCCGGGCCGCCCTGCGGCGCAGGTTGGCCCCGGCCGCGGCGCATCGCAACCGTCGCCCCGGCCACAAGTCTTTCAACACAATGTTGAAGGAGATCCGATATTCTCCGATTCGTTGATACAGAATTCGGACCCTGCCCGCTTGCTGTCGCGCACGCCGCAGGCTTTGGTGGCACCGCGACCACAGGAGGGCACGATGCGCTACAGCCGCGACTTGCGAGGATATGGCGAAACCACACCCGATCCGCAATGGCCGGGCGGCGCCCGGATCGCGGTACAGATCGTCGTGAACTACGAGGAAGGCGGCGAGAACAGCATCGAACACGGCGACGCCGCATCCGAAGCGTTCCTGTCCGAAATTATCGGCGCCCAGCCCTGGCCAGGCAAGCGCCACTGGAACATGGAATCGATCTATGACTATGGCGCGCGGTCGGGCTTCTGGCGGCTCTACCGCATGCTGCGCGACATTCCCGTCACCGTCTATGGGGTCGCCACTGCGCTGGAGCGCAGCCCCGAGCAGGTCGCCGCCATGCAGGAGGCCGGGTGGGAAATCGCGACCCACGGGCTGAAGTGGATCGACTATCGCGACGTTCCGCGCGAGGTCGAGGCCGAGCATATCACCCGCGCCATTGAACTCCACCGGCAGGTCACGGGCGATCGGCCGCGCGGCTTCTACCAGGGGCGCACCTCTATGAACACGGTCGAGCTGGGATGCGAGGAAGGCGGGTTCGAATACCTGGCCGACACCATCGCGGACGACCTGCCCTATTGGCACGTCCACAAGGACCGTCCCCAGCTGATGGTGCCCTATACGATGGACGCCAACGACATGCGCTTTTCCAGCGGCCAGGGCTTTGGCACGGGTGGCGAGTTCTTCGACTATCTCCGTGACAGCTTTGACATCCTTTATGCCGAAGGCGCGGCCGGTGCGCCCAAGATGATGTCCATCGGCCTGCATTGCCGGCTGGCGGGACGACCCGGCCGCGCCATGGCAATCCAGCGTTTCCTTGATCACGCCCGCACGCATGAGGGCGTGTGGTTCGCCAGCCGCCTGGACATTGCGCGACACTGGGCCGCGACCCATCCGTTCAAGCCCCGCCAACGCTCCTCGCAGATGGAGCGGGCGGCATTCCTGAACCGCTTCGGCGGCATCCTTGAACATTCGCCCTTCATCGCGGAACGGGTGTGGGACGCGGAAATGGGGGCCGTCCATGACAGCGCGGCAGGCCTTGCGGCACGTATGGCGCAGGTCTTCCGCTCCGCCAGCGATGACGAACGCCTGGACGTCCTTCGCGCCCATCCCGACCTGGCAGGCAAGCTGGCGCAGGCCCGCCGCCTCACGGCAGACAGCACGGCCGAACAGGCCAGCGCCGGTCTGGACGCGCTGACGGATGCCGAACGGGCCGACTTCACGCGCCTGAACGAAGCCTATGTCGACAAGCACGGCTTCCCCTTCATCATCGCGGTGCGCGACCATGACAAGGCGGGCATCATGTCGGCCATGCAGACGCGCCTGCAGAACGACACCGCGACCGAGCGTGCCACGGCCGAGGCCCAGGTCATCCGCATTGCCCAGCTTCGCCTGCAGGAGGCCCTGAAGTGACCGACCGTCCGCCCCACGACGCACCCACCGGCGACGTCGCCCCCGTGATTCCGGACATCCGGACCGGCCCCTATTCCGGCCCCGTCGCGGGCCTGCCGCCGCAGACCGGCATGACGACCGACACCGCCGTCTTCACCGATGCCTATGCCGTGATCCCGCGGACGGTGATGCGTGACATCGTGACATCGTATCTGCCCGGCTGGACCGGCATGCGCATGTGGATGCTGGCGCGTCCGCTGACCGGGTTCGCCGAAACCTTCAGCCAATACATCGTCGACCTGGCAGAAGGCGGCGGCAGCGACGCGCCTGACGACGACCCGGAGATCCAGCATGCGATCTTCGTCACCGGCGGCGATCTTGAAATCACGATCGGCAGCGACCGGCACCACCTGACGCCCGGCGGCTTCGCCTATGTCCCCGCCGGAACGCCCTGGAAGATCCGCAACCACGGCCGAGGGTCGGCCGGCTTCCACTGGTGGCGCAAGCGCTGGCAGCCGGCAGCGGGCGTTGGAAAGCCCGACCCTATCGTCGCGCAGGAACAGGACATCGCCCCGTCGATGATGCCGGATACCGACGGGGCCTGGGGCACGACGCGCTTCATGGACCCGGCAGACCTGCGCCACGACATGCACATTACGGTGGTCACCTTCCAGCCCGGCGGCTCGATCCCCTTCGCGGAAACGCACGTGATGGAGCACGGGCTTTTCGTGCTGGAGGGCAAGGCCGTCTATCGCCTGAACCGCGACTGGGTCGAGGTCGGGCCCGGCGACTACATGTGGCTGCGCGCCTTCTGCCCGCAGGCCTGCTATGCGGGCGGTCCGGGGCGGTTCCGCTATCTCCTCTACAAGGACGTCAACCGTCACGCGCCGCTGTGGCCGAACCGCTGAACTCGGAACCGCGGCGGCTTGAGGGCGGTTGATCCGGACGTCCTTCCAGGGAGCCGCCGCATGACACGCCAGACGCTGATCGCCACCCTCGCCCTGTTCCTGATCCCCCCGATCGCCGGCGCGCAACAGGCCCCGCCGGACGAGGCGACCGAGGTGGCACCCTACCTGGACGACCGTTCCACGCCGGAACGGGTTGTCTCGTCGCTCTACAGCGCCATCGACCGCAAGGAATACCTGAGGGCCCACAGCTATTTCGCCGGGCAGTCAGCGCCGGAGTTCGAGACGTTCCGCGACGGCTATGCCACCACGGAAAGCGTGCGCCTGAAGACCGGAGAAGTTGCGTCGGAGGGGGCGGCAGGAACGATCCATTCAGCCGTTCCGGTCGCGATAGAGGCCACGACGACCGCCGGCATCACCGTCTATGTCGGCTGCTATCGCCTGAGCCAGGTCCAGCCGGCTGCGCAGGAACTGCCGCCCTTCCGTCCGATCCAGATCACCGAAGGGGCGCTCGAGGAGACCGACAGCACCTTCGCGGATGCCATGGGGTCCTGCGTCGGATAACGCTTCAGAGCTTGGCCGCGTTGACCGGCGGTGTCTGCGTCCGTGCCCGCAGGCGAGCCTCGCGCCAGGTGATATAGCTGATCGCCCCGATCATCAGCGCACCGCCGGTCATGACCCAGCCGTCCAGCGGCTCGTGGAACACCAGGACGCCGACGAGGCTGGCCCAGACCAGCTGCAGGAAGGTAACCGGCTGCGTGACCGTCAGGGGTGCGGCCGCGAAGGCGCGCGTCATCGTGTAGTGGCCGGCGGTTGCAAACACCGCGACCAGCGCCAGAGCAGCCACCTGCCCGGTCGTCGGCGTCACCCATTGCGCCCACGCCAGCGGCGCAAGGCCGACCGAGACCATCAGCGACATCATCGCAACGACGACCGTCGCGGGCGCCTGTCCCGACAGCCGCTTGGCGACCAGGTAGGACGCCCCAAAAGCCACCGCCGCCAGAACCTGCGACAGGTGGCCCGGGTCCAGAGGCCGCAAACCCGGCCGCAGGACGATGAACGCGCCGACCAGCGCGACGCAGACAGCCGCGATCCGTCGCGCCGCCAGCCGCTCTCCCATGAAGAGCGCTGCCCCGATGGTGACGATGATCGGGTTGAGGAAGCCTATGGCCGTCACCTCGGCAATGGTGATGCGCGACATGGCATAGAACCAGGCAACCACGGCCACGACGTGAAGGGCACCGCGCAGCGCGAACAGCCTCCAGACCGGTAGGGGGAACCCATGCCGCAGCGCGGGCCAAGTGATCGGAAGCAGGAAGGCAAGCCCGAACAGGAACCGGATGAAAGCCGCCTGGCCCGCCGGGACGGCGCCATCCAAAGCCCGCACGACGGTGTTGACGGCCACGAAGCAGAAGCCCGTGGCCAACATCCACCCGATGCCGACCAGATCCCGCCGTGTCTGTGACTCGAACTGCATGATCTGCAAGTGACGTGTTTCCGGCGACAGGGCAAGTCGTCGCGTCACGTGACAGCTGTCAGACAGCAAAAGGGCTGCAGGATGTTGCAGCCCTGTCGCAGTTCATCCTAAAGGGCACGGACCCCGCTGAAACCATGATCCCGAAAGGGATCAGAGGCTTGTGGCGACTTCCTCGGTCAGGTCGAAGTTGCCGGTCACGTTCTGGACATCGTCGTCGTCCTCGAGCGTGTCGATCAGCTTCATCAGCTTCTGTGCCGTTTCCAGGTCGGTGATCTCGGTCGGCGCCTGCGGCTTCCAGATCAGCTTCGCCGTCTCGGATTCGCCCAAGGTCGCCTCCAGTGCGGTCGAGACCTCGTTCAGGTCCGTGTCCGCGCAATAGATCCAGTGACCCTCGTCATCCGTCTCGACGTCGTTGGCGCCGGCTTCGATGGCGGCCAGCATGACCGTGTCGGCGTCGCCCGCCGACAGCGCGTACATGATTTCACCGACGCGGTCGAACATGAAGCTGACCGACCCCGTTTGGCCCATGTCGCCGCCCGACTTGGTAAAACAGCTGCGCACGTTCGACGCAGTGCGGTTGCGGTTGTCAGTCATCGCCTCGACCACAAGGGCGATCCCGTTCGGGCCGTAGCCTTCGTAGCGGATTTCCTCGTAAGTTTCCGCATCGCCGCCGAGCGACTTCTTGATGGCGCGGTCGATCACGTCCTTCGGAACCGACTTGGCCTTGGCCTCCTTGACAGCCAGTCGCAGGCGCGGGTTCTTTTCGGGATCGGGGTCGCCCATCTTGGCCGCGACGGTGATCTCTTTCGCAAGCTTGGAAAACAGCTTCGACCGGGCGGCGTCCTGCCTGCCCTTGCGATGCTGGATGTTGGCCCATTTGGAATGACCTGCCATGTCCGGTCGTCCTTCGCAGTTCCGGTAAAGGTATCGCGCGCTTTTAGTCCACCAACCGCCCCCATCGCAAGACGAACCCTGAGCGGACGTGCTGCGTTCTGGAAAAGACGCGGCAAGGTGCCGCGAACAGGGACATGATGACAACACCGCAAATGCTGCTGTTCGGCCTTCTGGGCACGATGATCGTTCTGATGCTCTGGGGCCGGTGGCGATATGACCTTGTGGCCTTCGCGGGCCTGATGGCGGCGGTGCTGATGGGCATTGTTCCGAAGGAGCAGGCGTTCTACGGCTTCGGCAACCCAACGACCGTGATCGTCGCGCTGGTGCTGATCGCGACGGCGGGACTGTCGCGGTCCGGCGCCGTGTCGCGCCTGACACGGGGCATCGCGACCAAGTCGCGCGGGACGAGCACCCATATCGGCCTGTTCGGCGCGGTGGGTGGTTTGCTGTCGGGCTTCATGAACAATATCGCGGCCCTGGCAATGCTGATGCCGGTGGACATCCAGACCGCGCGCAAGACGGGGCGCGCGCCAGGGCTGACGCTGATGCCGCTGGCCTTCGCCACCATCCTTGGCGGGATGCTGACGCTGATCGGAACGCCGCCCAACCTGATCGTGTCGGGTTTTCGGGCAGAAGTCCTTGGCCAGCCCTACCGGATGTTCGACTTCCTGCCCGTCGGCGGTGCCGTGGCGGTCGCCGGCATTGCGTTCATCGCACTGATCGGCTGGCGGATGATACCGCAACGCGACGGCACCGAGGGCGGCGCAGATGCCGGCGGGCCCCAGAGGCGCTATTTCGCCCTGCTGGTCGTGACCGAGGCCAGCCTGAAGAACGTCCGCCGGATCGCCGACGCGCGCGAGGAAGCGGCCCGCGCCTCGGTCCGCATCGTCGGCGTCAGCCGCCGCGGGCAAGAGCTTGCGGGCAAGCTGGACGAACAGGTGCTCGAGGACGGCGACGTGCTGATCCTGCGCGCCGACCCCGCCGCCCTGGACGAGTTCCGGTCGACCAGCGATCTCGCGTTTCCGGATGGCCGCAGTGAACCCCGTGCCCGCAAGGACAGCGAAGGACAGCACCTGATCGAATGCCTGGTGCCCGCTGCGTCGGACCTTGCGGGCCGATCTGTTCAGTCCTTCGGGATCATGAACCGACACGACGGCGTCCTGATGGGGCTGCGCCGGCGGGGCGTGGCCTTGCGCCAAAACCTGCCGCGGCAGGTGCTGGAGCCGGGGGACATGCTGCTGATGCTGCTGCCGGAAAGCCGGACCGAGGAAACGATGCAGGCAACCGGGCTTCTGCGTCTGGACGGCGGCAGCCTGCCTGTCCAGCGAGAGCGGCACATGAAATCGGCCGTCGGCCTTTTCGTGCTGGCCGTGCTTGCGACGGCGTTCGAGGTGACGACGATGCCGATCGCGCTTGGCTGCGTCATCATCGCCTATACGCTGGTCGGCGTTCTTTCGGTCCACGACGTCTACAAGCATGTCGACTGGCCGGTCATCGTGCTTCTGGGATCGATGATCCCGCTTGGCCTGGCGCTGGACCAGACCGGCGGCTCGGCCCTGATCGCGCAGGGCCTGGCGCAGTTGACGCAGGGCTATCCTGCCTGGGCCGCGCTTGTGGTGCTGATGGCCGCCACGATGATGCTGTCGGACGTGCTGAACAACAACGCCACCACGATCATCGCGGCCCCGGTCAGTATCCGCCTGGCCGAGGCGCTGCAGGTCCAGCCAGATGCCTTTCTGATGGGCGTGGCGGTGGCGGCGTCATGCGCCTTCCTGACCCCCATCGGGCACCAGAACAACACGCTGATCCTGGGGCCCGGAAACTATCGCTTCGGCGACTACTGGCGGATGGGACTGCCACTGGAGTTCATCGTCATGGCCGTTTCGGTCCCGATTCTGCTGATCGTCTGGCCGCTGTAGACGGAAAAAGAAAACGCGGCCCTGGCAGGGGCCGCGACAGTCACAGGCAGTGCAAAGCAGATCAGATCGCGGCCGATGCACCCAGGATGCGGCGGACCTCGCCTTCGCGGGTCAGGCCGTGGGCCGCCAGGTCGGCATCCGACAGCGCGCTCAGGCGGTTCAGGGCGCGCATCTGCGGGCTGGCTTCGGCAAGCGCCACCATGAAGCGGCCGACGGCGCGAAACGGAGCGAGCAGCGCGGCTGCCGAAAAGCCGGCGGATTTGTGGTCAATGGTTGCGATGGTCGCCATTTGGAAACTCCTTGGTCGTCCTAAGTCGTTTCCTCCCCTGCGCACTAGATCGTCGTTCCGGAGCCGGATCGCAACCGCCGAAGCTGCATGGCAGCATTGCAGCTGCGGCAAGAACCTGAATCAACCGTTAAGCGGCCAGATGAACGGGATCAGGAACGACGCGACCACGGCCATCAGCAGGTTCAGCGGCAGGCCCACCTTGATGAAGTCGCTGAAGCGATACCCGCCGGGGCCATAGACCAGCGTGTTGGTCTGATACCCGATGGGCGTGGCGAAACTTGCCGAGGCGCCCATCATCACGGCGACCACCAGTGGCCGAGGATCGACACCAAGCGAGTTGCCAAGGCTGATCGCCACCGGCGTCACGATCACGGCCACGGCATTGTTCGTCACCGTCTCGGTCAGCGCGGTCGCCAGCAGATAGACCGCCATCACCAGCGCCCAGGGCGGCAGCGACATCATCCACGGCGAGATCTGGTCGACGACCAGCTGCACGGCGCCGCTGTTGTCCAGTCCCGCGCCCACGGCCAGCATGGCGAAGATCAGCGCCATCAGGCGGCCGTCGACGAAGGACAATGCCTCGTCGGCGTCGATGCAGCGGGTACCCAGCACGACGGCCACGCCGATGAAGGACAAAAGCAGGATCGGCGCGACCTCGAAGGCCGACAGGACGATAACCCCCAGCAGGGTCACCACGACGATGGGTGCATGCTTGCGGCGATAGGCACGGTCGGACGGTGCGTTCACCTCGACCATGTCCATGTCGCGGGCCAGTCGCTGGATGTCGGCGGACGCGCCTTCCAGCAGCAGCGTGTCGCCGACCCGCACGACAAGATCGTCCAGCTGGCGGCCGATGTTCTGGTTCTTGCGATGCGCGGCCAGGACATAGACGCCATAGCGCCGGCGCAGGCGCATCGAGCCGAGCGACCGCCCGACCATGTGACAGCCCGGCGTGATCAGCACCTCGACGGTCGAGGTCTGGACGGAACTCAGCTTGTCGACCATCCGCAGTTCCTTGTGGGACTGAAGGCCCAAGACCTCGGACATGGGGGTCCGCAGGACCACACGGTCGCCCTCCTCCAGCCGGACGGAGGCAAGGTCGCGGCGCAGCGACGCGTCGCCGCGCAGGACGTCGATCACGCGGGCGCTGTCGCGGGCGAAAATGTCGACCTCGTCCAGGCCCTTGCCGATCAGGGCCGAGTCTTCTGGAATCGCGACCTCGGTGAAGAACTTCATCTTGCTGCGGCCGGACAGCAGCTGCGACATCGAATCGCGGTCGGGCAGCAGCCGGGGCGCGAAGAGCAGCAGGTAGACGACGCCCACGACGGCCATCGGCAGGCCGATCCAGGTGATCTCGAAGATGGTGAAATGCTCCATCCCCGAGGCGCGGGCGACACCGTCGACCAAGAGGTTGGTCGAGGTTCCGATCAGCGTCATCGTGCCGCCCAGAATCGACAGGTAGGACAGCGGGATCAGCAGCTTGGAGGGGGATTTCCCCATCTCCTTCGACAGCTGCATGAAGATCGGCATCATCACGACAACCAGCGGCGTGTTGTTCACGAAGGCCGAAAGGCAGCAGACGAGGATCGAAACCGATGCCAGCGTCAGCGCCGGATGGGCGCCCGCATGCCGGGCCGCGCGCTGGCCGACCCAATCCAGCGCCCCGGTTCGGACAAGCCCGCCCACGATGATGAACATGAAGGCGATGGTCCACGGCGCCGAGTTCGACAGCACCCCCCCGATCGCGTCCACGTCCAGGATCCCCAGTGACAGAAGCGTCACGGCACCGATGATTGCGGTCACTTCGGGTGGGTAGGTCTCGCGGATGAAAAGCGTCAGCATCGCGATGATGATGAAGATGGTCATCACCGCACCGGTCATGCCGGTCAACTCAAATCCGAACATTCAGCACTCGATCTTGGTCGGGGGAAGACCCCCTTGGCGCGCATACTGCGCCGGAACGGCAATCTGCCGCAAGCAGTCTTCGCCGCCGCCCCGCCTCAGGCGGGATGGGTCTGCGCCAGGCGGCCGCCATCGCGGACGGGTTCGACCGCCGTGGCCATGCCGGTGCGGTCGTCGGTCTGCACCAGCACGCCGCAGATCGTCGCCTCGCCCTCGGCCGGGGTGAAACGGTCGCGCGACATCCCGGTGATGAAGCGGCGCATCGGCTCGGCCTTGTCCATGCCGATCACGCTGTCATAGTCGCCGCACATCCCGGCATCCGAAAGGTAAGCCGTGCCGCGCGGAAGAACCTGCGCATCGCCGGTCGGGACGTGGGTGTGGGTACCGACCACAAGGCTGGCCCGCCCGTCGCAGAAATGGCCGATCGCCATCTTCTCGCTGGTGGCCTCGGCGTGGATGTCGACCAGGACGGCCTGCACCATGCCGCCCGGCGGGTGCGCGCGCAGCACCGCGTCCAGCGCCGAAAACGGATCGTCATAGGGCCGCGACATGAACACCTGTCCAAGCGCCTGCGTGATCAGCGCCTTGCGCCCGCGGGCGTCGCTGACAATCGTGGCCCCGCGACCCGGAGCCTCTTTCGCGAAGTTCAGCGGACGGATGATGCGCGGCTCGCGGTCGATGAAGGCCATCATGTCCTTCTGATCGAAGGCATGGTCGCCAAGCGTCAGCGCATCCGCCCCGCATTCCAGAAGCAGTTGCGCATGCCCCGCCGTCGCACCGCGCCCGCCGCTGGCGTTTTCCGCATTCACGATGACCAGATCGGCCTTCAGCCGCGCCCTCAGGCCAGCAAGTCGTTCGGTGATCGCGCGCCGTCCGGCACGACCCATCACATCGCCAAGAAACAGGATCTTCATCCCACCCTGCTACGCCAAAGCCGGTTCATGCTCAAGCGCGGACATGAAAAAGGGCCGCCCGAAGGCAGCCCTTTCAAACCGTCGCACAAGGCGTCGAATCAGACGAACTGGACGTTCGTTGCCGACTCACGACCGTCGCGGCCGCGCTCCAGCTCGTAGGTCACCTTCTGGCCGTCAGCCGGAGCCGACAGGCCAGCGCGCTCGAGAGCCGAGATGTGCAGGAACACGTCCTGACGGCCGCCTTCCGGTTGAATGAAGCCGAAGCCCTTGGTGCTGTTGAACCATTTCACGGTGCCGTTGGCCATCGTGAGATCTCCTGTCTTGTATACCACCCGCGGAATGCAGTGGCTTGGCCCAGTCAGATTAACAAAGCAGACTGAAGCGAGACGCAGACAGGATGCAGAGAATATAACGTAGCCAACCCAACCTAGGACGCGGATCGCCGTATTGCAAGGCCCGATGGTGCCGGCTGAGGGATTTGAACCCCCGACCCCCTGATTACAAATCAGACGCTCTACCACTGAGCTAAGCCGGCCTGCCTGCTCCGTTACCGCGCGCCGCACCGTTCTGCAAGTCGCGCGTGGCGCCGCCGAGGTTGGTGCGCGCCAGAAAGGCGACCGCCAGCAGCCCCACCGACATCACCAGCAAGGCGGCCGGCGCGGCGTTGCCCAGATCCTCGATGCTGGCGCGTTCGTGGGTGCGCGTGGCCAGCGTCTCGTAGTTGAAGGGGCGCAGCAGCAAGGTCGCAGGCAGTTCCTTTACGCAGTCCACGAAGACCAGCAGCAGCGCCGCGCCCACCGAGCCGCGCATCAGCGGCAGGAAGACGTCGCGCAGCACGCCCGCATCGTCGCGGCCAAGCGACCGCGCCGCCATCGGCAGTGACGGCGGGACGCGGGTGAACGCGCCGTCGATGGCACCCTGCCCGATGGCAAAGAAGCGCACCACATAGGCAAGGACGATGGCCGCCCCGCTGCCGGTCAGGATCAGGCCCGGGTCGTTTCCGGTCAGGGCCAGCCAGACATCGGCCACCCGGTGGTCCAGCGCCGCCAGCGGGATCAGGATACCGACTGCCAGGACCGCCCCCGGCGCGGCATAGCCCACCGTAGTCACCGGCAGCAGAAGCCGCGGCAGCGCGCGCCGGGACAGCCGGGTGCCATAGACCATGACAAGCGCCATTGCGACCGTCAGCAGCGCCGCCATGCCGCCCAGGGTCACGGTATGCCAAGCGGCCTGCAGAAGACCGGGCGTGAACCAGCCCTCGGGGTAGGCCAGCGCATAGCGCAGGATCACCCCCACGGGCAGCAGGAAGCCGAGCGCGAAGGGCAGCACGCAGGCCAGCGTCGCCAGCGCCCCTGCAAGCGGGCGCAGGCGCTGGCGCTGGATCGGGCGCGGCTGGCGCGCGCTTTGGTGATAGCGGGCATTGCGGCGGCCGAAGCGTTCCCAAAGGGCAAGGAGCACGACGATCAGCAGGATCACGCAGGCGATCTGCGCCGCGCCCCCGGCATTGCGACGTTCAAGCCAAGTGGTGAAGATGCCGGTGTTCAGCGTCTGGACGCCGAAATAGCTGACCACGCCGTAATCGGCCACGGCCTCCATCATGGCGATAGCGGACCCTGCCACAATGGCGGGACGCGCCAGCGGCAGGCCGACGCGGCGGAACAGCGCCCATGGCCCGGTGCCAAGGGCGCGCGCAACCTCGTAGGCGCTGCCCGACTGTTCGTTCAGGGCGGCGCGGGTCAGCAGGTAGACATAGGGATAGAGCGCCGAGGCCAGCACGACGATGGCCGCCTCGATCGACCGGATACGGGGGAACCAATAGTCGCGGGCGCTTTCCCAGCCGAACCAGCCCCGCAGTGCGATCTGCACCGGTCCCGAATAGTCCAGGAAATCCGCCAGCGCGTAGGCGCCGATATAGGCCGGAACCGCCAGCGGCAGAAGCAGCAGCCATTGCAGCGGGACGCGGCCGGGAAAATCGTACATGCTGACCAGCCAGGCGGACCCCGCTCCCATCGCCGCCGCAAGCAAGCCGGTGCCTGCCGCCAGCAGCACCGTGTTGCCGAAATAGCGCGGCATGACAGTCGACAGCAGGTGCGGCCAGATGTTGTCGGTGGGGCTCAGCGCGATCCAGGCGACCGCCAGGACCGGCATCAGCACCAACGCCGCCACCGCCATCGCGGCGACCGACCAACCGCGACCGCCTCTCTGGCGCAGGGCAAGGTCGTGGCGACGTCTGGCGGTCGTTCGGGTCATGAAACCGCGTTAGGGCAAAGCGATTTGACTGTCCACGCCAGACAGCTAGATTGCGCCGCACGACAGCGACCAGGACGACGGGACGACAAGATGCAGGTGGTTTTCCACATGGGGGTGCATGGCACCGACGGCGACCGTTTGCTGAAGACGCTGCTGAAGAATCGCAACACACTGCGACGGTCGGGAACCGAGGTGATCACGCCGAACCGTCATCGCGGCCTGTTCGAGGAAGCGCTGAAGTCGCTGAACGGCGGCACCGCCACCCCCGAGATGGAGCAGATCATCCTGGACGCGATCCTGGATTCGGATGATCCCAAGCGCGTGGTCATGTCCACGCCGACCTTCATGGGCGCGCCCGGACGCACGGTGGGCCGCGAGGGCCTCTATCCGCAGATGGGGATGCGCGCGGCGGCCCTGTCGCGACTGCTCCCTTCGGCGAGGACCGAGTTCTTCGTGGCGCTGCGCAACCCCGCGACGCTTCTGGCCGAGGTGCTTCCCCAGTTCAGCGGCGGCGGCTACGATGACCTGATGCAGGGTTGCCATCCGCTGCAGCTGCGCTGGAGAACGACGATCCAGAACCTGGTGCGGGCCGCGCAGGGGCGGAGGATCGTGCTGTGGTGCCACGAGGACGTGGCGCTGATCTGGCCCGAGGTGGTCCGCTTGGTCGGCGCACTTCCGGCCGATGTTCCGCTGACGGGCAGCCTGGTCTATCTGAACGACATCCTGGGCGAACCGGGGATCGCGCGGCTGCGCGATGCGACCGAGGGCCGCGACCAGATGTCCGTCTCACAACGCCGAGAAGTCTACGGAAAGGTGCTGGCCACGCACGCCTTGGCCGGCACGCTGGACCAGGTGGTCGACCTGCCCGGCTGGGACCAGGAGCTGGTCGACCAGGTGACCGCGACCTATCGCGCCGACGTGGCCGAAATCGCGGTCCTTCCGGGCGTCGAGTTCATCCTGCCCTAGCGGCTCAGTCCATCCCCAGGGCGGCCTTGTACATGTCGAGGATCGCCTCTTCCTCGGCGATGTCGTCGCGGTCGCGCTTGCGCAGGGCGATGATCTTCTTCATCACCTTGGTGTCGTATCCGCGGGCCTTGGCCTCGGACATGATCTCCTTCTGGCGCTCGGCGACGTCCTTCTTCTCGGCCTCCAGCTGCTCGAACTGTTCGATGAACTGGCGCAGCTCATCGGCTGCGACCCCGTAGGCTTGATTGTCGGGCATCGGATTCGTCCTTCCTTGGGCGTTTTGCGGCCGTGTTAGGCGGTCTTGCCGCAAGGCGCAATCACCGCTAGGACGCCCCCGGACCCGTTTCGAAAGGTGCAGGGGATGACCCTTTACGACTGGATCATCTGGACGGGCGCCGTCCTGACGCTGATCGGCCTTGCCGCGCTGGTCTGGTGCATCTGGACCGTCAGCCGGGCACGTGCCCGCGGGCTGGACGACGCCGCCCTGCGCGAACGCATGCGCGGCGTCCTGGCCGTCAACCTGGCGGCACTGGGTTGTTCGGCCATCGGGCTGATGATGGTCGTCACCGGCATCATCCTGGCGCCATGAGGGCGCTGGTCCAACGCGTGAGCGAGGCGTCGGTGACCGTCGACGGCGACGTCATCGGGCGCACCGGTCCCGGCCTTCTGATCCTGGTCTGCGCCATGCAGGGCGACCAGGACGCCGCCGCCGACAGGCTTGCGGCGCGCGTGGCCAAGCTGCGGATCTTCCGCGACGACGAAGGCCGCATGAACCGGTCGCTGCTGGATACCGGCGGCAGCGCGCTGGTCGTCAGCCAGTTCACCCTTGCCGCCGACACGCGGACCGGCAACCGCCCCGGATTTTCTTCGGCCGCCGCACCCGAGGATGGCCGCCGCCTCTATGAACGCTTCGCGCAGGCGCTGCGCGACCTTGGAACCCGGGTGGAAACGGGCAGCTTCGGCGCCGACATGAAGGTCGCGCTGGTCAACGACGGACCGGTGACGATCTGGCTGGACAGCGCGGACCGCGCTTGACTTTCGGGCCTTGTTGGCCCATCTGCACTCCATCGCCGTCCGCTGCCGCGTGAGCAGCAACAGGGCCATGCCCGTCCGACGCCGATACCCAATCCGGTTTCCCATTCACGCGGGGAGGCAGCAGGCATCCTCGTATCACGCCTGCACCCCTGCAATTGGCCACGCCATCGCGCGGCCCCTGCCCTTGCGTCCGATACGGGGGATGCCGGGCCGAAAGACGTCATGGAACAGAACAACACCCGCCGCCGCCCGAATCGTGGCGGTAAATCCGCACCGCGCACCGCGCCCCAGGCGCTTGCCGCCAATGACGGCCGCCGCGCGCCGGCGCGTGACCCGCTGCCGACCGGTCCCTTTGCGGACATGGGCATCGACCACCGCATCAACGCCAACATCACCGCCATGGGCCTGACGACCCCGACGCCGATCCAGGAACAGGGGATCCCCGCCGTCGTCAATGGCCGCGACGTGCTGGGCCTGGCGCAGACCGGGACCGGCAAGACGGCCGCCTTCGGCCTGCCGATGCTGACCCGCCTGATCAACTATGGCAAGAAGCCCGACCCGCGCACCTGCCGTGCGCTGATCCTGGCGCCGACGCGCGAACTGGCCACGCAGATCGCCGCCAACATCGACGCCTATGCCGAAGGCACGCCCATCCGCAGCTTCCGCGTCGTCGGTGGCGCCTCGATCAACGTCCAGACCGAGCGCCTTTCGCGCGGCGTCGACGTCCTGATCGCCACCCCGGGCCGCCTGATGGACCTGATCGAGCGTCGCGCCATCAGTCTGGAAGCCACCACCTATCTGGTGCTGGACGAGGCCGACCAGATGCTGGACATCGGCTTCATCCATACGCTGCGCAAGATCGCGCGGATGCTGCCAAGGGAGCGCCAGACGCTGATGTTCTCGGCCACGATGCCGAAGCTGATGCAGGAGCTGTCGGACACCTACCTGACCGATCCGGTCAAGGTCGCCGTGAACCCTCCGGGTCAGGCCGCCAAGAAGATCGAGCAGGGCGTGCACTTTACCACGCAGGGCGACAAGGCCGCGCTGCTGGCCGAATACATGTCCAAGCACACGAACGAGCTGGCAATGGTCTTTGGCCGCACCAAGCATGGCTGCGAGAAGCTTGCCAAGCTGCTGGAGAAGTGGGGCTTCGCCGTCGCCGCAATCCACGGCAACAAGAGCCAAGGCCAGCGCGAGCGTGCGCTGGAGGCATTCCGTAAGGGCGAGACGAAGGTCCTCGTCGCCACCGACGTGGCGGCGCGCGGTCTGGACATCCCCGAGGTCGCGCATGTCTACAACTATGACCTGCCGAACGTCCCCGAAAACTATGTCCACCGCATCGGCCGCACCGCGCGCGCCGGCCGCGACGGACGTGCCGTCGCCTTCTGCGCCCCCGCCGAACTGGGAGAGCTGCGCGCGATCGAGAAGGCCATGAAGGCGCCGATCCCGGTGATCGGCGGCACCGTGCCTTCGGCCGCGGCCGCCGCAGCCGCCGGACCTGCAGGCGGACTGCAGCGCGGGCGTGGCAAGCCGATGGACGGCGGGAACAAGCGGCCGGCGCGCCGGCCCTCGCGTCAGCCCAAGAGCCGCCAGGCCTGAGTCCGATCACCCTCGGAGAAGAAGACGCCGCGGAGGGAAGACCCTTCGCGGCTTTCGCTTGCCGCACCGTGGCTTCCGATTTATCGGGCGACGTCATGGCCAAGCTTTATTTCAACTACTCGACGATGAACGCCGGCAAGAGCACCTTGCTGCTGCAGGCGTCCTACAACTATCGCGAACGCGGCATGGACACGCTGCTGCTGACGGCGGCGATTGACAGCCGCGCGGGCACTGGCCGGATCGCCAGCCGCATCGGCATCGCCGATGCGGCGCAGACCTTCGACACCCGCACGGACCTGCGTGGGACGATCGCCGCAGCCGATCCGCGTCCGGCCTGTGTCTTTGTTGACGAGGCGCAGTTCCTGACGACGGATCAGGTCTGGCAGTTGGCGCGGGTGGCCGACGACCTGCGCATCCCGGTGATGTGCTATGGCCTGCGCGTCGATTTTCGCGGAGAGCTGTTTCCGGGGTCGGCCGCTTTGCTGGCACTGGCCGACGATCTGCGAGAGGTGCGCACCATCTGCCATTGCGGACGCAAGGCCACCATGGTCATCCGCCGCAACGGCGCCGGCCGCGCCATTACCGAGGGTGCCCAGGTGCAGGTCGGCGGGAACGAGACATACGTGTCGCTTTGCCGGCGGCACTGGCGCGAGGCGGTTGACTATTGATCAACTTTTGCGCGTACCGGCCGTGGCGCGTTGCGGGGCATCCAGCGTTGATGTAACCATCTGCGCAAACGGGCAAAGGGACTTGAAATGCGCGTCTTCCTGATCTGGATTGCGGCCGTGCTGGCCATCGCGGCACCCGCGCGGGCCTTCGACACAAACGCGACGGCGGCCTGGGTTTACGACGTCCAGTCCGGGACCGTGCTGATGGAGAAGAACTCGGACACGCCGATTCCGCCGGCCTCCATGTCAAAGCTCATGACGCTCTACATGCTGTTCGAGGCGCTGCACGAAGGCCGCGTCACGATGAGGACCGAGTTCCCGGTCTCGACCAAGGCCTGGAAGATGGGCGGGTCGAAGATGTTCGTCGAACCTGCCGACCGCCCCACGGTCGAGCAACTGATCAAGGGCATCATCATCAACTCGGGCAACGACGCCTGCGTGGTCGTGGCCGAGGGTCTGGCGGGGACCGAGGAAGCCTTTGCCCGCCGGATGAACGAGCGCGCCGCCGAGATCGGGTTGACCCAGACGCATCTGGCCAACTCCTCTGGTTGGCCGCATCCCGATCACCGCATGTCGACCCACGATCTGGGCGTTCTGGCCTCGCACATCATCCGTGAATTTCCGGAACTCTACAAGAACTTCGCTCTGACCGAATTCACCTACAAGGGGCGCGTTCCGTCGAACGCGAACAACCGCAACCCGCTGCTGCGACTGGGGAACGGTGAATGGACGGCGGACGGACTGAAAACGGGCCATACCGAGGAAGCCGGCTATGGTCTGGTCGGATCAGCCGTGCAGGACGGTCGTCGGGTGATCTTCGTGATTTCGGGCCTGCCGTCGGATCGGGCGCGCGCCGAGGAGTCCGAGCGGCTGGTGAACTGGGCGTTTCGCGAATTCACCATGAACACGCTGGTCCCTGCGGGCGAGAACGTGGTCGAGGCTCCGGTCTGGCTGGGAACGGCCGGTCGCGTCGGCCTGACCACCGAAAGCGGCGTCAACGTGCTGGTGCCCGCTGGCGCCAAGGATCAGGTCCGGGTCGAGGTCGTCTATGAATCGCCCATCCCCGCGCCGATCCGCCAGGGTGAGCGGCTGGGGCAGCTGGTCGTGGCCATTCCGGGCACCCCGGACACGGTGACACCGCTGGTCGCCACGGTCGACATCCCCGAAGCGGGGTTCCTCGGCCGGATGAAGGGCGCCGTGATGCAGCTGGGCCAGCGCGCAATCAGCGCCGCCGGCAGCTGATGCTGATCAGCTTCGAGGGGATCGACGGCAGCGGCAAGACGACACAAGCCCGGTACCTGGCCGAGGCGCTGAGGGCCGAAGGTCGCGACGTCCTGCTGACCCGAGAGCCCGGCGGTAGCCCCGGCGCCGAAGAAATCCGCCGCCTGCTGGTCGAGGGCGCGGGCGAACGCTGGTCGCCCGAAACGGAATGCCTGCTCTTCACCGCCGCGCGCCGCGACCACTTGGAACGCAGCATCCGCCCCGCCCTCGCCGAGGGCCGCGTCGTCATCACCGACCGTTTCGCAGACAGCACGCGCGTCTACCAGGGCGCCGCGCGCGGAGACCTGCGCCCCATGGTTGATCGGCTGCACACGCTGATGATCGGAGTCGAGCCCGACCGGACCTTCGTCATCGACGTCGAACCGGCCACCGGGCTTGCGCGGGGTGCCGCCCGCGGCGGGACCGAGGACCGCTTCGAAAGCCTGGGCCTGCAGTTCCAGGAACGGCTGGCCGAAGGCTTCCGCGCGCTTGCCGCGGAATACCCCGACCGCGTCATCCTGATCGACGGCAGCGGCTCGCCCGACCAGGTCGCCGCCCGCGTCAGGGCCGCGTTGTGAAGACGGCGGTCGAGGATATCCCCGAACCCGATCGCGTTCCGGGCGCACCGCATCCGCGCCACACGCCGCGCGTCATTGGGCAGGATGCGGCCATCGCGACCTTCACCCACGCCGCGAAAGGCGGACGGCTGCACCATGCGTGGCTGCTGACCGGCCCGCGTGGCGTCGGCAAGGCGACTCTGGCGTGGTCCATCGCGCGCTGGTTGCTGGCGGGCAGCGACAGCGCCAATCTGTCAGTCAATCCCGACGCGCCCCAGGCCCGGCGCGTCACCGCCATGTCTGAACCGCGACTGCAGCTGATCCGCCGCCCCTGGGACGACAAGAGCGGCCGCCTGCGCGCCGAGATCACCGTGGACGAAATACGGCGGCTTTTGTCCTTCTTTCACCTTTCCTCGGCCGAGGGTGGGCGGCGCGTCGCCATCATCGACGCGGCGGACGAGATGAACGTGGCCGCCGCCAATGCCCTGCTGAAGGTGCTGGAGGAACCGCCGGCGGATGCCCTGATCCTGATGATCGCGCACCAGCCCGCCCGCCTGCTGCCGACGATCCGGTCCCGGTGCCGGACCTTGCGGCTGTCGCCCCTGAAGCCGCGCCAGATGGCCGGCATCCTGTCCGGCATGGGCATCGACGAAGATGCCGAGGCGCTGGCGGCGCTTTCCGACGGCTCGGTCGGCGAGGCGCTGCGGCTGGCCGGTCAGGGCGGGCTCGACCGTTATCAGGATCTGGTCGACCTGTTCGCCGGGCTGCCCCGGATGGACCGGCTTGCGGTCGCCAAGTTTGCCGAAGGCGCTTCGGGCCGCGCGGGCGCGGACGGCGATCCTTTCGACCTGACGATCACGATCCTCGACCGTTTCCTGACCCGCATGGCCCGCGCCGGCCTGATGGGCGCGCCCCTGCCACAGGCCGCCAGGGGCGAAGGCGCGCTGATGGCGCGACTGTCGCCCGACGACCACGCCGCCCGCACCTGGGCCGAGGCGCAGGCGCGGCTTTCGGCACGGGCCCGGGCCGGCCGGGCGGTCAACCTTGACCCTGCGGCCTTGGTGATGGATATGGTGCTGGAACTGGCGCAGCTGCCGCCCGCCGCGTCTGCCCCACCAAGCCGAGGTTGAACGATGCAGGACGCGACCCCTTTGTCGCTGGTTGACAGCCATTGCCATCTCGATTTCCCCGATTTCGACGGTGAACACGATGCGCTGATCGCCCGTGCCCGCGCCGCAGGCGTTACCCGCATGGTCACGATCTGCACCCGTCTGCGGCAGGAACCCGCCGTCCGCGCATTGGCCGAGGCGCATGAAGGCGTCTTCTTTGCCGCCGGCACCCATCCGATGAGCGTCGCGGACGAACCCATGGCCACCGTCGATCAGCTGGTGGCGCTGGCCGATCATCCGAAGTTCGTCGGCATCGGCGAGACTGGCCTCGATTACCACTACACCGCCGAAAGCGCCGCCGCGCAGCAGGAAAGCCTGCGCATCCACATCGAGGCCGCCCGCCGCACCCGCCTGCCGCTGATCATCCACGCGCGCGACGCGGACGACGATATGGCCCGCATCCTGGCCGAAGAACACCGCGTCGGTGCCTATGACTGCGTGATGCACTGCTTCAGCTCCGGCGCCGCTCTGGGCCGGGCGGCGCTGGACCTGGGCTTTTACCTGTCGATGTCGGGGATCGCCGCCTTCCCGCGCTCGGCCGAGTTGCGCGACATCTTCGCGGCCGCGCCCCTTGACCGGATCCTGGTGGAAACCGACAGCCCCTACCTTGCGCCGCCGCCGCATCGCGGCCGCAGGAACGAGCCGGCCTATGTCGCCCACACGGCCGCCAAGGGCGCCGAGGTATTCGGGCTTTCGCTGCCGGAATTCGCGGCGCGAACGACCGAAAACTTCGACCGCCTGTTCTGGAAGGCCAAGGCATGATCCGCGCGACGATCCTGGGGTGCGGATCGTCGGGCGGGGTGCCGCGCGTTGGCGACCGGTGGGGCGCCTGCGATCCGGCCGAGCCGAAGAACCGGCGCCGCCGCTGCTCTCTGCTGCTCGAACGCACCGGTCCCGAGGGCCGCACGCAGGTCTTGATCGACACCGGCCCGGACCTCGTCCCGCAGTTGCTGGATGCCGGCGTCGCAACGCTGGACGCCGTTGTCTATACGCATCCCCACGCCGACCATGTTCATGGCATCGACGATCTGCGCCAGGTGGTCTTCAACTCTCGCCGCATCCTGCCGCTTTGGGCCGACGCGCCCACGGCCGAGGCGCTAACGACGCGCTTCGGCTATGTCTTCCAGACGCCCGAGGGCAGCTTCTACGAGCCGATCTGCGCAATGAACCCGATCATGGGCCGCATCGATATCGACGGGCCCGGCGGGCGCATTTCGCTGATACCATTTCGCGTCCAGCACGGAGAGATTACCGCACTGGGCTTTCGCATCGGCGGGCTGGTCTACCTGCCCGACGTATCGGCCATCCCGGATGGCGCCTGGCCGCTGATCGACGGCGCGCCGGTCTTTATCTGCGATGCGCTACGCCCCCAGCCGCATCCCAGCCACGCGCACCTGGCGCTGGCGCTGGACTGGATCGCCCGCGCCCGCAGCCCCCGCGCCGTGCTGACCAATATGCATATCGACATGGACTATGCAACCGTCGCCGCACAGACCCCCGAACACGTGATTCCCGCCTTCGACGGGTTGCAGATCGAGATCGAGGCTGACACGCCCGACCTGCCTGCCGCCATATGAGCGCGCTCTTCACGATCATCCTGCCGGTCTTTCTGGTGGTCGGCTTCGGCTATCTCGTCACTTGGCGCGGCTGGTTCACGACCGGTGCCGTGGACGGCCTGATGAGCTTCGCCCAGAACTTCGCGGTCCCGACGCTGCTCTTTGCATCGATGGCACGGCTGGACCTGGGGTCCGAGTTCCGCCCCCAGCTGCTGATCCCCTTCTATGCCGGCGCCTTCGCCAGCTTCGCAGCCGGATCGGCAGGCGCATTGCTCCTGTTCCGGCGGTCGGGCGTTGACAGTGTCGCCATCGGCTTCGTCTGCCTGTTCTCGAACAGCCTGCTGCTGGGCATCCCCATCACCGAAAGGGCTTACGGCCCCGACGCTCTGGGCGGCAACTGGGCGATCCTCGCGATGCATTCGCCCATGCTTTATACCTTCGGGATTACGGTTATGGAGTTCACGCGAGCCCGGGGTTCTGGCCTGTCTGCAGGACGCGTCGCGCTGCGCGCGCTCAGCGGCGTGTTGCGCACGTCACTGGTGATCGGCATCATGGCCGGGCTGGCCATGAACCTGCTGATGCAGGCCGGGCTGGTCATGCCGCAGGGGTTCTGGGACGCGGTCGACATGATCGCCCGCGCCGCCCTGCCCGCCGCGCTGTTCGGACTGGGCGGCATCCTGCACCGTTACCGACCGGAAGGCGACATGGCGACCATCGCCATGTGCTGCGCGGCCAGCCTGATCCTGCATCCGGCAATCACCTTCGGCACGGCCGCCGTGCTGGATCTCGACGTTGCCGGCACACGCTCTGCCGTTGTCACGGCGGCAATGGCGCCCGGCGTGAATGCGTACCTCTTCGCCAACATCTATGGCGCGGCGCGGCGCGTTGCGGCCTCCAGCGTTCTGGTTGCGACGGGACTGTCGACGCTGACGACCTGGATGTGGCTGTCGCTGCTGCCCTGAGGGCTCAGATTGGCACGCGCAGCGCGCCAAGGGGTTCTTCCAGAACCGTTTCCTCATAGCCGAAATGCGACCTGACCGCACGGTCCAGCGCGGCGAAACGGGCGGCGCAATCTGCGAACGCCTTCTGGCGCGGTTGGGACACCAAGTTCTCCGCAGCCGCATGCAGCTCCTCGATCAGGTCGTGGATCACCCGATGCTCGGCCCGCAGCCGCGCCATGACCGGGGCGAGCAGGTCCCCGCCCCGCTCTTCCAGCGGCGGGAACATCCACGTCTCCTCGATGTCGTGGTGGTTCATCAGCAAGGCGCAGTCGCGCCCGCAGGCTGTCCCGAACTGGCGGACGTTCCGCGCCAGATCCGTCCCTGCCACCGCCGGTGCCAGCGTCTGGGGCGCAGCGTCGCCCTGTTCGATGGACTGCATGAGTCCGGCCACGGCCGCCAGTTCGGCGCGGTACATGTCGTGGATCGCGGCCAGCCGCCGGCCATGGGCGCGCTCGGCCCGGCCGGCACCTGGCCAGGGTCCGGGACGGGGCCGAGCGGCCGCGTCCTCAAGCTCCTCGGGGGTCATCGGGGGGTGACGCCGCGGATACGCTCGGACCGGCGGCGCAGCAGCTCGACCGTGGTCAGCAGCAGGATCGAGAACACCACCAGCAGCGTCGCCACCGCCAGGATCGCGGGGCTGATCTGTTCGCGGATGCCGTTCCACATCTGCCGCGGGATCGTCTGCTGGTCGGGACCGGCGATGAACAGCACCGCCACCACCTCGTCGAACGAGGTGACAAAGGCAAAGAGCGCACCCGAGATCACGCCGGGCAGGATCAGCGGCATCGTCACCCGGAAGAAGGTCGTGCGGGGGTTCGCCCCAAGGCTGGCCGCCGCGCGGTTCAGCGACTGATCGAACCCGACCAGCGTCGCCGTCACCGTGATGATGACGAAAGGGATGCCAAGCGTGGCATGGGCCAGGATCACGCCCAGATAGGTGCCCGCCAGCCGTCCGCATTCCGGCGACAGCCCGAACATGGTCAGCAATTCGCACGGGTTCGAATAGAAGAAGAACATCCCCGTCGCCGTGATGATCAGCGGCACGATCATCGGAGAGATCAGGATCGCCATGATCGCGCGGCGGAACGGCATCTCGGGGCGCGACAGGCCAAGGGCTGCCAGCGTGCCCAGCCCCGTCGCGACGATGGTCGAGAACACCCCGATGATGATCGAGTTCTTGGCCGCATTCACCCATTTCGCATTGGCCCAGGCATCCGACCAGAAGGCCGCTCCCGTCGCATCCGGGTTCTGCATCCCGAATGTCAGCAGGCTGCGGTACCAGCGCAGGCTGTAGCCGTCGGCGTCCAGCGACAGCATCTTGTCGGTGAAGGTGAAGTAGGGCTCGACGTTGAAGGACAGCGGGATGATCACGATGATCGGCGCGATCAGGAAGAAGAAGATCGCCGCGCAGATCGCCAGGTAGGCATAGTGCCAGGCACGCTCCAGCGGGCTTGCATAGGTCGGAACGGCCATGGATTACCCCAGTTTCAGGTTGTCGACGCCGACCAGCCGGTCATAGAGCCAGTAAAGCACCAGAACCGCCGCCAGCAGGATCGCCGCCAACGCCGCGGCCATCGACCAGTTCAGCGTGTCGGTCATGTGCATCGCGATCATATTGGAAATCAGTTGCCCCGACGCCCCCCCGACCAGCGCGGGCGTGATGTAGTAGCCGACGGCCAGGATGAAGACCAGCATCGCCCCCGCCCCCAGCCCCGGCAGCGTCTGCGGGAAATAGATGCGGCGGAAGGCCGTCCAGCTGGTCGCGCCCAGGCTGCGGGCGGCCCGGACATAGGACGGGTTGATCGTCCGCATCACCGAATACAGCGGCAGGATCATGAACGGCAGCAGGATATGCGTCATGGCGATGATCGTGCCGGTCTGGTTATAGATCATCTGCAGCCGCTGCCCGCCGCCGATGATCCCCAGCCAGACCAGGATGTCGTTCACGACCCCCTGCTGCTGCAGCAGCACCATCCAGCTGGTCGTCCGCACCAGAAGCGAGGTCCAGAAGGGCAGCAGCACCAGGATCATCAGCAGGTTCGATCTGCGCATCGGCAGCGTCGCCAGCAGGTGCGCGATCGGGAAGCCAAGCACGAAGGTCAGCGCCGTGATGACCGCCGACAGCCAGAAGGTGCGGCCGAACAGCATCACGTAGACCTGCTGGCGTTCCTCGACCTGTCGGATGTTGCCTTCGGCGTCGCGTTGGCGGTCGACCGCTGCCAGGTAAAAGTTCGCCGTGACCGGTATCGAGGCCTCTCGCATGGTGGACCACAGCTGCGGGTCGGCCCACTTCTCGTCGATCTCCTGCAGGGCGCGGTCATAGGGCGGCTCGATCCCCCTGCGGACCTGGCGCCCGGTCGAGGTAAAGAGCGACCGCGACCCCGACAGGTCATAGTTGATGCGGGTGCCGACCACGCCGATCGTGCGCGCCTCGGCGCTTGCGGTCAGGTCGGCGGCCAGCGCCGTCCAGGCCTCCTCGTCGGGGGGCGTGCCACGCTCGGTCCGGGCGAACCAGGCCGACACCTCTGGCATGTTGGCCGAGAAGCCGTCGTTGTAGAAGGACCGCTGCAGCATCTGGCCGATCGGCACCACGAAGGTGATCAGGATGAAGGCCAGCAGCGGCAGCACCAGCAGAAAGGCGCGGCGGCGCGCGCGTCGCTGGCTGCGCGCCAGGGCGCGGGCCAGCGGTTTGCCGTCGGCGGTGGTCAGCCGGCCCGTCTCGACGCCCGAAGCGGTCGTCGCGATGGCGGCATGTGGATCAAGTGCGGCGTTCGCCATGTCGTCCCCGGCAGTCAGGGCCGCCGCACCCCGGCGGGGCGCGGCGGCGTTCGGATCAGGAAGAGGCCAGCCAGCTGTTGAAGCGCTCGGTCAGCTCGGCATCGTGGTCGGCCCAGAATTCGGGGTCGTCCATGACCGCGTTCTCCAGATGCTCGGGCGAGGTGGGCATGTGCGGCGCCATCTCGGTCGTGCCATCCTCGTACATCCCGACCAGATCGGCCGAGGATTTGCGCGACGGACCATAGGCGATGTATTTCGCCTGATCGGCCAGCGGCTGCGTGCCGGTGGCGAATTTCAGGTATTCCATCGCGGCTTCGGGGTTCGGGGCGTCCTTGGGGATCACGAACATGTCCATGTCCATGTACTGCCCGTCCCAGATCACCTCGAAGGGCTGGTTCTCGGCCACCATCGCGTCGAAGACCCGGCCGTTATAGACGGTGGTCATGCTGACCTCTCCATCGGCCAGCAGCTGGACGGGCTGGGCGCCGGCCTCCCACCAGACGACGTCGTTCTTGATCGTGTCCAGTTTCGCAAAGGCCCGGTCCACGCCCTCGTCGGTGGACAACACGTCATAGATCTCGTCCGCGGCCACACCATCCGCGATCAGCGCCAGATAGAGCGTCCGCTTGGGGTTCTTGGGCAGGCCGCGCTTGCCGGGATAGGTCTCGGTGTCGAAGAAATCGGCAGCGGTCGTCGGCGCCTCGCTTTCAAATTTTTCGGTGTTATAGGCGATGACCGTGCCCCAGAAAATGTTGGCGACCGCGCAATCCTGCAGCGCGCCGTCGATGAAATCCTCGGTCGCGGGGGTTCCGTCGGGCGCGGCGGGCAGCGAATCGTGGTCGATCTCGACCAGCGCGCCCTCGTCGCACAGGCGGATCGCGCTTGAGACCTCGATGTCGAAGACGTCGCCGGTGACGTTGCCGGCCTCGACCTGCGCGTTCAGCGGCGTGGCGGGATCGTCGGCGGCGATCATGTTGACCTTGATGCCGGTCTCTTCGGTGAAGGGCTTGTTATAGGCTTCGACCTGGCTGCGCTCATAGGCGCCGCCCCAGGACACGACGTTGACTTCCTGGGCGGTGGCCGTGAAGGCCAGCCCCGTCAGCGCGGTGCTCAGGATCAAGGTGGTTTTCATGTCTCTTCTCCCCGTGGATGGACCTTTGCGGCCCGTTATGGTGGTGGGCCGGGCCGTGATCCGGCCCGGCCTTCGGCTCAGCTGGCCAGCCAGCTGTTGAAGCGCTCGTTCAGTTCCGCGTCGTGATCGACCCAGAAATCCAGGTCCGAGCCGAGGGCATTCGTCATGTTCGCCTCGGAGGTCGGCAGGTGCGGGCCCATCGGCTGGTCGCCGCCCTCGATATTGCCGACCATAGACGCGGCCGAACGGCGCGGCGGGCCATAGCTGATGAATTCGGCGGCGCGAGCCTGGGGCGCGGGCGCCGTGGTCCAGGCCACGAATTCCATCGCCTCTTCCAGGTTCGGGGCGCCCTTCGGCACGACCCAGCCCTCCATCTCATAGATCTGGCCGTCCCAGATGATCTCGAACGGCTGGCCATCCGCCTGCGCGGCGTTGAAGATCCGGCCGTTGAAGGCATAGGCCATGTTGACCTCTCCATCGGCCAGCAACTGCGGGGGCTGCGCGCCCGCTTCCCACCAGATCACGTCGTCCTTGATCGTGTCCAGCTTGGCGAATGCGCGGTCCACGCCCTCTGGCGTCGCCAGGACGTCATAGACCTCGGCCGCGGGCACGCCATCGGCCATCAGCGCCAGTTCCAGGTTGAACTTGGCGCCCTTGCGCATGGTGCGCTTGCCGGGGAAACTCTCGGTGTCGAAGAAGTCCGCCGGGCTGGCAGGCTTGGCATCGGCATACTTGTCGGCGTTGAAGGCCAGCACCATCGAATAGACGTCGGTGCCGACGAAGCATTCGGTGATCGCGCCGTCGATGAAGTCTTCCTCGGCGGCGGTGCCGTCCTCGGCCGCAACCAGGATCGAGGTGTCGATGGTTTCCAGCGCGCCCTCGTCGCACAGGCGCACCGCGTCGGCATATTCGACCGAGGCCACGTCGATCGAGACGTTGCCCGCCTCGACCTGCGCCTTGATCGGCGTGGCAGGATTGTCGGCATCCGACATATTCACCGCGGTGCCCGTTTCATCGGTGAAGGGCTTGGCATAGGCTTCAAGGTGGCTGTTGCCATAGGCGCCACCCCAGGACAGCAGGTTGACGTCGGCCAGTGCGGGGCCGCCGATCAGGCCGATCGCGGTGCCAAGAAAAAGAACTCGTTTCATCAGGATCTCCAGTTGGAAAAGGCGCGGCGCTTCGGCCGTCGTTCTTGGCCGCAAGATGCGGCAATGGCGCGGGACCCGCTCAGACGGGGTCCAGGGCACGTGCGTCCTGCGGGTGCCAGCCGATGCGGATCTGCTGCCCCGGTGCCAGCCGGGTCTGACCGATCGTGTTGCGCATCTTCATGACAAAGTTGTCGCTGCCGGCCACCGACAGGCGGGCGCGCAGGATGTCGCCCATATAGATCACCTCGACGACCTTCGCCTCGATCGTGTGGGCGCCCTGCGGCATCATCTCGGGCTTGAACTCCACCCGCTCGGGGCGGATCGAGACGGTGGTGCGCTGGCCTACTTCGCGGATATTGACGGCGGTCGCGTCGATGACGCCGCCCCCGTCCAGCCGCACCAGCGCCTTGTCGCCCTGGAGCTGTTCGATCATGCCCGGAAGCGCATTGTTTTCGCCGATGAAGTTCGCCACGAAGCTGTTTTCGGGCGCCTCGTAGAGCGCCGCCGGCGGGGCAAGCTGCTGGATGCGGCCGTCGTTGAAGACCGCGATCCGGTCGGACATGGTCAGCGCCTCGCCCTGGTCATGCGTGACGTAGACGACGGTAATTCCAAGTTCCTCGTGCAGGTGCTTGATTTCGAACTGCATATGCTCGCGCAGCTGCTTGTCCAGCGCGCCCAGGGGTTCATCCATCAGCACCAGTTCGGGGTCGAAGACCAGCGCGCGGGCGAGCGCGATCCGCTGCTGTTGGCCGCCGGACAACTGCGCGGGACGGCGGTTGATGAAGCTGCCCATCTGGACCATGTCCAGCGCGCGCTTGACACGGCTCTCGCGCTCGGACTTGCCCATGCCGCGGACTTCCAGCGGGAAGGACAGGTTCTCACCGACCGTCATGTGCGGAAAGAGTGCGTAGTTCTGGAACACCATGCCGATGCCGCGCTTGTGGGGCGGCACCTGGTTGATCGGGCGCCCGTCCAGGCGGATTTCTCCGTGGGTGGCGGTTTCGAAACCCGCCAGCATCATCAGGCAGGTGGTCTTGCCCGAGCCTGACGGCCCCAGCATCGTCACGAACTCTCCCTTGGCAATCGAGAGGTTCAAGTCTTTGACGACAAGCGTCTGTCCGTCATAGCTTTTTTGCACATGCTCGAAGGCGACGAACGTGTCGCCGCGGCGGTTGTCCAGCAAAGGGCGCTCTCCCTGTTGTCGTTTTGTTGTTCAGCGCAAGCCGCAGGTTATGCGGGCTGTCGGTAGACTGGCAAGACAATTTGCGACATTTCATGCGCTGTTCCCGCCGCAACGAAAAGCGCCGGACAGAGCCCTGTCCGGCGCCTTCAGACATTGCGCCCTGCCCGATGAACGCCTGCCCGCCCATTGGGCAGGCTGCGAACCGACTGGGCAGGATCAGGTCAGCCGGGCCGCTTCGGTCCCTTGCGATGCGGCTTGGCGGTGCCGGGACGGTCCGCGCGCGGCTTGCCCTTGGCGGCCCATGCGGGCTTGCCGGCACCCTCGCCGGCCGAAGATTTCTTCTTCCAGGCCTTCAGGGGCGGGCGCGGGCCCTCGGTACGCGGATCGGCGAGGGGCGCGTCATCGGGCAGCCACCCGCCGCGCGCCGACTTGACACGCGCCTTGTGACCTTCGCTGTCCGGCGCGTTCTTGCGCGGGGCCGGCTTGCGCGCGGGACGGTCGTCGCGGTCGAAACGCGGCCGGGGGGCCTGGGCGTCCAGATCCGGCTCGCCCTGCATCCGGCGCATCGTCACCTCGGGAGTGATCTCGATGAAGTCGCCGAAGCGGTCGGCCTGGGACGCCGCGATCTGGACGTAGGACAGGTCCTGCTTCACGCGGATCGCGCCGATGCCGTCACGGGTGATCCCGCCCGCATCGCAGATCTTGGGCAACAGCCAGCGCGCTTCGGCGCGGCCGGAATGGCCGACCGACAGCGTGAACCAGACCGAAGGCCCGAACTCGCGCGGCTCTCGGGGCGCCATGGGGGCGGGCGGGGCCTGCGTCTCCATCAGCTCCTCGGCGGCGGGACGACCTTCGCGCCACAGCTTCAGGAACGCCGCTGCGACCTGCTCGGCCCCGAACTTCTCGAGAAGCTGTGCTGCCAGCGGGGCGTCGTCGCCCACTTCCTCGGTCAGGCCGGGATGGTCCATCATCCGTTCGTCGTCGCGCGCGCGCACGTCATCGGCCGACGGTGCCTTGACCCATTCCGCCACCACCTTGGCGTTCTGCAACAGCCGCTGCGCCCGCTTGTAGTCCGAGGACGGCACGATCAGCGCCGACACGCCCTTGGACCCCGCGCGGCCGGTCCGGCCGGACCGATGCAGCAGGGTTTCGGGGTTGGTGGGCAGGTCGGCGTGGATCACCAGCTCCAGCCCCGGCAGGTCGATGCCCCGCGCGGCCACGTCGGTCGCGATGCAAACCCGCGCCCGACCGTCGCGCAGCGCCTGCAGCGCATGGGTCCGTTCCTGCTGCGACAGCTCGCCCGACAGCGCCACGACCTTGAAGCCGCGGTTCGACATGCGCGCCAGCAGGTGGTTCACGTTGGCCCTCGTCTTGCAGAAGACGATGGCGGTCTGCGCCTCGTGGGTGCGCAGCAGGTTGAAGATCGCGGGCTCGCGGTCGCGGGCCGTCACCGAGTAGGCGCGATAGGCGATGTCGCCGTGCTGGCGCGCCTCGCCCTGGGCGCTGATCCGCAGCGCGTCCTGTTGAAAGTCGCGGGCCAGCTTCTCGATGGCCGACGGCACCGTGGCCGAGAACATCAGCGTGCGTCGTTCGGTGGGCGCGGCGCCAAGGATGTATTCCAGGTCCTCGCGGAAGCCCAGGTCCAGCATCTCGTCGGCCTCGTCCAGGACGGCCGCGCGCAGGGCCGACAGGTCCAGGCTGCCCCGGTCGATGTGGTCGCGCAGGCGGCCCGGCGTGCCGACCACGATCTGCGCCCCGCGCTGCAGCGCCCGGCGTTCGTTGCGATAGTCCATGCCGCCGACGCAGGTCGCGATCTGCGCCCCGGTCCCGGCGTAAAGCCATTCCAGCTCTCGGGCGACCTGCAGCGCAAGCTCGCGCGTCGGTGCAATGGCCAGCGCCAGCGGCAGCTCTCCCTCTGGCAGGCGGTCGCCTTCCAGCAGGTCGGCGCCCATCGCAAGGCCAAAGGCCACGGTCTTGCCGGATCCGGTCTGCGCGGAAACAAGGACGTCGCGGCCCTGCGCCTCGGGCGCCAGAACGGCGGTCTGCACGCTTGTCAGGCTGTCATAGCCCTTGGAGGCCAGCGCCGCCTGAAGCGGTGCGGGAAAATTCAGTTCGGTCATTCGGTTCGCCAAAATGCGGGGATGCCATTCGCGCGGCATCCGGTGAGCGGCACCCATTGTCGCTGCGACCGGCCCACCCTGCACCCGCCGCCCCGAGACTGCAGGGCCAGAGGCGGCTCCATACGCGACGTGCACCCGAAAGTCCACGGCCTTTCGGACGACATGTTACGTCAACATGACAACCGCCCACAGGGTGCTTGACGGCCCCTGTCCGCGGGGGCACCACGCCGAAAACGGAGGAGCCATGCATCCCAACGTCCCGCCCGGCCTTGGCACGATGTTCGCCGTCTGGGCGCGCGTCGCCGCGCTCAGCTTCGGGGGGCCTGCGGGGCAGATCGCCGTGATGCACCGCATCCTGGTCGAGGAACGCCGCTGGATCGACGAGGCCCGCTTCCTGCACGCGCTGAACTTCTGCATGCTGCTTCCCGGACCCGAGGCCCAGCAGCTGGCGACCTATATCGGCTGGCTGACAGGCGGCGTGCGCGGCGCGCTGATTGCCGGGGTGCTGTTCATCCTGCCGGGCGTCGCGGCGATCATGGCGCTCAGCTGGATCTATGTCCTTCTGGGCGACGTGGCGGTGATCGAGGGGCTGTTCCTTGGACTGAAGGCCGCCGTCCTGGCGATCGTGGTTCAGGCGGTGGTGAGGCTGGCGGGCAAGGCACTGCCCTCGACGCCGCTTCGGCTGCTGGCCTTCTTGGCCTTTCTGGCGCTCTTCGCCTTCGACGCTCCGTTCCCGCTTGTGATCGCCGCAGCCGCCGCGATCGGCGCCGTGGCCATTCACGCGCCTCCGCCGCCCGTCGGACCCGCACTGACGGCGCCGGATGCCGGCGCTGCCCGACGGGCCGCCCTCTGGGCGCTGGCGCTGTGGCTTCTTCCAGTGGGTGCGCTGTTGGCAGCCGCCCGCGGCAGCGTCTTCGCCGATATCGCGGTCTTCTTTTCCAAGCTTGCGGTCCTGACCTTCGGCGGCGCCTACGCCGCGCTGGCCTGGGTCGCTCAAGAGGCCGCAGGCCCCCTCGGCTGGCTGCAGCCCGGAGAGATGCTGGACGGCCTCGGCATGGCCGAGACGACACCCGGCCCGCTGATCATGGTGCTGCAGTTCGTGGGCTTCATGGCGGCCCTGCGCGAGGCGGGCTGGGCGCAGCCCCTGCTGGCCGCGACAGCGGGCGGGCTGCTGGCGACCTGGGTGACGTTCGCGCCCTGCTTTGCCTGGATCTTCCTTGGTGCGCCCTTCATGGAAGGTCTGCGCCGGAACCGCCGCCTGGCCGCCGCGCTGCGGGCCGTGACCGCCGCCGTGGTCGGCGTGATCCTGAACCTGGCGCTGTGGTTCGCGGTCCATCTTGTCTGGACGCAGACCGTGCAGGTGAAGGCTGGCGCGCTGCAGGTCGAACTGCCGGTGCCACTGTCCATCGACCCCGCCGCGGCCATGCTGTCGGCACTTGCACTGGTGGCGGCACTGCGCCTGCGCATCGGAATGGGCCTGCTGCTGGCCGGATCGGGGCTGGCTGGCATGGCGCTGCACCTGCTCGGTGCGACCTGAAGAAGCCCCCTTGCAAGTGCCCGCGCGGCCCGCTAGCTTTCCGTCGCAAACCGTTGGGGTGTCCCGCACAGGGGCTGAGAGGCGCGAGCCAACCCATCGAACCTGATCCGGGTCATACCGGCGGAGGGAACGGTGCAGATGATTGCGGCCCCGGGTCGCCTTTTGTCCCCCCCTTGCCCGGTCATGTCCAACAGACGCCTGAGGGGGACGACGTGACCACATCCATTGCCCTGACCATAGCCGGGTCGGATTCCGGCGGCGGCGCGGGGATCCAGGCCGATCTGAAGACCTTCTCGGCGCTTGGCTGCTATGGCGCCAGCGCCGTCACCGCCCTGACAGCCCAGAACACGCGCGCCGTGACCATGGTTGAACCCGTCACCCCGGCAATGATCGCGGCCCAGATCGACGCGGTCTTTGGCGACCTCGACGTTCGCGCGGTCAAGCTGGGAATGCTGGGCGGACCAAGGGCGATCGCCACCGTCGCCGACGGGTTGCAGGGCCGGGGCGTGCCCGTGGTGCTGGACCCGGTGATGGTCGCCAAGTCGGGCGACGCGCTTCTGCCCGCCGATGCCGTTGCGACCCTGCGCCAGCTGATGCTGCCGCTGGCGACGCTGCTGACGCCGAACCTGCCAGAGGCGGCACGGTTGCTGGACACGACCGTCGCCACGACCGAGGAGGAGATGACCTTCCAGGCGGCGGCCCTGCTTGGTCTTGGCGCGGGGGCCGTCCTGATGAAGGGCGGCCATGCACAAGGGCCGATCTGCACCGACCTGCTGGTCGCGCCCGCCGGTGTGATGCGCCTCTCTGCCCCCCGGCATCCGACGCGAAACACCCACGGCACGGGCTGCACGCTTTCGGCCGCGGTCGCTGCGGGACTGGCGCAGGGACTGGCGCTTCAGCAGGCGGTCACCCGCGCGCACGCCTATCTGCAAGGGGCCATCAACGCCGCCGACAACCTGCGGGTCGGAAGCGGGCACGGGCCGGTCCACCATTTCCACGCGGTCTGGCCGCATGTCTGACGTCACGATCATCGGCGCCGGCGTCGCCGGCCTCTGCGCTGCGCACGAACTGGTGCGACGGGGTCTGCGGCCGCGCATCCTCGATCGGAACGGGCCGCCGGGGCCGCATGCATGCTCGTGGTGGGCAGGCGGGATGCTCGCGCCCTGGTGCGAAGGCGTGACGGCGGAACCCGTCGTCACCCGCTTGGGGGCCGAGGCCGCAGCGGCCTGGGCCCGCGTCACGCCGGTGACCCGCAACGGCACGCTGGTCGTCGCGCTGGACCGCGACCGGGCAGAGCTGGCGCGCTTTGCCCGCCGCGCCACTGGCCACCAGTCGTGCGACACGCGCGATGTCGAACCCGACCTGCCCCGCCGGCAGGGCCTGATCTTCCCTGACGAAGCGCACCTGGACCCGCGCCGTGCGCTGGCCGACCTTCAGGCGGCCCTTGCGGCGGAGGGCATCACCATCGAACAGGCCGAGGCCACGCCCGAGGACCTGTCCGGCACGGTCGTCGACGCCCGCGGCCTGTCTGCCGCCCAGCCCGGCCTGCGCGGCGTCCGCGGGGAAATGGTCGTCCTGCACGCCCCGGATATCCGCCTGTCGCGCCCGGTCCGCCTGCTGCACCCCCGCTACCCAATCTATCTGGTCCCGCGCGAGGGCGGCCTCTTCATGCTGGGCGCCACCCAGCTGGAAAGCGCCTCTCGGGCACCCGTCAGTGCGCGGTCGGTGCTGGAGCTGCTGTCGGCGGCCTATGCGCTCGACCCGCGCTTTGCCGAGGCCAGCGTGGTCGAACTGGGTGCCGACCTGCGCCCGGCCTTTGCCGACAACGTGCCACGGATCACGGTCCGAGGCCGGGTGCTGCACCTGAACGGCCTCTTTCGCCACGGCTACCTGATGGCGCCGGTGCTGGCGCGGCAGGCAGCCGACTATCTTCTTACCGGAACCAGAGGAGAGCTTCTCCATGAGGATTGAGGTCAACGGGATCGCCCGCGACGTGACTGCGACGACCGTGGCAGGGGTGCTGGAGGAACTGGGCTGGAACGACGCCCGCGTCGCCACCGCCCTGAACGGCGACTTCCTGCCGTCGTCGGCCCGCGCCGCGCAGGCGCTGCGGGACGGCGACCGGCTGGAGGTTCTGGCCCCGATGCAGGGGGGCTGAGCGATGCGTGACTTCTATGGCGTCACCCTGCCGAACGCGCTGATGCTGGGCACGGCGCAATACCCCTCGCCTGCGGTGATGGAGGCCGCATTCCGCGAAAGCGGCGCATCGGTGGCGACCGTGTCCCTGCGGAGAGAGGCGGGCGAGGGCCAGGGATTCTGGAAGATCATCCAGTCCCTTGGCGTGCGCATCCTGCCCAACACCGCCGGGTGCCACAGCGCAAAAGAGGCCGTGACCACCGCCCGCATGGCGCGCGACCTGTTCGAGACGAGCTGGATCAAGCTGGAGGTGATCGGCCATGCCGACACGCTGCAGCCCGACCCGTTCGGCCTGCTGGACGCCGCCGAAACGCTGGCCGCCGACGGCTTTGACGTCTTCCCCTACACGACCGAGGACCAGGTTCTGGCGCAGCGGCTGGTCGATGCCGGCTGCCACGTGTTGATGCCTTGGGGCGCGCCGATCGGATCGGGGATGGGGCTGAACAACCGTCACGGCCTGCGGATGCTGCGCGCAGCCCTTCCCGACATCGCAATGGTCATCGACGCGGGCCTGGGCCTGCCCAGCCATGCCGCCGAGGCGATGGAGATGGGCTTCGACGCAGTCCTGCTGAACAGCGCCGTCGCGCAGGCGGGCGATCCTGCCGCCATGGCCCGCGGCTTTGCGCTGGCCGTGCAGGCGGGTGGTCTGGCGCATGGGGCCGATCCGATGGGGGTGCGCGACATGGGGGTGCCCTCGACGCCGCTTCTGGGGAGGGCCTGGCTATGACGCTTCCGCGGTTCTATCCCATCTTCGACGACGTGACGTGGCTGGAGCGCGCCCTGCCCCTTGGGGTTCGGCTGGTGCAGCTGCGCCTGAAGAACCTGCCGCCGGACGTGCTGCGCGACCGGATCAGGCGCGGGCTTGCGCTGGCCCGCCTGCATGGCGCCGCACTGGTCGTGAACGATCACTGGCAGATTGCCATCGACGAAGGCGCCGACTGGCTGCACCTGGGACAAGAGGATCTGGACGAGGCCGACCTGCCGGCCATCAGGCGCGCGGGATTGCGGCTGGGGGTGTCCACCCACGATCACGCAGAACTGGACCGCGCGCTGACGCTGGCGCCCGACTACGTGGCGCTGGGGCCGGTTTACCCGACCATCCTCAAGAAGATGCGCTGGCACCAGCAGGGGCTGGATCGGGTGACCGAATGGAAGCGACTGGTCGGCGACACGCCCCTGGTCGCCATCGGCGGCATGACGGTCGAACGCGCGGGCGGAGCGTTCGATGCGGGGGCCGACGTCGTCTCGGCCGTCACCGACATCACGCTGAACCGCGACCCCGACGCCCGCCTGCGGGACTGGCTGCGGGTGACCGGATGAGCCGCCACGCCCGCCAGATCATCCTGCCGCAGGTCGGCGCGCACGGACAGCAGCGGCTGTCGGAGGCGCATGCGCTGATCATCGGTGCCGGCGGTCTGGGTTGTCCGGCCTTGCAATACCTGACCGGTGCGGGCGTCGGCCGCATCACGCTGGTCGATCCGGACCGGGTCGAGGAGACCAACCTCCACCGCCAGCCGATCTTTCGCATGGACCAGCTTGGCCACCCGAAGGCCGATGCCGCCGCGCTTGCCATGGCCGCGCTGGATCCAAAGGTTCAGGTCGCGCCCCGGGCCGAGTGGCTGACCCCGGCCAACGCCCCTGCCCTGGTCGCGGGCGCTGACGTGGTGCTGGATTGCGCCGACAGCTTTGCCGTCAGCCTGACGCTGTCGGACGCCTGCATGGCGGCGGCACGGCCGCTGATCTCGGGCTCGGCGCTGGCGATGTCGGGCTATGCGCTTGGTTGCTGCGGGTCCTCCGCGCCCAGCCTGCGGGCGGTGTTCCCCGATCTGCCGGCGCAGGGTGCCTCTTGCGCGACGGCGGGCGTGCTGGGGCCGGTCGTCGGCATGATCGGTGCGCTGCAGGCGCAGATGGCGCTGGCGGAGGTGCTGGGGCTGGACCCCTCGCCCCTTGGGCGGTTGATCAGCATGGATGCCGCCACCTGGCGCACCGGCGGCTTCCGCTTCGATGCAGCGCCGGAACCCGACACGCCGTTGCCCTTCATTGCCGCCAGCCAAGTCGCGCCTGACGACCTGCTGATCGACCTGCGGACCGAGGCTGCGCCCATCCCCGGCGCGCGCCACCTGCCCCCCGAACGCATCGGCCGGCTGGACCCCGGCGACGCGCCGCGCGTCGTGTTGGCCTGCCGCACCGGGCTGCGGGCCCATAATGCGGGCCAGGTCCTGCAACGCCGCTGGCCGGGGCGCATTGCGCTGCTGGCCCTGACCGACCTTGACGTGAAAGGAACGCCGTGAAGACCCTGACGCTTGCCTTGGCCACGCTGGCCCTGCCCGCCCATGCCGACACCGGCCTGACGGTCATGCTGGACTGGTTCGTGAACCCCGACCACGCCCCCATCGTCCTGGCAGATGAGCTTGGATATTTCGCCGATGCCGGACTGGAGGTCGAACTGGTGTCGCCCGCCGATCCCAATGACCCCCCTCGTATGGTGGCCGCCGGTCGCGCCGATCTTGCCGTCAGCTATCAGCCGCAATTGCACCTGTCGCGCCACCAGGGCCTGCCGGTGACCCGCGTCGGGACGCTGGTCGAGACGCCGCTCACCTGCCTTGTGGTTCTGGCCGACAGCGGCATCGATGCGCCGGCTGATCTGAAGGGCCGCAAGGTCGGCTTCGCCGTCGCCGGCGTGCAAGAGGTCATGCTGGACGCGATGCTGGCCGATGGCGGCCTTGCGCCCGATGACGTCCAGCAGATCAACATCGGCTGGTCGATCGCACCCGCGCTGATGTCGGGACAGGTCGACGGCGTCATCGGCGCCTTCCGCAACTTCGAGCTGAACCAGCTGCGGATCGAGGGCTTCGAGGGCCGCTGCCTCTATCCCGAGGCGCACGGCATTCCCGCCTATGACGAACTGATCTACCTGGCCGATCCCGAGCGCATGAATCGCGCGGCCGTCTCGGCCTTTCTGGGCGCGACCGAGCGCGCGACCGCGTTCATCAAGAACGACCCCGAGGAGGCGTGGCGCCTGTTCTCGGCCACCGCGTCAGAGCTTCGGACACCCCTGAACGAGGCTGCCTGGTCCGACACATGGCCGCGCTTCGCCGACCGCCCCGCGGCGCTGGATGCCGGCCGCTACCTGCGGTTCGAGACGTTTCTGGCCGAGCACGGCGCGACGCCCGGCGGCCTGCCGCTGCCTGACCTCGCGGTAGATGTCAACGCGCCGGTGGCGCCGTGACCGCAGACTATGGCCGCGCCTTCGCGCTGTGGCGCGAGGCGGCAGGGGCCGACTGGGACCGCTATGTCGGGCACGGCTTCGTCCGGCAGCTGGCTGCGGGCACCCTGCCGCGCGAGAGCTTCCTGCACTATCTGCGGCAGGACTACGTCTTCCTGCTGCATTTCGCCCGTGCCTGGGCGCTGGTCTTCGCCAAGTCCGACCGCCTTGCCGAGATGCGCGCAGCATCGGGCATCGCCGATGCGCTGCTGCACGAGGAGATGCCGCTGCATGTCGGCATCTGCGCGCGCGAGGGCATTCCCGAGAAGATGCTGCAGCAGACGCCTGAGTCGCCTGCGAACATGGCCTATACCCGCTATGTCCTTGCGACCGGGTATTCTGGCGATGTCCTCGACCTGTTGGCCGCGCTGGCCCCCTGCGTGCTGGGCTATGGAGAGATCGGTCTGCGCCACTCGGAAAGCGGTGGCCCCTATGCCGAATGGACCGCGACCTATGGCGGCGGCGACTATCAGCGCCTGTGCCGCGAGGTCGGGCAGCTCATCGATGCGGCGGTCGAGGCGCGGCTGGGGGCCGACTGGCCCTCCCTGCCCCGTGCCGGGTCGCTGGCGCATCACTTCGCGCAGGCCACGCTGCTGGAGGTCGGGTTCTGGCAGATGGGTCTCGACCGGACATGACGCCACCGGAGTTGAACTTGCGTGGCGACCTGTGGATCGGGCGCGACTGCCTGGCGCGGGGGCTTGACCTGCGCGCGGCGGCTGGCCGCTGGACCTGCCTGCTGGGCCCGTCCGGCGTCGGTAAGTCGACACTGGGCCGGCTGGTGGCCGGCCTGCCGGGGTCGGCAAGGCTGGGAAGGGCGGACTTCGCCTCGCTGCGCGGCCAGGTCGCGGTGATGGCCCAGCAAGATCAGTTGCTGCCTTGGGCCAGCGCCCTGCAGAACGTGACCTTGGGCGCGCGCCTTCGGGGGGCGGCACCCGATGTTGCGCGGGCGCGAGACGTGCTGGACCAGGTCGGCCTTGCGGGCCTGCACGACCGCCGCCCCGCAGCCCTGTCCGGCGGCCAGAGGCAGCGCGTGGCGCTGGCCCGCACGCTGATCGAGGATCGCCCGGTGGTCGTGCTGGACGAGCCGTTTTCGGCGCTCGACGCCGGCACGCGGGCGGCGATGCAGGACCTTGCGGCGCAGATGCTGTCCGGGCGGACGGTCCTCTTGATCACACATGACCCTCTGGAGGCCACGCGCCTGGCCCATTCGGCCTGGCTTCTGACGGCGGATGGCAGCCGCCCGCTGCACCTGCCCGACATGTCCCCACCTCGGCACGTTCGCGATCCCGCCGTGCTGGTGGCGCAAGCGGCGATCTTTGAGGCCATGTCGTGTTCCTCTGCCGCATGACCCCTCGTCAGATGATGCCATCCGCTTCAGTCTCGCTCCCTTGGTTCAGGATCGACGCTGCGCCGATCCTTACGCACGACCTTCCGAAGGGCTGCCAGACCCCGCGCAGCGTCAAATCCGCGTCCGGCCATCCCGGCCATCCCGGCCATCCCGGCCATCCCGGCCATCCCGGAGCATGGGTCGCTGAAGCGCCGTCGTGCGCAACCCCGCCGCACCGGCCGTTGAAATACGACTTCGCGGAACCGCACGGCTCAGTGCCACTGGAGCCTGCAGCATGACGATCGTCCGGGCTTTCGTAACCGCAAGCGTCGCGCTTCTTCTGTGGCAGGCGCTGGTCTGGGGGACCGGCCTGCCGCCGTTCATCCTGCCCGGCCCGCTCCGAGTGGCCGGCGCGCTGGCCACTTACGCCCCTATGCTTCTAGAGAACGCGCGCTTCACCGCGGCCAACCTTCTGGTGGGCCTGACAGCCGGAGTTGCGCTTGGCTTGCTGACGGCGCTGAACCTCGCGGCCTCGCCCGTGGCGCGGGGGCTGATGCGGCCGATGCTGGTCGCGGCGCAGGCCGTGCCGGTCTTTGCTCTGGCGCCGATCGTTACGCTGTGGCTGGGCTATGGCGCGGCGTCGAAGATCGTGATGGTCATGCTGGTCGTGCACTTCCCGGTCGCATCGGTCCTGTTTGACGCGCTGATGCGCCTGCCGCAGCCGCTGGAGGATCTGTTGCACAGCCTGCGCGCCCGCCCGATGCGGGCGCTGCTGCTGGTGCGCCTGCCGCACGCGCTGCCGGCGCTGGGGTCGGGCCTGCGGCTGGCGGCGGTCCATGCGCCCTTCGCGGTGATCGTGGGGGAATGGGTCGGCTCCAGCCGGGGACTGGGGCACCTGATGCTGATGGCGAACGGTCGCGGGCAGACGGACCTGATGTTCGCCGCGCTGGTCGTGCTGGCCCTGATGGGGGCGGCGCTGTTCGCGCTGGTGGACCTGCTGCAGCGGTGGACGGAAAGGGGCCGCCCCTGAGGGCGGCCACGCTGTTTACCACGACGTCAGGACGGCGCCGTCGTATTTCCGGTCGATGAAGGCCTTCACCTCGGGGCTTTGATAGGCCTCGACCAGGGTCTTGACCCAAGGTTCTTCCTGGCGGCCCTGCTGCACCACGATGATGTTAACATAGGGGCTGTCGGCCTTTTCCATGGCGATGGCATCGGCCTTGGGCGACAGGCCCGAGGCCAGCGCATAGTTCGTGTTGATGATCGCGATGTCGGCATCGGCCAGCGCACGCGGCAGCTGAGCGGCGTCAAGCTCGGTGAAGTTCAGGTTCTTGGGGTTCTCGGACACGTCAAGCGGGCTGGGAACCAGGCCGGTGCCCTCGGCCAGGGTGATCAGACCCAGGTCCTGCAGCAGCAGGAGGGCGCGGCCACCATTCGTGGGGTCGTTCGGGATCGCGACCTGGGCGCCCTCGGGCAGGTTGGCCATGTCCTCGATTTTGTCGGAATAGATCCCCATTGGCGTGGTGATGGTGGTGCCGACCTCGACCAGGTCGAAGCCGCGATCCTTCATCTGGTTCTCCAGGTAAGGCCGGTGCTGGAAGCTGTTGGCGTCCAGGTCACCGTCAGCCAGCGCCTGGTTAGGCACGACATAGTCGGAGAACTCGACGATCTCTATGTTGAGACCCATGGGTTCGGCGACCTTGGCCACCTCTTCCATGATTTCGCCATGCTCACCGGGCGAAACGCCGACGGTGATGTCCTCGGCCATGGCGGCGGTGCCTAGGGCCAGGGCGGAAACGAACGTGGTCAGTCGCAGCATGGAAAGCTCCTTTCTTCTGCGGGAAATTCAGTGGCCGCGGTTGCGGGGGGCGCGGCGGTCGACGCGGGCGGCGATCCATTCGCCAAGCGATTGCACCACCTGCACCAGCACGATCAGGATGACGACGACGGCCAGCATCACTTCCGGCATGAAGCGCTGATAGCCATAGCGGATGCCCAGGTCGCCCAGGCCTTCGCCGCCAACGGCGCCGACCATGGCAGAATACCCGATAAGGCTGACCACGGCCAGCGTCAGGCCAAGCGCAATGGCGGGCATGGCTTCGGGGATCAGCACCTTGCGGATGATCTGCAGGGGCGTGGCACCCATGGCGCGGGCGGCCTCGATCAACCCACCGTCGACCTCTCGGATGGCGTTTTCCACCAGGCGGGCGATGAAGGGGATCGCCGCCAGCGTCAGCGGCACGATGGCGGCATTCGTTCCGATCGAGGTGCCGACCAGCGCGCGCGTGAAGGGGATGATCGCCACGACCAGGATAATGAACGGGACCGAGCGCGTGGCGTTCACCACGAGGCCCAGCACCTTGTTGACGACGGGCGCGCTCAGCAGTTCGCCCCGTTGCGATGTCGCCAGGAACACGCCGAGCGGCAGCCCCCCGAGCGTGCCGAGGATCGCCGACACCGCCACCATATAGAGCGTCTGCAGCGTCGCGTCCCAGAGCAACTGGATCAGGTTAGCGGACATGGCCAAGCACCTCCGTCGTCAGCCCGTGGCGTTCCAGATAGGCTCTCGCCTCCGCTCCGCGGTCGGCGTCCAGTGACAGAAGCAGGTTGCCGAACGGGTGCGGGCCGACCTCCTCGATGTTTCCGGACAGGATGTTGGCGGCGATGCCCAGGTCTGTCGCCAGCCGCGCCAGCATCGGGTCGGTGGCGTGCTGTCCCGCGAAGGTCACGCGGATGACCTCCTGGCTGGGGCCGTCGGGGCGTTCAGGCAGCAACCGGCCCGCGATGAAGCCGGGCAGCGTCGCGCCGGTCACGCCCGACAGGAAGCTGCGGGTCGTGGGATGAGCGGGCTTGCGGAAAACGTCATAGGTCGGCCCGGCCTCGACGATGCGGCCGCCCTCGATCACGGCCATGTGGCTGGCGACGTCGCGCAGGACCGCCATCTCGTGCGTGATCAGCAGGACGGTCAGGCCCAGGTCGCGGTTGATCTGCCCAAGCAGCTCCAGCACCGTCTGGGTGGTTTCGGGATCGAGCGCGCTGGTCGCCTCGTCAGACAGCAGCACCTTTGGGTTCGTGGCCAGAGCGCGGGCGATGCCGACGCGCTGCTTCTGCCCGCCCGAAAGTTCCGCCGGATAGCGGTCGCGCAGCGCCGACAGGCCCACCTGCTCGATCAGGTCATCGACGCGCGGCCGGATCTGCGCGGCGGGGGTGCCCGCGATCTCCAGCGGCAGGGCGATGTTGCCCCGCACCGTGCGAGAGGAGAGCAGGTTGAAGTGTTGGAAGATCATCCCGACCTCGCGCCGGATCGCACGAAGCTGGGGGCCCCGCGCGCGGCCGACGTCGTGCCCGGCCACAAGGACGCGGCCCTCGGTCGGGCGTTCCAGCCCGTTCACCATGCGCAGCAGCGTGGACTTGCCGGCGCCGGACCGCCCGATGATGCCCGTGATGCTGCCCTGCGGCACCGTCAGGTCGATATCGGCCAGTGCCATCACCGGGTCGCCGCCCGCTTTCGTGAACGACTTTCCGACGCTTTCGAAGGTGATCGCCGCGCCCTGTTCCGTGCCGGTCATGCGTATCCGCCTGCTTCCAGAAGTGAGGGCGCGGGCATGCCTCAAATGGATGCCAAGCGCAAGGTCGCGTCAGCACCCCGGCAGGAACGGCAGCGTCGGCCGCTGCGCCCGGCCGGGAACATCGAGGCCACTGCGCATGTCCCGCCGCGACGCCGTCCCTTCGTGACGCGGCGTGACCCGAACCCGCTTCCTATTGCGCCGCCTGCGCCAGGTCGCGCGACAGAAGCGCGGTAAGCGTCATGCGCAGCGTGTCCGGCCGGAACGGCTTTTCGATCAGCGGCGCGTGGTCGAAGCCCTGTGGCAGATGTTCGCGCCCATAGCCCGAGACGAAGCAGAACGGCACCGACAGCTGATCGAACAGTGCGGCGACATCGTCCACCGGCTCTCCCTTCAGGTTGCCGTCCAGCAGCGCCAGGTCGATGCCGCCGCCGCGCGCGGCGTCCAGCGCATCCTCGACACTGCGGACGACATCGGTGACGGTGGCGCCCGCCTCCTCCAGCTCGTGGCGCAGATCCAGCGCCACCAGCGGTTCGTCCTCGACCAGAAGGACGCGGCAACCGTCCAGCGTCGCCGGGCGACGATAGGGCGCGGTCGCGGCGGGTTCGGCGGCGGCCCTGGTTCCGCGCAGGGGCGTCGCGCCCTCGGTCAGCCTGATCGTCCAGACAACACCCTCCGGCCGCCAGTCAGCCGTGACCGCACCCGCATCGCCGCCGCCCGCTGCACCGATCAGCGTGGTGCCGAAGCCGCCCGCCTGCGGCGGCGTGACCGGCGGTCCGCCGACCTCGCGCCAGATCAGCGTCAACTGGTGATCGGCCAGCTGCCACTGCAGTTCCACGACGCCCTGGGGCACGGACAGCGCGCCGTACTTGGCCGCGTTCGTGCCCAGCTCGTGCAGGGTCAGCGCCAGCCGCAGCATCGTGTCCGGCGACAGCTCGACCGGGGGACCGTCACGGCGAAGCCGGTCGCCGTCCAGCGTGCCGGACCTGATCTGGTCGTCGATCAGCTGGTCCAGGGGCGCGCTGGCCCAGGTGGCGTCCGACAAGATCGAATGCGCCCGCGCCAGCGCCTGCAGCCGACCGCCGAAGCTGGCCTCGAAGTCCTTCAGGCCCTGGGACTGGCGCAGGCTCTGCCGCGCGATCGCCTGCACGTTGGCCAGCGTGTTCTTGATGCGATGATTTAGTTCGCCGATCAGCAGCGACCGCACCTCCTCGGCCTGCTTGCGGTCGGTGATGTCCAGGATCTGCAGCGACAGCGTCTGCTGTCCTGGCTCGTCCGTCAGCACCGAGCCATAGACCTCGCAGCTGATCGGGCCGACGCCGGCGTGGTCCAGCACCATCTCGGCCGAAAAGCGCGGAGCCTGGTCCTTGGACGCGGCCAGCCACCCCTCGAGCACCGCAGCACCGTCCGGGTCCACCCAGCCGGACCCCACTGCCGAAGCGCTCAGAAGATCTCCTGCGGTGCGGCCGAACATGCGCTCGGCCCCTTTGGACCAGCTGCGCACGCCAAGGTCGCGATCCAGCGTGACGAAGGCCAGCGGAGAGTTGTCGGTATGCGCCCGAAGCTGCGCCATCACCTGGTCGCGATGGCGGGCGATATCCTGCATCTCGTCGCGCTGGCGTTCCAGTTCGCGCGCCTGGCGGCCGATGCGGAAGAACACCTCGGCCTTGGATTTCAGGATGACAGGGTCGATGGGCTTGAAGATATAGTCGACCGCCCCGGCCTCGTAGCCGCGGAAGCGGCGAGCCTCGTCCATCTCGGCGGCGGTCACGAAGATGATCGGGACGCCGCGGGTCCGTTCGGTCGACCGCATCAGTTCCGCCAGCTCGTACCCGTCCGTGCCCGGCATCTGCACGTCCAGGAAGGCCAGCGCATAGTCGTGCAGCAGCATCAGTTCCAACGCCTCGCTGGCGGACCGCGCATAGTCGACGACCAGCCCGTCGCGGCGCAAGAGCGCCTCGAGCGCGACGATGTTCTCGACGATGTCGTCTACGATCAGGAACCTGATGGGTCTATCGGGCATTGGCAATCTCCTGGCAGGCGGTACGGCGCCAGATCCGGTCGGGTTCGTCGAAGGCTTGAAAGGCCTTGGCGTGGGCAGAGAACCGCAGCGTCTCGTGCGAGCCGAGGGCCAGGAAGCCGCCACGTGCCAGGGCCTCGGCAAAGAGGCCCAAGGTGCGATCTTGTAGCGTGTTGTCGAAGTAGATCAACACGTTGCGGCAGGAAATCAGATGGACTTCCGAAAAAACCTGGTCGGTTGCCAGGTTGTGTTCGGTAAAGACGGTTCGGGCGCGCAGGGCGCGGTCGAAGGCGGCCCGCCCATAGGCCGCGGTATAGTGATCCGACAGCGACCCGAGGCCCCCTGCCCGCTGGTAGTTCTGCGAAAAGACCGGCAGCCGGTCGATGTCATAGACACCGCTTTCGGCCTTCAGCAGCGCCCGGCGGTTGATCTCGGTGGCGTAGAACATCGTCCGGTCAAACAGCCCCTCCTCCTGGAACAGGATCGCCAGCGAATACAGTTCCTCTCCGTCGGCGCAGCCCGCCACCCATACCTTCAGTGACGGGAACGTCCGCAGATGCGGCAGCACGTCGCGCCGAAGAGCGAGGTAGTAGGTGGGATCGCGGAACATCTCGCTGACCTGGACGGTCATTGCGTCGATGATGTCGGGCAGGACCGAAGGGTCGTGCAGCAGCCGCCCCTGCACTTCGGAAAGGTTCGCGCACCCAAGGCGCTCGCGCGCCAGGTCCGCCCGCCGGATCAGCGACGCGCGGGAATAAGACCTGAAGTCATAGTGATAGCGCCTGTTCAGCGCGTCGAGGAACAGGTCCAGCTCGATCGCGTCGCCGGGTCGCGCGGGAACGGGATCGACGCTCATCGCGGCATCCACACGCGGGTCAGTGACAACAGCTTGTCCACGTCCAGCGGCTTGGGCAGATAGTCGTTCGCCCCCGCGGCCAGGCACTGGTTCTGGTCCTCGGCCATGGCCTTGGCGGTCAGCATGATGATCGGCAAGGTCTTCCAGCGGTCCAGCTTGCGGATCTCCCGCGTGGCGGTCAAGCCGTCCATCTCGGGCATCATCACGTCCATCAGGACCAGGTCGATCTTCGGCGCCGCACCGTCGTTGATGCGTCCCAAAGCCTCCAGCGCCTCGCGTCCGTTGCGGGCGATCTGCACCGTGGCGCCATGAGGCTCGAAAACGCCGGTCAGGGCATAGACGTTGCGGATGTCGTCCTCGACCACCAGGATGCGGCGGCCCTCCAGCTGGGCGTCGCGGTTCAGCGACGCGGCCAGCATCTCCCGCTGCTTTTCGGGCAGGTCGCTGACGACCTGGTGCAGGAACAGCGTGACCTCGTTGATCAGACGCTCGGGCGACTTGGCACCCTTGATGATGATCGATTTGGAATGGCGGCGCAGGCGCTGCTCCTCGGCCTCGGACAGGGCGCGGGCGGTATAGACGATGACCGGCGGGAAGGACGCGGTCCTGTCGCCGCTCAGCTGCTCCAGCAGCTCGAAGCCGGAGGCGTCGGGCAACGTCATGTCCAGAACGATGCAGTCCACCGTCTCGGTCCGGCAGATCTCCAGCGCGCGGGCGGCGGTGCCGGCGCCGACCGTTTCCACCTCGTCGCTGGCCAGAAGGGCCTTCAGGCCCTCCATCTGCGCGGGGTCGTCCTCGACGATCAGCACCCGGCGCAGGCGGTGTTCCAGCCGCGTCTCCAGCTTGCGGATGGCGGTCGCCAGATGCTCTCGCTGCACGGGCTTCAGCATATAGCTGATCGCGCCCTGGGCCAGCGCCTCCTTGGTATAGTCCTGCGCCGACACGACATGGACGGGAATGTGACGCGTACTGGTGTCGCGCTTCAGGCGGTCCAGCGCCGAAAGGCCGGAATGGTCGGGCAGGCCCATGTCCAGGACGATCGCTTGCGGCAGGAAATGCCGCGCCGCGCGTACGGCATCGTCGGCACGGCCGACGCAGACGCAGCGGAAGCCCAGCTCGTGCGCCAGCTCATAAAGAAGCTGGGCAAAGGCCACGTCGTCCTCCACCACCAGCATCACCCGGTCGCCGGACGAGATGCTGCCGCGGTCATCGTCCAGGCCCGGCAGCGCATCCAGCACCATCAGGTCCGTGTCGTCGGCGGCAGGCAATGGTGTGGGCGCCGGGTGACGCTGTGCCGCCACCGGCTGCAGTCGCGCGGGCCTTGCGGGCAGCGTCAAGGTGAAGGTGCTGCCACGATCCCTTTCGCTTTTCAGCGTGATGCGGCCGCCCAGAAGGTCCGCCAACTCGCGGGAGATCGAGAGCCCTAGCCCGGTCCCGCCGAAGCGCCGAGAGATCGTGCCGTCCGCCTGCCGGAATGCCTCGAAGACGTTTTCCTGCTGGTCGGGGCCGATGCCGATCCCCGTATCGTCGACCGAGAAGGCGACGCCCCGTGGCGCCGGGGCGATGCGCAGCGTTACCCGGCCGCGTTCGGTGAACTTCAGCGCGTTCGAGATGAAGTTCCGCAGCACCTGTTCCAGCCGCTGGGTGTCGGACTCGAAGGCCTGGATGCCGGGCGCGACATCGGCCACCAGCTGCAGCCCCTTGCTGCGGGCCTGCGCCTCGAACGCGCGGACCAGCTTTTCGGCGACCGCCTGCGGCTCGATCAGGTCGTTCGACACCTCCAGTTTGCCGGATTCGATCTTGGACAGGTCCAGGATGTCGTTGATCAGTGCCAGCAGGTCCTGCCCGGAACTTTCAATCGTCTCGGCCCATCGCACCTGCTCTTCCGAGAGGTTGCGGCCACGGTTCTCGGACAGAAGTCGCGCCATGATCAGCAGCGCGTTCAGGGGGGTGCGCAGCTCGTGGCTCATGTTGGCGACGAATTCGGATTTGTAGCGGCTTTCGCGGGCCAGTTCCTGGGCCTGATCCTCCAGCATGCGGCGGGACCGGGCCAAGGCGTCGCGCTGCTCCTCCATCTCCTGCGTCTGGCTTTCCAGCTGAGAGTTCTGGGTCTCCAGTTCCGCCTGCTGGGCCTCAAGCCGGCGCTGGCTGTCCTGCAGCTGGCGGGTCTGCTCTTCCAGCTCCTCGTTCGAGGCGGCAAGCTCCTCTCCGTGGCTGCGCAGTTCCTCGGCCTGACGGCGGGTCTCCTCCAGCAGCTCGTGCAGCTGTTCGCGGTATTGGGCCGACCGCAGCGCGACGCCCATCCGGTCGCCGACGTTTTCCAGAAGCTCCATCACGCGGCCGGGCGCCGGGCCGTCCAGCCCCAGTTCCAGCGCGCCGTTCACCAGCTGCCCGTCTTTCAGCGGTATGATCACCGAATGTGCGGAACGTCCGCGCGAGAGTCCCGAAGTCCAGCCGAGCGCCTCTTCCGGCGCCAGCGTCAGCTGGACGGGCCGCCCCTCCGCAATGCAGCGGCCCAGGTGGCCCTGCCCCTCGGGCACGCGCTCGGGAACGGCACTGTCGTCGACGCCCCAGCTGGACAGCCGCCTGTGCCCGTGGCCATTGCGCGCATAGACGATGGCCGCCCGCGCTCCGATCCTTTCTGCAAGGATCGCCAGCACCTGCTTTGCAAGCCGTTCCGGCGTCAGGTCGCCCTGCATTCCGCGAGAAACGTCGACCTGCGCCTGGTTCACCCATTGGCTGCGGATCAGCCGCATGCGGTTCAGGATCAGGCTTCGGCCCGTGATCCCCAGCGCCAGATAGACCAGCCCCGCCATGCTGCGGTTGAAGGCGGCGACCTGCGGACTGATGCCCGAATTGTCCAGCAGGAACCCGGCCAGCATCGCGACGCAGGCCAGCACGGCGACGACGATGGGCGTCGTCGGCAGCCGCGTCGCCGAGGCCAGGGCCAGCGGCAGCAGATACAGCAGCCAGACCGCGGCCCCCAACGGAAAGATCATGTCGAGGGCGAAGATACCGCCGAACGCGGCCACGATGATGCCAAGGATCGGCGGGTCGAAGTTTCTGGTCACGGGTGCTCCTGTCGCGCCATTTTCGACGCTACGCGTCGAACGCGCAAAAAGCAGGTTGGTTCGACGCGATGTGAAATAATGTGGCGGCATTCAGCGGGATCTGCGGATGCGCATGCTCGTCACGCTTTCTAGCCGCCCCCGACCGGGCTGTCGAGTGCGCCCCGACGTGACGTCAGGGCCGCTCGCGCGCAACCGGCGGCCACATCCGCTGAAAGACTCCGTCGCGTCGGATCAGGGCGTGTTGCAACGCCGCCGCGACATGAATGGCGATGATGCCGATCAGGATGAACGCTGCGATGGCATGGAAGCTGCTGGCGGCCTCGGCCAGAGCCTTCGATTCCGGTATCAGCGCGGGAAAGCCGATCGCGTCCAGCGCCTCGATCGGAAATCCGCCAGCGCGGACCCTGACATAGCCGCTGAGCGGCATCGCCACCATCAGCACGTAGAGCGCCACGTGCGACGCCGCAGCCGCCCGGCGCTGCCACGCCGGCATCGTCGCCGGAAGACCCGGGGGCCGGTGCGTCATCCGCCAGGCCAGGCGCAGCGCCACGATGACGATCAGCAGGCTGCCCACGTTCTTGTGAAACACGAAGAGCGTGTCCTGAAGGTTCCGCGGCAGCCCTTCGCGGACCATGATCAGGCCGGCGGGAATCATCAGAAGGATCAGCACCGCGACAAGCCAGTGCAGGACGCGCGTGGTGGTGCCGTGGCCTTGGGGCAAGCGTTCCATGTCAGCACCCTTCCCGTTTGCGACAGGATAGCCGTCCGTGACGATCAGGCAAGGCCCGTGCGAGCCTGCTTGACGCGACATGCGTCTGTCATATTGTCGTCAGATGCAGGTCGCGGGCTCTGACAAGATCGTTGCCGATGCCAGGGTCGCGGGTCATGTCCCGGGTCGCCTGCCGGACGGCCTGTTGCTGGCGGTCCCGGCGGGGCTGGCGCTGAACCTGGGCGTCGGAGTGCTGGTCACCGGACAGGGCACGGGCGCACTTGTAGCCGCCACGGCTTACGGGGCGGCCGCAATGATCGTCCTGATCGGCATGCGGCGGCACTATCCGCACGCGCGCATCGGGACTTGCAACACCGTCACGCTGATGCGCACCGCGCTGACCGCCGCTCTGCTGGCACCGCTGGTCGGCGGCACTGCCGCTGGTTGGACGATTGCCGCAGTCGCGACGCTGGCGCTGGCGATGGACGGGTTGGACGGGTTCCTGGCGCGGCGCAGCGGGCTGGTTTCCGCCTTCGGTGCGCGCTTCGACATGGAGGTCGACGCCGCGCTTGCCCTGATCCTGGCGTTGCACGTGCTGACGGGCACGGCAGTCGGGCTCGAGGTGCTGATCCTCGGCGTCATGCGCTATGTCTTCGTCACGGGGGCGGCGATGATGCGCTGGTTGCGTCGGCCGTTGCCGGTCAGCATGCGACGCAAGACCGTCTGCGTCATCCAGCTGGCGGCGCTGATCGCTCTGCAGGTTCCGCAGATGCCGGCGGACCTGGCGATCTGGCTGGCACGCGCCGCGTCGGCGGCGCTCGCCTGGTCCTTTGCCAGCGACGTCGTCTGGCTCTGGAGACGACGGTGATCCTGCGCGCGCTGGCGGCACTGGTCATCCTGCACCTGCTGACGGCCCTGCCGTCAGCGCCCGTCGACCTGGACTGGACCGCCTGGCTGCGGCCCGCGCCGGAACTCGCGATCCTGCTGATCGCGCTGATGTCGCTTGGCACGTCGCTTGCCGGCCGGGCGCTGCGGCTGCTGGCCGTAGTGGCGCTGGCGCTGGTGAGCGTGCTGCGGCTGGCCGACATGTCGATGCTGGAGACGCTTGGCCGCCGGTTCAACCCGGTTGCCGACCTGCCGCTGATCGACGCCTCGGTGCGGCTGATCGCAGGCAGCATCGGCGTCCCGGCCGCATCTGCGGCGGTCGCGGGCGCGGCGGTCCTGCTTCTGGCGATCGTCGCGGGCCTCTGGTGGTCGACCGGGGTCTGGATGCGCCTGGTCCATCACCGCAGGCGGTTGCGCAGGGGGGGCGCCGTGCTGGCCGTCGCCCTGACCGCGGCGCTTGTTCTTGTGCAGCCTGCGGGCGTTGCGGCGCTGGTGCCGCAGACCACGCGATACGGTGCGGCGCGTGTGGATCTTGCCGCCCGCACGCTCGAAGAGTTGGCCCAGTTCCGCGCCGACGCCCGGATGGATCCGATGGCCGATCTGCGCGACCCGCTGGCCAGGATCGACCGCGACGTCCTGGTGATCTTTCTGGAAAGCTATGGCCGCACCAGCTTCGACACGCCGTTCTTTGCCACCGATCACCTGCCGATCCTGGCCGACGCGCAGGTCCGGCTGGAGGAGCTGGGCCTTTCGATGCGGTCGGGCTTTCTCACCTCTCCGACGCATGGCGGGCAGAGCTGGCTGGCGCACGCCACCTTCGCCAACGGCCTCTTGATCAACGACCAGACGCGCCACCAAGCATCGGTCGCCAGCGGCCGGCGTACGCTGTTCCATTATGCCAGTGCCGCCGGTTTCCGGACCGCAGCCGTCATGCCGGCCATCGTGCGGCCCTGGCCCGAGGCTGAGACAATGGGCTTCGACCACATGCTGACGGCAAGCGATCTGGGCTATGCCGGCCTGCCCTTCAATTGGGTCACGATGCCGGACCAGTTCACGCTGACGGCGCTGGATCGCAACCTGCGGGACGGTGGCGACCCGCGGCCGCTCTTCGCGCAGGTGGCGCTGATTTCCTCTCACGCGCCCTGGACGCCGGTTCCCTGGCTTCTTGACTGGGCCGCCGTCCGCGACGGCACCGAATTCAATGTCATGGCCCAGGCCGGCGACCCGCCCAACGTCGTCTGGCAGGACCGCGACCGCGTCCGAGAGCATTATCGTGACACGATCTCGTACGTGCTGAAGACGGTCACGGAATACGTCGCACGCCATGCCGATGATCCGCCGCTGATCCTGCTGCTGGGCGATCACCAGGCGGCAAGCTCCATCGGCTTGGACGACCGACGAGAAGTCCCCCTGCACGTGATCGGGCCGCCGGAACTGGTCGACGCAACAGCCGGCTGGAGTCTTGTATCCGGGCTGATCCCCCCACCCGACAGCGATCCCCTGCCGATGGAGAGCCTGCGCGACCGCATCCTGCGCAGCTTTTCGGGCATCGAAGGGATTCCCCCGGCATGACGGTCGCGCGCAGCCTGCAAGTTCTTGCCGCAGTGGCAGTACTGGCGATGCTCTGGGCGGGGCTTGACGGGGCGACGGCCGCACGGCTGCTGTCGCAGGCGCAACCGGAATGGCTTCTGGCGGCGCTGGCCGCGCTGACCCTCCAGACGGTCCTGTCGGCCCTGCGCTGGCAGCTGACAGCCGGACAGCTGGGCCAGCAGATCCCGCTGCGAACGGCGGTGGCCGAATACTACCTTGCGCAGGTCGTGAACCAATCGCTTCCGGGGGGCGTGCTGGGCGATGCCGGTCGGGCCGTGCGCGCGCGGCACGCGGCGGGTCTTCGGCGCGCTGGCGCCGCCGTCGCGATCGAGCGGATGGCTGGGCAGCTGTCGCTGCTGCTGGTCCTGTCCGGTGGCGTTGTCGCGGTGACCATGGCACCCGGCGGGTTGAGCATCCCGACGCCGCTTCTGGTCCTTCTGGTCGCGATCGTCGCGGGCGCCTTGGCGGTGGCGCTTGCGATCCGCTGGTCCGCCGGCCTTTCGGGTCGCGCGGGGCGGCGTGCCCAGCACCTGCGTGACGCGCTGTCGCGGACGCTGCTGTCGCGGCGGGCGCTTCCCCGGCAGGCCGTCCTGAACCTTGCCATCACGACGGCCAACCTGCTGGCCTTCGCCGCCTGCGCCCGCGCAACGGGAACGCGGATGGAGGTGGTCGAAGTTGCAGTCCTCGTCCCCCTGATCCTTCTGACGATGATCCTGCCCCTGACCATCAGCGGCTGGGGGCTGAGAGAGGGCGCAGCGGCGGCGCTGTTTCCGATCATCGGCGCCAGCGCGTCGGCGGGGCTGGCGGCCAGCCTTGCCTTCGGGCTGGTCTTCCTGGCCAGCACCTCCCCAGGCCTACTGATGCTACTGGCGCGGCAGCGGCCAGGCACGGGCGCGCGCCGTGCTGGTGCCGACGGATGATGAGGCCCGCAGCCTTCGCCCTTCCCGGCGACATCACCACGCTGACCGGCGGCTATATCTATGACCGCCGCCTGGTTCAGGGTCTGCGCATCCTGGGCCATGGAGTCGAGGTCATCTCTCTGCCCGACAGCTTTCCCACGCCCACCGATGCCGACATGCAGGATGCGCTGGATCGCCTTGCCGCGCTGCCGGCCGACATTCCCGTCATCATCGACGGCCTCGCCTTCGGTGCCCTGAACCCGGCCGGTTTGCGCCGCGTCACCGCCCCGATCGTCGCGATGATCCACCATCCGCTTGCGCAGGAAAGCGCGCTTCCCCCCGCGCTGGCCGACCACCTGTGGCGGACCGAGCGCGCGAACCTCGCCCTCGCCCGTCACGTCGTGGTGCCAAGTCCCCACACGCGCGCGATGCTGATTGAACGTTATGACGTCCCACCGCAGGATATCACGGTCGTGCGGCCCGGCGCCGATCGCCCAACGGGGCAGCCCGAACCGGCGAGCCCGCCGCTGATCCTGTCGGTCGGCATCCTGCATCCGCGCAAGGGGCACGACGTCTTGATCGCGGCGCTTGCGCAACTGGCGGACCTGGACTGGCAGGCGGTGATCGCTGGCAACCCTTGGGACCGGGAACATGTCGCGGCCCTGCAGGCCCAGTTGGCGCAGAGCGGCCTTCCGTCGCGACTTGAGCTGGCTGGCCGGGTTGAGGCGGAACGGCTGTCGCAGCTTTATCGGCGGGCATCGATCTTCGCACTTGCAACCCGCTACGAGGGGTATGGCATCGTCTTCGACGAGGCCCTGTCCCACGGCCTGCCCATCGTCAGCACGCGAACGGGCGCGGTCGTCGACACGGTTCCCGCCGATGTGGGGCTGCTGGTTCCGGTTGACGACCCCAGCACCCTTGCAGCGGCCATCCGCCGCCTGCTGACCCATCCGGCAGAGCGTGCGGCCCGCGCCGCCGCTGCGGCCCGTGCCGGTGCCCTGCTGCCCGATTGGACCGACAGCGCACGCGCGGCTTCGGCGGTATTGGAGGCATTGTCCGCTGCCTAGTTACCGCATTGCGCATGGTTGTCGCAGCTCCTCCTGAATGGTTCTGGAAATATTCTTCTGCCATTCCTTGAGAACGTCGAACGGCGTCCGCCCCCATCGGCACGGATTGCAGGCGCTGACCATAGTAGAGGCGGGCGACGCGGAGACCCGCGCGAGCCTCGGTCTTGCAGCGTTCAGTGTGGCCGATGAGGATCTATGCGATCCTCCGCGACAAAACACCGGACGCACTCAATCCGGACAGGCTGTAACGCCGAACGGACAGTCACCGGGCTGGCAGAGCTGGTCGTCCAGGATCGGCGGTGATCGTCTTTCGGAGGCTTCGGTCGCGGCTTGCGCAGGCTCTGCACGACGTGCATCACTGGTCACAGGTCCACCTCTCGGAGATGCTAATGAAGTCGCTCTTCCACCTCGCCATCCACGTCACCGACCTGGACGAAGCGCGCCGCTTCTATGGAGATATCCTGGGCTGCGCCGAGGGACGCTCGACCGACAGCTGGGTCGACTTCGACTTCTTCGGGCATCAGTTGTCGCTGCACCTGGGCGCGCCTTTCGAAACAACCCGCACCGGGCGGGTCGGGGATCACATGGTGATGATGCCGCATATGGGCGTCGTGCTGCGGCTGGATGACTGGATGGCGCTGGCCGACCGCCTTGCCGCCAGCGGGGTCGCCTTCGACATCCCGCCCGTGGTGCGCTTCGAAGGGCAGCCGGGCGAACAGCGCACGATGTTCTTCTTCGACCCCTCGGGCAACCCGATCGAGGTCAAGGGCTTTGCCGATTTCGACGGGCTCTTTGCTGCATGAGCTGGGTGTTACCAATTCCGAAGCAGCCGTCGGTCCCCGTCCACGGCAGCAGTGACCGGTTTGCGGTTCGTCGCATCTTTTGCGTGGGCCGAAACTATGCCGACCACGCCCGAGAGATGGGTCACGACCCTGACCGGGAGCCGCCGTTCTTCTTCACCAAGCCCGCAGATGCCCTGCTGACCGACGGCGCGCGCCTGTCATGGCCCCTCGCCACGAACGACCTGCATTTCGAGGGTGAACTGATCGTCGCCCTGGGCGCAGGGGGAACCACCCTGTCGCCCAATGATGCTGTCGCGACGATCTGGGGATTTGCGGCCGGAAACGACCTGACCCGCCGCGACCTGCAGGGCGAGGCCAAGCGGATGGGGCGTCCGTGGGACATGGCGAAAGGCTTCGACGGCTCTGCCGTCTGCGGCCCGCTGCACCGCGCTGCGGGGCCGATGACGCACGGCCGGATCGAGGCTGCAGTGAACGGCGAGGTGCGGCAGCAGGCCTGCCTGTCGCAGATGATCTGGCCGGTGGCCGACATCCTTTCGCACCTGTCCCGCCTGGTGCGGCTGGCGCCGGGCGACCTGGTTTATACAGGCACACCCGCCGGTGTCGGGGCGCTGCTCCCGGGGGACGAGGTGACCGTGCGGATCGATGGGCTGACGCCCGTCACCACGACCATCCTGCCGACATCGGGCTGACGCCCCCCCCCCACGGGGGGCGCAAAAGCTTCAGCCGAGGGCATAGCCCGTGCCGCGGACCGTGCGGACCGGGTTGTCGCCCCCGTTCTGCATCAGCGCCTTGCGCAGACGGCCGACATGAACGTCGATGGTGCGGGTGTCGACATAGATGTCGCGGCCCCAGACTCGGTCCAGCAGCTGTTCGCGCGTCCAGACGCGCCCCGGCTTCTCCATCAGCGTGGACAGCAGCCGAAACTCCGTCGGTCCCAAGTGCAGGGCCAGCCCAGCGCGGAACACGCGGTGCTCGCCGGCGTCCAGAATGATGTCAGCAAAGCTCAGCCGTTCGCCCATGGTGGCGGGGCGCGTACGGCGCAGCTGCGTGCGCAGGCGCGCCATCAGTTCGACCACCGAGTACGGCTTGACGACATAGTCGTCCGCACCGGTTTCCAGGCCACGGACGCGGTCGACCTCTTCGCTGCGGGCTGACAGCATGATGATCGGGATGTTGCGGGTCGCGGGATCGGCCTTCACCTGGCGGCAGACCTCGATCCCCGAGACCTTGGGCAGCATCCAGTCAAGCACGATCAGGTCGGGCTGCTCTTCCTGCACCAGCAGAAGAGCATCCTCGCCATTGTCGGCAACGACGACGTCGAAACCCTCGGCCTCGAGGTTGTAGTTCAGGACCTCGCGCTGTGCGCCCTCATCCTCGACGACCAGGACACAGGGGGATTGTCGCGCCATCGATCAGACCTCACCAACCGACGGGATCATCGGCACGCTGCTGCTTTTCGGGCGCGCCTCGTCGGGAAGCACTCCGGTGACCAGGTAGACGACCTGCTCGGCGATCGACGTGGCGTGGTCGCCCATCCGCTCGACGTTCTTGGCGATGAAGTGCAGGTGCATGCAGGGCGTGATGTTGCGCGGGTCTTCCATCATGTGGGTCAGGAACTCGCGGAACAGCGCGTTGTACATCTGGTCGACTTCCAAGTCGCGCTGGCGCACGTCCTGCGCCAGCTCGGCGTCGCGGCGGATATAGCTGTCCAGCGAATCCTGCAGCATCTTGTTGACCGCGAGGCTCATTCGGCGCAGCGCCATGCCGGCGCCCTCGACCAGCGGCATCTGCGACAGGACCTCGGTGCGCTTGGCCATGTTCTTGGCATAGTCGCCCACACGCTCCAGCGAGGCCGAGATCTTGATGACCGCCAACACCATGCGCAGGTCGGTCGCCGTGGGCGCGCGCAAGGCGATCAGTCGGGCCGCGTCCTCGTTGATCTGGGCCTCCAGCGCGTCGATGGCGGCGTCGCGACGGCGGACCTCGTCGGCCAGATCCTCGTCCCGGGTTTCCAGCGCGGCCGAGGCGTCGGTGATGGCGGCTTCGACCATGCCGCCCATCTTGACCACCATCGCCTGGATGGTTTCCAGATCGCGGTCGAAGGCCGAAGAGATGTGCTTGTCGCGGTTCATGTCCTGTCCTTCCGATGCGTCAACCGATACGGCCCGAGATATAGGCCTCGGTCCGGCTGTCCTGTGGTTTGGTGAAGATGTCGTCGGTATCGCCGTATTCTACCAGGTTGCCCAGGTGGAAGAAGGCGGTCTTCTGGCTGACACGTGCGGCCTGCTGCATCGAGTGCGTCACGATCACGACCGAGAATTGTTCGCGCAGCTGGTCGATCAGTTCCTCGACCTGGCTGGTCGCGATCGGGTCGAGCGCGCTACAGGGTTCATCCATCAGCAGCACCTCGGGGGCGGTGGCGACGGCGCGGGCGATGCATAGCCGTTGCTGCTGGCCGCCGGAGAGGCCCGTGCCGGGTTCGTGCAGGCGGTCCTTGACCTCGTTCCACAGCGCAGCCCCGCGCAGCGCCTTTTCGACGATCCCGTCGAGATCGGCCTTGTTGCGCGACAGGCCGTGAATGCGGGGGCCGTAGGCCACGTTGTCATAGATCGACTTGGGGAACGGGTTCGGCTTCTGGAACACCATCCCCACCTTGGCGCGCAGCTGTACCGGGTCGACGCGGCGGTCGTAGACATCCTCACCGTCCAGGCGGATCTCGCCTTCGATCCGGGCGATGTCGATGGTGTCGTTCATTCGGTTGATGCAGCGCAGGAAGGTCGATTTCCCGCAGCCCGACGGACCGATGAAGGCCGTGACGGTCTTGTCGAGGATCTCGACGTTCACGTCCTTGATGGCCTGCTTTTCGCCGTAGTAGACCTGCACGTTGCGGGCCGAGATCTTGGTGTCCTGCTGACTCACGGCTGTCTCCGGTCGGGTCGTGTCATACATTGTTATAAGACCTTGTTCTGGGACTTACCAACGGCGCTCGAACTTGCGGCGCAGGTATATGGCCAGCAGGTTCATGCACAGCAGGAAGATCAGCAGGATGATGATGGCGCCCGAGGCGCGCTCGAAGAAGGCGGGGTCGGACCGCTGGGTCCAGTTGTAGACCTGCACAGGAAGGGCGGATGCGGGGTCGAACAGGCCCTGCGGCAGCGGGTCCGGATACTCGGTCACGAAGGCGACCATGCCGATCAGCAGCAGCGGCGCAGTTTCGCCAAGCGCCTGCGCCAGGCCGATGATCGTGCCGGTCAGGATGCCGGGCATCGCCAGGGGCAGCACGTGGTGGAACACCGACTGCATCTTTGATGCGCCCACGCCAAGCGCTGCGTCGCGGATCGAGGGCGGCACGGCCTTCAGCGCGGCGCGGGTCGAGATGATGATCGTGGGCAGCGTCATCAGCGTCAGCACCAGGCCGCCGACGATGGGTGCGGATTGGGGCAGGCCGGCAAAGTTGATGAAGGCTGCGAGGCCCAGAATACCGAAGACGATCGACGGGACAGCGGCAAGGTTCGAGATGTTCACCTCGATAATGTCCGTCAGGCGGTTCTTCGGAGCGAATTCCTCGAGATAGATCGACGCGGCCACGCCGATCGGCACCGCAAGGACCAGCACCACCAGCATCATGTAGAGCGAGCCGAGGATCGCGACGCCGACGCCGGCAGCTTCGGGCCGCTGGTCCGAGGCATCGGGGTTCGTCAGGAAGTTCCAGTTGAAGCGCGTCACCAGCATCCCACGCTCTTTCAGCGCGTCCGCCAGCATCAGCTGCGCGGGCGAGGTGTTGCCGTCGCGTTCGGCACTTTCCATCGTGACGCGGTTCTTGAAATAGCCGTCGATGCGACCGCCGGCCAGCACGTTGAATTCGACCGTCTGGCCGACAAGCTCTGGATCCTCCAAGACGCGGTTGCGGACTTGGGAGGAGGCTTCCCGAGAGATCAGTCCGCGGATGTCGTCCTCGACCAGGCCTTCGATCTGGATGTTCTGCGCGGAAATCGCGTCCTGCACCGCCTGGTCCAGCACGCGGCCATAGCTCAGGGTAAGGATCTGCGACATCTCTGTCGGATCACGGTTGCCTTCGGGGTCGATCAGTTCGGCGTCCAGGGTGACCGGGAGGGTCAGATAGCTTTGGCGGAAGGCGCCGGCCCCGTTGCCGATGATCGTCACCAAGAGGACCACCAGCGCAAGGACCGCGATGCCGATGGCGGTCGCACCATACGTGCGGAAGCGTTTCTCGGCAGCATTTCGGCTTTTGATGCGCGCATCCTGTGCGAGAAGGGAACCCGCTTTGTCGGTGCGCGCCGCGCCCGGCTGCGAGAGCGGAAGGTCGGTCATTCGTACTGCTCCCGGTATTTGCGCACGATGTAGAGGGCGACGATGTTCAGGGCCAGCGTGATCACGAACAGGGTCAGTCCAAGGGCAAAGGCGACCAGCGCCTCGGGGGAGTTGAAGTCGCTGTCGCCCGTCAGCTGGCTGACGATCTTGACGGTGATCGTCGTCATCGCCTCGAAAGGGTTGACGCTCATCTGGGCGGCGGCACCGGCGCCGAGGACGACGATCATCGTCTCGCCGATTGCGCGGCTGGCGGCCAGAAGGACGGCGCCGACGACGCCCGGAAGGGCTGCGGGCAGAACGACCTGGCGAACCGTTTCCGACGGAGTCGAGCCAAGGCCCAGGGCGCCGTCACGAAGGCTTTGTGGCACGGCGTTGATGATGTCGTCCGACAGGGAGCTGACGAAGGGGATCAACATGATGCCCATCACCAGGCCAGCGGTCAGCACGGACGAGCCCGAATTCCCAAGCCCCATCGGTTGCGCGAAGTAATCCCGCAGCAGCGGCCCGACCGTCATCAGCGCGAAAAGGCCATAGACGATGGTCGGGATGCCGGCGAGAAGCTCGATCAACGGCTTGGCGAAGCTGCGCACCTTGGGGCTTGCATATTCGGACATGTAGATCGCAGCGAACAGCCCGATCGGGACCGACACCAGAAGCGCGATGAACGAGATGTAGAGCGTGCCCCACAGCAGCGGCAGGATCCCCAGTTCCGATTCACCCTGGAAGCGCGGTGTCCATTCCGTCCCGAAGAAGAAGTCCTTCCAATCATAAAGCTGGAAGAAGTGCCCCGTCTCGAAGATCAGCGACAGCACGATGGCCGCGGTCGTCAGGATGGCGATCATCGAGCAGAGCATCAGGACGCCCATGACCATGCGCTCCACCGCGTTCCTGGCCTTGTACCCTGAATCGATGCGGGTCGCGCCCCAGACGAGTCCGAGGATGGCTGCTGCAAGGACGATCCAGCCCCAGATCGGCCCGGCATAAACATCCAGGGTGCCTGTCATGCGCAGTATTGTCGCGATGAACATGACGGCAAGGCCCGCGATGAATGACGTCAGTGCGACGCTGAAGCCGTGATATGTCGGACGGCTGTGAAGGCGGCGGACATCCGGACCTGCGACCGCGAAGGCGCGGCGGCGGCCAATCAGGTATCCGGCGCAGGCCAGCCCAAGGCTGACAAGCAATGCCCAGGACAACGACATGGGGGAGTTCCTTCCTGCGTGAAGGCAAAGGTGAAAGGCGTGGCCGGGGACGCACGAAGGCGTCCCCGGCCGCCAGCATCACTGCATCGTGGTGCCGCTGGCGACGGCTTCCTGCGTCGCGGCCAGTTCCGGGTCGGCAACAAGGCCATATTCGGACAGCGGGCCGTTCGGGCCGGCGATCTGGTCGGACACGAAGAAGGTCACGAATTCCTGCAGGCCGGGGATGACGCCGATATGCGCCTTCTTGACGTAGAACTGCAGCGGACGCGACACGGGGTATTCGCCCGACGCAATTGTCTCGGTCGAGGGGGTGACGCCCGACATGGTGCCGACCTTCAGCTTGTCCTGGTTGTTTTCATAGAAGGACAGGCCGAACACGCCGATTCCGTTGGGCGAGCTTTCGATGCGGGCCAGCGTCTCGGTATAGTCGCCGTCGATGTCGACCGACACGCCGTCGGTGCGGACCGCCATGCAGGCGGCTTCGGCGTCGTCTTCCGACATGCCCGAAGCGACGAAGGCTTCCATGGCGCCCGATTCCTCGCAGCCAGCCAGCAGGACCTTCTCTTCGAAGACTTCACGAGTGCCGTGCTTGGTGCCGGGGATGAAGGCCAGGATCTCCTGCTCGGGCAGCTCGGCGTTCACTTCGTTCCAGTTCTTGTTCGGGTTCGCGACGACTTCACCGTCGACGACGACCTGCGCGGCCAACGCGTTGAACCAGTCGGCGGGGGTGTAGGCGAAGTCGGGGCCCGAGGCGGCGTTGGCGAAGACGATGCCGTCATAGCCGAACTGGACTTCCATGATGTCCGTCACGCCATTGGCGGCGCAGGCCTCGATCTCGCTGTCGCGGATCTTGCGGCTGGCATTGGCGATGTCGATGGTGTTTTCACCCACGCCTTCACAGAATCGCTGCAGACCCGACGAGGAACCGCCCGATTCGACCACCGGGGTCGGGAAGTCCATGTTCTCGCCGAAGGCTTCGGCGACGATCGTCGAATAGGGCAGAACGGTCGAGGAACCGGCGATCTGGACCTGCTCGCGGGCAGCAGCCGCGCTGGCCGAAAGGGCGATGACGGACAGCGCCGTGGCGGTAAGGCCGATGGTCTTCATGTGTCTTCTCCGGAAGGATTAACGGATTGCGTGACCGCACCCCTAACGGCGACGTGTGACGGCTATGTATGATTTATATGACGCTTCCGTGACGGCGGATGACGCGGTCGCACCGGCGCGGGAAACGTGCGCGGGCGGCCGGGCGCAGCGCACTTGCGTGGCTGGCAGGTGCATGACAGGTTTCCGTCCGACACGAAACGGAGATGACAATGAACATCCGCTATCTGCACACGATGGTCCGCGTAAAGGATCTGGACAAGACGATGGCGTTCTTCCGCCTTCTGGGCCTTGAGGAGACGCGCCGGATCGACAACGACAAGGGCCGCTTCAGCCTGGTCTTCATGGCGCCCCCCGGCCAGCCGGAATGCCCGGTCGAGTTGACCTGGAACTGGGACGGCGATGACGGGCTGCCGTCGGACAGCCGCCATTTCGGACACCTGGCCTATCGCGTCGGCAACATCTACGAGATGTGCCAGCAGCTTCAGGACGCCGGCGTGACCATCAACCGGCCGCCGCGCGACGGCCACATGGCATTCGTCCGCAGCCCCGACAATATCTCGATCGAGCTGCTGCAGGAGGGGAAAGCCCTGCCCCCGCAAGAGCCTTGGGCCAGCATGGACAACACCGGCCACTGGTGAAGGAAAAGGCGCGGGCCCCGTCGCCCGCGCCTTTTGTCAGTATATGTACCGGATCTGCTCGCTCCAGAACCGCTCGATCCGCCGGCTCTGCAGGTTCACCTGGTCCAGGGGCGGGTCTTCCAGCACGCCGGACATGGCCAAGCCCTCGGCGTGGCGCATGAACAGCCGCCGCACCATCTCTCGGACCGTCTGCCCTTCGGGCGTCAGCCGCACGCGCACGGACCGCCGGTCCATGTCGCACCGCTCGTGATGGACATAGCCCATCGAAACGAGCTTCTTCAGGTTATAGCTGACATTCGACCCTTGGTACATGCCACGGGACCGCAACTCTCCGGCGGACACCTCGGCCTCGCCCAGGTTATAAAGGATCATGGCCTGGACGGGCGTCAGCTCGGCCCGGTTCAGACGCTCGAACTCGTCCTTGACCAGGTCCAGCATCAGCCGGTGCATCCGCTCCAGCAGTTGCAGGGATTCCAGATAGGCCTCGGTCATGTCCGCAACGGCCAGGTCCGTGGGCTGCGGTTCCATCATCGGACGCGTTTCGCGCGGTGCAGGGGCAAACATGGCTTCGTGATGTCCTGTCCTGTTCGTCATGACGCGAACATGGCTGACAAAAGACAATCTTCAGTTAATCGCCACCACGATTTGCCCCGGCTTTGCCGAAAACTTTAGCGATCGGTCGACGGACCGCTTTCGGCATGCCTGGCGACACGCTCTAGGATCGGCACGAGCAGCGTGGGCGCGCCGCGGTCGGCCGGTTGGTCCGTGCCGATTCGCGCGGTCACCCACAGGTAGAGGTCCTGGTCATTTTCACCCAGCATCCGCTCGTAGAGATCCAGTTCGGCGTCGCCCAGCTCGCTCAGGCAGTCGTCGGCGAACCTTCCCAGGATCAGGTCCATTTCCTTCATCCCGCGCCGCCAGCTTCGCATGTGCAGCCGCTTCAGGCGGTTCTCGGGCGTTTCCATCGTTTCAGCCATGTCCAAGGGTCTCTTCCAGCCGGTCCACGCGGGCGACGGCCTCGGCCAGCAGCCGGCGCAGGTCGCGCAGTTCCGCCCGCAGGGCCGCGCCTGCCGCCGTGTCTTGCGGTCCGGCGCCCTCGCCCGTCAACAGCCAAACGAGCGACACGCCCGTGATCGCGGCGATCCGCCCCAGAAGCGTCGCAGTCGGCTCGGCCTGGTCGACCTCCCAACCCTCCAGCGTTTCGGGGCGGAGGCCAAGTTCCTCGGCCAGGGCGGCGACCTCTAGTCCGGCCCCCTCGCGGGCGGCCGTCAGCCGATCACCCAGGGTTGCCACCGGCTCGGCGTAACTGTCCATGTCAATCCTCTGCTTGTGGCATGATGCGGCGCAGCGTAAGCCAAGCGCGCGTCCAGATCAAATCGACGAGGTTCCGATGGCATTCCTGTCCGACCGGCTCAGCCGCATCAAGCCCTCCCCGACCATCGCGATGACCACGCGGGCGGCCGAGCTGAGGGCCCAGGGGCGAGACATCATCGGCTTGTCGGCGGGTGAACCCGACTTCGACACGCCCGCACATGTTCGCGACGCGGCCAAGGCGGCGATCGACGCGGGTCACACGCGCTATACGGCCGTTGACGGAACGCCGTCGCTGAAGCGCGCCATCGCCGACAAGTTCGCGCGCGAGAACCGGCTTGACTACGCGCCGTCGCAGATCACCGTCGGGACGGGCGGCAAGCAGATCCTGTTCAACGCCCTGATGGCGACGCTGGACGCGGGCGACGAGGTGATCGTGCCCGCGCCCTACTGGGTCAGCTATCCCGACATGGTGCTGCTGGCCGGCGGCACGCCCGTGATCGCGGAATGCCCGCAGGAGCAGGGCTTCCGCCTGACGCCCGACGCGCTGGAGGCTGCAATCACGCCGCGCACCAAGTGGCTGATCATGAACTCGCCGTCCAACCCGTCGGGCGCGGGCTACGACCGGGCGCAGATGCAGGCGCTCTGCGATGTGCTGCTGCGCCACCCGCAGGTCTGGGTCCTGGCCGACGACATCTATGAGCATCTCGTCTTCGACGGCTTTGAATTCTGCACCCCCGCCGAAGTCGAGCCGCGGCTGAAGGACCGCGTCCTGACCATGAACGGCGTCAGCAAGTCCTATGCCATGACCGGCTGGCGCATCGGCTATGGGGCCGCACCCGAGGCGCTGATCAAGGCGATGGCCAAGCTGCAGTCTCAGTCGACCTCGAACCCTTGTTCGGTCAGCCAGTACGCGGCCGAGGCTGCGCTGACCGGACCGCAGGATTACATCCGCGACAGCCGCGCCGTCTTCCAGCGCCGCCGCGACCTGGTGGTGGCGGGCCTGACTGCCTGCCCCGGCCTCGACTGCCCTGTGCCGCAGGGCGCGTTCTACGTCTATCCGTCGATGGCTGGGCTGATCGGAAAGAGCAGCCGCGCCGGCACCCTGATCGACAGCGATGAGGCCTTCGCTAACGCGCTTCTGGACGAAGAAGGCGTGGCAGTGGTTTTCGGCGCCGCCTTCGGTCTCAGCCCGCATTTCAGGATCTCCTACGCCACCAGCGACAAGATCCTCGCGGACGCGATGGCGCGCATCCGCCGCTTCTGCGAGGGGTGCAACTGACGCCCACCGGGCAGCGTTGGGGGACACGAGCAGAAAAAAAGGATATCCCCATGCTGCCACAGAACACCGTGGTGGTCGTCGCGGACGGCCACGCCGCCACCATCTTCCGCAATCGGGCCAGGCACGGGATCGACCTTGCTGCCAGCGAGACCGTGACGCCGGAAAGCCTGTCTGACCCGGCGACCATCCCGCAGCTGGACGAGGTCTCGCCCACGCGCGACGAGGAGGAGGCGGGTTTCGCCGTCCGCCTGACGCGCCACCTGAACGCCATGGTGCTCAAGCACAAGATGGAGGACGTCGTCATCATCGCCGATCCCTCGACCCTGGGTGTCATGCGCAAGCACTACCACAAGGAGTTGCAGCTGCGTCTGCGCAAGGAACTGGCCAAGTCGATGACCAATTCCGACATTCCGGCCATCCAGGAAGCCCTGGCGTGACCCGGGCGGGCGCCGGCCGGCGCCCGCGCCTCAGACCAGGCTGAAGATGAAGAGCACCGCCACCACAGCGGCGGGCACGCCCAGGAACCACAGCAGGATACCCTTCATCCCCTGCCCCTTGCCAGGATCAAAGCGCCGTCCAGCCGCCGTCGACGCTGATCGTCGTGCCGGTGATCTGCGCGGCGGCGTCGCTGCAGAAGAAAACCGACGTGTCGCCCAACTGATCTGTCGTCGCGAACGCCTTGGACGGCTGACGCTCCAACAGGACCTTCTCGATCACCTCATCGCGACCCATGCCGTATTTTGCCATCGTGTCGGGGATCTGCGCCTCGACCAGCGGGGTCAGCACGTAGCCGGGGCAGATGGCGTTGCAGGTGATCGGGTCCCGCGCCGTTTCCAGGCCCGTCACCTTCGTCAGCCCGACGATGCCGTGTTTTGCGGCGACATAGGCCGACTTGTAGGGGCTGGCAGTCAGCCCGTGCGCCGAGGCTATGTTGATGACCCGGCCCCAGCCCGCATTCCGCATCATTGGCAGCGCGGCAGCCGTGGTGTGGAACGCCGAGGACAGGTTGATCGCGATGATCGCGTCCCACTTGTCGGTCGGGAAATCCGGGATGGCGGCGACGTGCTGGATTCCCGCGTTGTTGACCAGGATGTCGCAGGTACCGGCCTGTTCCACCAGCGCCCGGCATTCGGCGCCCTTGGACATGTCCGCCTTGATATAGCGGACGGCGACACCGTGCTCGGCCGCCAGCTTCTCGGCCAGGGCGTGATCCTCGTCGCGGTCGGTGAAGCTGTTCAGCACCACGTCGGCGCCTGCGCGGGCCAGACGCTCGGCCACGCCAAGACCGATGCCGGAGTTGGACCCCGTCACGATCGCGGTCTTGCCCTTCAGGAATTTCTCGAACATCGGCTGCTCCTACGGTTGCCGGCGGCCCGGGCGCGTATCGCGCGGGGGACGATTGTGCAGGCGCAGCATGGGCAAAAAAAAACGCCCGCACAAGGCGGGCGCAAGTTATGAGGCAGGTTTCATACAGGCAAGAAACCTATCGAGCAGTGCGTTATTTATACGCGACTAACCGCCCGAGTCCAACACCCATCTTCCGGGCTTGGTTGACGCAGCCTTGCCGAGCCTGTTGATATCTCGGCCAAACAAGAAACGATCAGGCGGCGGGCGATGCGAATCTTCGAAAACCTTAACAAATCGTCAACAGCGATGCTGGTCGCCGGGGTGGTGGCGCTTGGCGGTGGTGTTGCAGCAATGCCTCTGGCAACCCATGCAGAGCCCGCACATGGCATTGCAATCTATGGAGAACCTGCGCTGCCACAGGGTTTCGATCACCTCCCCTATGCCAATCCCGATGCCCCGAAAGGCGGGACGATTCGGCTGGCGGAACCGGGAGGATTCGACTCGCTCAAGCCGTGGGTGCTGAAGGGAAATGCTGCATGGGGCGTCGGCGTCCACGTGGCCGAGTCCCTTATGATGCGGTCCATCGACGAGCCGTTCACGCTCTATGGCCTTCTGGCCGAGTCGGTCGAGACCGCACCCGACCGCACTTGGGTCGAGTTCACCTTGCGCCCCCAAGCCGCCTTTTCGGACGGAAGCCCCGTCACTGTCGAAGACGTGATGTGGTCCTATGAGACGCTCGGCACGCAGGGTCATCCGCGCTATCTCTCTGCCTGGTCGAAGATCGCGTCGATGGAACAGACCGGCCCCCGCAGCGTCCGCTTCACCTTTACCGAATCCGATCGCGAACTGCCGCTGCTGATGGGCCTGCGCCCGATCCTGAAGAAGGCGCAGTGGAAGGGGAAGGATTTTTCCGAGTCGAGCCTGGAAGCGCCCATCGGCAGCGGCGCCTATGTGATCGACGAGGTGGACCCCGGCCGCTCGATCAGCTTTCGGCGCAATCCGGGCTATTGGGGGAAGGACCTGCCACTGATGGCGGGGGTGAACAACTTCGACACGATCCGCTATGACTATTTCGGCGACGCCAACGCCATGTTCGAAGCGTTCAAGGCCGGAGAGGTCAATGTCTGGCGCGAGCTGTCGGCGCAGCGGTGGGCCACGGAATACGGCTTTCCGCTGGCCGCGCGCGGCGACGTCGTCAAGGCCGAGATCCCGAACGAACGCCCGTCGGGGATTGTTGGCCTGGTGATGAACAGCCGAAACCCGATCTTCGACGATTGGCGCGTGCGGCAGGCGCTGATCGAGATGTTCAACTTCCGCTTCATCAACCAGACCTTGAACGGCGGGGCCGATCCGCGGATCACGTCCTATTTCTCGAACTCGGTCCTGGGCATGGATCACGGCCCCGCCACTGGCCGGGTCGCCGAACTGCTGGCGCCCTTCGCGGACGACCTGCCGCCCGGCACGATTGACGGCTATTCCCTGCCCGACGGCAGCGACCGCGCCATGGATCGTGCCGCCATCCGCCGTGCCCTTGCGCTGATGGAAGAGGCCGGCTGGACGATCCAGGACGGCCGCCTGAAGAACGCCCAAGGCCAGCCCTTCCAGTTCGAGATCCTGCTGAACCAGAACGGCAGCGCCATGCGCAGCGGGTCCGAGGTCCAGCAGATCGTCAACATCTACGTCGAGGCGCTGCGCCCCTTGGGCATCACCCCGCGCGTCACGACGCTGGATAGCGCGCAATACGTCCAGCGGACCAACAACTATCAGTTCGACATGACCTGGTACGAACGGGGGTTGTCGCTGTCGCCTGGGACCGAGCAGCGGCTGTATTGGGGCTCGGACGGCGTGACCACGCCAGGCAGCCGCAACTGGATGGGCATGGACAGCCCCGCAGCCGAGGCGATGATCGACGCCATGGTCGATGCAACGACGCCCGAAAAGTTCACCACCGCCGTCAAGGCGCTGGACCGCGTCCTGACCGCCGGGCGGCACGTCATCCCGGTCAGCTTCTCGCCCATATCGCGGCTGGCCCATGCCTCGGATCTGAAATACCCTGACGAATTACCAATCTACGGAGACTGGCCGGGTTTTCTTCCCGAAGTCTGGTGGCAGGAGGCGAACTGATGCGGATCTTTTGGGTTACATTCCTGGCTTGTGGCATACTGGCCGGATGCAACACCGTCGCCGGCGTCGGCGAGGACATTACGGGGACGGCGCGTTGGTTTCAGGGCGCGCTTCCCACAGGAGGTTATTGATGAAGTGGCACCACGTTCAGGAAAACTGGTCCGCCTTCTACGAGGCGATCACCGACAAGTGGCCCGAAGCTGACGAAGGGGATCTGGACGAGATCGACGGCGACCAACGCGCCTTCGTGACCTACCTGGCCGAGGTGACCGGACAGGAACCCGAGGAGATCCGCGAGGAGCTGCGCGATTGGCTGACCGGAGAGATCCCGTCGGACATCGTCATGGACCCGACGCATGACGACCACTCGCTGCGTCTGAGCGGCAAGTACGTCAACGAGGGCGAGGACGAATACAGCGATGACGCCAGCTTCGGCGACGACCGGGAAGAACCCGGCGAATGATCCGGCCGCTGGACGGGTGCCCGTGCCCCCGGCATTCGTCCGCACGACCTTGACGCGAACCTTGATGCGGGCGCACCTCGCACAGCCCGGTCCGAGTCCTTCATTTCACGGTTGAGATCAAGTCCCGCATCTGCGACATGACCGCCCCAGGCCTCGGTGCAACGGATCGAAAGGGCGGACCGGGATGTCCAGCACATCGAAGATCGCCATTGGCAGCATCCTCGTCGGTCTTGTCGTTCTGGCGCTGAAGACGCTGGCGTGGCGGGTCACTGGATCGGTTGCGCTGATGTCGGACGCGCTGGAAAGCATCGTGAACGTCGCAACCGCCATTGCGGCCCTTGCCGCGATCCGTGTTGCGCAACGGCCCGCCGATCCCGGCCACCCCTATGGTCACCACAAGGCCGAGTTCTTCAGCGCCGTGCTGGAAGGCGTCCTGATCATCTCGGCCGCGCTGCTGATCCTGAGGGAAGCCTGGTTCGCGTTCCAGTCGCCCCGGGTCATCGCGGATGTCGGCCTGGGCATGGCGATCAACATCGGTGCCGGCATCCTGAATGCCGGCTGGTGCTGGGTGCTGCTGCGGCAGGGGCAGCGATTGCGGTCGCCCGCGCTGCTGGCCGACGGTCGGCACCTGCTGTCGGACGTGGTGTCGTCGGGCGGCGTCCTCTTGGGCCTCGGTCTGGCCACCTCGACGGGATGGGCGATTCTCGATCCGCTGCTGGCCATGCTGGTCGGGGTCAACATCCTGTGGTCCGGCTGGAAGGTCATGACCACATCGCTGTCGGGGCTGATGGACGAGGCGGTCCCAGACACCACGCTTGCCGTCATCCGCGACATCATCTCGGACAAGGCCAGCGGCGCACTGGAGGCGCATGACCTGCGCACCCGCCACGCGGGCGCCGTGACCTTCATCGACTTCCACCTGGTGGTGGACGGCCAGACCACCGTCGCCGACGCCCACGACATCTGCGACCGGGTCGAGAGCAGCCTGAAGGCCCGCCTGCCCGACGCCCAGATCACCATCCACGTCGAACCCGAGCACAAGGCCAAGCACGCCGGCGTGCTGGTAATCTAGTCCGCCAAGCGCACCCAGACCGGAACGTGGTCGCTGGGTTTCTCGCCCGCGCGGGCGTCGCGGTCGATGCCGGCCTCGACCATCAGGTCCGCCGCCTGCGGGGACACCAGCAGGTGGTCGATCCGGATGCCGTTGTCGCGCTGCCACGAGTTGGCCTGATAATCCCAGAATGTGAACGGCCCGCGCGTGGCCCACGGGTCGCGGATGCGGATCGCGTCGGTCCAGCCCTGGTTCACGATGGCGCGGTACGCCCCGCGGCTTTGTAGCAGGAACAGCGCATCGTCCACCCATGCCTCGGGCCGGGCGGCGTCGCGCGGTTCGGGGATGATGTTGAAGTCGCCCAGCATGACGACCGGCATCTCTGACTCCAGCAGCTGGGCGCCGCGCTGGCGCAGACGCTCCATCCAGGCCAGCTTGTAGTCGTATTTCGGCCCCGGTGCCGGATTGCCGTTGGGCAGGTACAGCCCCGCGATGCGTACGGCCTGCGTGCCGACCACGGTCGCCTCGATATAGCGGGCCTGTTCGTCGCTGTCGTCGCCGGGCAGGCCGCGGGTCACATCCTCGAGCGGCAGCTTCGACAGGATGGCAACGCCGTTGAAGCCCTTCTGACCATGCGTCTCGACCGACCAGCCCAGGTCCTGGAAGTGCTCGCGGGGGAACCCCTCGTCCACCGACTTGATTTCCTGAAGGACGACCACGTCCGCATCCGTCGCCGACAGCCAGTCGGTCAGCGCCTGGATCCGCGCCTTGACGCCGTTGATGTTGAAGCTTGCGATTTTCATGCGGCGCATCTTTAGCCGAGGTCGGGCGTTTGGCAACCGCAACCGTTCGAAAGGCCGACCATGCTGCGCGCGCTGATCCTTGCCCTGCTGCTGCCGACGCTGGCCTTGGCCGCACCCCGCCCCGTGACCGGCCTGCTGGAAAAGGGCAGCACCCTGCCCGCGACGATCCCGCTGCAGGTCCGCGCGCCCGGCGACCGCGATCATGCCGTGATCCTGCGGGACAGCGATGGCGCGCCGGTGATCAGCGGCTATCTGCGTGGCGGAGAGGTTCTGCGGCTGCTGGTCCCGCCGGGGCGGCATCGTCTTCTGATCGCTTCGGGGCGATCCGACGACTGGCAGGGCCCGGACCGGCTGTTCGGCGACGGCACGCAAACGCTGGACCTGCCGCTGTTTTTCCGAATCGACGGCAACCGGCGCATCGGTGAATCCATCGTGCTGACCGAACGCAATGGCGGCCTGCGGATCACGGACCGCGAGAGTCGCACGATCTGCCAGATCGCCGACTGGAGCGTGGAGCGCCGGACCGAGATCGCCCCCGGCGGAACGCCGCTGCGCTGGCTGGACCCGCAGCTGGACACCCGCAGCAGGCCCTGCGATTAGATCGAGAAGGACGTCCCGCAGCCGCAGCTGCTGGTCGCGTTCGGGTTCTCGATCACGAAGCGGGCGCCGATCAGCTCGTTGGTGAAGTCGATCACCGCCCCGGCCAGATAGGGCAGCGAGACTGGATCGACGACCACCGCCTGCCCTTCGCCCTCGATCACCAGATCGTCGCCTTCGGGCGTGTCGAGGCGGATGTCGTACTGGAACCCCGAACAGCCGCCGCCCGCCACGGCCACACGCAAGGGCACGGGGTCCTTGCCTTCGTTGATCTGGGCCAAGCGCTGAAACGCGCGTTCGGTGACTTTCGGCGGCAGGTTCATGGGGCGTTCCCGTTTTCGTCCGTAGGCTTCAAATATAGGCTCGGTGCCGACGTCCCGCAAGGAAGGCCCAGCCACGTGACCGCCATCTATGCCTGCCAGCCCCAAGACAGCCGTGGGCGCCTTCATGACGAAAGCCTGTCGACCTTTCGATCGCCCTGGCAGCGGGACCGCGACCGGATCATCCATTCCAGCGCCTTCCGGCGGCTGAAGCACAAGACGCAGGTCTTCGTCGAACATGACGGCGACGCCTATCGCGGCGACTATTTCCGCACGCGCCTGACCCACACGATCGAGGTGGCGCAGGTTGCCCGCACCATCGCCGGCACGCTTGGCCTGAACACCGACCTGGCCGAGACGGTCGCCCTGGCACATGACCTCGGGCACCCGCCCTTCGGCCATACCGGCGAGGATGCCTTGGCCGTGCTGATGGCCCCCTATGGCGGGTTCGACCACAACGCGCAGGCCCTGCGCATCGTGACCCGGCTGGAGCGTCACTATGCTGATTTCGACGGGTTGAACCTGACTTGGGAAAGCCTCGAAGGCATCGCCAAGCATAACGGTCCCATCTCTGGCGACCTGCCCTATGCGCTGGCCGAGGTGAACGCCGCATGGGACCTGGAACTGCACACCAATGCCAGCGCCGAGGCGCAGGTGGCGGCGGTGGCCGACGACGTCGCCTATAACCACCACGACCTGCATGACGGACTGCGGGCCGAACTGTTCACCGAGGCAGAGCTGTCCGAGCTGCCCGTCATCGGCCCCGCCTTTGCCGAGGTGGATCGCCTCTATCCCGGCCTCGACCCCACCCGCCGCCGCTACGAGGCGCTGCGCCGCGTCTTCGGCGTCATGGTCGAGGATGTGATCGCTGTCGCGCAGAACCGCCTTGCCGGCCTGCAACCGCAGTCTGCCGACGACATCCGGATGATGGACGGGCCGATCATCCGATTTTCCAAGCCGCTCTACCAGAACATCAAGGCGATCAAGTCCTTCCTGTTCCAGCGCATGTACCGCGCCCCATCCGTCGTTGTGGAACGGACGCGGGTCACGCAGATGTTGAACGACCTGTTCCCGCTGTTCCTCAACGATCCGACCCGCCTGCCGCCGCACTGGCGCGACCAGGCCATGACGCTGCCCGACGAAATCGGCCGGGCGCGGCTGGTGCTGGATTACGTCGCCGGCATGACGGATCGTTATGCGATTGCGGAACATCAGCGATTGATCGGGACCGTCTGAAACCTGCGGGCTTGGTTCGCGTTGTGGCGGCGACGCAATCAGGAAAGGACTGCACCATGATCACCCGCAGTGGATCGGCGAAGTGGGACGGCGGCCTCAAGCAGGGCAAGGGCCAGGTTTCAACCAAGTCGGGCGCGCTCGACGCCCTGCCCTATGGCTTCCAGACCCGGTTCGAGGATCAGCCCGGCACCAACCCGGAAGAGCTTGTCGGCGCCGCCCACGCCTCGTGCTTCTCGATGGCGCTGGCCATGATGCTGGAGCAGGAGGGCATCTCGGGCGTCTCGATCGAGACGACCTCCGAGATCTCGTTGGACAAGGAGGGCGAAGGCTTTGCCGTCAAGAAGGCGCACCTTATCACGAAGATCACCGCCGATGCCGACGAGGCCAAGGTTAAGGAAGTCGCCGAGAAGGCCAAGGCCGGCTGTCCCATCAGCAAGCTGCTGAACGCCGAGATCACGATGGATGCCCAGGTCGCCTGACCGCCCGTCATCCCCGGCGCGAACGACAAGGGCGGCCGTCACGGCCGCCCTCTCTCATTTCCGTCGCCGGCGGACGCCTAGACCATCATCTCCTTGGTGGCCGTCAGCTTGAGGTCCGGGTGATCGCGGCCGATCCGGTCGATGTCCCATTGTAGGCGGGTCAGATAGACCAGGTCGCCGTCATGGTCATGGGCCAGGTGGCCCTTGTTCGCCTCGGCAAAGGCCGACACCTTGTCCTTCGGCCCCGAAACCCAGCGGGCGCTGGTGAACTGGCTATTTTCGAAGCGGACCGGGATGCCGTATTCCAGCTCGATCCGGCTGGCCAGGACCTCGAACTGCAAGGCGCCGACGACGCCGACAATGAAGCCCGAGCCGATCACCGGCTTGAAGACCTTGGCCGCGCCTTCCTCGGCAAACTGCATCAGCGCCTTTTCCAGGTGCTTGGCCTTCATCGGGTCCGTCGCGCGCACCGATTGCAGCAGTTCCGGTGCGAAGCTGGGGATGCCCGTGAACCGCAGCGCCTCGCCTTCGGTCAGCGCATCGCCGATGCGCAATTGGCCGTGGTTCGGGATGCCGATGATGTCGCCGGCCCAGGCCTCCTCGGCCAGTTCGCGGTCGGCGGCCAGGAACAGGACCGGGTTCGACACAGCCATCGGCTTCTTCGACCGGACATGGACCATCTTCATGCCGCGCTCGAAATGGCCCGATGCCAGCCGAACAAAGGCCACGCGGTCGCGGTGCTTGGGGTCCATGTTCGCCTGCACCTTGAAGACGAAGCCGGTCACGGTGTTTTCGTCCGGCGCGATCTCGCGTTCGGCGCTGTTCTGGGGCTGCGGCGGCGGGCCATAGGTGCTGATGCCCTGCATCAGTTCCTGCACGCCGAAGCTGTTGATCGCGCTGCCGAACCAGATGGGCGTCATGTGCCCTTCCAGGAACGACCGCTGATCGAACGTGGGCAGCAGTTCGCGGGCCATCTCGACCTCTTCGCGCAGCTTGGCCAGCAGGTCGGCCGGCACGTGTTCCGCCAGCCGCGGGTCATCCAGCCCCTTCATCGAGATCGACTGCGCGACCTTGTTGCGGTCGGCCCGATCCATCAGCTCCAGCCGGTCGCCCAGCATGTCGTAGCAGCCGATGAACTCGCGCCCCACTCCGATGGGCCAGGAAGCCGGGGCCACGTCGATGGCCAGGTTCTCCTGGATCTCGTCGATGATCTCGAACGTGTCGCGGGACTCGCGGTCCATCTTGTTGCAGAAGGTCAGGATCGGCAGGTCGCGCAACCGGCAGACCTCGAACAGCTTGCGGGTCTGCGATTCGACGCCCTTTGCGCCGTCGATCACCATGATCGCGGCGTCCACCGCCGTCAGGGTCCGATAGGTGTCTTCCGAAAAGTCGCTGTGACCCGGCGTGTCCACCAGGTTGAAGCGAAATCCATCAAAGTCGAACGACATTGCGGATGCCGAGACCGAAATGCCGCGGTCCTGCTCCATCTTCATGAAGTCCGACCGCGTGCGCCGCGCCTCTCCCTTTGCCCGCACCTGGCCGGCCATCTGGATGGCGCCGCCATAGAGCAGGAATTTCTCGGTCAGCGTGGTCTTGCCGGCGTCCGGATGCGAGATGATCGCGAAGGTCCGGCGGCGGGCGATTTCGGGCGGAAGGTCGGGGCGGTTGCTCATGCGCCGGGCTTTACCGTGCCTGCGGCGTCGGCGCAATTGCCGCGTTGGCCCGGTGATCGCATCGAATTGTCGGGAAGCTTTCCTTGATCGACGCGTGCGGTGCCGGTTTGCATCGGCCAGATGATCTGACGGAGTGGCGAATGGATGGAACGCTGAACCAGTTGATGCGCCTGCTTGCGAACCGCGGCACCGAATGGCTGCGGCAAAGGATCATGGAATTGCCAACGGTGTGTCTGGTCGACCATCCTGACGTCGGCCTTCTGGCCAAGGCGGGGCGTACGGCGCCGGTGCTGACGGGCCTGCGCGGCCGCATCTCTCCGCTGGAGGTGATCGTCCAGCGGCGCCTGTCACCACAGCTCGTCCGCGCGGGTGCGGCACGGGTGGTGGCCGGCGACCGCAGCGAGGCGATGGTCGACCTCGTGCTGGCGGGCTCGCTGGTGGCGCAGATCGACCCGATGTGGCAACTGGCTTGCGAAGAGCTTGCCGAGGACGAGGACCTGCCTCTGGCCTGCCGACTGGCCCTGTCGGACGCGCCTGATCTGCTGCATCAGGCCGAGGCGCTGCTGACCGCCCCGCCGACGCCGCGAAACTGCGACAGCGCGCATGTCATTGCCGTCACGGACCTGGTGATGCAGCTTTATCACCACGGGGCACGGCGGCCGCCGCTTTCTGGCGCGCGCGCCTTTTCAGCGATCTTCGACCATCTGTCTGCCTTGGCCGAGCGGTCGCGAAAAGGAAACTGCGTCCAGTCGCAGGCCCGGCTGGCGCTGTGCCTGCGCCTTCTGGATCCCGGCCACGACGTGTCGGACATGCTGTCCGACATGATCCAGGTACAGCGGCCGGACGGTTCCTTTCCGCAGGGGTTCGGCTTTTCGACGGCGGATCAACCGTTCGCCAAGGCTGCGCTGCCCACGTTGACGGCGATTTCGGCGCTGCATATCGCGGTCTATCGCCGCTGGCGCGGGGCACGTCCGGTATGGCTGTCGCCGCGGCCAATGCGGCTGGCGCTTCGCGAAGGGGCCGAGGCGGTGTCGCGGGTCGCCACCGGCGCAGTGTCGGCCGAGGCTGCGGTGCTTCTGACCTGCGCCACGGGCGAAAACTGGCTGCGGCGCCTGGCCCCGCCCCGCCCCCTGTCGGTCGATTTGCCCCGCCTCGCGCAGCTTTGTTTCGGTGACGCGATCGCGGCACGGCACCTGCGGCAGTGGCTAGCCCTTCCCCAAAGCAGCTTGCCCCGTGCGACGACAACGGCCCAACTGGATGACCGTTGGCTGTGCGGCCGGTCCGTAATCCTGATGCCCGCCCCCGAGGCCCTGCTGACGCTGTGGAACCGTGCGGCGCTGGCGGGCGACGACACAAGCTTCCTGAACCTGGCCCGCCAAGCCAGCTATCTTCACCACATCACGCCGACACGGCCGATCATGGCCATGACACGGCGCCTCGCAGCGGAATCGCTGCTGGGCTGCCACGCTGACAGCCTTTCAGAGGCGCTCTCGCATTTGGAGCGTCTTCTGATGCTTGCGCGGCTGTCGCCCCAGAGCGAGCAAGCAGCCGCGGCCGCCTGATCAGGCCGCGTGACGCAGTCGCAGCGTGCTTGCGGCCTTGGACGCAAGCTCGAAGCTGCGCAGTCGCGCCTGGTGATCGTGGATCTGGCCGGTCAGGATCAGCTCGTCCGGGCGGTAGGTGTCGACGATGCTGGCAAGCTGCTCGCGGACCTGAGCCTCGTTACCGACGGCGCTGACCCTCAGCGCGCGGTCGACGGCCTGCCGCATCGGCGCGCCGATCTCGGCATCGATGTCGCGGATCGGGCGCGGCAACTTTCCGGGCATCCCGGTGCGCAGCCGCGCGAAGGCAAGCTGCATCGTCGTCCGCAGATATGCGGCCTCGTCCGCATCGTCGGCGGCGAAGACGTTCGCGGCCACGATCACGTACGGCTTGTCGTTCCACGGGGACGGCCTGAACCGGTCGCGATAGATCTGCAGCGCCTGCTCCAGATCGTCGGGCGCGAAGTGGCTGGCAAAGGCATAGGGCAGCCCCAGATGCGCCGCCAGCTGCGCGCCGAAAAGGCTGCTGCCCAGGATCCAGACGGGCACATTGGTGCCCTCGCCCGGCAAGGCCCTGACGGCGGCGCCGGGGCGTTCGGGCCCCAGATAGTCCAGAAGTTCGACGACGTCCTGCGGAAAGCTGTCCGCCATCGGGTCGCGGCGCAGGGCACGGATAACGGCGCCGTCGCCCCCCGGAGCCCGGCCCAGCCCCAAGTCGATCCGTCCAGGGAAGGCCGTCGCCAGCGTTCCAAATGCCTCGGCCACGGTCAGCGGCGCGTGGTTCGGCAGCATGATGCCGCCCGCGCCGACTCGGATCGTGCTGGTCGCCTGCGCCACAAGACCGATCAACACCGCGGTGGCGGCGCTGGCGATGCCGGGCATGTTGTGATGTTCGGCCAGCCAGAAGCGATTATAGCCCCATCGCTCGGCATGCTGGGCCAGGTCGATGGTGTTGCGGATCGCATCCTGCGCAGTCTGCCCTTCGGGGACGGGCGACAGGTCGAGGATCGAGAACGGGAGTGTCTGTGTCATGATCTGCAAATAGGGCGGCCGCAGCGCTTTGCAAGCCGCCCCCCTTGCAGTTCGTGCAGGAGCGAGGCTTCAACCCATCCGGCGCAGATAAGTCCACGTCGGAACCCGCGCACCACGCGCCACCGACCAGCTTTCCGCATCGCCGAGATAGACGAAGCCGCAATTCGTCAGAACACGCGCTGAGCCGGGATTGTCCTGGAACGCCTCGGCGAACAGGGTCCGTGCGCCATGCGGGTTTGCGGCAGCCAGGGCCTCGACGGCCTCGGTCGCAAAGCCCGTGTTCCAGAAGCCCGCGCCGATCCAGAAGCCAAGTTCGGACTGGTCGCCCTCCATCCGGGTCAGCGACACGACGCCCAGCAGTTCGGCCAGCTTGTTGTTCGACCCGTCGATGGCCCAGACATCCTCGGTCCGGTCGGCCGCAAGCGCGCGCGCCACGAAGCTTTCCGACGCGCCGCGCGGCAGCGGGTGAGGAATGGCTCGGGTGCCTTCGGCCACGCGCCGGTCGGCGGTGTAATGGGCGATCATGCCCGCATCGGACGGGCGCAGAGGGCGCAGGATGAAGCGTTCGGTCTGGATGACGGGCTGCGTCACCACCCCTTCTACAACGGGTTTGAGGTCGTCCAAGCGGCTTCCCTCCCTCATAGGTGCGGACATCACCATGTTCCCTCCCCGGAAACTGGTTCGAAGTGCTGCGATATAAACGGCACGGGGGACCGGCCTTCGCCGATCCCCCGTCTAACATCGAGATGTTACGCTTGGGTTACTCGGCGGCTTCGAGGCCGGCGGGAATCACCGAAATGAAGGTGCGCCCCTTGAGGCCCTTCTTGAAGGTGACATGACCATCGGTCAGCGCGAACAGGGTGTGATCCTTGCCCATGCCGACATTCGTGCCCGGCCACCAGGTGGTGCCGCGCTGACGAGCGATGATGTTGCCCGCGATGGCAGCCTGGCCGCCAAACAGCTTCACGCCAAGGCGGCGGCCGGCGGAATCGCGACCGTTGCGGGAGGAACCGCCTGCTTTCTTGTGTGCCATGGGTCGTTCTCCTTACGCTTCAGCGGCGTTGTCGGCCGGCTGCTTTGCACGTGCACCGACAGCGGCCTTCACGCCGGTCTTGTCGGCACCGTTGTCCAGCACGTCGGTCACGCGCAGCAGGGTCAGCTGCTGGCGGTGGCCACGGGTCCGCTGCGAGCTGTGCTTGCGGCGGCGCTTGACATAGGTGATCACCTTGTCGGCCTTGATCTGGTCGATCACCTCGGCCTGGACGCAGGCGCCCGAGACGAGCGGCGCACCAAGGGTCGAACCGACCATCAGAATGTCGTTGAACTGGACTTTTTCACCAGCTGCGGCTTGCAGCTTCTCGACGCGGAGGACGTCGCCCGCCTGCACCTTGTACTGCTTGCCGCCAGTTTTCAGAACCGCGAACATCGCTTCTTTCCTTCATCAACCGCGTCCTGCGGCCCCTGCCCTTCGGCAGATGTTGCCGGGTTGCCCCGCCTTCGGACTGCGCACCCCTTGTTCGGGATGTCATTCAATACAAATGCCGGCCACGGGCGATGGCCCGGCCGGTCCGGGGCATATGGCGCATTGTCCGCGGCAAGTCAAGCGATTGCGGAACCCCGGCGCCTGTCGCGCGCTTGTGTCAGACCGCGGCCCCAGACCCGCGCAAGACAGGACCCGCGCCCGATGCAACGCTTCAATTGCCCCCTCTGCGGGACGCGCGCCTATTTCCACAACCTCACCTGCGCCTGCGGGTCGCAGCTTTATTACGATCCGCAAACCAGCCGGATGGCGACCGATGCCCCCGCCTGCGCCAACCGCCCCGGCATCGGCTGCAACTGGACCGCGCCGCTGGATGGCACGCTCTGCCCGTCCTGCGCCATGTCGCAGGTCGTGCCCGTCCTGCATGTCGGTGACAACCTGCAGCTGCTGGCCCGGGCCGAGCGTGCCAAGCGCTGGGTCCTGGCGAACCTGGCGCGGTGGGGCTGGTTCACGGATGACGATCCGGGCCGCCGCCCGCGCTTCCTGATGCTGTCCGAGGAGGCCGGGGGCCGCAGCCAGCAGATCACCATGGGGCATGCCGCGGGCGACATCACGATCAACGTGACCGAAGCCGACGAGCTGATCCGCCTGAAGCGCCAGCGCGACCTGGGCGAGCAGTACCGCTCGATGGTTGGCCACTTCCGGCACGAGCTGTCGCATTTCCTGTTCGACCGCCTGTCGGAGGATGACCGCTTCCGCCCCGCCCTCCGCAAGATTTTCGGCGATGAACGCGCGGACTATGCCGCTGCCCTGCGGCGCCACTATGCGGAGCCGCGCAACCCCGGCGAGCACTTCATCACCGCCTACGCCACCGCCCATCCGCACGAGGATTGGGCCGAAACTGCGGCCCACCTGCTGCACCTGGTGGACTTTACCGACAGCTTCGTCAGCGCGGGGCTGTCGATGCCTGGCATCCCGTCGGACTTCCGGCCCTATGAAGAGGCGGACACCCTCCGCCTTCTGCCCATCGCCGCCGAGGTCGCTATCGCGATCAACGATATCAATCGGGCGCTGGACAACAGCGACCTCTATCCCTTCGTGCTGACAGCGCCGATCAGGGACAAGCTGGCCTTCGCGCACCGCTGGTTGCGGGCGCCGCGGCATTGATCAGCCGGCCTTCTCCTCCAGCGTCATCCACTCTTCCTCGGCATCCGCCAGGGCCGCCTGCCGTTCGCTCAGGGCGGTGCTGGCCTTCTGGAACTTCGCCGGTGCCGTGGCAAAGAGGTTGGGGTCGGACAGGAACTCGGTCAGCTTGGCAATTTCGGCCTCCAGCCGCTCGATGACGCCGGGCAGAGAGTCGAGGCGATGCTTTTCGGTGAAGCTCAGCCCCTGCGCGGCCGCCTTCGGCTTTTCGGACGGCGCGGCCGCAGGGCGTGGACTGGGGGCAGCGGCAACCGCGGGGGCATCGTCCTGGCCGCGCTGCGCCTGATAGTCCGTCCAGCCGCCGGCATAGACCACCGCCCGGCCATCGCCTTCCATGGCAACCGTGGTGTCCGCGACCCGGTCGATGAAATCGCGGTCGTGACTGACCAGCAGCACCGTGCCGTCATAGTCGCCCAGCAGGTCCTGCAGCAGGTCCAGCGTCTCGACATCCAGGTCGTTGGTCGGTTCGTCCATGACCAGCAGGTTCGACGGCTTGGCCATCAGCCGCGCCAGCAGCAGCCGCGCCTTCTCTCCGCCGGACAGGCTGCGCACGGGTGCCCGGGCCTGCGCGTCGTCGAAGAGGAAGTCCTTCAAATAGGCCACGACGTGCTTGGGCGTGCCGCGCACCATCACTTGGTCGGCCCGGCCCGACACGCGCATCTCGGGGTCGCCGGTCAGCGATTCCCACAGCGTCTGGTCCGGGTTCAGCGCCGCCCGCGCCTGGTCGAAGACCGCCACCTCGAGGTTGGTGCCCAGGATCACGCGTCCCTCGTCGGGCGCGATCTCGCCGGTCAGCATCTTGATCAGCGTCGTCTTGCCGGCACCGTTCGGGCCCACGAAGGCGATCCGGTCGCCGCGCTGGATGCGCAGGTCGAAGGGCTGCAGGATTGTCCGGTCGCCGAAAGTCTTGGCGATGCCCTGCGCCTCGATCACTTTCTTGCCGGACTGCGGACCGGAATCCAGCGCCATCGCCGCGGTGCCCTGCCGGCGGATCTGCGAACCGCGTTCCGCCCGCAGCGCCGCCAGCGCCCGAACGCGTCCCTGGTTGCGCTTCCTGCGTGCGCTGATGCCTTCGACGGCCCACCGGGCCTCCGCCTTGATCTTGCGGTCCAGCTTGTGGCGGGCGTCGTCTTCGGCAGCCCAGCTTGCCTCGCGCCAATCCTCGAACCCCTCGAAGCCGCGCTCCTGCCGACGGACCTCTCCACGGTCGATCCACAGCGTGGCGCGGGTCAGGCGGCGCAGGAAGGCGCGGTCATGGCTGATCAGAACGAAGGCCGCACGGGTCTGCGACAGGTGCTCCTCCAGCCAGCCGATGGCCTGGATGTCCAGGTGGTTCGTCGGCTCGTCCAGCAGCATCAGTTCCGGCGCCTGCGCCAGAAGCCGCGCCAGCGCCGCGCGCCGCCTTTCACCGCCCGACGCCGTGGCGACAGGACGGTTCGGGTCGAACTTCAGCCCCTCTGCCGCCATGTCGACGCGATAGTCCTCACCCGGCTCCAACCCGTCACGGGCGAATTCCCCAAGCGTCTCGAAGCCCGAAAGGTCGGGGTCCTGCTCCATATAGCCGGTCGAGACGCCGGCCGAGATGACGACCTCGCCGCGGTCAGGTTCGACCAGGCCCGCCATGACCTTCATCAGCGTCGACTTGCCCGACCCGTTACGGCCGACAAGGGCAACGCGGTCGCCGGGCTGGACGGTCAGCGCAAGGCCGTCGAATACGGGATCGCCGCCATAGGTCAGCGAGATGTCGGAAAGTTGCAGAAGGGGTGCGCGTGCCATGCCTGCGCCCTAGCGCGGGTCCCGACCGCGGTCAATCCGTCGCATTGCCGACGATGCTTGACAGTTACGGTCGGGAAAGCCAACACTCGCGCCGACACCGGAGGAGTTCTTCATGCGACATCTGATCCTTGCTTCGCTTTTGGGGGCGACCGCTCTGCCCGCCCTGGCGCAAGAAGTGAACGTCTATTCCCACCGTCAGCCTGAACTGATCCAGCCGCTGATCGACGCCTTCACCGCCGAGACCGGCATCACCGTCAACATCGCCTTTGTCGACAAGGGCATGGTTGAGCGGTTGCAGGCCGAGGGCGACCGTTCGCCCGCCGACCTGGTCCTGACCGTGGACGTCGCCCGCCTGGGCGAGCTGAAGGAGGCCGGCGTCCTGCAGCCGGTCGAGGACGAGGCACTGGACGTCATTCCGGCCGAACTGCGCGACGACGAGAATCAGTGGTTCGGCCTGACGACGCGCGCCCGCATCGTCTATGCCAGCAAGGAACGCGTGGCGGATGGCGAGGTGACCACCTACGAGGATCTGGCCGATCCGAAGTGGAAGGGCCGCATCTGCACCCGCAGCTTCACCAACGACTACAATGTCGCGCTGACCGCCGCCTACCTGGCCCATCACGGCGAGGAAGAGACGCTGGCCTGGCTGGAAGGGCTGAAGTCGAACCTCGCCAAGCGCCCCGAAGGAGGCGACCGCGACCAGGTCAAATCGATCTGGGCCGGTGAATGCGACATCAGCCTGGGCAACACCTATTACATGGGCGCGATGCTGAAGGACGAGGAACAGAAGCAGTGGGCGGATTCGGTCCGCATCGTCTTCCCGACCTTCGAAGGCGGCGGCACCCACGTCAACGTGTCGGGCATGGGCATGACCACCTCGGCCCCGAACCGCGACGCGGCGCTGCAGCTGATGGAGTTCCTGGTCAGCGACGAGGCGCAGCAGATCTATGCCGAGACGAACAACGAGTTTCCCGTCAAGGAAGGCGTAGAAGCGTCCGAACTGGTCGCCAGCTGGGGCGAGTTCACGCCCGACGACCTGACGCTGGCCGAAGTCTCGGACCTGCGCCCGCAGGCGCTGAACCTGATCGAGCAGGTTAACTTCGACGGCTGAGGTCGTCCGGAAGATGACGCTGGGGAAGGCGCAGGCAAGGCTTGCGCCTTTTTCCGGCTTGGCGCAAAGCTTTGCCCGCCAACGAAGGAACCCGAGGCATGCCGCAGAAGATCATCATCGACACCGACCCGGGTCAGGACGACGCGGTGGCAATCCTGCTGGCGCTGGCCTCGCCCGAGATCGAGGTTCTGGGCATCGTGGCAGTGGCCGGAAACGTGCCCCTGCCGCTGACCGAAGCCAACGCCCGCAAGATCGTGGAGCTTTCGGGACAGTCCGTACCCGTCTTCGCCGGCTGCGACCGGCCGCTGGCGCGCGACCTGGTCACGGCAGAGCATGTCCACGGCAAGACCGGCCTGGACGGCACCGACCTTCCCGACCCGACCGTGCCCCTGCAGCCGCAGGACGGCGTCGACTTCATCATCGACACCCTGCGCCGCGAGCCTGCGGGAACCGTCACGCTTGTGCCCATCGGCCCGCTGACGAACATCGCGACGGCCTTCCGCCGGGCCCCCGACATCATTCCGAAGGTTCAGCGGATCGTCCTGATGGGCGGCGCCTACTTCGAGGTCGGCAACATCACCCCAGCGGCGGAGTTCAACATCTATGTCGATCCCGAAGCCGCCGCCGAGGTCTTTGCGGCCGGCGCACCGCTTGTCGTCGTGCCGCTGGACGTGACGCACAAGGCGCTGACCAGCCGCGCCTGGGTCGACCAGATGCGCGACCTGCCCAACCGCTGCGGCCCCGCGGTCGCCGGCTGGACCGACTTCTTCGAGCGGTTCGACACCGCCAAGTACGGCAGCCTCGGCGCGCCGCTGCACGATCCCTGCACCATCGCCTGGCTGCTGGAGCCCGACCTGTTTCAAGGCCGACAGATCAACATCGAGGTCGAAACCGAGGGCCGCTGGACCACCGGCATGACGGTTGCGGATTGGTGGCGCGTCAGCGGCCGGGCGGCCAACGCGCTGTTTCTGAAGGACGTGGACCGTGACGGGCTATTCGGCCTGATCAGCGACCGGATCGCCCGTCTGCCCTGACGGCGACGCCGGCTGGTCCTGCGGCACCGGCACGGCGCCGTCCCCATCGCCGATGCTGGCGTTCAGCGCGGTGATCAGTTCGCCCGTGATGTCGATGGCGTCCAGCGACACGAAGACCGTTCGGCGGTCCAGCACGGCAATCGCCCCGCGTTCCTGCATCACCTCGCCCATGACCGGCAGGGCCGCGCGGAAGAAGGCTTCCCGGTCGGCATCGGCCCAGGCATTCAACGCCTGGACAGCCTGCGCGCGTTCGCGCCGGATCTGGGTCGCGCGACGGTCGAAATCCTCGGCCAGGCGACGGAATTCGGCGGCAGGCAGCGTCGCGCGCTGTGCGGTCAGTGCGGCCTCCTCGGTCGACAGCAGTTCCGTCAGACGCTCGTTTTCGGCCGCGATGACCTCTCCCTCGGCCTCCAGCCGGGCCTGCGCGCGCAGCCCCCATGACGACGACAGGTAAAGCGCATCCTGATCCAGCGTCAGCACCGGTGCAATTGGCAGGGGTCCAGCCTCGTCCGGTGCAGCGATGATGCTGTTCGGCAGATCGACCTCGGGCCGTGGCTGGTCGACCTGCGGGGCGGCAGGACCGATGGGCACCGCATCCTGGGCAGCGGCCGGCAGGGCCAGCGCCGCCGCCACCATCATGACCGGCAGGACGAGGCCCTTCCTTCTCATCAGAACGTCGTCTGGATGGTCAGATCGAAGTTCTGCTCCTCATCATAGTCCTCCTTGCGGACGGTCTTCGAGAAGTTGAAGCGCAGCGGCCCGATGGGGGTGGTCCAGAAGATCGACGCCCCGACGGCGGCGCGGACATACATGTCGTCGTCAATGGTCACCATGCTGCCGTCCGCGGCCTCGTAGCTGCGCTGGTCCAGCCCCCAGAGAGATCCGACATCGGCGAAGAGACCGCCCTGGATGCCGTATTCCTCGGGCAGGCCGATGGGGAACTGCGCCTCGGCGCGCGCCGCCCAGTAGTAATTGCCGCCGATGGCGTCCTGGTTCTCGGCCTCGAGGTCGCGGGGGCCATAGCCGTTCGGTTCGAACCCGCGAATGCGGTTGCCGGTACGGAAGCGGTCCAGGATCCAGGTCGAATAATCTCCGTAGGTATAGATCGCCCCGGCCTCGACCTCGCCGCGCAGGGTGATGTTCTCGCGCCAGGCCGTGCTTTCGACGCCCGCCAGCGCCGTGGTCGTCACGGTCTTGGTGTCGCCGCCCGCGCCTGCGAAATCCTGCGAGAAACGGAACCGATAGGCGGTCAGCGGGTCAAGGCCCGTGCGCCGCGAATCCCAGTTGTAGGTATAGCCGATGGCCGAGGTGATGCGCGCGCCTGCCTCGTCCTGAAGCAACTGAGAGCTGTCCTCGGTGACGTTGTCGAGTTTCTCTTCCGAGATACGGTAGCGCAGTTCGATCCGGCCGTTTGCAGACACTGGAAACTCGATCGACGGCTGGATGCGGATGAACCGGGTGTCGTAATCCGAGTTCAGGTCGTCGGTCTCGTTGTAGTTGGCCGCGAACCCGAAACGCAGGTCGCGCCCCAGGAAATACGGCTCGACGAAATTGATGCCGGCCGCGCGGTCGCCGCTCGCGGTCGAGATCTGCAGGCCAAGCGTCTGGCCGCGCCCGAGGAAGTTCCGCTCGGTCAAGGACGCGTTCAGGCCGACGCCCGAGTTGACACCGTAGGACGCGCCGAAGGACAGCGATCCGGTGGGCTGCTCCTCGACTGCGACGCCGACGATGACCTGGTCGGGCGCGCTGCCCTGCCGCGTTTCAACCTGCGCATCGCCGAAATACCCCAGTGCGCGGATGCGCTCTGCCGAGTTGCGGATCTCGCGTGGGTTGAAGGGGTCGCCCTCGACGGTGTTGAACTGGCGACGGATCACCTGGTCCAGCGTGGTCGTGTTCCCCTCGATGTCGATGCGTTCCACGAAGATGCGTTCGCCGCGGGTCAGGGCGAAGGTCAGGTCCAGCGTCTGGCTCGACGGGTTGCGCGTGATCCGCGGCTCGATGCTGACGAAGTCCAGGCCCTGCTGGATCGCGACGGTTTCCATCCGGCGGATGGTGGTGTCGACGTCCGAGGGGTTATAGACCGAACCCCGCCGCACGCGGTTCTGGTCGGCAAAGAGCGATGCGTCCACGCCCGGGATCTCGGACACGGTATCGACGCGGCCGAACCGATAGCGGGGACCTTCCTGAATGTTGAACGTGATGAAGAACGCGTCGCGCTCGCGCGCGATCTCGGGGGCGACGGCCTGCACGCGGAAGTCGGCATAGCCGCGCGACCGGTAGAAGTCGGTCAGCAGCTGCTCGTCCAGCGGGATACGCTCGGGCGCGAAGGTGTCGCGGCGGATGAAGGTGCGCAGGATGCCCGCCTGCTTGGTCTGCAGCACGTCGCGCAACCGGCGGTCGGAAAATGCCCGGTTGCCGGTGAAGCTGATCCGCTCGATCTCGGTCACGGCGCCTTCGCGGATCTCGAACACCAGGTCGACGCGATTGCCGCTGCGGCGGATGATCCTTGGATCCACGCGGGCCGACAGGCGGCCTTCGGCGGCATAGACCTGCGCGATGGTCTGCGCGTCCTGGATCGCCTGGCTGGGCTGATAGACGCGGCGCGCCCGGCTCTGGACGATCTCGGCCAGGCGGTCGTCGTTCAGGCGGCGGTTGCCTTCGAAGCTGATCTGGTTGACGATCGGATACTCGCTGACGCGCACCACCAGCTGCCCGCCTTGCGGGACCAGTTCGACCGTCTCGAAGAGGCCGGTGCCCTGCAGCCGCTGCAAGGCGTCGTTGACCTCACCGGCGCTGACGTCCTGGCCGCGCGGCAGGTTCAGCGCAGAAAGAATAGTCCCCGCCTCGACCTGCGTATTGCCCTCGATGCGGATGTCGTTGAAGATCAGGGCTGCGGCCGGCCCGGGCAGCAGGCCCGCGGGCACCGTGATCGCCAAGGCCGTCATCAGCGCCACCGCGCCCTTGCCCAGTTTCCGTGTCATCGCAGCCCCTCTTGCCTGCTGCCCGTGTCGGGCCTCTTGTTTTGCCTCTTCCTCTAGCCTCAACAGGCCCGGCCTGTCAAAACCGCATCGCCGTCAGGGGCAGAAAAGATCGTTGCTCAGGCCAAAGAGCATCAGTGACAGCACCGCCGCCATGCCGATCGCGGTCAGCACGCTCAGCGCCTTGTCCGACGGCGGACGGCCGCGAACCGCCTCGTAGGCATAGAACACCAGGTGCCCGCCATCCAGCACCGGGATCGGCAGCAGGTTGAGAAAACCGATGGCGGCAGAGAGGACCGCGATCCACCACAGGAAGTTCGCGCCGCCGGCACTGGCCGCCTGCCCGGTGCTTTCCGCGATGCTGATCGCGCCGCCCAGGTTGCAGGTCCCGATCTGCCCAGAAATCATCGCCCAGAGCCCGGTCAGAGATGACACGATGATCCCCCAGGTCTGCGAGGCACCAAGCAACAGCGCCTCCAGCGGGCCCACGCTGCGGGTCTGGGGCGTGAAGAAGCTTTCGCCTCCGGTCACGCCGATCAGCCAGCGCTGCTCGAAGCCGCCTTCCACGGGGAGGTCCGACAGCTTGGGGCGCAGCTTGACCTTGATCTCGCCCGCACCCTCGCGCCAAAGGCGCAGCTGCAAGGGCTCGCCCTCGGCCGCCTCGACCGCATCGCGCATCTGCGTAAAGCGGGTCACCGGCTGCCCGTCGATGGCCAGGACCACGTCGCCGGCACGGATGCCCGCATCGGCTGCCGCACTGCGGGGGGCTACGCCGCTGATGCGCGCGGGCATCGGGTCGGGACCGGTCACCGTCACGACCCCGCCATCGCGTTCGACCTGCCAGGACTGCTGCCGCGCGACGGGAAGGACGTCAATGGCCGCCCCCAGTTCCGACCACGTCTCGACCGGCACGTCGCCGACGGCCAGGATGCGGTCGCCCGGCTGCAACTGGTTCTCGATCGCGGGCGGCGCGTTCGTCACGGCCCCGATGCGAACCTCGTCCGCGGGTAGGCCCTGGAAGATGGCAAAGCCGCCGAAGACCAGGATCGACAGGATAAAGTTGAAGACCGGCCCGGCCAGCAGTGTCGCGAACCGCGCCCAGAGGGGCGCGCCCTGCAGCGTCTGCCGCCGTAGGGCCGGATCGACCGCAAGGCCCGGACCCGCGCTGGCGGCATTGTCGTCGCCCAGAAAGCGCACATAACCGCCAAGCGGCAGCGCCGCGACCTGCCACAGCGTTCCGCGACGGTCACGCCGCGCCGCGAGGCGCGGGCCGAAGCCGATCGAGAAGATCTCGGCCCGGATGCCGGACCAGCGCCCGACGATATAGTGGCCGTATTCGTGTACGGTTACGATCACTGCCAGCGCCACGACAAAGGACGCCAGCGTCCAGAGCGTGCTTCCGGTCTGGGCGAAGATCTCGGTCATGCGGCAGCCTTTCGTCGGGCGAGGCCGTCCCAGTGAAGGACGGTCGGCAGGTCGTCCGGGTCTTGGGCAAAGCCCGGTTCCGCGGACAACGTCTCCAGCACCGCCTCGACCCGCGGCGCCATCTGGGTGAAACGGATGCGGCCGGCAATGAAGTCGTCCAGCGCCTGTTCCTTGGCAGCGTTGAAGACCGCGCCGGCCGCGCCGCCCGCCGCCATGACCTCTCGGGACAGCCGCAGCGCGGGCCACCGCAACTCATCGGGGGCGCGGAAGGTCAGCGTACCAAGCGCGGCCAGATCCAGCGCGGCCACCGGCAAGGCGCGACGCTGGGGCCAGTGCAGCGCATACCCGATGGCGTGGCGCATGTCGGGGGCACCCAGATGCGCGATGCTGCCACCGTCGTGGTGCGTCACCATCGCATGGATGATCGATTCCGGATGCACCAACACCTTGATCCGGTCGGCATCGAGGCCGAAAAATTCTTTCGCCTCTATCACTTCCATGGCCTTGTTGAACATGGACGCGCTGTCGATGGTGATCCTTTGGCCCATCGCCCAGTTCGGGTGCGTCGACGCCTCGGCCACCGTTGCAGCCGCCAGCCGCTCCAACGGCCAGTCGCGGAAGGCGCCACCGGACGCAGTGATGGTCACATGCTTGACGGATTCCAGGTTATCCAATCCAAGCGCCTGAAAAATGGCGGAATGTTCACTGTCGACCGGAAGAATAGTGGCCCCCGCCACCTTGCCCGTCCGGCGCAGAAGCGCCCCGGCGCAGACCAGCGATTCCTTGTTCGCCAGTGCCAGCGTTCCGCCTTGAGCCAAGGCCGTCAGCCCCGGTGCAAGCCCCGCGGCGCCGACGATGGCCGACAGGATCCAGTCGGCCGGACGCGCAGCCGCCTCGAGCAGGGCCGCCTCGCCCGCCATCGCCTCGACACCGCTTCCCCTCAAGGCGGAGCGCAGGTCGTCAAGCAGATCGTCATGCGCGGTCACCGCGACCTCGGCGCAAAGCTCTCGGGCCATCTTTGCAAGCCGGGCGATGTTGCGACCGCCGGTCAGCGCCACGACGTCATAGCTGTCCGCCCCGCCGCCGCGGCGGATCAGGTCGACGCCGTTCGTGCCGACCGAACCGGTCGCCCCGAAGATCGAGATGCGTCTCATCCGTCAATCCACCACGGGCAGTTGCGTCAGGATACCGATCACCATGGTCGCCAGAACCGCGCCCGTCACTGCGTCAAATCGGTCCATGAAGCCGCCGTGCCCCGGGATCAGGTTCGAGCTGTCCTTGACCCCGGCCCGTCGCTTCAGCCAGCTTTCGGCGATGTCGCCCATCTGCCCGGCGAAGCAGACCAGCGGCGACACCCAGACCAGCGCCGCGTCCCCGTGATCGGTCAGCCACAGCATTGCACCGAAGAGGCATGTCGCGATCCAGCCCGCGATCGTGCCGGACCAGGTCTTTTTCGGGCTGAGCTGCGGCCAGAATTTAGGCCCGCCCAAGGTGCGGCCAAAAAAATAGCCCGCCGTGTCCGAAATGATGATGACCCCCATCAGCCACAGAACGAAGCTCAGCCCATAAAGCTCACGGAACCCGACGAGGCCGTAGGCGACCAGCAGGATGGCCGTTCCGAAGATCGCATAGGTGCCGCGGTCGCGCCGGGCGGCACCGGGAAGCCCCAGCAGGATCGGCAGCAGAAGCGCCATCCAAGCCAACTGGTGAAACTCGGTCAGCGCAAGCGCCTGCGAGACGCCAGCAATGGATGCCAGCGCGATGGGGCGGCTGCGCCCGAACAGGGTGACGTGGCGTGCCGGATGCTTCCAGCCGGTCATCGCCGCCAGTTCCCAGAAGGTGATGGCCGAGATGACGGCCATGCCGAGCCTCAGCCAGATTCCTTGGGCCACGGCCAGAAGAACGCCGATGGCCAGCAGCACCAGGGTCGAGGCGAGGCGACGCGACAGGTCGGCCCATTTGCCGGACGGCGGCCGGGCCCCGCTGCCGATCGCGCCCGTCATGCGCCTCCGAAGCGCCGCTCGCGCTGGCCAAAGCGATCAAGGATGACGGACAGATGGTCGGGCGTGAAGTCCGGCCACAACGTCTGCGTGAATTCGTATTCCGCATAGGCGGCCTGCCAGGGCAGGAAGTTCGAGGTCCGCGTCTCGCCGGATGTGCGGATCACCAGGTCGGGGTCGGGATGGCCGGCGGTGTCCAGGCAGGCGGCCAGATCGGCCTGCGTCGCCTCGGCGATCTCTTTGCGGGCGATCCTGCCGGCCAGCCGGTTCGATGCGCGCAGCAATTCGTCCCGTCCGCCATAGTTGATTGCGACGGTCAGGTTCAGCCGGGTGTTGGCCGCCGTCCGCGCCTCGATCGAGGTCATCAGGTCCTGCAGCTTGCGGTCCAGCCGCTCGCGCCCGCCGATGAAGCGCAGCCGGACGCCTTCGGCCGCCATACCCCGCGCCTCGTGCTGGATATAGCGGCGGAAGATCTTCATCAGGCCAAGGACTTCCTCGGTCGAGCGCTTCCAGTTCTCGGTCGAGAAGGCATAAATCGTCAGCCAGTCGACGCCCAGGTCGGGGCAGGCACGGACGATCTGCTTGACGCGCTCGGCGCCGCGGCGGTGGCCGACCAGGCGCGGCCAGCCGCGTTCGGTGGCCCATCGGCCGTTTCCGTCCATGATGATGGCGACATGGCGCGGTCGGGCGCCCGCGCCCCCCGCCACCTCGCCGGATACGTCCTGCGCCAGCTCCATGATGGTTCAGACCTGCATGATTTCGGCCTGCTTGGCCGTCAGCGCCTCGTCGACGAGCGCGATCATGCGGTCGGTCAGGGCCTGGATCTCGGTCTCGTAGAGCTTCTGGTCGTCCTCGGGCATGCCGGCCGTCTTGCCCTTCTTGACCTGGTCCATGCCGTCGCGGCGCACGTTCCGGATCGAGACGCGGGCGCTTTCGGCATACTGCGCGGCGACCTTGGTCAGCTCGCGGCGACGCTCCTCGTTCAGTTCGGGGATGGGCAGCATGATGATCGTGCCGTTCAACTGCGGGTTAATCCCCAGGCCGCTTTCGCGGATCGCCTTCTCGACCTTGCCGACCATCGCCTTGTCCCAGATGTTGATGGTGACCATCCGGGGTTCGGGGACGTTCACGGTGCCCAGCTGGTTGATCGGGGTCATCTGGCCATAGGCCTCGACCTGCACAGGCTCGACCATCGAGGCCGAAGCGCGCCCGGTGCGCAGGCTGGCGAATTCGCCGCGCAGGCTCTCCATGGCGCCCTTCATGCGCCGCTCCAGATCGTCGATGTCGATTTCGATGTCCTCAGCCATGTCGCACTGCCTCTGCTTTGGATTTTGGATGCTTGTAACCACAATGTCGCAGGTTGGCAAAGCCTTTGCCCAAGGCCGCGACACCTGCCGGCACAACCTTCCGGACCGGCGGCCGACCGCCGCCGCGCCGCCGCCGGACCTGCGGAAAATGGCATCAGTTGTGGACGCGGGTATAGGTTCCGCGACCTTCCAGGATCGTGCGGAAGCCGCCCACCTGGTCCAGCGAGAAGACGATGATCGGCAGCTTGTTGTCGCGGGCCAGCGCGATCGCCGACGCGTCCATCACACCCAGGTGCTTTTGCAGCACCTCGTCATAGCTGACATCGCCATAACGCTTGGCGTCGGGGAACTTGACGGGGTCCTTGTCATAGACGCCGTCGACCTTGGTGCCCTTGAAGATCGCCTCGCAGTTCATTTCGGATGCGCGCAGCGTTGCGGCGGTGTCGGTCGTGAAATACGGGTTGCCGGTGCCGGCGGCGAAGATCACGATCCGCTTCTTTTCCAAGTGACGGATGGCGCGGCGGCGGATATAGGGTTCGCAGACCTCATCCATGCGGATGGCGCTGATCACGCGGCAATGCAGCCCCTTCGCTTCCAGCGAAGATTGCATCGCCAGCGCGTTCATGACGGTCGCCAGCATGCCCATGTAGTCGGCGGTCGTCCGCTCCATCCCTTGGGCGCTGCCCTGCAGGCCGCGGAAGATGTTGCCGCCGCCGATCACCATGCAGACCTCGACCCCCATGGCCTGAACGGCCTCGACCTCGTCGGCGATGCGGGCGACGGTGGGCGGATGCAGGCCATAGCCCTGGTCGCCCATCAGCGCCTCGCCCGAGATCTTCAGCATCACGCGGCCATATTGCTTCGGGGTCACGGTGGTCATGGGGGGCTCCTGTCGCCGGTCGCTTTCATCGGGGCGGTAAATGTCGCAAAAGACCCGCAGGTTCAACTGTCGGATGCCCATGCGTGACCCTGACGTGACACAGATCGACGCCGCGCGCCACCTGCTGATCGCCGGACCGACGGCCAGCGGCAAGTCGGCGCTGGCATTGGCGGTCGCGCGCGCGCAGGGCGGGCTGATCGTGAATGCCGACGCGCTGCAGGTCTGGTCCTGCTGGCGGGTGCTGACCGCGCGGCCGTCCCCCGCGGATGAGGCCGCCGTCCCGCACGCCCTCTATGGTCACGTCGCGCCGGGACGCGCCTATTCCGTGGGCGATTGGCTGCGCGAGGTGCAGGGCCTGATGGACCGGCGGCTGATCGTCGTCGGGGGGACGGGCCTTTACCTCACGGCGCTGACGCGGGGGCTGGCGCAGATCCCGCCGACGCCGCAGGACGTGCGTGCGACGGCCGATGCGCGGCTGGCGCGGCCGGGTGGGCTGGCCGAACTGGTGCAGGAGCTGGACGAGACGACACGGGCGGGGATCGACCTGCAGAACCCCGCTCGCGTCCAGCGCGCATGGGAGGTGCTGCAGGCGACGGGTCGCGGCATCGTCGACTGGCAGGCCGACACGCCGCCACCGCTGATCGCCGCCGATGACTGCCAGCGGGTGCTGGTAACCAGCGACCGCGACTGGCTGGCTGGTCGCATCGCCGCCCGGTTCCACGGGATGCTTGAAGAAGGCGCGCTCGATGAGGTTCGGGCGATGCTGCCAGTCTGGGACCCGCAGGCGCAATGGGCCAAGGCCATCGGCGCGCCAGAACTGGTCGCGCACCTGCGGGGCCACCTGACGCTGCGGGACGCGACCGAGCGGGCGATCATCTCTTCCCGGCAATACGCCAAGTCGCAGCGGATCTGGTTTCGCGGACGGATGCGGGACTGGCAAGTGTGGCACGCCAGCAACGATGGGGTACATCCGCTGCCCGAGAATTGAAACCAAGCGGGCCGTTGTTGTGTTCTGCTGCGGATAGGCAACAATTCGCCTACGGGCTTTGCAGATCGGACGCAGCAGATGTCGCTTTGGGATCGCACTGGCTGGCAGGGAGGATTCCCGTTTTCGCCGACGCGCCTCCGGCCGCCGGCACGGGCGGGATCGCCGGGGGACCGGGCCGCGGGGGTGACCGCGGCCAGCGTCCCCGATGCGGGCAGCGCACCCCGGCCCTGGGCCACGACCGACGCTCCGCATGGGCGTATCCTGGTACCGGACGCGCTGACGGTGCGCGTCGCCCCGGCCTCTCGCCGTATGGCGCCACGCCGGGTCGGCCTTCGCCTTGTGCCTTTGCCCGCCTTCGGCTGGAGCGGCGCCGGCCCCCATGCGCAGCCGAGGACGCGGCCCGAACACACGCTGATCTGGGTGACCGAGGGGCGGATGCTGTTGCAGTTCCCGCGCCGATCGGTCCTGTTGGGACCGGGCGACGTGCGCTATATCCCGGCCGGCACGGCCTTCGCAGCCCGCGCCGAAGCCGGCGCCGAGGGGCATGTGCTGATGATCTCTCCCGAACTGACGACCGATGTCGATCCGCCGATGCCGCCGACGATGATCGCGGGCAGCATCGGCCAAGCCGGCGACGCGATGCTGGTCAACCTGCGAGAGCTTGCCGACGAGGCCGCCCGCGGGTCGGCCGGCAAGGCATTTTGCTGCCAGCTGAACCTGCTGTCGCTGCGCCTGTCGCGGCTGGACCCCGAACAGGACCACCGCACCGGCAAGCCTGCATCGGCCCTCGACCGGCCGCTGGTCGACCGCTTCCTGTCGTTGGCCGCGGGTGAGCTTGGGGCCGGTCGCACCTTGGCCGATATGGCTCAGGATCTGGGGACGACGCTGACACACCTCGACCGCGCGTGCGGCGAGACCAGAGGCCAGCGTGCCATCGACCTTCTGAACGACCTGAGGCTGGAGCGCGCGGCAGAGCTGCTGCGCCACACGGACCGCCCGACGACGCGTCTTGCCGTCGACCTGGGCTATGCCAGCCAGACACATTTTACCCGCGCTTTCGTCGCAGCCACGGGCAGGACGCCAGACACCTATCGAAGCCAGGTGCGGGACGGATCGGCGGCGGAATAGGCGGGGTCGCCCAGGCGGTCGTAACCCGAACCTGGCTCGGCGGCCACACCGGTCATCTACAGGTTCCCGGGCAGCTGTCGGCGCAGATGCAAACGCCCCGGACCATGAGGCAGCCTATTCCGCCTGCTCCTGCAGCGCGTCCCGGCCTCGGAAGCCGGTGGCGACGACGAACTTCTCGGATGAATCGCTGCGGCTGGCCGGCGGCTTGACGTTCGCGACCTTGGTGAAGTGGCGCTTCAGCATCGCCTGCATCTCGGTCTCGGCACCGCCGGCCAGGACCTTGGCGACGAAGGTGCCGCCCGGCTCCAGCACGTCGAAGGCCAGCTGCGCGGCCGCCTCGACCAGGGCCACGATGCGGATGTGGTCGGTGCCCTTGTGACCCGACGAGGCCGCCGCCATGTCCGACATCACGACGTCGGCGGGCCCGCCCAGCCACTCCTTGACCTTGTCGTCGGCGCCCTCGGACAGGAAGTCAAGGACGTGGATCTCGGCCCCGGCGATGGCGTCGACCTCTTGCAGGTCGAGGCCCAGGATGCGGCCGACCTTCTTGCCCGACTTCTCGCCCAGCGCGTTCACGCGGGCCACGGCCACTTGGCACCAGCCCCCCGGCGCGCAGCCCAGGTCGACGACCCGCGCGCCCGGCACGAGGAAACGGTACTTGTCGTCCAGCTCGATGATCTTGTAGGCCGCACGCCCGCGATAACCTTCGCGCTTGGCGCGGGCCACGTAGGGGTCGTTCAGCTGTCGTTCCAGCCACAGCTTGGACGACATCTTGCGCCCCTTCGCGGTCTTCACCCGCACCTTCAGGTCGCGCGTCCCGCGGCCGCTGGTCTTGCCCGTCCGGCTGGTCGGTATCTTCGTCATCATGCCACTCCGTTCAGTCCGTCCGGCGTCAGAACCCCATCGCGCACCATCTGCGCATAAAGCAACCCCTCGCGCAGGCCGCGATCCGCGACCGACAGCTTGCTGGTCGGCCAGACCCGCATCAGCGTCTGCAGGATCGCGGCGCCCGACATGATCAGCGCGTGGCGTTCCCGGCCGATGCGGGGGTCGGCGCGGCGCCCGTCCGGGCCAAGCTGCAGATAGGAGTGGATCACCCGGTCGATCTGGTCGCTGGTCATCTCCAGCCCGTCAACCTTGGTACGGTCATAGCGGCGCAGGCCCAGGAAGCTGGCGGCCACCGTCGTCACCGTCCCCGAGGTGCCGATGATCTGGAACCCCTCATCGGGCGATCCGTCGGCATAGGGCGTAAAGCTGGCCAGCGCCTCCTCGAAGAACCAGGACATCAGGGCAAAGCGGCCCTGGTCGTCCTCGACATCGGCAAACTGGTCGCGCAGCGTCGCCACGCCAAGCGGCACACTGATCCAGTCGACCACCCGCGCCCCGCCCGGCTGCGGGTTTCCGAACCCGTCCGAGAGGCGCATGATGGCCCGCGGCCGCTCTTTCGGCTCCACGTCCTCGAGGTCGATCCAGACCAGCTCGGTCGAGCCGCCGCCGATATCGACGACCATCAGCGTTTCCGTCTTGTGGCTGACCAGCGGTGCGCAGCTGATGACGGCCAGGCGGGCCTCCTCCTCGGCACCGATGATCTCGATCGGCAGACCAGTTTCCCGGCGAATGGTGCGCAGGAAGTCGCGGCTGTTCCTGGCGCGGCGGCACGCCTCGGTCGCCACCAGGCGCATGTTGCGCACCCGGTGCTGGTCCAGCTTGCGCCTGCAGACCTGCAGCGCATGCACGGTGCGCGCCATCGAGCTGCGGGACAGACGTCCCGAAGCTTCGAGCCCCTGCCCAAGCTGAACCGGCTTGGAGAAGCTGTCGATGACCTGGAACTGACTGCCCGTCGGACGGGCAATCAGCATCCGGCACGAATTTGTCCCAAGGTCGAGGGCAGCATAAAGCGGCCCTTCCTCGGGGTGTCGGGTGCCCGACGGCTCGACCGTAGATCTCGGGAACGCGTCCGCACCCGCAGGACGCTTGGGCGCCATGACACACGCCCTCCGATGACAAGTTGCTCTCAACGTAACGCGGCCCGACGGGCCATTCAAGGGGCGCCGGCTACCTCACGCGGCAGCTTGACGGCGTTGGGGGGGCACGGCAAGCAGGCGGAATGATCGACCTGCGTCCCGTGGCCCACCCGATTGGCAAGATCATCGTCACACTGGGTGCGGCGATGCTGCTGCCGATGCTGGTCGACCTGTGGCACGACGATCCGCACTGGATGGTCTTCCTGGAATGCGCCACGATCACCAGCGTCACAGGTCTTCTGGTCGTTTTCGCCACACGAGGAACGTATCAGTCGCTGAAGATCCAGCAGGCGTTCCTGCTGACCTCGGGCCTGTGGGCGGTGCTGCCGCTGTTCGGTGCCCTGCCCTTCATCCTGGGCCAACCCGGGGCAAGCCCGGTCGACGCCTATTTCGAGGCGATATCGGGGTTCACCACCACCGGGACCACGGCCTTCCCGTCGCTGGACGAACTTCCGAAGGGCACGCACCTGTGGCGAGCCCTGCTGCAATGGATGGGCGGCCTGGGGATTGTCGTCGTCGCAATGGTGTTCCTGCCGGTCATGAAGGTCGGTGGCATGCAGTTCTTCCGGTCGGAGGGGTTCGACACGCTTGGCAAGGTGCTGCCCCGCGCGGGCCAGATCGCATCAGAGATGACGACCATCTATCTTTTGATGACCGCGGCCTGCGCCATCACCTTCATGGTGTTGGGGATGACCGGCTTTGACGCCGTGGTCCATGCGCTGACCACCTGTTCGACAGGTGGGTTCTCGAACTACGACGCCAGCTTCGGCGCCTATCTGGGGGGGCCGGAGTGGGCCGCGTCAGTCTTCATGATCACGGCATCGGTGCCGTTCATCCGGCTGGTGCAGGCGATGCGGGGAAACGCGGTCCCGCTGTGGCAGGACCGGCAGGTGCGGACCTATCTGCGCTGGATCTTCTATGCCTGCGCGATCATCATCATCTATCGGCTCATCTATCTGCAGGAAGAGGCGCCGTTCGGAGAGATGGTGCGCGAGACCGTGTTCAACACCATCTCGACCTTTTCGGGGACCGGCTTCGCATCGACAGACGTGACGGCCTGGGGGCACCTGCCGCTGGCGCTGCTGATCGTCGCGGGGCTGATCGGCGGCTGCACCGGGTCGACGGTCTGCTCGGTCAAGATCTTCCGCTACCTGGTGCTGTTCGAGGCCGTTCGCGCGCAGATCCGCCGCATGCATTCGCCGCACCGCCTCTATCCGCTGCGCTACGAGGGGCAGCCGCTGGACAAGGACATCATCGATTCGGTGATGGCCTTCTTCACGCTGTTCATGCTGACTTTTGGCCTCCTGATCGTGGGCCTCGCGCTGACCGGCCTGCATCCGCGCACGGCGCTGACGGCCGCCTGGACCGCCATCGCCAACATCGGTCCGGCCTGGGGTCCCGAGGTCAGCGCGAACGGATCGGTCGAGGCCTTCCCGGACGCTGCCAAATGGCTGATGATCCTGGGCATGTACCTTGGCCGGCTGGAGCTGGTTTCGGTGCTTGTTCTTCTGCTGCCGCGCTTCTGGCGGGCCTGAGCAGGGCATTGCGCGCGGATCGCCTGCCGGATCTGGGGGTGGAGGCGTCGCGCCCGCCAGGGGTCAGGCCGCTCATCCTGCCTGACATGTCACGACCATCGGACGCGCCTGTTGGCAGAACTCGCGGCGCAGGTAATCTTCCCACCTGGAATTCGCGGCAATGACATGCAGCAGAACGCTCGGGGATGTTGCCAATAATGCAATGGCACCGCTGCGTCGCTCCTCATATTGCTCAATCACCGCGACCTTCGTCATCGCCAGACCTGCCCTGCCTGCCGGAAGTTGGCAGGCAGGGCAGGTCTGGCGTCAGATGAACCGCCATCCTGCCACCTGGATGTTCAGGGCATAGCCGGTTCCGCCGCGGCGCCTTCGTTCCGGCCCGGTGCATGGCGAGTCAGGCTGTCGCTCAGTTCGGCAAGGATGCGGGCCTGCGCCTCGGGGTCCGAGGCCGGCCAGATCAGCACGAAGCCTTCGGCCCGACCGTCGCGGACCCAGCCCTCGGCCGCGCCGATATGGTTCTCGTTCTCGCCGGACATGGTGACGTGGCCGCGTTCGACCCGTCGTTCGGGGCGCGGCACCCAGCCGAGTGCCGTCACCAGCCCCGTCAGGTCCAGCAGCTCCTGCTGGCCGCCCGGCTGGCTGAAAAGGATCAGCGCGGCCCCCGACCCGTCCTGCGGGCCATAGATCGACAGCGCCCGTTCGGCGCGGTCGAAATCCAGCGCCTCCATGGGAGCGGTCACAGAGAGGCCGGTCGCCGCATCCTCCAGCGTCTCCAGCCCCATCTCGTCGCGCCAGGCCGCGCGGCGCTGGATCAGTTTGCCCACGGCAGTGCCGGGGTCGGTCGAGGCGCGCGCACCCGTGATCTCGGCCCGGATGGCCGCCCGGGTCATGGGGCCGTCGGTGCCGTCGATCTCTCCGTCATAGTGGCCGGCCCACCGCAGGGCGCGCTGCACCTCCTCCAGCGGAGGAAGGGGCTGCGGCGCGTCCGGCGCAGGCAGGCGCGGCGCTTGGCCACGCTCGACGACGCGGCCGAGATCGGCATCCGTGGTCAGCATGGCATCATCGGGGATCAGGTCGGCATCCGCCAGGACCGGCAGCCAGGCCTGCCCGGCCGCCGGAATCACCGGGCCCAGGGTCAGCGCATACCAGCCGTCAGGCAGCTGCCACATGCCGGCGGCGGGAAATTCGCGGCGCAGGCGCGTCAGGGCCGCGTCGGCCTCGGCCCGGTCGGAAAAGGCCTCCAGCCGCAGGTAAGCTTTCGGCGCGAGAGGGGCCTGCGATGCCGCGGGCTGCTGCGGCGATCCGGCGGTGGGCTGCGCCGCGTCGTCCGGCACGGCGGGGATCAGGGTCGCGCCTTGAGCCGGCATGCTGACGAAGCTGTCCGCCGGCACCGCCCCCGACGCCCGCAGCTGCGCCAGGCGATCCTCGGCCTCGGCCCGTTCCAGCGGCCCGATGGCAATTCCGGTCCAGCCGCCAGGCAGCGGCAGCAGCACCACGTCCTCCAGCCGCTGCGCCCAACCGGCCGCTGCCGCCTCGGCCGCGCCGCGGTCGCGCTTGGCCTCGATGCGGATCACGGCATCCTGCGCCCAAGCCGCAGCGGGAAGCGCCGCCAGAACCATTACCGCCAAACGCCGCATCGGGACCTCCTTCACTGCCGGGCGCGGAACGTCCCCGCCGTCGGGCCTTTATTGACCCTGTTCCGCCACGCGCCTAGAAGACGCCGACGCCTCGCCCGATCTATGCAAAAGGATGGCACGATGACCAGCCCCAACCGCCCCCGCAGCTTCCAGGAGATCATCCTGCGCCTGCAGACCTATTGGGCCGACAAGGGCTGTGCCGTCCTGCAACCCTACGACATGGAGGTGGGCGCCGGCACCTTCCACCCGGCCACCACGCTGCGGGCGCTTGGCAGCCGCCCCTGGGCCGCGTCCTATGTTCAGCCCTCGCGCCGCCCGACCGACGGCCGGTACGGTGAGAACCCGAACCGCCTGCAGCATTACTACCAGTACCAGGTCATCATCAAACCCTCGCCCCCCGACCTGCAGGAACTGTATCTAGGCAGCCTGCGCGCCATCGGCTTGGACCCGATGGTCCATGACGTCCGCTTCGTCGAAGACGACTGGGAATCCCCGACCCTCGGCGCCTGGGGCCTGGGGTGGGAGGTCTGGTGCGACGGGATGGAGGTCAGCCAGTTCACATATTTCCAGCAGGTCGGCGGGCACGACTGCCGCCCGGTCTCGGGCGAGCTGACCTATGGGTTGGAGCGTCTGGCGATGTATGTCCTGGGCGTTGAACATGTCATGGACATGCCCTTCAACGATCCGGACAGCCCCATCGCGCTGAGCTATGGCGACGTCTTCCGCCAGACCGAGCGGGAATATTCGCGCTGGAACTTCGACCAGGCCGACACCGAGATGCTGTTCCAGCACTTCAAGGACGCCGAGGCCGAATGCGCCCGCATCCTGGCCGCGGAACGCACCGACAGCGCTGGCCGCACCATCCCCATGGCGCATCCGGCCTATGACCAGGCGATCAAGGCCAGCCACATCTTCAACCTGCTGGACGCGCGTGGCGTGATCTCGGTTACCGAACGGCAGGCTTATATCGGCCGGGTGCGGGCGCTGGCCAAGGGCTGCGCCGATCTGTTCCTGACCACCGACGCCGCCGGGGCCGCCGCATGAACTGGGGCAAGGTCGCGGCCGCTGCCCTGCTGCTGGCCGCCGTCGGTGCCGGCGGCGGTATGTGGTATGCGCAGGAATACGGGTATTACGACAGCATCGACCCGGCGGAAGCGGCGATCGACGTGACAACCCCTGCCGGGGAACAGGCGCTGGCGCTGACCGATTTTCAGGGCATTGACGCCGACAGCTCGCCCCTGCGGTGGCGCGCCTGCGCGCAGGCCGAGGTGCCCGCCGACGCCCTGCCCTTCGACGGCGCAACGCCGCTGATCGGGCCGCGGTGGTTCGACTGCTTCGACGCGGCGCAGATCGGCGCCGATCTGGAAAGCGGTGCCGCACGCGCCGTGCTGTCGCAGGCCGAGATCCACCCGGACGTGGACCGTGTGCTGGCCGTCTATCCGGACGGCCGCGTCTATGGCTGGCACCAATACAACGACAAGACCCCGGAACGCGGAGTGATGGACTGATGCCCGACCTGCTGATCGAACTCTTTTCCGAGGAAATTCCCGCCCGGATGCAGGCCCGCGCGCGCGAGGACCTGAAGCGCTTGGTGACTGACGGCCTGGTCGAGGCCGGGCTGACGTATGCCTCGGCCGGCGCCTTCAGCACACCGCGCCGCCTGGCGCTGACAGTCGAGGGGCTGACCGCCCACAGCCCCACCACACGCGAGGAGCGCAAGGGTCCGCGCACGGACGCGCCGGAAAAGGCGCTGGATGGGTTTTTGCGCTCGACCGGCCTGACCCGCGACCAGCTCGAGGCACGCGATGACAAGAAGGGCCAGGTCTGGTTCGCCACATTGACCAAGCCCGGCCGCCCGGCCGCCGAGATCGTGGCCGACGTGCTGGAATCTGCGATCCGCAATTTCCCCTGGCCGAAATCCATGCGCTGGGGTGCGGGCAGCCTGCGGTGGGTGCGCCCGCTGCATTCCATCCTGTGCATCCTGTCCGATGAGGCGGGCGCAGAGGTCGTGCCGCTGACCATCGAGGGCATTGCGGCAGGCAACACGACCCGCGGCCACCGTTTCATGGCGCCCGACGCCTTCACCGTCACCGGCTTCGACGACTATGCCGCCAAGCTGCGCCGCGCCCGCGTGATGCTGGACGCCGAGGAACGCGCATCCGAGATCCGGTCGCAGGCCGAGAACCTGGCCTTCGCCCGCGGCTGGCAGATCGTCCCTGACGACGCCCTCTTGTCCGAGGTCGCCGGCCTCGTTGAATGGCCCGTCCCCCTGATGGGCGTGATCGAGGACCGGTTCCTGTCCCTGCCCCCCGAGGTCCTGCAGACCTCGATGAAGGAGCACCAGAAGTTCTTTTCGGCCCGGAACCCCAAGACCGGCCGGATCGAGGGTTTCGTGACAGTCGCCAATATCGAGACTTCCGACGACGGTGCCACCATTCTTGCCGGCAACCAGCGCGTCTTGGCCGCCCGCCTGTCCGACGCCGCCTTCTTCTGGGACAACGATCTGCGCGAGGCAAAATCCGGCATGGAGACTTGGGCCGAGGGCCTGAAGTCGGTTACCTTCCAGAGCAAGCTGGGCAGCCAGCACGACCGCATTCAGCGCATCGCGGCCCTTGCCCGCGAGATCGCTCCCCTGGTCGGCGCCGACCCCGAACAGGCCGAACGCGCCGCGCGCCTGGCCAAGCTGGACCTCCGGTCCGCCATGGTCGGCGAGTTTCCCGAATTGCAAGGCACGATGGGCCGCTACTACGCGCTGGAAGCCGGAGAGTCCGACGCCGTGGCCGACGCCGCCCGCGACCACTACTCGCCCCTTGGCCCCTCGGACGCCGTGCCGACCGCCCCAGTCTCGGTCGCCGTGGCGCTGGCCGACAAGATCGACGCGCTCACGGGTTTCTGGGCGATCGATGAGAAGCCGACGGGGTCGAAGGACCCCTTCGCGCTGCGGCGGGCGGCATTGGGGGTGATCCGGTTGATCCTAACGAATGATACCCAAGTTCACCTGAACACCTTGATCGCCCGTGCGGCAGCGGGCGTTTGGTTCGAACCAAGTCACGCTAACCAGATTTACTTCTTGCCTGAAGGTAAGTCGCAGGACGCAAAGAACTGGGTCGGTGTATGCCATATCCACCCAGACGATGAGTCCGTGACATACAACACAACGCTCGTGGAATTTGCGCAGGCTCTTATGGATGCGCGTGTCACCGATGCTGCGCAAATTTGGTTCGAAGATATGGATGCCAACCCGCAGTTGGGTGACAAACGGATCGTTGAAGGGGATGCTCGACTGTCTCTGCTCAGCTTCGACCTCCTCTCCTTCCTCCACGAGCGCCTCAAGGTCTACCTCCGCGAGCAGGGCATCCGCCACGACATCATCGACGCGGTGCTGGCGCAGGAGGGGAACGACGACCTCGTTCGTGTGGTCGCCCGCGCCACTGCGCTGAACGACATGCTGGCGACTGAAGACGGCAAGAACCTGACCCAGGGCCTCAAGCGCGCCGGGAACATCCTCGCGCAGGCCGAGGAGAAGGATGGCGTGGAATACAGCTTCGGCGCGGACGCCAAGTTCGCCGAGACGGACGAGGAACGCGCCCTCTTTGCCGCGCTTGACAAGGCCGAGCCGCAGATCATGGCCGCCATGGCCGCCGAGGACTATCCCGCCGCCATGACGGCCATTGCTGCACTCCGCTCTCCGATCGATGCGTTCTTCGAGGCGGTCCAGGTGAATACCGACAAGCAGATCGTCCGCCGCAACCGCCTGAACCTTCTGTCCCGCATCCGTGAGGCGGGACGGCAGATCGCCGACTTCGGAAGCATCGAGGGTTGAAGATGGCCACAGCGACCACGGTGCGACTTGATTTCACTCTTGGACAATGACGCTCGACGAGCAGAACCCGGCGCGCGTGCAAGGGTGCGTGCTTCATAGCGCATCGATTGCTTGAGGTGGCGGCCTCGTGGCAGCACTCGCAGCTGCGGCGGCTCACCGCTCAAGCGGGTATGAGCCGCCCTTCGGTGGGCGCGCGCTTCAGCGAGAGGCTTCACAGACATGTTCCGGCGGCTGCCTCTCCAGGTCTCGTGAAGCGAGTAGTTTGGGAAGGACATGAAGCAGCGCATCTTGAAACTCCGAGATCTTGCGCTGATGGAGAGACCCGTAAGGATTTTGATGCAAACTGCAGGCCGGTGCAACTTGAGGGGCATCCTTGATGGAAGCGTCGTGCCGGCGGTGCCACCCTGAAATCGCCGTTCGACAGCCGGGTGCATGAGGCCGCCCGCTGTTCAAGACCCAAGCCTTGCTGTCTGACCTTAGCCTCTTCAACTCGTGACGAGGCGTTCTGCCTGATTGATGCAGGTCCCCTGCGCATGCGAATGACCGTCACGATCCTGCCGTTCTAGCGCCAGTGCCTCGGCCAATTCGATCATCCAGTCCCGACGACTACTCCGCCAGCAGCTTCCACTGCAACTGGACCGATTCTACAGCGGAACATGCCGACTGATCGTGCAGTTCGGGGCGCGTCGCCATTTCCGCTCATTGACGCCATGCTCTACCACGATGGAACCCGTTTCGGCCTTTGTGCTTGTGCTAATGCGAAAAACATTCGGAGGAGCCAGATGCACAGGAACGTAACTGCGATCTATCGCACATTCGCGACTGCTGATCTCGTCAGGCAAGAGTTGGTCAGCCTCGGCGTCTCGACCGGTGACATCCATGTCGTCCCCGACATGGACGACCCCGTCGGGGTTGAGGGCCAGCGCACGGACACCACCCATACCGACAGGCTGTATGACCTGCACCTGCCGGAGGACGACCTGCGAACCTATCAGCAGAGCGTCCGGCGGGGCGACTATGTAGTCTCGGCCGAAGTCGACGACACGCAGGTCGCGCGCGTGCAAGAGATCATGCGCCGTCCGGAGGACGAGGCTTACGACCTCGACCGGCGACACGACGAGTTCCGCGATGCGGGGCTTGATCCCTACAGCGATCCCGGGATGCGCGCGACGAACGACGAATGGATCGGGCGGCGTGACCAGGATCATCTCGATCCCTTCACCCGCTCCTATGTCCGCAACGCGCGGCTGGACCAGCGCCGCGGCTGACGCTCATCAACCCACAGGAAGGAAACCGAAATGTCGGATTATCGCGATCCCAAGGTCACCAATGCGTCGGGCACCACCAAAGGCGGCGCAGGCAAATGGATCGGCATTGCCGTTGTCGTCATCCTGGCGCTTCTGATCCTGGGCTGGATCTTCGGGTGGTTCGCTGACGAAGCGACCGAGGTCGAAACCACGGACACCGTAACGACCGAAGAAGCAGAGATCGTCGACGAACCCGCCGTAGCTGACGAACCCGTCGTGGTCGAGGAGCCCGTCGAGGTAGAGCCCGCGCAGTGAGTGGGCAGAAGCGACAATCGCCCCCGCGGGCTGCAAGCTCGCGGGAGCATGGCTGCGATTGCCGGGTCCGACATGGGCGCGGCGGTTGCGTCACGCGATGGAACCGGCCGTCAGCAGGAACGTGATGACAGACAGTGCCAATCCGATCCTTCGGCAGGGCGACACGTGCTGGCAGATCAGACGCGCCAGCCGGATGGCGGTGGTCATCGACGCGGCCGACTATTTCGCGCTCGTCCACGATGCCGTGCAGAAGGCGCGACACAGCGTCATGCTGATCGGCTGGGACTTCGACACCCGGATCCCCCTGGACCGCCCGGCCGAAGATGGCGAGGTTCCCAACCGCCTCGGCAAGTTCCTCAACTGGATCGCGGCGAACCGGCCCGAGGTGCAGATCCACGTGCTGCGCTGGAACCTCGGCGCAATCAACGCGCTAGGGCGTGGAACCACGCCGCTGGTCATCCTCGACTGGATGACGAACGACCGCATCCACTTCAAGCTTGATGCTGCACATCCGGTCGGATCGGCGCATCACCAGAAGATCGTGGTGATCGACGACACACTGGCCTTCTGCGGCGGGATCGACATCACCGCCGACCGCTGGGACACCAGAGAGCATCTGGACGATCATCCGCAGCGCGTCCGCCCGACCACCAAGCGCCGCTATGGGCCTTGGCACGATGTCTCGACCGCCGTCGAAGGAGAGGTCGCGCAGGCTTTGGGCGAACTGGCGCGCGAACGGTGGCGTCGGGCGACCGGCGAGACGCTGCAGCCGCCCCAGCCGCAGGAAAGCCTCTGGCCAGACAACCTTGAGCCGCTGCTGTGCGACGTGGACCTTGCCATATCAAGGACCGCGCCCGAATACGACGACCGCGAGGCCCTCCACGAAATCGAGGCGCTGTATCTTTCCGGCATCGCCGCCGCCAGGCGGACGATCTATATCGAAAGCCAGTATTTCGCCTCCCGCCGCATTGCGGACGCCATCGCTGCGCGCCTTGGTCGGCCTGACAGTCCTGAAATCGTGGTCATCAACCCCGTCTCTGCCGAAGGATGGCTGGAGGAGGAGGTCATGGGCTCGTCACGCGCAAGGTTGCTGAATCTGGTCCGGCAGGCTGATCGCCACGACCGCTTCCGGCTCTACACGCCCGTCACGGCAGGAGGGCAGCCGATCTATGTCCACGCAAAGGTCATGGTCGTCGACGATAGGTTGCTGAAGGTCGGGTCTTCAAACCTCAACAACCGCTCACTCGGTTTCGACACCGAATGCGACATCAGCGCCGAGGCGGGCCCCGACGACGTCGTCATCCAGCGGCAGATCCTGAAGCTGCGCAACGATCTTCTGGCGGAACATCTGGGCGTCACTCAAGACAGGCTGGATGGTGCCCTGGCCGCTGCCGACGGCTCGCTGATCGCAACCATCGAGGCGCTTCGCACGAATGGGAGGTCTCTTGTGCCGTTCGAGATCCCCGACCTGAATGTGGTCGAGGCTTCGCTCTTCGACGAAAATGAGCTCCTGGACCCCGAACGTCCGTCCAGCCGCTGGAGAAGCTTGCGTCGCGGAATGAGAAGCCTGATTCCGGGCTTGTAGTCCAAAGAACGATCGGCCGCCCCGCTGCGCGTCACGTGATCGTCGGCAAAAGTCGTCTCCTCGCGCTCAACGACGCGCATCAACTGGCATGCAGACACATTCCACGGTCAATTTTTGCAAGGCCGCCACAGGAACAGCAACCGTGGTCCGGAGCGCCTCCTTCGAGAGGGGACCCTCCGAACGGAACATGCCGCCGCGAAGGCTCCGGCGACAGCCAGCGCCGCTCGGCCCCTCGATGGGGCCGAGCGGCGCTTCCTTCCCCTGCCCGCTCAGCGTGCGTCGCGCAGGACCTCGGCCAGCAGCGCGATGTCGACCGCATCGCTGACGAACGCGTCGCCGATGTCGCGCGCCAGTACGAAGCGCAGGCGGCCGTCCACGACCTTCTTGTCCTGCCCCATCAGCCGGATCAGCGCCTGGTCGTCCGGCAGATCGCCCGGGATCTCGGACAGCCGAGCCGGCATCCCCATCTGGCGCAAATGCGCCAGGACGCGGCTCGGCGTCTCTTGCGGGCACAACCCCATCCGCGCCGACAGATCGAACGCCAGGGCACAGCCGACAGCGACACCCTCTCCGTGCAGCAGCCGGTCCGAATAACCCGTCGCAGCTTCCAGGGCATGGCCGAACGTATGTCCCAGGTTCAGCAAGGCACGCTCTCCCTGCTCGGTCTCGTCGCGTGTCACGATGCCGGCCTTCATCGCGACGGAATGCGCGACCGCACGCTGCCGCAGCCCCGCGTCGCCGCGCAGAGACGGCGCGTTATCTTCCAGCCACGCGAAGAAGTCCGCGTCGCCCAGAAGGCCGTACTTCGCAACCTCGCCATATCCGACCAGGAAGTCGCGCTCGCTCAGCGTGTCGAGGACGTCGATATCAGCCAGGACCAGCGACGGCTGGTGAAACGCGCCGATCAGGTTCTTGCCCTTGACGCTGTTGATACCCGTCTTGCCGCCGACGCTGCTGTCGACCTGCGCCAGAAGCGTCGTCGGCACCTGCACGAAACGCACTCCCCGGCGCAGGATCGCCGCGGCAAAGCCCACAAGATCGCCGATGACGCCGCCGCCAAGCGCCACGACCACGTCCCGCCGCTCGACCTGCCGCTCCAGCAGCCATTCCACGCATGCCGACAGATTGTCCCAGTTCTTCGTCGCCTCGCCCGCCGGCAGGACCAGCGCCTCGCTGCCGATCCCCTCGGTCGCCAAGGCATCCTGCAGGCGCCGAAGATGCAGCCGCGCGACAGACGCATCGGTGACGATGGCCACGCGCGGCCGGGCCAGCAGGGACGCGATCTCAACCCCCGCGCGGGCCAGCAGACCTGCGCCGATGCGGACGTCATAGGCGCGATTGCCCAGGGGAACGTGGACGGTGACGGGTTCGGTCATGATGTCTCCTTGAACAGGCCGGGGTCGGCTGCGCGCAGCTGGGCGATCAACCGCGCCGCCGAACGCTCGATGCTGTCGCCCTCGTGCGAGACGAACTCCAGTTCAGCCTCGGCATAGACGGGGCTGCGCTCGGCCAACAGTCGCAGCAGCGTGCCCTTGGGATCTGCCGTCTGCAGCAGGGGCCGCGTCGTGCGCTGCCGCACGCGGTTCCACAAAAGCTCGGGGTCGCAGTTCAGCCAGACGGACATCCCGTTGGCGGCGATCAGCGTGCGGTTGCCCGCTTGCATCCAAGCGCCGCCGCCGGTCGATATGACGCCGGGCGTCCCGGTCAGCAGCCGGGCCAGAACCTGCGCCTCGCGGGCGCGAAAGAACGTCTCGCCATCGCGCGCGAAGATCTCGGTGATCGTCATCGCGGCGGCGGCCTCGATCTCGGCGTCCGAATCGGTGAAAGGGACCTGCAGGCGGCGCGCGATGTCGGTTCCGATGGCCGTCTTGCCGGCGCCCATCATCCCGATCAGCACGATATGGCGCATCAGCCGCTTGGTCATCCTGCCCCCTGTCAATCGCATGACTGAATGACGTGATCTTTCGGAAAATGCCATATATATTCGCCACGAGCCGGCATAAGACCGGTCGGAAGACAACGAAGAACGGTCGAGCAAGGGCAAAAGCGATGCGGATGTTGAAACTGCTGGTGATCCTGATTCTGGCGGGGCTGATCGGCCTGGTGGGCTATGCCTACCTTGGCGACATGACACCCAACCGGACCGAGGTTCGGACGCCGCTGGACATGGCAGACCAGGCAGACGGCACTGCTGGTGAATAGACACACCCTCATGGCGCTGGCCTTCGGCCTGACGCTGCCGCTGGATGCTGCGGCGCAGCAGCCCCTGTCGGCCAGCGACTGGCTGTCGGGCAGCGTCCGCGGTCCAGAACGGGAAGCCTCGGCCTGGCGGCCGGGCGACCTGCCGCCTGACGCGCTGAACCGCCACGGCCCGCAGCCCGTGGCGCAAAGCGGCGCCGTGGGTCCGGTGCAGGTCACGCGACTGGATGTCGGCGACCCTGACCGGACCGGGACGACCAGCCCGAACCGCGCCGGCCTTCCGCCCGACCTCTGGGTCGGCAGCGACGCGGCGACGCTGTCGCAGATGGTTCTGGCAACGCCGGCACGGCTGGACGCGATGCAGGACCTGCTGAAGCGCGTCCTGACAGCACAGCTGGCGCCGCCGACCGATGCCGAGACACCCGGCCAGCGCGGCCAGCTGTTCCTGGCCCGCGCCGACAGGCTGCTGGACATGGGCGCGCTGGACCAGGCGCAGGCCCTTCTGGCTGCCGCCGGTCCCGGCGAGCCCGAGATCTTTCGCCGCCTGTTCGACGTCGCGTTGCTGGAGGGTGACGAAGGCCGCGCCTGCGCGATCATGAATGGCACGCCCGGCATCGCCCCCAGCTTTGCCGCCCGCATCTTCTGTCTTGCGCAGTCGGGCGATTGGGCGGCCGCCGCGATCAGCCTGCACGGCGCCGAGGCGCTTGGTCTTGTCGACGAACGCCGCGCGATCCTTCTGACGCATTTCCTCGACGACGGCCTGGTCGACGGCGGCCAGGTCATCGAACCTGCCGACCGGATGACCCCGCTGGAGTTCCGCATCCACGAGGCCGTGGGCCAGCCCCTGCCGACCACGCCCCTGCCGGTCGCCTTCGCGCAATCCGATCTTCGGCTGAACGGCGGCTTCAAGGCCCGGCTGGAGGCTGCCGAGCGTCTGGCGGAGTCGGGCGCCCTGCCCGCCGCCGAGTTGCGCCGGATCTATGCAGAACAGCGCCCCGCGGCATCGGGTGGCGTCTGGGAACGGGCAAGCGTCATGCAGACGCTGGAGGCGGCGCTGGCCAACGGCGACCTGCAGCAGGCCCTGCCCCGCGCCTTTGAAGAGTTCCGCAAGGCCGGCATGGCCGACCTGCTGGCCGCCATGGTCGCCGCCGACCTGCCGGAAGGCGGCGTCCCCCAGGTGGCCGAGATCGCGTCCCTGATGCGCGCCTGGGTCGGACTGCCGGGCGCGACCCGTCCCGAACCCGCCGCCGACCTTGCGGCGCCGCCCGTCGAGGCGCCAGACACCCGGCACGGAGAGGCGCTGCTGACCGCGATGGCGGACATCGACGCCGCGCTGGAGGGCGATCTTGCACGCGCCGGACGCGGAATCGCCATGCTGCGGGCGCTTGGCCTTGACGCCGATGCCGACCGGGCCGAGACGCAGATCACGCTTTTGCCGCGGATGACGGCCGATCCATGAACGATCATCACGCCATCTCGGCCTTTCTGGATGCGCAGGCGGCCGAGGCGGGGGCCGCACGCAACACGCTTCTCGCCTATGGCCGCGACCTGCGGGACCTGTCCGACTGGCTGTCGGGGCGCGGTTTGGCGCTGGCGGGCCTGACGCGCGAACAGGTCGAGGATTACCTGTCCTTCTGCGACGCGCAGGGTCTGTCGCGCGCCACCCGCGCCCGTCGCCTGTCGGCCGTGCGCCAGTTCACCCGCTTCGCGCTGGAGGAAGGCTGGCGGGACGACGATCCCGCGATCCGCATTTCCGGCCCGGGGCGGGCCCACCGCCTGCCGAAGACCCTGACACGGCCCGAAGTCGATGCGCTTCTGGCCGCCGCACCCGCAATCGGCCGGACCGCGCTGGACCGCACGCGCAACACCTGCCTCATCGAGATGCTCTATGCCACGGGCATGCGCGTCAGTGAGCTTGTGACCCTGCCGGTCGCGGGTTGCCGTGGCGATCCCACGGTTCTTGTCGTGCGCGGCAAGGGCGACAAGGACCGCCTGGTGCCCCTAGGCGAGCCTGCGCGCGCGGCGCTGCGCGCCTGGCTGGAACAGCGCGACGCCGCGCCCCAGGGCAGCCCGCTCTATCGCCTGCTGGCCGGGCGTGGCGGGCGCTGGCTGTTCCCCGCGCCCGGCGCCACCGGACACCTGCCACGGCAGAGCTTTTCGCGCCTGCTGCACCAGATGGCGGTCGCAGCGGGGCTGGACCCGTCCTGCGTCACGCCGCACGTGATCCGCCACGCCTTTGCGACCCACCTGCTGGAGGGCGGCGCCGACCTGCGCAGCATCCAGATGCTGCTGGGCCATGCGGACCTGGGCACGACTGAAATTTATACGCATGTCCTTGACCAGCGCATGCGCGATCTTGTCCTGAACCACCACCCGTTGGCGAGCGTTTCATCGGCGACGCCGCCCTCCGAACCCTCGAACTGAACAAGGACCCATGGACGATCCCTCGAATACCTTCGATGCCGCGCTGTGGCTGACCGCTGCGGCGATCCTCGTGCTGCTGATGATGTCGGCCTTCTTTTCGGGGTCGGAAACGGCGCTGACGGCGGCCAGCAAGGCCAAGCTGCGGTCCCGCGCCGATCGTGGCGACGCCGGGGCCAAGGCCGCGTTGCACATCACGGGCGACAGCGAACGGCTGATCGGTGCGATCCTTCTTGGCAACAACGTCGTCAACATCCTGTCAGCCAGCCTCGCGACGGCGATCTTCACGCGCCTGATCGGCGGAAGCGGCGTAGCCATCGCAACGCTGGTCATGACCGTGCTAGTGCTGATCTTTTCCGAGGTGATGCCCAAGACCTACGCCATCTCCTCTCCCGAAAGCGTCGCCAGCCGCGTCGCGCGGCCGATCCGGTTCCTGACCATCGTTCTGTCGCCCATCGTCAGCATCGTGCGCCTGATCGTTCGCGCCATCCTGTCCATCTTCGGCCTGAAGACCGATCCGGGCAGCCACATGTTCTCGATCGAGGAAGAGATCGAAGGCGCGCTGTCGATCGGTCATGCCGCCGGCGCCGTCAACAAGGAAGACCGGGACCGCCTTCTGGGCGCGCTGGACCTGGGCAACCGCACCGTCGAGGAGATCATGCGTCACCGCAGCGAGATCCAGATGATCGACGCCGAACTGCCGCCGGAAAAGATCCTCGAGACGGTGCTGGCCAGCCCGCACACCCGCCTGCCGGTCTATCGCGCGGAACGAGAGAACATCGTCGGCGTGATCCATGCCAAGGACCTGCTGCGCGCTGTGAACCGCGCCGTGCGGGACGCCGGCGATCCCGCTGCCGCCCGTCGCTTCGACGTGTTGGCCGTGGTGATGCCGCCCTATTTCGTGCCCGAAACCAGCGCACTGGACGAACAGATGCGCGAGTTCCTGAAACGGCGGACCCACTTTGCGCTGGTCGTCGACGAATACGGCAGCCTGCGCGGCCTGATCACGCTGGAAGACATCATCGAGGAAATCGTCGGCGAGATCGCCGATGAGCATGACACCGAGGCCGACCAGACACTGAAACCCAATGCCCAGGGCGACTACCTGGTGGAAGGCGGCATGACCATCCGCGACCTGAACCGCCAGCTGGACTGGAACCTGCCCGATGACGAGGCGAACACGGTGGCCGGGCTTGTGATCCACATGGCGCAGTCGATCCCCGAACAAGGGCAGGTCTTCAGCTTTCACGGCTATCGCTTCGAGGTCGTGACGCGGCGCGAGAACCGCATCACCCGCCTGCGCATCCGGCCGCTGGCGCGCGTGGCGCAGACGTGACGGGGGCCCCGCGGCTTGCAACGCCGTGCGGCTGGACCTAACACGGCAGAAGATATCTCTCCCGCAAGGTTCCTTTCATGGACATCGCCGCCCGCCGCCTGGCCGACCCTGACCACTGGAACCTGGCCAGCGCGATCCGCGCTCTGGCCATGGACGCGGTCGAGGCCGCGAACTCTGGCCACCCGGGCATGCCGATGGGCATGGCCGATGTCGCCACCGATCACCGCACCTGGGTCATCGCCGGCGACGGCTGCCTGATGGAAGGCATCAGCCACGAAGCCATCGCATTGGCGGGCCACCAGAAGCTGGGGTGCCTGATCGTCCTGCGGGACAACAACGACATCACCATCGACGGGCGGGTCAGCCTATCCCACCGCACCGACCAGCGCGCCCGCTTCGCCGCAGCCGGCTGGCGCGTCCTGTCCTGCGACGGCCATGACGCCGCAGATAGCAACCGCGCCCTGACCGAAACCAAGCAGGACGACCGTCGCTCCGTGCTGGTCGACTGCAAGACCATCATCGGCTTTGGCGCGCCCAACAAGGCCGACAGCAGCAAGGCCCATGGCTCGCCTCTTGGCGCCGACGAGATCGCGGCAGCCCGCTTGGCCTATGGCTGGAGCGCGGCGCCCTTCGAGATCTTGGACGAGACCCAGACAGAATGGCGCGCGATCGGCCAGCGTGGCGCACAGGCCCGGGCGGGCTGGAACGAGCGCGTGGACGCGCTGTCGTCGGACCACCGCGACGACTTCGCCAGCCGCATCGGCAACGACCCAAACCCAAGGCTTCAGGCCGTCGTCGCCGCGTTCAGGGCACAGACGCTGGAAACCCAGCCCAAGCTCGCCGCGCGCAAGGCAAGCGAGAACGTGCTGGAGGTGCTTAATGCCGAGATGCCCGAGACCTTCGGCGGCTCGGCCGACCTGACGGGGTCGAACAACACCAGGACCGGCGGCCAGGGCGTCTTCAGTCCCGACAATCGCAAGGGCCGCTATTTGCACTATGGCATCCGCGAACACGGCATGGCGGCGGCGATGAACGGCATCCGGCTGCATGGCGGCTTCCGTCCCTATGGCGGCACGTTCCTGACCTTCACCGATTATGCCGGCGGTGCGATGCGGCTGTCGGCCCTGATGGGCCTGCCGGTCGTCTATGTCATGACCCATGACAGCATCGGCCTGGGCAAGGACGGCCCGACGCATCAACCGGTCGAGCATCTGGCCAACTGTCGCGCGACACCGAACACGCTGATGCTGCGCCCCTGTGACCAGATCGAAACCGCCGAGGCCTGGCAGATCGCGTTGTCGCAGGACAGCACGCCCACGGTGATGACCCTGTCGCGCCAGAACCTTCCGACCTTGCGTCGCGAGACCGCGGATAACCTGACCGCCAAGGGCGCCTACATCCTGCGTGAGGCGGTCGGCGAACGCCCCCGGGTCATCCCGGTGGCGACCGGGTCGGAAATCGAGATCACCATCGCCGCCCGTGAGACGCTCGAGGCCGAAGGTATCGCCACGCGCGTCGTGTCCGTCCCCTCGATGGTGCTTTTCCGCGAGCAGGACCGCGATTGCCGGGCCGAGGTCCTTCCCGCTGGAACCGTCCGCATCGCCATCGATGCCGCCATTGCCAGCCTTGGGATTGGCTGCTTCTGGGCGAAGGCGGGTCGGAGGCGGCATCGGCCCTCATCGGCATGGACGGCTTTGGCGCCTCGGGCCGCAGAACCCTACGAAAGTTTCGGCGTCACGAGCGAGACTGTCGTCGCACGCGCCAAGGTCTTTCTGTGACGCGCAATATCACCATCGACGGCATTCGGGTGACGAAGAACTCGGTTTTTCCTGTCGCGAACAGCCGCCGGGTCACAACCTGATGCGCGCCCTCGCGCGCGGATTTGCGCTGATGCGCCATGACCGGAACGGGCTGCGGCGGCCGGGTTCGGAACAGGCGCTTGGCATCGCGCTGCTACTGGCGGCGATCCTGGGCTTCACGCTCATGGATGCGACGGCGAAGCATCTGACGCAGATCTATCATCCGGCGCAGGTGATCTGGGCACGCTTCATCGGGAACCTTCTGATCTTCGTCCTGATCTTCCGCGGGGCCATGTTCCCGCTTCTGCGGACGCGGCACCCGGTGGCACAGCTGGGCCGTGCGGCGATGCAGCTTGGGTCGGTGGGGCTGTTCTTCACGTCCCTGCAGTATATCGGGCTGGCCGAGGCGACCGCGATCATGGACCTGAACCCGGTATTGATCACCCTGGGGGCGGCCGTCTTCCTTCACGAGAACATCGGCCCGCGACGCATTGCCGGCATCGCGGCGGCGCTTCTGGGGGCGCTGTTGATCATCCGGCCCGGCTTCGGGGTCTTCCAGCCGGCGGCGCTGCTGCCCCTGGCGGGGGCCTTCACCTTCGCTGCGGGGGCTCTGCTGACGCGCATCGTGCGCAGCGATGCGGCCTCGACCTCGGTCCTCTGGTCGGCCGTGGTCGGCAGCATCGTCTCGACCCTGGTGGTGCCCTTCGTCTGGCAGCCCATCGCACCGGGCGATCTTTGGATCTTCGCGCTGCTGGCGGCGTTCGGCACGACCAGCCAGTACCTGCTGGTCCGCGCCTTCAGCGTGGCCGAGGCAGGGGCGCTGGCGCCCTTCGGTTATACCGGCCTGGTCTGGGCCGGACTCTGGGGCTGGTTGTTCTTTGGACAGCTGCCCGACCTGTGGACCATCGCCGGTGCGACAGTTATCGTCGCTGCGGGCCTTTACGTCTGGTCGCGCGAGGCCCGCGCGGCACAAGAGGATGCATGCGCGACGACCGACCCACGCTGACCGACCGACTTGCCAACGGCGTCTTTCTGGGCGTGATGAGCGTTGCACGGCTTCTGCCCTACCACCGCCGGGTTCCGGCGATGGGATGGGTGTTCGCGCATGTGGTCGCGCCGCTGGCCGGATGGCGGCGGAGGATCCGCGACAACCTTCAGCTTGCGCGACCCGACCTGTCGCCGGCCGAGACCGAGGCGCTGGTCCGCGCCGTGCCCGCGAATGCGGGGCGCAGCCTGGCCGAGATTTATTCCGGCGACGCCTTCACGTCCCGTATCCGTGCCGCCGACCCTATGGAGGGGCCGGGGCTGGCCGCACTGGAGGAGGCGCTTCACAGCGGCCGTCCGGTGATCCTCGCCTGCGCGCATTTCGGCAACTACGACGCGATGCGCGCCGCGCTGTCGGGGCGCGGCTGGCCGGTCGGCGCGCTTTATCGTCCGATGAACAACGAGGCGTTCAACCGCCACTACGTCCCCGCCATTACCGCCATCGCAGAGCCGCTGTTTCCGCGCGGCCGCTCAGGACTTGCATCGATGCTGCGCTTTCTGCGGGGCGGAGGCTGGCTGGCGCTGGGGTTCGATCAATACGATCATGACGGCGCCGAGTTGCGGTTCTTCGACCTGCCGACCAAGACCGTGCTGACGCCTGCGGAACTGGCGCGCCGATACGATGCGTTGCTGCTGCCGATCGCGGGCATCCGTCAGCCGGACGGGCTGAGCTTTCGCGTCCACGTCGGCTCACCGGTCGCCCCGGACGAGCCGCGGGCGATGATGCAGGCACTGAACGACGACCTGGAGATGCTGGTCAGGCGCCACATGGACCAGTGGTTCTGGATCCACCGCCGCTGGAAGTGAAACGGCCCAGGCGCTGTCCCGGACCGTGACGGGTTCAGATCGCTGCCCCCGCCCGCTGGGGCGCGGCACTTTCACGCCGGTCGCGAAGCTCCTCGGCCACCAGGAAGGCCAGTTCCAGCGATTGGCTGGCGTTCAGGCGGGGATCGCAGGCGGTGTGGTAACGGTCCGACAGATCTTCGTCGGTGACCGCGCGCACGCCGCCGGTGCATTCGGTCACGTCCTGGCCGGTCATTTCGAAATGCACGCCGCCGGGGATCGTGCCTTCGGCCTTGTGGACGCCAAAGAACTCCCGCACCTCGCGCAGGATCGAGTCGAAGGCCCGCGTCTTGTAGCCGGTCGAGGACTTGATGACGTTGCCGTGCATCGGGTCGCAAGACCAGAGGACATTGGCGCCTTCCTCCTGCACCGCCTTGACCAGACGCGGCAGGTGGTCGCCGACCTTGCCCGCACCGAAGCGCGCGATCAGGGTCAGGCGACCGGGTTCGTTCTCCGGGTTCAGCCTGGACATCAGCACCTTGAGATCGTCGGCCGTCGTGGTCGGGCCGCATTTCAACCCGATCGGGTTCTGAACGCCGCGGCAGAATTCCACATGCGCGCCGTCCGGCTGTCGGGTGCGGTCGCCGATCCAGATCATGTGGCCGGACCCCGCGATTGGCATACCCGTCGTCGAATCCGTCCGCGCCAGCGCCTCTTCGTATTCCAGAAGCAGCGCCTCGTGGCTGGTATAGAAATCGACCTTGGACAGCTGGTGCGCCGTGTCCGAAGTCACGCCAGCCGCCTGCATGAAGGCCATCGCGTCGCTGATGCGGCCGGCGATGTCGCGATACTTCGCCGCCTCGGGACCGCCCACGAAATCGGCGATCCAGCTCTGGACACGGTGCATGTCGGCAAACCCGCCGGTCGAAAAGGCGCGGAGCAGATTCAGCGACGCGGCCGCCTGGGTATAGGCCGCCAGCATCCGCTGCGGGTCGGGGATGCGCGACTCTGCGGTGAAGTCGAAGCCGTTGACGATGTCGCCGCGATAGCTGGGCAGTTCCACGCCGCCGATGACTTCGGTGGGGGCACTGCGCGGCTTGGCAAACTGGCCCGCCATGCGACCGACCTTGACGACGGGCATCTGCGCGCCCCAGGTCAGAACGACCGCCATCTGCAGCAGCACCTTGAACGTGTCACGCAGGTTGTCGGCGCTGAATTCGCTGAAGCTCTCGGCGCAGTCGCCACCCTGCAGCAGGAAGCCTCGGCCCGCCGCGACATCGGCCAGCTGTGCCTTCAGACGGCGCGCCTCTCCGGCGAAGACCAGCGGGGGATAGCGGCGCAGTTGCGATTCAACCGCCGACAAGGCCGCGGGATCAGTATATTCGGGCATCTGGACGCGCGGATAGGCGCGCCAGCCGGCCTTGTCCCAGGTCTGGGTGGCGACGGTCTTGCGGTTCTCCTGCGTCATATCCTGCGCTCCTTGGAAATGGTCGCGCACATATAGTCGTGAACGACCAGCAGGGAAAGGCCTAGCCGCAACCGGCCATGCAACCTGTGCTTGCCGGGGACGCCAAAGCCTGTTTGGGTGCCGGACGCAACCGCACAGCCAGATAGCCAGATGCCATCCGAGAAACCGCGCCGCTTTACCTTCCTGCTGCTAGACCGCTTCACGATGCTGCCGTTCACGGCGGCGATAGAACCCCTGCGGCTGGCGAACCGCGCATCTGGGCAGACGCTGTTCGACTGGCGCCTTGTCGGGCCTCATGGCGATCTCGCGGTCTGTTCGAACGGCACGCGGGTGCTGGTCGACGCGGGGCTGGATACCGACGCGCCCCCGCCCGGCCGCGACGAGGTCGTGATCGTCTGCGGCGGCACCGAGATCGCCCGCGAGGCGACGCGCCCGGTTCTGGCCTGGCTGCGTCGCCAGGCGCGCGGAGGTGCGGCAATGGGCGCCGTCTGCACGGGGTCGTGGGTTCTGGCCGAGGCCGGACTCCTGGACCAGCGCAAGGCGACGATCCACTGGGAAAACCACGATGGTTTTGCCGAAGCCTTCCCCCAGGTCGACCTTTTCCGGTCGGTCTTCGTGCATGACGGAAACCGGCTGACAGCCGCCGGCGGCACGTCGAGCATCGACCTGATGCTGCACCTGATCGCCGAGGCGCAAGGCGACGCACTGGCCGCCGACGTGGCCGACCAGATGCTTCACACCGCGATCCGCACCAACCAGGACCGCCAGCGCCTGTCGATTCCCACCCGGATCGGCGTGCGCCACCCACGGCTTGCCGCCGTCATTTCGCGGATCGAGGCGAACCTCGAGGAGCCGATCAGCCCGGCGCAACTGGCCACCGATGCGGGGATGTCGACCCGCCAGCTGGAGCGGCTGTTCCGCCGCTATCTGAACCGCAGCCCCAAGCGGTACTACATGGAGACGCGCCTGGCCCGAGCCCGCAATCTGCTGATGCAGACCGAGCTGTCGATCATCGAGATCGCGCTGGCGTCGGGCTTTTCCAGCCCATCGCATTTCTCCAAATGCTACCGTGCCCAATACGGCAGCACGCCCTATCGCGAAAGGGGAACCTCGGCGGACTCGCGTTAACCTTTGGTTAACCCGTGTGACCTAAGTGTTTGAACCAGCTTCAGACAAGGTCACCGGACGATCGTCCGCAAGGGTTCCGAATGCTGTTCAAGATTACCGTACTGACGTTCAGCAATGTAATCCCGGTGGGATCCTCGTCGCCTTCCAACTACGCACCGTGGGCGAACAGCACGGCCCCCGTGAACATGTCGCAGGCCACGCGGTCCGAGATCACGCTCAGCGACGAAGACAGCTTCTTTGAAAGCGGCAGGTACTCGCCCGAGGAAACGGATCAGCGGCTGGCCGCGCCCGCCACCTTCGGCTACGGGCTGTCCGAAACGACCCTTCTTCCTGGCACACAGCTGTCGAACTTCATTGGTTCCGTGATGTCCGGCCCGACCAGGCTCGACGCGGCCGGAACACCGGTCGTCGACCAGTTCGTCATGGTCTTTCCGCGCACTTTCGTCTCCGGTGGGTTGGGGGCGGAACTGGGTGACCGCCATTCCGTCCTGGTGCTGCCCGTGCCGCGCCTGGTGGACGGGGTTCAGGTCTATCCGAAGTTCGACCAGAACCTGTCCTACAGTTTCAGCAAGGTCCGCTCGATGAGCAGCACGGACGACAACGTAGCCTATGCCGCCGCCTGTTTCGGACACGGGACCCGGATCAGAACGGCGACAGATTTCCGGCCCGTGGAAAGTTTGCAGGTTGGCGACCTTGTCGCGACCCTGGATCACGGGTTGCGGCCCATCCTCTGGATCGGCAGCCGGCTTGCGGACCCCCTGCATCTGGACCTGAGACCTCAGGATCGGCCTGTGCTGATCGCCGCGGGGGCGCTAGGCGATGGGCAGCCGCGGCGCGACATGATGGTGTCGCCCCAGCACCGGGTGCTGATCCGGTCGCCCATCGTAGCGCGGATGTTCGGAAACCCCGAGGCGCTGGTCGCTGCCCGTCACCTGGTCGGGCAACCAGGGATCTTGGTCCGGCGCGACGTCACCGCTATCCGCTATTGGCACATCCTCGTTGACGGTCACGATATCATCGACGCCGAGGGCGCATGGACCGAAAGCCTGTATCCGGGCCCCGTCGCCCTTCTGGCCTATTCGGACATCCAGAGGCGGCAGATCCGGGCCGCGCTGCCCCGGCTGGCCGACGGTCCCCTGCCGTTCGCGCGCCCCGTACCCGGCGGGCGCCAGGTGCGGCAGATGCTCGCCCGGCACCAACGCAACGGCAAGCCGCTGATCACAGCAACCGAGCCCGTGGCAAGCTAGAGGCCGACCAGCGCGCGCGCGAACTCGTCAGGTTCGAAGGCGTCCAGGTCGTCGATCTGCTCACCCACGCCGATCGCGTGGATCGGCAGGCCGAAGCGATCGGCCAGCGCCACCAGGACGCCGCCGCGCGCGGTCCCGTCCAGCTTGGTCATGACCAGCCCCGACACGTCCGCCAGCTTGCGGAAAGTTTCGACCTGGTTCAGCGCGTTCTGGCCCGTCGTGGCATCCAGGACCAGCAGGGTGTTGTGCGGCGCGTCCGGGTCCTTCTTGCGGATCACCCTGACGATCTTCGCCAGTTCCTCCATGAGGTCCTGCCGGTTCTGCAGCCGGCCGGCGGTGTCGATCATCAAAAGATCGGCCCCCTCGGCCTCGGCCCGGACCATCGCGTCATAGGCGAGGCTGGCCGGGTCGCTGCCCTGCGGCGCGACCATCACCGGCACACCTGCCCGCTGGCCCCACACCTGCAACTGCTCGACCGCTGCGGCCCGGAACGTGTCACCCGCCGCGATGACCACCGACTTGCCCGCCGCGCGGAACTGGCTGGCCAGCTTGCCGATGGTGGTCGTCTTGCCGGCGCCGTTGACGCCGACCACCAGCACCACCTGCGGCTTCTTGGGATAGATCGGCAGGGGCCGCGCGACCGGCGCCATGATGCGGGCAATCTCGGTGGCCAGAAGCTCTTTCAGTTCAGTCGAGGACACGCGCCGCCCCATGCGGCCTTCCGCGATGTTGGCCGTGACGCGCAGGGCCGTGTCAACGCCGAGATCCGCCTGGACAAGCATGTCTTCCAGCTCTTCCAGCATCTCGTCGTCCAGGGCCCGGCGCGGTTCTTCGGCCTTTGCCTCGCCGCGTCCGAACAGCCGCCCGACGATGCCCGGCTGGACCGGCTGCGGATGCGGTGTCGCGACGGGTGCCGGCAGTTCGCCCGCTGGCGCGGGCGGTGCTTCGGGGGCGTCCCCGACGATGTCGTCCAGCCCGGCCCCGATTTTCGTCGATGACCTTGTCAGCCGCTCGCGCAGTTTCGAGAAGAACGCCATGATCAGCCCTTTCCAAGTTGACGGCGACCCTACAGGCTCGGCGTAGCAAGGAAAAGCCGCGGCAAGCTGCGCCGCGGCCCCATTGTTTCGCTGCGGTATCGCGAGGTGCCCGGACGGGAACCGGCCCCGCCTGCGTCAGGCGCGCATCTTGCGGATTTCGGCCGCCAGGCAGTCGGTCGAGGCATCGTGGCCCGGCGACGCTTCGCCCTTCAGCAACGGCTCGACCTTCAGGGCCAGTTCCTTGCCAAGCTCGACCCCCCACTGGTCGAAGCTGTTGATCCCGAGGATCACACCCTCGACAAAGACGCGATGCTCGTAGAGCGCGACGATCTGGCCAAGCGCATGAGGCGTCAGCTGCTCCAGCAGCAGCGTTGTAGAGGGGCGGTTGCCCGGGAACACGCGGTGCCGCGCCTGACGCTCCTGCTCGGCGCCGTCGAGCTCCTTCGCCGCCATCAGCTCGCGCGCTTCATCAAGGCTGCGTCCGCGCATCAGCGCCTCGGACTGCGCCAGGCAGTTCGCGGCCAGCAGGATGTGGTGATGCGCCAGTTCCGGCTCGTGCCCGCGGGCAGCCAGGATGAATTCGCAAGGAACCGGCGTCGTGCCCTGGTGGATCAGCTGATAGAACGCGTGCTGGCCGTTCGTCCCCGGCTCTCCCCAGACCACGGGACCCGAGACGACGGTCAGGTCGCTGCCGTCCATGGCCACGCGCTTGCCGTTCGATTCCATCTCGAGTTGCTGCAGATAGGCGGGCAGACGCAGCAGGCGGTTGTCATAGGGCAGCACGGCGCGGGTGGGATAGCCGCAGACCTGGTGATGCCAGATGCCGACCAGCGCCAGCAGGACCGGCAGGTTGCCCTCCAGAGGGGCGTTGCGGAAATGGTCGTCCATCGCCGCGCCGCCTGCCACGAACTCGTCGAACCGCTGGGGCCCGACAGCCAGCATCAGCGACATGCCGATCGGTCCCCAGACCGAGTAGCGGCCGCCGACCCAGTCCTCGAAGCCGAAGACGCGTGATTCGTCGATGCCGAAGTCCCCGGTCTTCTGGACGGCCGAGGACAGCGCCACGAACTGTGCCGCCGGGTCGGTCACCGTCTTCGCCATCCAGTCACGGGCGGTCCGGGCGTTCGTCATCGTCTCGATGGTGGTGAAGGTCTTCGACGCCACGATCACCAGCGTCTTCGTCGGGTCGAGGCCCTTCAGCGTGTCGGCGATGTCGGCGCCGTCGACGTTGCTGACGAAATGCGTCCGGGGCCCGTCGTGATAAGGCGCCAGCGCCAGCACCGCCATGTAGGGCCCCAGGTCCGACCCGCCGATGCCGATGTTCACCACGTCGGTGATCTTGCCGCCCTGCCCCGTGAAGCTTCCGTCGCGGACCTGCTGCGCAAAGGCGGCCATGCGGTCATGGGTGCGGCGAACCTCGGGCATCACGTCCTGGCCGTCGACGGTCACGCTGCCCGACAGGTTGCGCAGCGCGGTGTGCAGGACGGCCCGCCCCTCGGTCTCATTGATCTTTTCGCCCGCAAACATCGCGTCGCGCCGCGCCTCGACGCCGGCAGTTCGGGCCAGGTCCAGCAGCAGGTCGCGCGCCTCGGCGTCGATCATGGTCTTCGACCAGTCGAAGAACAGCCCGTCGGTGCGGGTCGAGAACCCCGCCACCCGGTCGGTGTCAGCGGCGAAAAGCGATTCGATGCGCGTCTCACCCTGCCGGGTGCGATGCGACTTCAGGCGGTTCCAGATGTCGGACATGCGGTCGTGGTCCCTTATTCGGCCCAGTGAACGGTGGCTTCGTCAAGAAAGGCGCGGATCGGCGCCTGCATCGGGTCCAACTTCTGCGCACGCTCCAGCGCGTCGCGTTTCTCGGGGCCCGTGATCAGGACATGAAGGTTGATCGCATCGCAGAGCACCGGCCTGGTCAAGGTGATGCGCGGCTCCTCGGCGCCCGCAGCCCTGATCGCCATGATCGGGGGCGCGTCAGGGGCCATCGCGGCTTGCAGGTGATCGGCGCCGGGGAACAGGCTGGCGGTGTGCATGTCGTTGCCCATGCCCAGCAGGACCACCGTCAGCGGCAGGTGCGGGGCCAGACGCTCGGCCAAACCGTCCACCGCCAGGTCGGGCGTGGCATCCCCGGTGTAGAGGTCGATATAGCCGGCCGCCGCCGCCTTTTCCTTCAGCAGGTGCCGCCGCAGCAGGCGGCTGTTCGACCGCTTGTGATCGCCGTCCACCCAGCGTTCGTCGCCCAGCACGACCGTCACGCGACCCCAGTCGATGTCGGTCCCGCTCAGGGTCTCGAAGACGGGCGCGGGAGAGGTGCCCCCCGGCACGCACAGCGTTGCGCGGTCATTGCCCCGCAGGTGCTGCGCCAGTTGCGAGGCGATGCGGTCGGCCAGCGACAGGGCCAGCATTTCCCGGTCGGGATATTCCTTCAGCTCCATGGTCATGCCCTGATTTCCCTCCAGCGACGGTTGTCGCGATGCATCAGCCGCAACGCCTCGTCCGGTCCCGAGGATCCGGGGTCATAAGGTTCCGGGCGACGTTTGCCGTCCTCCCACGCCTCGATGATCGGGTCGGTCCAGGCCCAGGCCGCCTCGACCTCGTCGCCGCGCATGAACAGCGTCTGGTTGCCGCGGATCACGTCCATGATCAGCCGTTCATAGGCATCGGGCATGTCCGCGCCGTCCGGCCCCAGGGCGTCGGCGAACGACATGTCCAGCGGCACCTGAACCAGGCGCATACCGCCGGGACCGGGCTCCTTGATCATGACCTTCATGTTCATGCCCTCGTTCGGCTGAAGGCGGATCACCAGCTCGTTCGCCTTTGGCACACCACTGTCGTCGAAGATGGAGTGCGGCGGTTCCTTGAAGGTGATCGCGATTTCGCTTGTGCGCGCCCGCAGCTTCTTGCCGGTGCGCAGGTAGAAGGGCGTCCCCTGCCAGCGCCAGTTCGAGATGCGGACCTTCATCGCGACATAGCTCTCGGTGCGCGAATCGGGGTTCTCGGCATCTTCCAGATAGCCGCTGTCGGTGCCGTCGGCCTGGTACTGGCCGCGCACGATGTCCGAGGTTGCCACGGGTTCAAGCGCGCGAATGACCTTCAGCTTCTCGTCCCGGACGGCGTCGGGATCGAAGTGGTAGGGCGGCTCCATCGCGATGAGGCAGAGCAGCTGCATCATGTGGTTCTGGACCATGTCCCGGATCGCGCCCGACTTGTCGTAATAGCTGCCGCGCCCCGCCACGCCCACGGTTTCCGCCACGGTGATCTGGACGTGGTCGATGAACTGCGCATTCCACAGCGGCTCGAACAGCACGTTCGCGAAACGGACCGCCATCAGGTTCTGGACGGTTTCCTTGCCCAGATAGTGGTCTATCCGATAGATCTGGTGCTCATCGAAATGCTGCGCCAGCGTGGCGTTCAGCGCGCGTGCGCTGGCCCGGTCGCGGCCGAACGGCTTTTCCACCACGATGCGGCTGTCGTCGTCGGCGATGCCGTGACCGGCGAGACGTTCGGCGATTTCCCCGAACAGCGCAGGCGCGACCGAGAAGTAGAAGGCGTGAACCGCCCCCGGCCGCATCCGGTCCTTTAGCGCCTGCCAGCCGCCCTCGCCCCGCGCGTCGATGGACACGTAACCCAGCAGGTCCAGGAACTCTGCCAGTCGCGGGTTCTCCTTGCTGACGCGGGTATGTTCGCAGATCGCGCGGGCGATTTCCTCGCGAAACTCGTCGTCGCCCTGTTCGGTACGGGCGGCGCCGATGATACGGCTGGTCGGCGGGATCTGCCCCGCCTCAAACCGCCGGAAGAGGCCCGGCAGGATCTTGCGATGGGCCAGATCGCCCGTCGCGCCGAAGATCACGAGGTCGAAATCATCGACCGGAATGACACGCGAGACCATGCTGTCCTCCTTGTGGTTGGCGTCCGCCATACCTCTTGTTAGCGATAACAGCAACGTGCTTCAACCTCTCAGCGCCTTGGCCAGCCGGGGAAGACGGCATCGCTTCATCATCTGCTGCATCGACATGTCCCCGCCCGACGCGGCAGCCTTTTGCTGCGCGTCGCCCAACGCACGTTCGATCGCCGCGGCGTCCCGCTGCCACAGGTCGACCAGGAACGCGTCGGGATGAACCGCCCGCAGGCCCAGCCCGGCCATCAGCCGCTGGGGAAAGTCGCGCAGGTTCGCCGTCACGATCAGGCCGGCGCCTGCCGCCAGTGCGGCTTCGACCACGTGGCGGTCAGCGGGATCCGGAAGGTCCAGGTCGATGACCGCCTGCCCGTCGCAGGGAACAGGCGCCTGCGGAAACCGCAGGCGCAGCATCGTGATCTCTGCCCCCGCCACGACCTCCTGCTCGGGGCCCAAGCGGGCGGCGGCGCGGCGCCACTCCTCGATGATCCGGTCGGACCACCGGGCTTCGTAAAGCCCGGCCGCCGCAAGATCGGTCAGGATCTCTCGCAGGATCGTCGGAAACAGCACATTGGCATCCAGGACCGCCCGCATCAGTCCAGCCGGAAGAACAGCGCCTTCAGATAGCCCGTCTCGGCCAGCTGCGGCAACATCGGATGGTCGGGCCCGGCCTGGCCAGTGTGGATCAGCACGCCGCGCCGCCCGCCGCGGCCAATGCCGCGGGCGCTGACATTGCGGAACGCGGTCAGATCGGCGGCATGGCTGCAACTGCACAGAACCAGGTAGCCACCGGGCGCCACCAGCGGCGCTGCGGTCTTTGCCACACGTTCATAGGCCCGCAGCCCGGCCTCCAGCGCCGGCTTGGCAGGCGCGAAGGCGGGCGGGTCGCAAATGACGACGTCGAAGCCGCGGCCCTGTTCGGCCAGCTGCTCCAGCGCCTTGAAAGCATCAGACTGGACGACTTCCAGCCGATCCGCGGCGCCCATGGCCTCGGCACCGCCCTGCGCCAGCTTCAGCGCGGCGGCGCTGCCGTCGATGCAGGTCGCCTGCGTCGCGCCTGCCGCAAGGGCGGCCAGCCCGAAGCCGCCGACATGGCTGAAGACGTCCAGAACCGTGCCGCCCTTGACCAGCCGCTGCGCAAAGGCATGGTTCGGGCGCTGGTCGAAGAACAGCCCGGTCTTCTGCCCGCCCATCAAATCGGCAAGATAGATGGCCCCGTTCATGCCAACCTGCACCGGCGCCGTGGGCGCTTCGCCGCGCAGGACCTCCATCCGCTCGGACAGGCCCTCTAGGCCGCGGGCGCGGCCTTGGCCGTTCAGGATCACCGAGGAAACTCCTGTGACCTCAACCAGCGCATTGGCGATATCTTCGGCCATGCTGTCGGCCCAGGCCGCGTTCGGCTGCATTACGGCGGCATCGCCGAAGCGGTCAATCACCAGCCCCGGCAGGCCGTCGGCTTCGGCATGCACCATCCGATAGAACGGCGCGTCATAGAGGCGGGCGCGCATCTCTTGCGCGCGGGCCAGCCGTTCCGCGATCCAGGCCCGGTCCACGACGGCGTCCGCATCGCGGTCCATCATCCGCCCGATGATCTTGGAATTCGGGTTCACCGTCACCACGCCCAGCGGCTGCCTCTCGGCATCCTCCAGAAGCGCCATCCCGCCGGGCGGCAGGGCGCGGGTGCGGCGGTCCAGCACGGCCTCGTCGGCAAAGACCCAAGGGAAGCCGTGGCGGATCGCCTGCGGCTTGGCCTTCGGACGCAGTCGGATGACGGGCAGATCGGTCATGAGGTATCCTTTCGTTGCCGATCTGACATGACGCCCCGTTACGCACAAGCCGCAGCACCAGATTAACACGCAACACATGACAGCCGGTTGAACCGTTAACGCTAACGGCATATATTCCGGCCAAAGCCAGAGGAGGCCGCCATGACCCTTCACGCCATGATCGACCGCGTGACCGACCGGATCCGCGAACGCTCGGCCGACAGCCGCAGCGCCTATCTGCGAAAGATCGCCCGCGCTGCGCAGGAGGGTCCAGCGCGCGCGCACCTGTCCTGCGGGAACCAGGCCCATGCCTACGCTTCCATGGACGACAAGCAGGACATGGCGACGACCCGCAAGCCCAATATCGGGATCATCACGGCCTACAATGACATGCTGTCGGCCCATCAGCCGTATGAGCGCTTCCCGAACGTGATCCGCGCCGCCGGGCGCGCAGCGGGCGCCACGGTGCAGGTCGCGGGCGGCGTTCCGGCGATGTGCGACGGCGTTACCCAAGGCCGCGCCGGGATGGAGCTGTCACTGTTTTCCCGCGACGTGATCGCGCTGGCGGCGGGCGTGGGGCTGTCGCATGATTGCTTCGATTCCGCGATGTACCTGGGCGTTTGCGACAAGATCGTGCCGGGACTGGTCATCGCGGCGGCGACCTTCGGGCATATTCCTGCGGTTTTCGTGCCGGCCGGGCCGATGCCCTCGGGCCTGCCCAATGATGAGAAATCGAAGGTCCGCCAGCAGTTCGCCACTGGAGAGGTCGACCGCGACGCGCTGATGGCGGCCGAGATGGCCAGCTATCACGGTCCCGGCACCTGCACCTTCTATGGCACTGCCAACACCAACCAAATGCTGATGGAGTTCATGGGCCTGCACCTGCCGGGGTCCAGCTTCGTGAACCCGAACACGCCCCTGCGGGACGCACTGACCGTCGCGGCCGTCCAGCGGGCCGCCGCGATCACGAACCTGGGCAACGAGTACATTCCCGCGGGCGAGGTTCTGGACGAACGCGCCTTCGTCAACGGCATCGTCGGGCTGATGGCCACGGGCGGGTCCACGAACCTGGTCCTGCACCTGCCCGCCATGGCGCGGGCGGCCGGGGTCCTGCTGGACATCGAGGATTTCCACGACCTGTCCGAGAACGTGCCGCTGATGGCGCGGGTCTATCCGAACGGGCTGGCCGACGTGAATCATTTCCACGCCGCCGGCGGTCTTGGCTACATGATCGACCAGCTGCTCGAAGCGGGGCTGTTGCACGCGGACGTCAAGACCATCAACGGCAGCGGACTTGACGGCTATTCGCGCGAACCCAAGCTGGACGGCGACCGCATCCGGTGGGAAGCCGGGTCGCGCACCAGCCTGAACGACAAGATCCTCCGCCCCGCAAGCGACGCCTTTGCCAGAACCGGCGGGCTGAAGCAGCTGCAGGGGAACCTGGGCCGGGGCGTGATCAAGATCAGCGCCGTCGCGCCCGAGCGTCACCTGATCGAGGCGAAGGCCCGCGTCTTCCAAGACCAGGAGGCCGTGAAGACAGCGTTTCGCAACGGAGAGTTCACCGAGGACACAGTGGTCGTCGTCCGCTTCCAGGGTCCGCGCGCCAATGGCATGCCGGAACTGCATTCGCTGACGCCGACGCTGGCCGTGCTGCAGGATCGCGGCCTCAAGGTCGCGCTGGTGACGGACGGACGGATGTCGGGGGCGTCGGGCAAGGTGCCCGCCGCGATCCACGTCTCGCCCGAGGCGGCAATGGGCGGGCCGCTGGCGCGCATCCAGGATGGCGACCTCGTTCGGCTGGACGCGGCCGCGGGAACGCTGGAATGCCTGGCGCCGGGGTTTGAAAACCGCGCGCCGGTGCCATTCGACGGATCCCACAGCAGTGAAGGGCTGGGCCGAGAACTGTTCGCCGCCTTTCGCGCCGTCGCCGGTCCCGCGACCGAAGGTGCGGGCGTTGTTGTCTAACAGGCCGCTCACATATTCGCCGAACGGGACGTGTTTCCCGTCTTGGCGATCGATGAGGATCATGGTCGGGGCCTTCGGCACTGGAGGGCATGGGTGCCTCATGGGTGCCTGGTGCCCGGTCCGGTGATTGCACCCCCAGCAACCGAGGCCGCCGGGCCAGGTTGTTGGCCGCCATTGTCAGGATGAAGCGGGACCTCAGCCGCTCGACACCCCGGCAAACGGTCTGGGCCATGCCGCCGACGGTCTTGGCCCGGCCGAAGGGCTCCTCTCCGCTTCCGGTGCCTGATGGACAAGGCATAGCCTTGGTGTCGGGTGGTGCGTCCGTCGACTGCCGGATGCCGCGCTTTCTGGGCGACATGCGGGGTGACGCAGGCCCGGCGCAGATCGGCCACGACGCCGGCGGCATCATGGGCCTTGTCAGCTTCCGGGTTGAGCCAGGAGGGTGACGATGCGCCATATCAAGCGCGGCCTTCCGTTCGGCATGACCGTCGGCCTGGGTCAGGTCACCCTGGACAACCAGCCCCTGGCGGTTCTCCAGCGCATGCCCCATGAAACAGGGCATTGCGCCCGCGCCAGGCGGTTTCCTGTAAAGCCGTGCCTCCGGGTCGGTCGTGGAGGCATGGGTTGCGTCGGAGCGCTTCCCGCCCTTGAAGTCGACCTCGGCGTTTCGGCTGCGATGGTTGGGGCGGGGATCGGAGCAGTCTCGGAGCTGGTCTCGGCGGTTGGCGTGTCGGGGGTTCACAGCAGGGGTATCACCCTCGGTGGGCGGCGTGCCCTCTGCCTTCAGCTTGAAGCCCTTCGACGCCCAGGCCTTGAACGTGCCATCGACCGGGAAATGATCGTCCGGCAGGAACGGCGCGACCTGGTGGTGCTCGCCGCCATCACCTTGCGCGACATCCCGGTCGTCGGCAGCCGGTCGCGGTTCCTGGTGGACACGGCCTTCGGCCCGGGCCTCGCCCGTTCAGGGCTGACGCCCTTCACCCCAGACGGGGTCATCGATGAAGCCCCACGGACCAGCGGAACAGCAGGTTATACTGCATCTGCTCCATCAGCTGCCGCTCGAAGCGAACCGGAGACAGGATCTGGAGCAGGCCGGCCCGGATCAGCCGCTCCGGCGCGATCGAGGGCGACCGAAGTCGGTGCAAAGCCCTTCGAACCCGGCATCCAGGCTGGCCGGCGCGTCATTCACGACCTGCCGGATCTTCCGCAACGGGTGCCGCGCGGAAATGCGGCGCTCAAGATCGACATAGCTGAACAGCGACCGGCTCTTTCCGTCCGCTCCGCGCATGATGACCCCCGCCGTCTTCCTCCAGGCAACGGATCATGTTCTGCAAACCGCCTCGAGAGCCGACTGTTTCAGCGGCCTGTTAAGCGGCCGCCGCCACTTCGCAGACGACGCGGCGAAGATAGCCTGCGAAATCCGACGCGACCTGCCGCGCGGGCCCGTCGGCGACATAGATATTCAGCCAGGTCGGCGGCAGCGGCGGCAAGGCGCCGCCGTGGTCGACGACCTCCAGCCCCGGCTGCTGAATGCCGCGCGGCAGCAGCGTCACACCAAGATCGGCCGCGGCCAGCACCCGCCAGGTGTCGCTGCCGCCGTCGCCGACGACCTGCATCCACTCGATCCCCGCCTTCTCCAGCGCCGCCATCCCGACCGGGTAGTAGGCGCAGTGCGGTGAATTCGCGATCGGCAGCGGGCGTTCCTGCCAGGCCCGCCCTCCGGTCGCCCCGAACCAGGCCAAGTCGACCTTCGCCAGGTGCATCGCACCGGGCGGCGCGGCGAATTCCGTTGTCAGGATGACGTCATGGCCGCCCCGCGCCATCTGCGCGCGCAGATCCTTGCTGCGCCCATCGTTGATGATCAGTTCCACCCCCGTGTGGTCCAGCCGGAACGCCCGCACCGCTTGGGCGACCTTTGTGAACAGCCAGTCGCTGGTCAGCCCGACGCGCAGCCGCATCTCGGGGCGGGCGCCCGTGAAGCGCGACAGGATGGCGTCGTTCAGCGCCACCAGCTTTCGGCTTTCGCCCAGCAGGTCCTGCGCAAAGTCGCTGAGGATCACGCCGCGCCCCGCCTTCTGCAGCATCGGGCGGCCGAAGAGGTCCTCCAGCCGCTTCATCTGCATCGAGAGCGCGCTTTGCGTCATGTTCAGCGCCTCGGCCGCGCGGGTGACGGCACCGTATTCCGCCACCGCCTGAAGCGACCTCAGCGTCGCGATATCCAGATTGCGCATTCGCCACCACTGTTGATGAAAGACATCAAAACCATTCGTTTCACAAATACACCGGCGGGGTATATTCATCAATCAGGAAGATGATACCACCGTAAAGCATCTTCCCTCATGATGGATTTCATCAAAGGAGCTGAACGATGACCAAAACCGCCCTGCTTCGCGTCGTGACCGGTCACGGCATCCTGCCCCGCCCCAACTGGGTAGAGCGTCTGATGACCATGTTCGACGTCCGCCGCACCCGCATCGACCTGTCGCGCCTGTCGGACGCGCAGTTGCGCGACATCGGCCTGACCCGCGACGAGGTCGAGGCCGAGATTGCCCGCCCGATATGGGACGTGCCGAACCACTGGCGCCAGACGCGCGACGTCCGCTGCTAGACCTCGACCTTGCGCGGAGGGCCAAAGCGGTCGCACATGCGCGCGCGGATCTGGTCGCGTGTCTGGCGATACGCGGCCAGCCGCGCCTCGCGCCCCTCGGCCAGCCCCGTCGGGTCCATGATCGGCCAGTACTCGATCTCCAGATGGGCGTGCCGCGTCATTTCCAGCGCCATGCGCTGGCTGGCGGGCGACAGGGCGACGATCAGGTCGAACTGGCCCAGGTCGTCGCCCCAGTCCTGCATTTCCTCGAAGCTGCGGCTTCGGTGGTTGACCAGGGGCACGCCGATCTCGTCGCAGACGGCGATGGCAAAGCCGTCGACTTCGGTGTCGTTCTTGACACCCGCGGACTGGACATAGGCCGCGCGGCCATAGAACTTCTTCATCATCCCCTCGGCCATGGGAGAACGGATGGCATTGTGGTCGCAGCAGAACAGCACCGATGAGGGGAACCTGTCCTGCGTCATCCGCATCACGCCTGCGGGATCAGCGCGCAGATCAGCGTGAACAATCGCCGCGCCGTGTCGATGTCCAGCCTCGCCTTGCCCTCCAGCCGCTCCTGCAGGGTCCGGGCGCCCTCGTTGTGGATGCCCCGGCGGGCCATGTCGATCGCCTCGATCTGCGCGGGCGGCAGGCGCTTGACCGCATCGAAATAGCTTTGGCAGATCTGGAAGTAGTCCTTGACCACCTGCCGGAAGGGGCCCAACGACAGGTGGAACTCGGCCACCTTGTCGGCGGCTTCGGTCGTCACGTCGAAGACCAGCCGCCCCTCTCGGATACACAGCTCCAGCACGTAGGGGCCGTCGGGGACGGGTTCGCCCTCGCGACCCGGAATGTCGAAGCTGTTGTCCTCGATCAGGTCGAAGATCGCGACGCGCCGCTCCTGCTCCATCTCGGGCGTGGCGGGGGCAATGGCGCTGTCGTCGATCTCGATCCGGGTGATGCGGCTCATTCCTGAGGTCTTTCATTCAAGGTCCCAAGCCGAGCCTGAACCGAAGATCCGTGCGCCTGCAAGCCCTCGGATGCCGCCAGGCGCTCGGCCGCGGGGCCGATGGCCGCCAGCGCGCGGGGCGTCAGCCGTGCAATCGTGGTTCGCTTGAGGAAGTCCATCACCGACAGCCCCGACGAAAAGCGTGCCGACCGCGCCGTAGGCAGCACGTGATTTGGCCCGCTGACATAGTCTCCGACCGCTTCGGGCGTGTGCGCGCCAAGAAAGATCGCACCGGCGTGGATGCACGTCGCGGCCAGTGCCTCGGCGTCGGCGACGCACAACTCCAGATGCTCGGGCGCGATTCGGTTGGACAGCCGCGCAGCCTCCGCCAGGTCGGACACGACGATCACGGTGCCATAGTCGCGCCAGCTGGCACCCGCGATGTCGGCCCGGTCCAGCGTCGGGATGATCCGCTCGATTTCGGCTGCGACGGCGCGGGCCAGGCCCGGCTCGGTGGTGATCAGGATCGACTGCGCATCAGCGTCATGTTCGGCCTGCGCCAGCAGGTCCCAGGCCAGCCATTCCGGGTTCTGCTCGGCGTCCGCGATCACCAGCACCTCGGACGGACCGGCGATCATGTCGATGCCGACGCGGCCGAACACCTGCCGCTTGGCCGCCGCGACATAGGCGTTGCCGGGTCCGGTGATTTTGTCGACCGGCGCGATTGTCGCCGTGCCATAGGCCATTGCCGCCACCGCCTGCGCACCGCCGATGCGATAGATCTCGTCGACGCCGGACAGCTGCGCCGCCAGCAGGACCAGCGGATTGATCACGCCACCCGGTGTCGGCACGCAGATCACCAGCCGCTCGACTCCGGCCACGCGGGCCGGGATCGCGTTCATCAGCACGCTGGACGGATAGGCCGCCTGCCCGCCCGGAACGTAAAGCCCCGCCGCCGAAACCGCGCTCCACCGCCAGCCGAGCGTCGCGCCCTCGGGGTCGGTCCAGCTCGCGTCCTCGGGCATCTGGCGGGCGTGATACGCGCGGATGCGTTCGGCGGCCAGCGCCAGCGCCGCGCGGTCCTCAGCGCTGACCTTCGCCACCTCGGCGGCGATCTCCTCTGGCGAGAATCGCAGCGTCGCGGGTGTCAGGTCCAGGCGGTCGAACCGCGACGTCAGTTCGCAGATCGCGTCGTCGCCCCGGCTGCGGACATCCGCGATAATCGCCATCACCGCGTCGTTCACGTCCGACGAATCCTCGCGCTTCGCGGACAGCATCCGCAGGAAACCGGCTTCGAAGTCGCCGTCGCTCGTGTTCAGAAAGACCGGCATGTCGCTTCCCCTGCCCCGGTTCCGCCCGTCGCGCGGAACGGCTTCTTCTTTGTTCGATTACCCGTCGACCTAGTCGGGATGGTGCGGCGCCTTGCCGGACACGGCGCGATGCGGCCGCGTCACGTCCCGCAGGTCCAGGCTGATGCATTCCACATCCACCAGCACCGTCCCGTCCCCCGCGAAGTCCAGCGAGAGGCGTCCCGTTCCGTCCTCTCCGGCCTGCCAGCGAATGGCAAGAAGCTCCAGCACGGTATCGCCGTCCCGGGCAATGCCGTCGCTGACGACGCGCATCACGTCGCCGATCACCAAAATCGAACGCACGCGCTCGAACTCGCGTTCCTCGGCCTCGGCGGCATCTGCATCCTCCCACCGGAACCGGGTGAGCAGCAACGCCAGCCGCCGCGCCTTGACATCGTGGCTGATGTCGGCACCGGTCAGCACTGCGTCCTGCACCAGCGACGACAGGATGCGCAGGTCGACCTCGTCCTCGGCCTTCAGGGACAGGGGCCGGGGGTCGGCATCGGCAAAGCTGGCATCCTCGGTCATGCCTGGTCCTCCTTCACACGTTCGATATGCGCACCGACAGCGCGCAGCTTGCGCACGACATGTTCATAGCCGCGATCCAAGTGATAGACGCGGCTGACGGTGGTCGTCCCTTCCGCGGCCATGCCGGCCAGGATCAGGCTGACCGACGCGCGGAGATCGGTTGCCATGACCGGCGCTCCGCGCAGCTTCTCGACGCCCGTCACGGCGGCATGCCCGCCCTGCACGTCGATCCTGGCGCCCATCCGGGTCAGCTCGGGCGCGTGCATGAAGCGGTTCTCGAAGATCGTTTCCTCCAGCACGCTGGTTCCCTCGGCCATGCACATCAGCGCCATGAACTGCGCCTGAAGATCGGTCGGGAAGCCGGGGAACGGCGCGGTCGTGACGTTCACGGCCCGCACCCGTCCGTTCCTGCGGGACACCTTCAGGCCGCGCGGCGTTTCCTCGACGCTGATCCCGGCTTCGTCCAGCTTTTCGCAGAAGGCGGCCAGCAGTTCGATCTTCCCGCCAAGGCACTCGACTTCGCCGCCGCACATCGCGGGCGCCAGCATGTAGGTGCCCAGTTCGATCCGGTCGGTGACCACGGGATGCGTTGCACCATGCAGCGCCTGGATGCCCTCAATGGTCAGCGTGCCCGTCCCCTCGCCCTCGATCTGCGCACCCATCGCCCTCAGGCAGCGCGCCAGGTCGACGATCTCGGGCTCGCGGGCGGCGTTCTTCAGGACTGTAGTGCCCCGCGCTAGGGTCGCCGCCATAAGCGCGTTCTCGGTCGCACCGACCGAGACGACGGGGAATTCGAACTCGGCCCCCCGCAAGCCGCCCGAGGGCGCCTTTGCATGGACATAACCGTCCCGCAGATCCAGGCTTGCCCCCATCGCTTCCAACGCCCGCAGGTGCAGGTCGACGGGCCGTGCGCCAATGGCGCAGCCGCCCGGCAGCGACACCTCGGCCACGCCGTCACGCGCCAGCAGCGGACCCAGCACCAGGATCGAGGCCCGCATCTTCCGCACGATGTCATAGTCCGCCCGATGGCTGGTCATCGCGTGGCTGGACAGCGCCAGCACCTGCCCGTCCTGAAGCCCAGCCACCTCGGCCCCCAGCGACTGCAGCAGCGCGGTCATCGTGCGGATGTCGGACAGCCGCGGCGCATTTGTCAGCGTCAGCGGCTGGTCCGTCAGCAGGGTGGCCGGCATGAGCGTCAGGCAGGCGTTCTTCGCGCCGGCAATGGGGATCTCTCCCTTCAGCGGGCCGTTCCCCTCGACGATGATCTGGTCCATCAGCTGTCCTTGCCTGTCTCGCCATCCGCGTCCGGGATGGTCTTGTCATTGGTCTCGCCCGCCGCCCTTGCCCGGGCCTGCGCCTTCCGCCGCGCCAGATTCGCGCGCAGCGCCTGGCGAAGGCGCTCCTCGCGGCTGCCGGATAGAGATTTGTCCTTGGGTCGGTCGGTCATAAGGACATCTGTTAGCGTCGCGCCGCGACCTCGTCCAGCAAACGCACGCGCGGCGCCGTCACAAGGCAAGATTTAGGCAAAAATCGTCCGGCCCCTCTTGCGCAGGTCCCGTTCACGGTCTAAACGCCCCTCCACCGGCGCTGTGGTAGCTCAGTGGTAGAGCACTCCCTTGGTAAGGGAGAGGTCGAGAGTTCAATCCTCTCTCACAGCACCAGTTCATCCTACTGAACTTAAAGAATAGCCTTGCTTCGTTGGGCCTGGTTCCTGTTTCTGTGCCAGAAGTGGTGCCAGAATGGAGCAAGCGCTTGGCCGGTGAAATGCGTCATCTGAAGAGCAAAGGGGGCAGGTTCTACGCCCGTGTGGCTATGCCTGAGCATCTTCGTGAAGTAATCGGTCGCACCGAGTTGACGAAGCCTCTTGGTGGTGATCGGCGGGCCGCTTTAACAGGCTGCTGAAAAAGAATTTAGAAGAGCATCTCTCGTCGACTTCATCGATGCCGGACCCGAACTCTTTTCCTCAGCTCGACGAGAGCGCTCGGAAAACCCATCATCTTTGGCCCGAGCGTAGTGAGGGCGGACTTTTTCAGCAGCCTGTTAAAGGCGCTACCAGCCGCCGCGGCGGAACTGCGCAAAAAGCTCGACACGGCGGAACGGCAAATCAGCCCTCACCACGCCATGAGTCTAAGCACCCCCCTCACGACGCGAGACTACGGTCACGCTGTGTGGAACCACTACTTGGAAATGCTACAGCGCGATGAGACAACCCGGGAGAATTGGCCGACCCAAAAGGATATCGAGGCAGCGACCACCGACCTAAGAGCCTCTTTGCCAGACGGACGGCTTCCTGAAGATGGGATAGAGCGCCTGGCCGTCATGCTTGATCTGTTGGTCAAAGCAGGAGCGGCGGAATTTGACAGAACCTCGCGTGAAGCCAAGCTGGCTGAGCTCAAGAAGGGTCTTAGCAGAGGTGAAACGCACCTCGTCGAACATGAGATCGACGCGTTTCTTGACGCCAACGCGCTGTCTGCGCTTCCCGGTTCTGCTGAGCGCACCGTCCTCGCCCGACAGCTGATGAGGGCCGAAGTCGAAGCCCTGACACGCGCCCAAGAGCGTGACCAAGGCAACTATTCAGGCATGGCAACAGATCCCATTGTCAAGCCTCCGGCGGGAGGCGCGGCCGAAGCACCTGTCGTGGCGGTTCCAATAACGCGCCTCTTCGAAGACTATATTTCGTTCCGCCAAGCCTTGGGCAAGCACAGCGACGGGGGGAAGAGCTGGGAGAATATCGTCCTCCACCTGATAGGCTTCCTTGGTCACTCGAATGCAGTCCGCGTTACGAAACGTAATCTACTCGACTGGCGCGACCACCTGCATCGTGAGGGCAAGTCGCCCAAGACCATTGCCGACAAGTATCTGGCATGCATCCGCGCGCTCTTCAAATGGGCATTCGAAAATGATCGGCTGGCAGAGAACGTGGCTGCAACTGTGCATCAACCTGTTGGAAAGACCACTCGGACGCGAGAACGCGGATACACCGAGGACGAGGCGAAAGCCTTGCTCCGCGCTTCTGCCAACTACACTCCAGCTAACGCTGCGAACCCCGCGCAGCGGGAGAGCGACCATGTCATCCGCGCCAAGCGCTGGCTACCCGTGCTATGCGCCTTCACAGGAGCGAGAGTAGTCGAGATAACTCAACTGCGGAAGGAAGACCGTAAGCGGCGTCTGAGCCCCACGTTGCTTAGCTGAGGTGACCTGCCCCCCGTTGGTCCCTCGGTCATAACGAGAGTCTGCCGGTTTGAGATTGGTAGTCGGCGGATCGTTTCAGGGCAAGCGCGCCGGGCGCGGAGCCCTCGGGTAGCGCAAGC